>CAZRFL010000014.1:46724-64476 GCA_964599365.1 uncultured Bacteroidales bacterium
TTCCGTCGGGTTATCCCAAATATCCCTTCGTAGAGGTTAGATTCAAACATAGCCGCAAAGACTTCTTCAGGCTTCCTGAGGGTTTGGAGGTGAAAGTAGGCGACATTGTAGCTGTTGAGGCATCGCCCGGCCACGAGATAGGCCTGGTTTCTCTTACCGGCGAAACGGCCAGGCTTCAGATGAAGGTACGCAAGATCAACCCCGAAGTAAAAGAGATAAAAAAACTATACCGACTGGCCCGTTTGCAGGATATCGAAAAATGGATTTCTATTGTAAATACCGAAGCCACTTCCGTGTTCCGTTCCAAAAAGATAACCACTGATATGGGTCTTTCGATGAAGATGAACGATGTGGAATATCAGGGCGACGGCACCAAGGCAACCTTTTATTATACCGCCGACGAGCGTGTTGATTTCCGCGAGCTGATCAAAATACTGGCCGATCAATTCAGCGTCCGCATCGAAATGCGCCAGATAGGCGCCCGTCAGGAAGCTGCCAGCCTGGGCGGCATTGGCACCTGTGGTCGCGAATTATGCTGCTCCAGTTGGCTGGTCGATTTCAAATCGGTTTCAACCAATTCGGCGCGTGTTCAGCAGATGTCTATCAATCCTCAGAAACTTGCCGGACAATGTTCCAAGCTGAAATGCTGCCTCAACTACGAATACGAAACTTATGTAGATGCCCTGAAAAGTTTTCCTAAGGACGACGTCCCCTTGAAAACCAAAAAAGGTATAGCCTTTTGCCAGAAGACCGATGTTATTAAAAAGATCATGTGGTATTCCTATAAAGATGCTCCGGGCAATGTACTTCCTATTGGCATCGATAAGGTGAAAAAAATTATGAACGATAATTCCAAAGGCATTTTTCCTGAAAAACTCGAAGATTTCATGATCGTTGCCGAAAAAGAAGTTGGTTTTGAGCATTTCGAAGAAGTGTTAAAGAAAAAACATAAACGTTGATCATGAAAGCCAGGTCCATCATTTACCTGATTTCTGTGCTGGCTTTTTTGTCGGCCTGCAGCAGCGATGCTATATTCGACAATTCCAAAGAGATCTCCGAAGGGAATTGGAAAAGTTCCGACATAGTGAAGTTTTCTGTGCCCATCACCGACACTCTTCAGCCCTGCAATTTCTATATCAATGTTCGCAATTCAACCGATTATCCTTACTCAAACCTTTACCTTTTCATAAAGACATTCTATCCAAATGGAAAAATATCCGTCGATACGGTTGAATGTTATCTGGCTGATGCCGAAGGCAAATGGTTGGGCAATCGCAGTGGTGGCAGGGTCGATAACCGCATTATGTTTCGCAAGGCTTTCCGTTTTCGAATGTTAGGTACCTACTCTTTTGAATTCGAGCAGGCCATGCGTACCGATGAACTTCGGGGCATTGAGAATTTTGGGATACGGATCGAAAAATTTGAAACAGAAAAATAGTATGGCTAAAAAAACAGCAAATGCTGAATTTCACAAGTATGTTAAGTCACTTTGGGTGACCTATTTCTCTATATTTGGGATCATAGTTTTGCTTTTCACCACCATTTCATTGGGCTGGCTGGGTTTCATGCCCACCTTCGAAGATCTCGAAAACCCCCGAAGCAATCTGGCCTCCGAAGTTTATTCCTCCGATCAGCAACTGCTCGGCAAATATTATATCGAGAACCGCTCCAACATACATTTCGAAGATCTTTCGCCCAATGTGATCAATGCATTGATAGCTACCGAAGATGCACGATTTACGGAACATGCCGGCGTTGATGCGCGAAGTATATTTCGCGTGATATGGAAAACCATCATTGGCGGCGACGAAGGTTCGGGCGGAGGCAGCACCATTACCCAGCAGCTTGCCAAAAACCTTTTCCCCCGCGAAGAGCATCCTTCCAAACTCAAACTGGTTTCCATCAAACTTCGCGAATGGGTAACTGCCATAAAGCTGGAACGCAACTATACCAAAGAGGAGATTCTTGCCATGTATCTCAATACTGTGGATTTCGGTAATCAGTCTTTCGGTATCAAATCGGCGGCTCGCACCTATTTCGACAAAACCCCCGACTCACTGAAGATTGAAGAAGCTGCTCTGCTGGTCGGCATGCTGAAAGCACCCACTCGTTACAGCCCGATAATGAATCCTGATAATGCCATGCGTCGCCGCGAAGTGGTGCTTAAACAGATGCAGGTCTATGGTTTTATCACAGAAGAGCAATACAAAGGAATAAAAGATCTTCCTTTAGACATGTCTCGTTTCAAGGTTCAGGATCATAACTACGGTGAGGCTACTTATTTCCGTGAGTTCCTGAAGATATTGCTCACCCGTAAGAAACCCAATGAGGAGGATTATACCAATCAGAAAAGCTATAAGGAAGATATGGATCAGTGGGACAACAATCCTATTTATGGTTGGTGCAACAAAAACCAGAAAGCAGATGGTACTCCCTACAATGTTTTTAAAGACGGATTGCGCATATATACTACGGTGAATTCAAAAATGCAGCGTTACGCCGAAGAGGCCGTTGCCGAGCATATAGGAAAAGAGCTTCAGCGAGATTTCTATAAACACTGGAAAGGTGTTAAACGTGCCCCTTTCGATTACAGTTTGGGTGATGCTAAGGTTAATGAGATCATCATGCAGAGTGTTTATCGCTCCGAAAGATATCAGAGCATGAAGCGGGCCAAAGTTCCTGAAGATAAAATAATGAAAGTCTTCAGTACCCCAGTTAAAATGCGCGTTTTTGCCTGGGGAAAGGATAAGGACACCATTATGACCCCTCTGGATTCAGTGAAATATTATAAATGGTTCCTGTTGGCGGGCTTGATGTCTGTCGAAAATCAGACTGGATATGTCAGGGCTTATGTGGGTGGTATAAACTACAAATACTTTAAGTACGACCACGTATGTCTGGCAAAACGACAGGTAGGATCCACTTTTAAACCTTTTGTTTATACGGTTGCCATGCAGGAAGGGGAGTTTTCTCCTTGTACTAAAGTTCCCAATGTACCTATAACATTTGATCTTCCAAGCGGAGATAAATGGGAACCAAAAAATTCGAGCGACTATAAAGAAGGGGAGATGGTGTCCTTGAAAGAAGCCATTGCTAATTCTATCAACTGGGTTTCCGCTTTCCTTATAAAAAGGTATTCTCCGGGCCCTGTGATAAAAGTTGCCAGGAAAATGGGCGTAAAAAGCGATATACCTGAAGTGTACGCAATATGCTTAGGTACCCCCGATCTATCTCTTTACGAAATGGTGGGTGCTATTAGTACTTACGCAAATAAAGGTGTTTATATAGAGCCAATTTTTGTTACCCGTATCGAAGATAAGCATGGTAATGTTCTGGCACGCTTTGTTCCGCGCACACAAGAAGCCATGAGCGATGAAACGGCCTATTTGATGACCAATCTTTTGCAGGGTGTTGTAGAAAGTGGAACAGGTGCCCGACTGAGAGGGAAATATGGTTTTACTAACCAGATCGCCGGTAAAACAGGCACTACAGATAACAACTCCGACGGATGGTTCATGGGTATGGTGCCTAATCTGACAACAGGTGTATGGGTAGGTGCCGAGGACCGCAGCGTACATTTCCGCAGCACCTTACTGGGTCAGGGTGCGAATATGTCGCTTCCTATATGGGCCTTGTATATGAAAAAAGTTTTGGCAGATAAGTCACTAAATATTTCTGCAAGCGACAGATTCCCTATGCCATCTAAAAAGCTTTCTGTCGAAATCGATTGTGGCAAATATAACAAGGAACAGCACCCCATAAATTTTGATAACCGAAACTTCTGATCTATGGACCTGTCAATAGTCATACCTGTCTTTAATGAAGATAAGAACATACCTGAACTTTATCAACGTATAAAGGCAGTAGTTGATGATTTGGGAGTTTCGCACGAAATAATATTTATTGACGACGGAAGTATAGACGATACCCTGGATTTGATAGTGCAATTGGCTGAAATCGACAATTGTGTCAGGTATATTGAGCTTAGCCGCAATTTTGGTCAGCAAATAGCCGTTTCAGCAGGTCTTGATTTTATCACAGGCACACGGACTGTAATTATAGATGCCGACCTTCAGGATCCTCCTGAATTAATTAAGGATCTTTATCTGAAAATGAACCAAGGTTTCAATGTGGTTTATGCAAAACGCAGAAAGCGCAGAGGAGAATCTTATGGTAAGAAAATTACCGCGCGTATGTTCTACCGTATTTTGAAGCGAATCACAGCTGTTGATATTCCCGTCGATACTGGTGACTTCCGTATCATTGATAAAAAGGTGGTAAAAGCGTTACGAAGTATGACTGAGAACACCAAATTCCTAAGAGGGCAAATTTCCTGGGCTGGTTTTAAACAAGGTTTTGTGGAATACGATAGAGACGAACGTAAAGGCGGTCGCACAGGCTATTCTTATGGCAGCATGATGCGTTTCGCAAAAGACGGTATCACATCTTTTTCTGATTTTCCCTTGAAACTGGTTACCTATATCGGTTTTCTGGTTGCTGCCATTGCCTTTGTGGTGATGATATACGCATTATACTCCAAATACATTATGGGCAGTGCTGTTCCCGGATGGACATCTATCATTATTAGTACACTGTTTTTAGGAGGCATACAATTATTGAGTATTGGAGTAATCGGTGAGTATATCAGCCGAATCGCTGCCAACGTAAGAAACAGACCCTTGTATTTCATTAACAAGAATAATATTCAGGATAAAGATGGTTCATTTCAAGAACAATCTGAATAGAAACTTCCGTTCAGAAGTTAATTACTTGGTTGCTTTTTGTTGATAAATCTGCTTTTGTATAAACAGCTTGCTGTTTCATTTTCTGTAATTTTGCAAAAAAAACCTGTATGAGCGAACAAATCAAACACGAATGCGGTATTGCATTTATTCGTTTACTGAAACCCATAGAATTTTATCTTTCTAAATACGGAACCACCCTATATGGCTTGAACAAACTGTCGTTGTTGATGGAAAAACAACACAACCGTGGACAAGATGGAGCAGGTATTGCTTGTGTGAAATTTGATGTGGAACCCGGCATACGTTTTATAAACCGTCTGCGCTCGAATTCCTCGACACCCATCATTGATATTTTTAATAAGATTTATAGCGACCTTAAGCAAGTTAAGAAAACAAACCCTGCATTATTGAATGATGTTCCTTACCTAAAACACTCCAGCGATTTTATAGGCGAATTATATCTGGGACATCTGCGATATGGTACATTTGGAAAAAACAATATTGAGTACTGTCACCCTTTCATTCGCCATAATAATTGGCAGACAAAGAATCTGGTAATGGCAGGTAATTTCAACCTGACCAATGTGGATGAATTGTTTCAGAAACTGATTTCGCTGGGACAGCATCCAATCGAAACTTCCGATACAATTACCGTCATGGAAAAGATTGGTCATTTTCTCGATATTGAAAATGAAAATCTTTATCAGCTCTTCAAGGCTCAGGGATTTTCGAAGCAGGATATTTCTTCTCTTATTGCCAAAGAATTGAACATACAGCGAATTTTGAACAAAGCCGCCAAAGACTGGGATGGGGGATATGTGTTGGCCGGAATGTTTGGGCATGGCGATTCCTTCATAATGCGTGATCCTTCGGGTATAAGGCCCGCCTTTTATTATGCCGATGATGAAGTAGTCGTTGCGGCATCTGAGCGTCCTGTGATTATGACTGCCTTCAATGTCCAGATCGACGAAATAAAGGAAATACTTCCCGGCAATGCCTTGATAGTAAAGAAGGATGGTTCTATAAGCATGAACCAATTCCGCGAACCTAAGACCAGGCAATCCTGTTCTTTCGAGCGTATCTATTTTTCACGAGGTACCGATAAAGATATTTATCTCGAGCGAAAAAGACTGGGCAAGTATATCACCTTACCTATTCTTAAAGCGATTGATTATGATATTGAGAACACAGTGTTCTCATACATTCCTAACACTGCCTCAGTGGCTTGTTATGGAATGATAGAGGCCCTGGATGAGTTTTGCAATAAGGTGAAAAAAGATAAAATTCTGGCTGCCGGAAATTCACTTACTCCCGAGGAGTTGGATAAGATATTAGCCTTCAAACCACGTTTCGAGAAAGTGGCGGTAAAGGATATGAAACTCCGAACATTTATTACTCAGGATAACGATCGCGATGATTTGGTGGCCCACGTATACGATGTAACTTATGGCATAGTCCGCGACGGCATTGATACCATAGTAGTAATTGATGATTCTATCGTTAGGGGAACCACTTTAAAACAAAGTATCATAAGAATACTGGATCGATTACATCCCAAACGCATCATTATTGCTTCCAGCGCCCCTCAGATACGTTATCCCGATTGTTATGGTATCGATATGGCAAAACTCAACGATTTTGTTGCTTTTAGGGCTACTATTGAATTGTTGCGCGAAACGGGACAGGAAAAAATAATTAACCAGGTATATAATAAGTGCAAGGAGCAGCAATGTTACCCCAAAGAGCAGATTGTGAATTATGTGAAAGAGATTTATGCACCTTTTACGGACGAGCAGATATCAGAAAAAATATCTAAGATGTTAATTCCCGAAGGCATTCATGCTGAGGTAAA
Organism: uncultured Bacteroidales bacterium; assembly: GCA_964599365.1. GTDB lineage: Bacteria > Bacteroidota > Bacteroidia > Bacteroidales > CAIWKO01 > CAIWKO01. The sequence continues at coordinate 53,322 of CAZRFL010000014.1, forward strand.
AATCGTCTACCAAACTATCACTGACCTGCATGCAGCTTGTCCCAATCACACCGGTACCTGGTATTTTACGGGAGATTACCCAACCCCGGGCGGAAATAAAGTAGTTACCCGTTCGTTCATCAATTATATTGAAGGAAAAAACGAAAGAGCGTATTAGGTAACTTCACATGTTGACGATTTTGGTTTTTTGTTTTAGCCAATTTCCTTCTCTATCTATAAAAATTTCTGAGTGCTTTCCGAAAACCGGAATTGCATCCAGAAAAATTCTGAGCGCTTTCTGAAAACCGGAATTGCATCCAGAAAAATTCTGAGTGGTTTCTGAAATCTGGAAACCTATCAATAAGGATTATTGGAGCATAAACAATAATTTTTTGATGACGAAAAAAATCTGTGTGATTGTCGGCATTAAAAATTTTAAGTATCAAAAATACAATTTGGGGCAATTTGGTGCCTTGGTAGCAATATATTTTCCCGCAGATACCGCAGATACTCGCAAATAGAAATCCGGCCAGAAAACATCTGCGTAAATCAGCGAGATCAGCGGGAATTTATTAGTGTTTTCTATGGTTGCAAAGGAGGTATAATTTTTTTAGTGTTTCTTGTGGCATAGCCATCCCAATGGGAGTTTCTTGGTGCTTTGGTCGCAATTGTCATTTTTATAGCACCATAAAAAAAGACCTGCACAAACTGCGCAGGCCTTTATTTTTTTCGATTAAATTATCTCAATCTGCAAATGGCATCATTGTATAATTATCAAACTATTTCTCCACTTTTAAAAGCGCTTCATCAGTAGCCTTGATAATAGGCTCATTAGAAATGCTTTTTCCGACAGCATGTTGCATCCAAACATCGGGAATGGTTCGTCCATAAGTATACATACGCATCACTTCCTGGGCAAAGTTTTTATCTTTCAAATACCCTTCTATCTGAAACTGTATTAACTGACCAATAGGGTAGGCCGATAGATACAAGGGGTTGTCTATCATGTGCGAATAAATAGCCAGAATAGGGCAATCCTTCACACCAAAAACATCAGCATAGTATTTATTCCAAACATCTTTGGCATTTTCTATCACAGCTTGTTTCAGTTCTGTTTTGGTAGCTTTGGGATGTTCATAGAGCCATTTCCAGGTATTCATATCCACAAGCGAAACCCCCATAATCTCATAGCATGCCCAGAAATTATCAAGCGTTTGGAAATATTCCTTATTGGGGTCATTGTTTTTGATTCCTAACAGATCTAAATCACGTTTTTGGAAGATAAAGGCCAATGCTTCCGTAAATGCGGTATTGGGAACTCCGTTAAGAGAATAATAATCCACATCATACAAAGAAAGGGTTTGCTCCACATTATGACCAAATTCATGGCAGGCAATGTTATATCCCTTGTAATTCCAACCTTCCTGTGGTACACGGGTACGCAAAAAAGCCTTATCACCCTTCATCTGTGCGCCCCAGGCATGTCCCGAGCCTCTTGCGGGATCTACTTGTATCTTAGAGCAGATATAGTCAGCTTTTTCTTTGGTGAATTGAAGTTTGGTCAGCATATTAGGCATATCGTTTTGGAAATCGCCTGTACTCTTGTATTTCGCCTGTACTTTTGTATTAAGTTCTTCCTGCGAAATACTGCTGCGGGGTTTAAAACCGTCATACCAAATATCAAAAGGTTCCAACTTACGATTTAATTTTTTGCTTATCAGTTTGGCAACTTCCTTAACCTGTGGCGATGTAACGAAATCAACAAACAGCTTTTCGACTTCGGCCTGTGGTATTTCGTACTCTTGCTCAAATTTTCGCTGAATATAAGTAGGATACTGTGGGTTATACTTATCAATACCCTGCAATGCATTGAACAGACTCAGCATATTGGCGTAACGTGTATCGGGTTCAGGTGCATTGTTCACTTCTTTACCTTGGCGGGTAACCTTGTTGGTATATGGATTCCATTGTACATTAGCATTGTCAATTACACTGTCAGGGATCTCTTGCAAAATAATGCGCTGCATGATCTGGTAGATCATTTTTTGTTTCGTAAGGCCGTTTTCGCCTTGATAATTCGATTTTAATTCGTCGCGCAAACCCCAATGGCTTATCAGTTTCATTTCTTTTGGGAAAAGGCTTTGGTTTTTATCATCAACCAAATTTCCCATGCAAATGTTATATTCAGAGATATACATGTCAGCTGAGGTTGCGGCATCAGAAAATTTCTGTAATACCTCGGCGGGCACACGTGATGTATACATATCCCCCAGACGGGCATAAGCCCATTGTTTACGATCCCATTTAGGGCCCAATTCGATTTTCTCTTTCAATGTATAGAAGGGGAAATTCAGAATTGTTACAAAGGCAAGTTTGTTGCCAAAAAAGTCGTCGTTGAGATGTGCATAAGGATCGTAAGCTCCGAAAATATCATCCACGGCTATCATTTCGCCTGCATCCACATGCAGAGGGCGTTTTAAATCAAGACTAATTTTGTTGAAATTTCCGAATAAAATCTCAAAGTTGTTCTGTAATCTAAGGAACAAAAGCTTGAGTTGTGTTGTATCTCCGGCGTAATATTTCAGGCAGAATTCCTTGAAATCCTTGTCTTTCCCATCAGTCTTTATCCACAGGGCGGCCGCCTGGTTAACACCCAGAGTGATGCGGTTCTTTTCCTGCTCGCCATATTGTTTCACCAAGTGGTTGATGGTCGAATCGATGGTAACTTCCTTTACAGAGCTCATACTTTTTTTAATTTTAACAGGCCTTTGACAACTCATGGTTGCAACCAAAGCCATAGGAATCAGTAATAATAAAACAAATCTTTTCATGATCAGATTTTTTTGGAGTTAATAATGAAAAACGAAAGGTAAAAGTAATAAAAATCGGTGTCGGCAGTTTCTTTTTGAAATTATTATCTGATTGCGAAATGTTGCAAGCAAAAAAAAATCCCCTATGGGGGATAGATTTTAAATTGAATAGCCTGAAAATTTTCTGATGATCAGATTTTTATTTCGTCACCGTTTTTATTGAAAAAATGGTATTCCAGAAAATGGTAGCTGTTCGAATGGGTAAGGTTGATCTTTTGTTTGAATTTGAACCTCCATTTGGTCTGTATCGAGATAAGGCCTCTGGTCAGGTAGGAATATAAGAATGGATGAAGCGTAATGCTAATCTTCGATTCATTCTGTTCTTTCAAAAGGTAATTGATTTGGTTTTCGATATCCTCAATAATTGATATACTGGCCCTGATTTCTCCGGTGCCTTCGCACGAAGGGCATTTTTCCAGTATCTGGATATTGGTTTCCGGTCTTACTCTTTGTCGGGTGATCTGAACCACACCGAATTTATTCGGAGGAAGAATGGTATGTTTGGCATGATCCGGTTTCATTTCCATGCTCAGCTTTTCAAACAGCAAACGACGGTTGGTTGCCAGATGCAGGTCAATGAAATCGATGGAAATGATACCACCCATATCACGTAAACGTAGTTGACGTGCAATTTCGGCGGCAGCTTCCATGTTTACTTCCATGGCATTGGCCTCCTGATTATTCTCCGCATTGCTTTTATGTCCGCTGTTCACGTCAATAACGTGCATGGCTTCGGTATGCTCAATAATGAGGTAGGCTCCGGCTTTAAAGTTCACCTTTTTCCCAAAAGCATTCCTTATTTGTTTGTCAATACCAAAATGTTCAAAAACCGGCTCTTTCGATTTGTAAAGCTTAATGATATCAACCTTTTCGGGAGCAATGGTTTTAATAAATGCCTTCAGCTCTTCGAAAATTCCGGGATCGTTAACGTGTATACTATTAAAAGTTTCGTTCAACAGATCACGCAAAATAACCGAAGTACGGTCGATTTCACTTAAAATGATTTTCGGCGATTTAGCATTTTCCAGTCTTTGTACCAGCGAATCCCATTTCTGTGTAAGATCATCCAGATCGGCAATCAACTCGGCCACCTTTTTGTTTTCAGCAACTGTGCGGATAATGATTCCGAAGTTTTTCGGTTTGATACTCATCACCAATCGCTTCAAACGATTTCGGTCTTCGTTGTTCTTGATCTTTTGCGAAACAGAAACCCTGTCGGAAAAAGGGACTAAAACAAGGAAACGTCCTGCAATAGCAATTTCCGAAGTAATTCGGGGTCCTTTGGTCGAAATAGGTTCTTTGGCAATCTGCACAGGGATTTCTAATCCTGTACTAAGAATGCTCGCAATTTTTCCGGATTTCTCAATATTGATATCCGGCTTAAATGAGTCCTCGGTAATAGGAATGGCCTTACCTATAATGGCACTCTTGGTATATTTTAACAACGAGTTGATTTGTGGTCCGAGGTCGAGATAATGCAAAAAAGCATCTTTTTCGTATCCAACATCCACAAAAGCAGCATTCAATCCGGGGACGATCTTTTTGATCTTTCCCAGATAGATATCACCTACAGAGAAAGAATTGTTATTTTTCTCTTTGTGTAGTTCAACAAGTTTTTTATTCTCAAGAAGGGCAATTACAACTTCAGAAGGGCCAGAATCTATGATTAGCTCCCTATTCACGGGTATTTTTTAGTTAGAAAGGTTAAAATGAAAAAATAATTTAAGTAGGGTATACTTAAAAAAAATAGCTGCCTTAAAAGTATTACGAAGTAATAATCTTAAGGCAGTTAATAACAGCTAATGATTATTTTTTCTTATGCCTGTTTTTTCTCAAACGTTTTTTGCGTTTGTGAGTCGACATTTTATGTCTTTTTCTTTTTTTACCGCTTGGCATAACAATTTAATTAGGTTATTTTATTTTCATTTTTTTTACTTCATTTGTAAAAACCTTAGCTGGTTTAAATGAAGGAATGTAATGTGCCGGAATAACGATAGTGGTGTTCTTCGAAATGTTTCTTCCGGTTTTCTGAGCGCGTTTTTTTACGATAAAGCTACCAAAGCCTCTCAAGTAAACATTGTCACCTTTTTGCATAGCAACTTTTACAGTTTCCATGAATGCTTCAACTGTTGTTTGAACAGCAACTTTTTCAATTCCGGTTTTTGTAGCGATTTCTGCTACGATTTCTGCTTTTGTCATAACAAATTAATTTTTTTTGTTTATAATTTTTGTTAATACCTATTTTATTAAAAATCTCAATTTAGGGGTGCAAATATAAGATTTTTTTTTTGAAAGGTATAAAATTATGATTTTTTTTTCGCCTAATTATATAATTTTGTCCGACTTACACCCCCCTATGAATTTTTCACACACTCTTATTTCCTGGTATCATAAAAATAAAAGGGATTTGCCATGGCGCAAAACAGATAATTTGTACCACATCTGGGTATCGGAGATTATCATGCAACAAACCCGTGTAGCCCATGGTACACATTATTATCAGCGTTTTTTGGAACGTTTTCCTGACATCAATTCATTGGTGGAAGCTGACGAATCGGATGTGTTAAAAATCTGGCAGGGCCTGGGATATTATTCCCGTGCCCGAAATATGCATGCAGCTGCCCGACAAATATTAATTGAACACGATGGGATTTTTCCTTCTGATTACAAAAGTTTGATAAAAATAAAGGGAATCGGCAGCTATACAGCCGCTGCTCTGCTGTCATTTGGCTATAATTTACCCTATCCTGTGATCGATGGAAACGTGAAAAGAGTGCTCAGCCGCCTTTTTGCAATTGACCAGCCTATAAATTCTCCAAAGGCCGAAGCCCTCTTTATCGAAAGGCTGAACACAATATTTGATAAGAAAAACCCTGCCGACTTCAACCAGGCGATTATGGAATTTGGAGCATTGCAATGTAAACCCGGATTACCGGATTGCCCAGCCTGCGTTTTCAATAAGATATGTATAGCAAACAAACAGGGAACCGTAGGGCAATATCCGCTTATAGCCAAAAAAGCTGTCGAGACCAAACGTTACCTATATTATATTGTACCTGTTTTTCATCGAGGCACTGCGGCATTTACCTTTTTGCAGAAACGTAGCGCCAACGATATTTGGAAAAATCTTTACGAGTTCCCCTTGATAGAGTTAAACAAATCATTATCGGTTGAGGAGGTCCTTGTCTCGGACGAATTTGCCGCGATGTTTCCTGTGAAATACAAATTTATTTCAGCTTCGGCGCCTTTAGTTCACAAATTAACTCACCGCATCATCCATGCCCGCTTTATATGGATAGAATTGGACGGTCCATTAAAAAAGACCGATCTGCCCGAAATAAAATTGTCGGATATCAGATCCATGCCGGTGTCCCGCTTGACCGATAAGTATTTGAGCAGTATAAACTACTTCGGGCTATAAGTATCTTCTGGTTTTTTTCATATAATCCTTCCATAAGTTCCCGAACCTTTTTTCCAGAAAGCCTTCTTCGGCCTTAATCACAAAGTGGTGGTAGATACAAGAAAGCAGAAAAAGTATGGCATTGAATATTTCAGGATAATACAGTACAGAAGCCAGGCAGATCAGGTTAAACCCTACATAAATAGGATTCCTGCTCAGTCGGTATATTCCTTTGGTTTTAAGTTCGGTTTCTTCTTGTGGTAATCCCATACGCAGCGCCATGCCCAAATTGACCAATCCGGCCAGCGCAAAGAACATTCCGATCAGAAAAATTCCAAACGAAATATATTCCATTCTGTAACTGAAAAGCGGATTTACATAATCCTTTTGCAGCAGAGCATAAATGTAAACTCCAAAGCAGGAGAACAAGGATAATTTTCCAATAATAAAACTGTAAAGCGGAAGCGAAGGTTTACCCATAGCGCCTTTCCCTTTCATTTTTAGATAAGCAGCCAATACAAAAACAAGAAGTGATAATACACAGAATAAGCCAATTGTAATAATTTTAATCATTTCACCGAATTTTTATTTCACCGAATTTGTCATAAATGTACTATTTTTATGGAAAGAAAATTAGCCCTAATGAACAATTTCGATTTTTTCTGCGAGAACATTGATTATTTCAGGTTCATTTTAGGCATATCATATTTCTTTCTGGGTTTATTAGGGATTGGGGTTTTGATAAACTTCAAAAAAACACTTAGGCCTTATTTTATCTTTTTTGCCTTTCTGATTTCTTCCTATTATCTCACTGGAATTTTTATTCCCTATTTTGGCGAAAATCCGTTTTTTACACCTTTACGATTGGTTATTCTTCTGGCTGCAAATATTTTTCTGGTTGAGTCGGGCCGGAGGATTGTGCAAATGGCAGGCTTCAAGAGTGTTGGAGTATGGTTATATATCCCTTTGGCGGTATTGCTGGTTTGGGGGTTTTCTCAAAACATGACTTACAATGAGGCCTTAATCATTTATGTTTTTTCTTTTCCGGGTTATTTGCTGTTATTCTTCGGAATTTTATATTTTTCCCGAAGGTATGAAGGACTCACAAAAAAGATGTTTTTTATTTACTCCTTTATTATTTTACTCTTTGGGATTTGCAATGTTTATGCTGCCCCAAAGACAGATATGGGGTTTACCTCTTATTTTAACGAGCAGATTTTCATATCGGTCTTCCATATACCGGTCGAATTGCTCTTGATAGTGCTGCTTAATTTGATTCTTTTGCTGAATTTCCACATTTATATTTATGCTACCCAGCAATTTTTAAATGTCGGAATTTTGAGATACAAAGCTTATGGGTTGTATTTTTTCTATGGACTGTTTATTTTCTCTTTGGCTTTGGGTTGGGTTTTTACTAACCGAATTGCAAAAAAAGAAAACTCAGAAATGAATAAAGAGTTTTTGACCAATTCGCGCCTGGTGGCCAATGCAATTAGTACCGATCATGTAAAAAGTCTCAAAGGGGAAATCGGCGACCTAAATAATATTGATTACAAGCGTATCAAGCAACAGATTTTCATGATACGAAAAGCCAATGCCGAATTTCGCTTCATTTATCTTAATATTTTAAGAAACGATACTGTCATGCTTTTGGTGGATTCAGAGGATAGCCTTTCGGCAGATTATTCCCCTCCTGGTCAAAAACTCACAGATGCCACTGCGGTGATGAAAGGTGTTTTTAAAACAGGAAAAGAGTCGGTAGATGGACCCTACAGCGATAGGTGGGGAACATGGGTGAGTGCCTATATCCCCGTTTTCGATAAAGACAACAGACGTATCTTGTGCATACTCGGCGTAGATGTGGATGCCTCGCTATGGCTTACAAAATTGCAGAAAGGCAGGGTGCTTCCCATTACCATTGTGGCCATTGTAATGGTCCTTTTGCTTATTTTCATTTCATTTTTTCAGCAAAACAAATTGCAGGAGATAAGGCTTTCTGCTTCCGAAAAAAGGTATAAGTCATTATTTGAAAATGTACGCGATGCTGCTTTTCTGGTAAACATTGACAATATGACGGTTGTCGAAACCAATCAGCAGGCCGAAGTTTTGTTCAAACAATCACGTGAAGATATCATAGGGAGGCCTTTCGCTAATTTCTTTTTTGAGAAAGAAGCACTGACTTTTACCCAGACGGGGTTTCAGGATGGCCATATAAATTCCAGCACATCTGAGAACAGGATACTGGATGCTAAAGGTAGCCTGATCTTCGTCGAAATAAATTCGGGCTATCTTTTTCTTAACGGTGAAAAACATTTGATAGCCATATTGCGCGATATTACCGAAAGAAAACAGGCCGAATTGGAGCTGAAACGTTCCCGCGACCGTGCCGAACTTTTGTTTCAGATGGTTCCCAGTGCTATTTTTACAGTAGATAACAACAGGCTCATCACATCATGGAACGAAAATGCTGCCCGCATAACCGGATATACGGCCGAAGAGGCCCTGGGGCAGCCTTGTTCCTTGTTTTCCGAAAGCCCCTGCACCGGCAACTGCGGCCTCTTCAGTACCACAATCAAACCCATCATGCACCGGGAATGTTTCATCAGGACCAAAAACGGCAATATCAGGCATATCCTTATAAATGTCGATTACCTGAAAGACCCCGATGGATTTGTGTTTGGAGGCATTGAGAGTTTTGAAGACATCACCGATATCAAAAATACCGAACTCGAACTGATTAAAGCTAAAAAAGCTGCTGAAGCGGCCAGCCTCGCCAAAAGCGAGTTTCTGGCCAACATGAGCCACGAGATCCGAACCCCGATTAACGGCGTGGTAGGATTGACCGACCTGTTGCTCAACAGCAGTTTGTCGAAACTTCAGATGGATTATCTCGAAAACATCAAGTATTCCGCTTTCTCGCTGCTCGATATCATCAATAGCGTACTCGATTTTTCAAAAATAGAAGCCGGCAAAGTAAAACTTGATAAAGATAAGGTGGATATTATTTCGCTCGTCGAAAACGTGGCCAAGATGTTTTCAGGCAGAATTAACCATGAAAAAATCGAACTTTTGTGCCGCATCGCCAAAGAAGTCCCCGGTAATATTATGGGCGACGAAGTGAAGATTCGTCAGATACTCATAAATTTCCTGAGCAATGCCGTAAAATTTACTCAATCGGGTGAAATTCTGGTAAGCATGACCATGCAAGGCGATAATAGAATTGCTGTGTCGGTCAAAGATTCCGGCATTGGCATACAACCCGATAAACTCGAAATGATCTTCGATAAGTTCATTCAGGCCGATACCAGTTCCACCCGATTGTACGGGGGCACAGGTTTGGGGCTAAGCATATCCAAAAGCCTGGCCGAACTGATGTCAGGAACCATAGCCGTAAAAAGCCAATACGGCGCGGGCAGCGAGTTCACTCTTTCTTTTCCTTTCGAACCGGCCCTCACTCAGGAGGTTTTCGACCCATTGCCACTCAGTATAAAAAAAGTACTGCTGGTCGACGATAATCTCACCAACCTCAGCATACTGCAGGATATGTTGCTGCGATTCCAAATCCAATCGGTGGCTGCAAGCAACGTGGCCCATGCTTTGGAGCATATTCAGGGTAAGGACGCCTTCGATGCCGTTATTCTCGATTTTCAGATGCCCGATACCGATGTGCTCACTTTTGCCGAACTCATACGCAAAGCCGATATCAAAAAACAGCCGCTCATCATTCTCATGCTTACCAATATTAATACGGAAAGCATTTCCGAAGAAACAGAGTACCTCGATATTACACGTTTCCTGCTCAAGCCTGTTACCATGACCCAGCTGTTCGACACTTTTCGCTCGGTGAGTAATTTTCCGGCAGCCGAAAAACGACACAGCCAGACAGATGCCAGGCTAAAGTTCCAACCCAAAGAGAAAACCATACTCATAGCCGAAGATCAGCGTATAAACCTTATGGTGATTCAAAACCGTCTCGAAAATTTGGGCTTCAGGGTACATGTAGCCACCGACGGTGTGCAGGCCGTCGATCTGTTTGCCGCTTACAAACCCGACCTTATCATTATGGACGTACACATGCCCGGCATGGATGGCTACGACGCTACCCGCCGCATACGCTCTCTCGAAAACGGCAACTCACGCACACCCATCATTGCCCTCTCGGCCGATGCCATGGTCGACACCATGGACAAATGCCTCAGCAGCGGCATGGACGACTATATCTCAAAACCTTTCAGGACGGAAGAATTACTACAAAAGCTGAACAAATACCTGTCGTAGAAAAAAATAATAAAAAATTTTGCCGAATAAAAAATAACATTTACTTTTGCACTCTCTAAAAAATTCCTCCCTAGCTCAGTTGGTTAGAGCATCTGACTGTTAATCAGAGGGTCGCTGGTTCAAGTCCAGCGGGGGGAGCAACACAGAAACCCAGTAGTATCAGTACTTCTGGGTTTTTTATTTCCGGTAGGAAAAATACTAAATTGTGTAAAATTACCTGCACTTTACCTGCACTTTTTCACTTTCACCTGCAAATTACCTGCACAAAATTCTGACAGAAAAAGCTACAAATCCAAGTAGCTTATGATTCACTTAAAAACAACCTGTGATCAACGCAGGACAAAGAAAGACGGTACGCACCCAATAGTGTTCCGCATCACAGTTAATGGTAAATCCAGAGACATAGCCAGTGGTCTGTCTTGCCATGAAAAGAATTGGGATTATAAAAAATGTCACGTTAGAGAAAAGCAGGAGGACCTCAAAATTTTGGGGAAGAGAATAACTGAAATGAAACTAAACCTGCTAGAGAAAATTCAAAAATTTGAACAGGAATACCCATTTGTCTTTGACCCACAAGAAGTAAAAGACTACCTGTGCAGTAAGAATGAAAAGGATTGTACAGTCAAGA
>CAZRFL010000015.1:0-63106 GCA_964599365.1 uncultured Bacteroidales bacterium
AGAAAGAACGTAATTTAGCACTCGTTAGGACTGTCCTTTTTTGGTTACTTTGGCACCTGTCCCGTATGCCGATTTATCGGTATCGGGAGACAAGCAAAAAAGTAACAAATAAATCAGATGAATTCCTGCCAAGGCACTGGCCAATAAAACTAATGATAATCATACCATGCCCCCCCAGCAAACCATCATAGAATAGCCTGTCAGCCTTATCCTTTCTTGCTGATATCGTTCAGCGCCTGACGGTTGAGCACGATAATGTTTTTCTCTTCCAGACGAATAAGTTGATCTTTTTCGAAACTTTTCAGCAGTTTCACGGTACTTTCGGTCGATAGGCCTGCAAAGTCTGCTATATCTTTACGCGAAAGATGGGTAAACATATCCAGGCTGGCAAATTCGTCGGAACTCAGATAGAGCAGGGCATCGGCAATACGTCCATTCATTTGTTTGTACATCAGGTTGCGAATAGAATCGTACAAACCCGCATTGTGTTCGCAAAAGCGTTTGATGATCAGGAAAGCGAAATTACCGTTTTGTTGCAGCACTTTCGTAATCGCCTCTTTCTCTATAAGGAATACCCTTGTATCCACCAGGGCTATGGTAGAATAGGAAAAAGTCTCTTTGGTAAAAGCCGACGAAATTCCGATGAATTCGCCCTGCTGAACAATGCGGAGGTTATAATTGTGGGTTCCGTCGCCTTCGACATATTGTTTCACAAAACCGCTGATCACAAACAGCACATACGAAGCAAAAGTTCCCTGCTTGGTCAGGTTTTCGCCTTTGCGAAACAACACCTGGGTCTTACTGGCGCGAATGAGTTCAACCTCGTCAGCCGACAATTGCTGAAAACAGGGAGCCTGTATGTCGCAAACAAAATCCTGGTCGTTTTCGGAAATGGTTTCCATGATTTTTTTTGGTAAAATTAGGCAAAAAAAAGAGAATGCGACGCCGTCGCATTCTCTTACTTAAGTATAAATTACCTTATTTCAGCAGCTGCTGCAGGGTCTGCTGATAACAAACAGTCCCAATACCCCTCCGAATATCACACTCAAGATGGGACTGCTAGTTATGGCGCATGTTCCGGAAGCGCATCCTTCGAAATAATAGTAGACATAACCCAAAATGCCTCCAATTATGATGGCCGATGCAGATTTCCAAAACTTTTTGGAGCGTATCGCTTCCCTGAAAGTCTTAGGTTGCGGACTGTTGTCGCAGCTTTCGTTCATTTATTCTTTACTTTTGAAGGTCTTCAGTCCTAAAGGCATATACAACGGACACATTGCCACCACGCTGGTCAGTATGAATATACCCGAAAAGATGAGCAATATAATGGCCCAGGTTCCGGATAAAATTCCTGCAAAATATAATACGGCTATGGTGACGGCAATCAGTATCCTGATCACTCTGTCGGCTATTCCCATGTTCTTTTTCATAATTTTTGTTGTTTTAAGATTGATTATTTATTTTGTTTGATCTGATTTATAAGAAAATCTTTTGATTTCACTCCCACATAACGTTTGTGTTCTTTTCCGTTCTTGAAAAGGATAAGGGTAGGTATGCTGCGTACATTATATCGGGCTGCCAGGGTTTGCTGCTGATCCACATTGATCTTTCCTATTTGGGCTTCGCCTTTCATTTCTTCCGCTACTCCGTTCAGCACGGGCACCATCATTTTGCAGGGCATGCACCAGTCGGCCCAAAAATCCACCAGCGTCAGTCCTGATTTGATTCGGGTTTGAAAATTCTGATCAGTGAGTAAGAGTATTTGTTCGTTGTCTTTTTCCGCCACAGCATTTTTCATTTTTACCATTTTGTAGTAAAAAAAGAATACCACAAGGGCTACAGTTGTTCCAATGAAGATAAGGGTAGTTTCCATATTCTTAATTCTTTTTGCTTACGGCTCCTGTGGGACAAAGGCTTGCACATTTTCCGCATTCGGTACATTTGGATTTATCTATCACAGGCAAACCAAAACCATCCTGAACTATTGCATCCGATGGACACACACGCAATATTGGGCAGCGGTGATTTTGAGGGCAGAGGGTGGCACTAACGATATACGACATGACGTAAGTTTTTTTGTTTAACAAACAATTTTTTTGTCAGTGCAAAGGTACTACACCTAAAGGCGGCGGACATAGAAACCTCCCACAACGAAAACCATTAAAACCTTGAACTTGCTCAAGATTTTTATTGAGATAGATCTGCCCGGTTTATTTTCAGCCATTCAATGAAGCGGGTAAAACAATTTGCTTTGTTATGGTTTTCCTAGGTAGGGGCTTAATTCAGGAGAATCTGATGACATTTTTTTTTATTTACGGCTCTTCATTAAAAACATTTCGTAGATTTGCGAAATGATACTTCATTTATTAAAAACAATATTATGGAAATTAAAGTTTTAGGTACAGGATGTCCCAATTGCAAAGCCCTGGAAAAGTCGGTGATCAACACTCTGGCCGAAATGAAAATAGAGGCCGATGTCGAAAAGGTAGAAGATATTCAGAAGATCATGTCCTACGGCATCATGCGTACTCCCGGCCTGGTGATCAACGGTAAGATAGTAATGAGCGGCCGCATCCCTTCCGCAAAAGAACTGAAAGAGATGATTGCCGATAATAACATCTGATGCCGCGCAAACAGAAATTTACCGCCCAGCAGGAGCAAATTGCCCGATTGGGTAAGGCCCTGAGCCATCCTGCCAGGGTTTATATACTGGAAAAGCTCAATGGGCTCAAAGCCTGTTGCACCAGCGGAGAAATGATAGGGGATATCCCCATTGCCCGTTCCACCTTATCGCAACATCTCAAGGAACTGAAAAATGCGGGATTGATTCAGGGCGAGATAGAACCCCCTCATATCAAATACTGCATCAATCGCCAGAACTGGGAAATTGCCAAAATGATGTTGGGCGATTTTATGAAATAGTTTTTTTAGCCAATGCATTTCGCCATATTACGAAATAACTGCACCATGATTATGAAAAAAATATTATTACTGCTGTTACTGACCACATTGTTTTCGTGTCATTCCGGGCACGACAAGCATAGCAACGCTCCTGAAGTAAGCGTATATTATCTGCATCAACCTAAGGGATGCGCCAGTTGTAAAGCCATAGCCGGTATTTCAAAGGCTACTGTGGAGAAATATTTTAAAAAGGAAATGACCGAAGGCCGGCTGGCTTATTTCGATCTGGATATTACCAAACCGGGGAACGATACCATAGCGCAGAAATTCGATTGCTCCTGGGCGGGATTATATATTTCCTACATGAAAAATGGCAAAGAACATGCAGAAGACCTGACAGGGGAAGGTTTTATGTATGCCGTTTATAGGCCCGACACCCTGGAACAGATCATTAAAACAAGTATCAATAAAAAACTGCAAAACTGATGAAGCTATTAGGATATGTTAGCGTAATTACGCTGTCGGCCTTGCTAATGTTGTCAGGTATGGCCTGCAACAACAGCAGCAAAACCAAAGAGGATAATAATATAACGGGAGGTAATGACACCGCTTCCACTTCCATGCAGGATAGTACGGGCGTTGGCGCAGCCATTGATACTTCATCGAAAAAGACTACGGCATATGAAGTGAAACCGATAGTGATGATCTACAACTTTCATGTGACCAATCGTTGTGTTTCCTGCATAGCTATAGAAGAAGCCACCACCAAAACCCTCAACACCTATTTCATGAATGAGTTGAGACAAGGGCGCATCAAACGAAAGATTTTGAATGTGGACGACGAAGCCAACGCCAAGATAGCCGAAAAATATCAGGCTTTTGGTTCGGGGCTTTTTGTTACCCGTGTGATGAAAGGCAAAGAAACCACCACCGACTTGACGGGCGATGGATTTAAATTTGCGAAGAACAAAGAAGAAAGATTTATTGAGATACTTAAAAACAAGATCACCGAATACCTGAAATAGCCATTATGAAAAAACTGATTGTAATTTTTGCAGCCATAGCGCTGTCCCTACAGGCCTTTTCGCAACAAAGCGGCGATACGGTTATTGCCAATAATCCTCAGAACCTGAAATTAAAGGTCTATTATTTTCACATCACCAATCGCTGTACCACTTGTCGCGGCATAGAAGCCAATGTGCGTAAGACCCTCAACGACCATTTTCTGAATCAGCTGGAAACAGGGGTGATAGACCTCTATATAGTGAATTGCGAATTGCCCGAAAACAAAGAGCTGGCCAAGAAATACGATGCTTATGGAGCTACACTGGCCTTGACCACTTTTTCCCGCGGCAAAGAAGCCAAAATCGAAGATCTGACCAACTGGGCCTTTCAGAAAGCCCACGATCCCACGGTATTTATAGTAGAACTTAAGACCCGCATAGAAGAACTCATCAATTAACAGAATCCATCATGGAAGTATTGCAAAACTGGCTCGAAGCTACCAATGTTCCTTTTCTATCTGCCTTCATATTGGGAATCATGACGGCCATAAGCCCCTGTCCGCTGGCTACCAATATAACGGCCATAGGTTTCATCAGCAAGGATATTGAGAATCGCAAAAGGATTTTCTTCAATGGTCTGTGGTATACCCTGGGTCGTGCCATCAGTTATACCACATTGGGCGTGATATTGTATTTCGGAGCCAGCAAATTCCATATAGCGAAGTTCTTTCAACTGAACGGCGAAAAGTTTTTAGGCCCTTTGCTCATACTGGTCGGAATATTGATGTTCGATTTTATCAGGATCAAATTCCCGGGATTCAATAAACTCAGCGACCGCATGCAGAACAACCCCCAAAAGAAGAACTGGTGGAGTGCCATGCTGCTGGGAATAGTTTTTGCTCTGGCCTTTTGTCCTTACAGCGGGGTATTGTATTTTGGAATGTTGATACCCGTCACCATCAGCAGTCCTTCGGGTTTGTTTCTGCCATTGATATTTGCCATAGCTACGGGATTGCCTGTAATTATTGTGGCTTATCTGTTGGCTTTTAGTTTGTCCAGTCTGGGTGGTTTTTATAATAAAGTAAAGATATTTGAGAAATGGTTCCGCCGGGTGGTGGCCGTTCTGTTTATACTGGTGGGATGCTACTATGTATACATCTTTTACTTTAAGGATCTGGCCTCATGATGTCAAAATTCTTCCATACGCCCAAGGGTCGGATAATACTTCCCCTGCTTTTGTTGCCCCTATGGTTTTTACTTTATCATTATCTGCAGCCCTTCACCGATTGGCTCATCTTTTCTGCTTTGGGTATGACCAAAGGTCAGCATTTGGCCGAAGCGCTGTGGTTCTTTATTTTTGAATTCCCTAAAGTATTAATGCTGCTCACCTTGATCATTTTCTTTGTGGGCATCATTCGCACTTTTTTTACTCCCGAACGCACCCGCAAGGCACTCGAAGGCAAAAGGACCTTTACGGGAAATGTGATGGCAGCCGGATTAGGCGTTGTCACTCCTTTTTGTTCCTGTTCGGCCATTCCTTTGTTTCTGGGTTTTGTAGAAGCCGGCGTACCTCTGGGCGTTACTTTCTCTTTCCTGATCGCTGCGCCCATGATCAACGAAGTGGCCGTGGTACTTCTATATGGAATGTTTGGATGGAAGGTGGCCCTAATCTATATAAGCACAGGATTGGTCATTGCTATAGCAGCCGGTTGGGTTATTGGGAAGTTGAAATTGGAACGTTGGGTGGAACCCTGGGTATATGAGACCAAAGTGGGAAAAAATGCCCTGGGCGACGAAAAAGTACATTTTAGTGAGAGGATACGATTCGGCTATGATGCCGTAAAAGAGATAGTAGGTAAGGTGTGGATGTATGTGGCTTTGGGAATAGCGGTAGGCGCAGGGGCGCATGGCTATGTTCCTGCCGAGTTCATGGCTTCTTTCATGGGCAAAGATGTATGGTATGCAGTCCCTTTGTCGGTTCTCATCGGCATTCCTTTATATTCCAATGCTGCCGGCATAGTCCCTATAGTTTCGGTCTTAATAGAAAAAGGGGCATCCTTAGGAACTTCTCTGGCTTTTATGATGTCGGTGATAGGTTTGTCGCTTCCCGAAATGATCATCTTGCGCAAGGTGCTGAAGCTGCCCCTGATATTTACCTTTATAGCCGTGGTAGGAGTGGGCATCATGATAGTCGGATTTTTATTTAACTGGATATTTTAATTAAGGGATATGGAAGATCTTAAAACAGAAAATGTTAGTAACAACATGGGTATACTTCATTTGTCGGCCAGAGAAGCTTTTGCCGAACTGCAAAAAGGTGCCGTCCTTGTCGATATCCGCGAAGATTATCATACTGCCATGAAGACCTTCCCTTTGAACACTTATGTTATTTTGCCCTTATCGGGATTTGAGGAAAGACTGATGCACCTTCCCACCGACCGCCTGTTGATCGTTGCCGATGCAACGGGCCTTCACAGCAAAACAGCAGCAGAAAAACTATGGCAAAAGGGTTTTACAAGGGTAGCCAATCTGGGAGGAGGCATTATTGATTGGGAACGCGATGGTTTTCCTGTAAATAAAGACCCTTCTCAGCAGCTTACTGGTCAATGTCCCTGCATGCTGAAGAATATGAATAAAGAGATTTAGTCCGTATCTGATTCAAAATAAGAAATGCAATGGAATGTCTGGGATATTGCGTATATCCTTTAAATTGTTTTGTTCTCAAATAAGACAGAAAAAAAACGATACTTTCTAAATCAAAGCTAAGGGATTTCACTTTGACCATCCGTTGCAGTTCTCATAAATATTAACCTCCTCGGCCCTACAATCTCATAGAAAATATTCTATCTTTGCAACAACAATCACCCAAAAATACTGAATTATGAAAAAACTTACTTTCTCTTTGTTCGCCCTTATACTTTTAGCCACTACTTCCATGGCACAGATACCCAACAACAGTTTTGAGAGTTGGACCAATATGGGCACTTATAACAACCCCGATCAATGGGGAACCATGAACAACCTGAGCGCACTGGGGAGTATATTTACTGCTGAAAAAGGAACTCCCGGCAATCCGGGTAGTTCTTATCTGAAACTTACATCCAAAACTACTCCTTTTGGAGTATTGAACGGCATAGCCGTGAGCGGTAAACTGGATTCATTAACCATGAAACCCATTTCCGGCTTTGCATACAACCTGCGTCCACAGAATTTCACAGGCAAATGGCAGCATATGATCTACGGTACAAGTCAGGGTGCCATGACAGCGACTCTTACCAAATGGAATACGGTTTCCTCTTCCCGCGATACAGTTGCCATTGCCAATCTCATTATGACGGGTATGGTAATGAGTTGGGGCACTTTTACCATTCCTTTTGTATATAACAACGGCGATTTTCCTGATACTTGCATCATTTTCCTCAGAGCAAGCGGCCCGACTCCTTCCAACCTAGATTACCTCTATGTGGATGACTTGTCATTCACAGGTACAGTGGCTGGGATAGAGCCGGCTGAGAACACTTCAGATAAGTTATTCGTTTTCCCTAATCCTGCCAATAACAATCTTTCCATAACTCTGAATGAAACTTTCACAGGCAAGGCCACCATTGAATTGAATGATCTGAAGAGTAATGTGGTTTTCACAAAAACCATGACGGCTGCCGAGGGCAACAGTTTGATGATTGATACCCGGAATATTGCTGCTGGTACTTATCTGGTCAATGTAAAGGGCCAGGATTATACCATTTCTAAGAAAGTGGTTGTGACGCACTAAGGCTGCACCACTTAAACCTCATGACATTTGTCACTTTGCCCCTTTTCCCTTCTGATTTTGTCTAATTTTGTAAATTGGTAAAAGAGTACCTAAATAATTTGGGTATTCTTTTTACTATGTTACCTGCAATTAGTCCGAAGTTAAGAAGAAATGAGAGGTTCTGTTAATCCGTTTCGTATTTTATTCCTTTTGCTTATCCTGTCAATGGTTGAGTTTACGGGCTTTTCGCAAAATGTAGGTATCAGCACTTCGGCTATCACCCCTGATCCTTCTTCCATATTGGAGATACGTGCCACCAATCAGGGCATACTAATCCCGCGCATAGCCTTAACGGGGGTGAATGATGCTTTGACAATCCCTACGCCAGCTATCAGCCTTTTGGTCTACAACAATGGTTTGGGCGGATTGTCCACTGCGGGATATTATTACAATGCAGGCACCACTTTAGCTCCTGTTTGGCAAAGGCTGGCTACAGGCAGTGGCAGCGGATGGCAGGTGAGCGGCAATACTGGCACTCAATCGGGAACTGATTTTCTGGGAACAACCGACAACCAGGCCCTGGATATAAGAACCAACAATATTCTACGGGCACGCATCACCACCAAAGGACAAATAGAAGTTCTAAATACCGGGAAATCGGTCTTTGTGGGTGAAATGGCAGGTGCCAATGACGATCTGACCAACAAAGGCAATGTGTTTTTAGGATTTATGGCCGGCAACCTCAACACTACTGGACAAAACAATGTGGCAGGGGGGTATCTGTCGCTTCAAAACAATGTAAATGCAGGAGGCAATACGGCTATTGGGAGCAATAGTTTATTCACACAATCCTATGCGGCGGCATCAGCTTGGCTCAGTGACAATACAGCCGTGGGAAATAATGCCTTATTCTCAAATCAACCTACTTCGTCCATTAACGGTATACACAACACTGCGGTGGGAAGCAATTCTTTATATCAGAATACTATCGGTGCCGATAATGCGGCCCTGGGTTACGGAAGCCTTCAGTTGAATACCACCGGAAATAAGAATACGGCTGCCGGATCAAGGGCTTTGTATTCTAACACAGCGGGAATTGACAATTCGGCTTCGGGTGCTTTTGCGGCCTATTTAAATAAAGGAGGTAATTATAATACTGCCACAGGTTCTCATGCCATGTATTCCAATATAGGAGGTCACGACAATACAGCCACAGGATATCAGGCCATGTATACCAATGGTTTTGGTTCGCAAAATACGGCTACGGGCTCACAGGCCCTTTGGTGGAACACAGGAACCAATAATACCGCCCATGGTTACCGAGCACTGTATGGGAATACCACGGGGTTTTATAATACAGCCGAAGGTGCCAAGGCCCTCAACAGCAATACCTCGGGCAGCAACAATACCGTGATAGGCTATCAGGCTTACTATATCAGCGGAAACGGCTCTTCCAACACAGTCATAGGATCAGGTACAGGTTACAATTCAACAGGGTCGAGTAATATTATCATAGGTATGGGCTCTGGCAGCGACATGACAGGCAATAACAATATAATCCTGGGTACAGGCCTTTATACTTCTACACTAGCGATGAGCAACAGCCTGAACATTGGCAACCTGATATTCGGAACCGGTGTCGATGGAACCAATACTACAGTAAGTTCGGGGAATATAGGCATTGGAACTTCCACACCTTCGGAGCGCTTTACGGTATTCAATGGGACTACCACGGGAACTTATACTTTGAGTGGTTGGGTTCATTCATCCGATGCCCGTTTGAAGACTAACGTGCAAACCCTTCCCAATGCACTTGATAAAGTAATGGCTTTGGATGGGGTTTATTTCAACTGGGTCAACTACCCCGATTCTCATCGTCAGATAGGATTCATGGCGCAGGATCTAGAGAAGGTATTACCCGAAGTAGTAGTGAAAGACAAAGACGGCCGCTACGGAATGGCTTACGGAAATCTGTCGGCGGTATTGGTCAATGCCATAAAAGAACAGCAAACAGTGATCAACGACCTTAAGATTCATAACACTGATATGCAGAAAGTAATTCTCGACCTGAAATCAGAGAACGAAATGCTGAAAGCCCGCCTGGATAAAATAGAGGCGAAAATCAATAAATAGATCTTCAAAAACTTCCTACAACCACTTCATCAGGCTGAAATCCTGACGATGGGCCAGTAAAGGATTCTTTGGGTAGACACGGAAAGCATAATCGTAAACTCCCACCATTTCGGCTGGTTTTTCAAAGTAGAATGTCACTGTATCATTTTCGATATTCGTGATCTGCATTTCGTAGCGGTTCATCACTTTCGACACCACATCGTTCACCTTTTGTCCAAAGAGAAGTTCCACACCCAGATCTTTTTCGCTGAGTTCGTTCACCTTCAGTTTCACTTCAGCAAAGAATTTTTGTCCCAGTTGCAGTGCTTTCTGGTTCGAATTGGTGGTATTGATAGAGACCACTTCCAGACTATCCCATCCGCGCAACATCTTTTGTTTCCAAGAGGCCAGTTTGCGTGCCTGCAGATATCCTTCTTCATTAAGAATGACACTGCGACTGTAAAGAGGCTGATAATACTGACGGCGATAGTCGTCCAGCATACGTTTCATGGTAAACTGAGGAGCAATATAGGCAATGGTGTTCTTGATCTTCTTCACCCAGTCGATAGGAACATTTTGTTGGTTCCTGATATAGAACATTGGGATGATCTCGCTTTCGAGCATATTGTAAATGGTAACGGCATCCAGAGCATCCTGTGCATTCTGGTTTTGATAGGTGCGTGCTTCTTTCAGCGCCCATCCGGCATCGGGTCTGTAACCTTCGGCCCACCATCCGTCCAGTACGCTGAAATTCATAACACCGTTCATCACCGCTTTTTCTCCGCTTGTTCCTGATGCTTCCTGCGGACGGGTAGGGGTGTTAAGCCAAATGTCCACACCCTGGGTCAGTTTTTTTCCGACCTCTATGTCGTAATTCTCCACTATCAGTATCTTTCCTACAAATTCGGGGCGGTTAGAGATGTCGTAGATCATCTTGATCATATCCTGTCCGGCCTTATCATTGGGATGAGCCTTACCTGCATAAACAAATTGTACAGGAAACTTTGGATTGTTTACTATGCGCGAAAGTCTTTCGAGATTGGTGAATAGTAAATGCGCCCTTTTATAAGTAGCAAACCTTCGTGCAAAACCAATGGTAAGGGCTTTGGGGTTGAGGTTTTCAGCAATGTTGAAAATGTTCTGAGGATTGTCCTGACGAATGGTCATTTCGTTCTGCAAACGTCCTCTGAGAAACTCAATGAGGTCGCTGCGCTGCTGCTGACGAATATCCCAAATGGTTTCGTCGGGAACATCAAATATCTTCTTCCAGTAATCTCCGTTAGGTTGGTTGTCGATATAGGCCGGGTCGAAAATATCATCATAAAGTTTTCTCCAACGTTTGGCAACCCAGGTAGGGAAATGCACTCCGTTGGTTACATAACCGATATGGAGTTCCTCCGGGAAATAACCGGGGTAGAGATTGGAGAACATTTCGCGGGTAACCCTGCCATGTATCTTACTCACTCCGTTGGTCTCAGCCGAAAGAGTATTGGCCAGCACACTCATGCTGAATTTCTCGTTGGGGTCGTTCTCATTCACCTTGCCCAGATTCATGAAAGTATCCCAGCTGATCCTGAGGCGGTCGGCAAAATGAGGAATATAAGTTCTGAGCAGATCTTCGGTAAAGGTATCATGTCCTGCAGGAACAGGTGTATGGGTAGTGTAAAGCGATGAGGCTTTTACCACTTCTACAGCTTCGTTGAAAGTGAGGCCTTCTTCCTGAACCAGTTTGCGTAGTCTTTCGATACCAATAAAAGCAGCATGTCCTTCGTTGCAATGGTACACATCGGGTTTGATGTGCAACTCGTCGAGAAGACGTATACCACCAATCCCTAAAAGCAACTCCTGTTTAAAACGAAGTTCGGTTCCTCCACCATAGAGGTTATGAGTGATAATCCTGTCTTCGGGTAAGTTCTCTTCAATGTCCGTGTCGAGCAGATAAAGATGTGTTCGCCCTACTTCCACTTTCCAAACTTTGGCAGTGATGCTGCGACCGGGAGCCGCAATATGCACTTTCACCCAGTTGTTGGTATCGTCTTCATCCGAACCTTCTTTGCGCACAGGTATCAAAGGCAGGTGTGAATATTTCTGAGGAGGATAGGTAGCTATCTGATCTCCCAATAAAGATATGCTCTGGTCGAAATAGCCATAGCGATAGAGTAAACTAACCCCAATGATGTTGGCGTTGGAATCGCTGGCTTCTTTCAAATAGTCACCTGCCAGTATCCCCAAACCTCCTGAATAGATCTTTAGCGAATGATGCAGACCGAATTCCATACTGAAATAGGCTACTTCTTCTTTAGGTTTCTCGGGGCCACTGCATAAGTACTTCTGATATTTGAGAAACACGCTTTGCATGCGTTCGCAGAAAGCATCGTTCTTTTCCAGTGCCTGATAATCCTCATAATTGAGATTTTCGAGCAGGGCTATGGGGTTTTGTTTCCATTTCGCCCACATTTCGGGATTGATAGATTCGAACAATTCAATGGCATCGTTATTCCATGTCCACCATAGGTTGCGTGTAAGTTTATAAAGCGGTGCCAGACGTTCGGGTATGCTGGGCTTCACCAGTACTTTTTTCCAAACAGCATTCAATTGCTCCTTGGGCTTCACGTCCAACAGCAGCGAATGGGTCTTGGTCTTGTATAGTTCGTAACGCAGGGCGGCTTTGTGCAAGGCAATATCGTAGGCAGTGAAATAATTCTCAGCCAGATTAATCCATAAAGCAGATTTCGAAAGTTCGAGAGCTTTTTCGCGGAAAATATTTTTCTTGTCTTCGGATGAATTCACAAACGAAAGAACCCTCTCGGTAATATATTGGGTAACTTCTGCACTGTTCTCATCATCACGGGTGATTACGGTAACGAAATTATCGGGATCGGAGGTGGTTTCTTTTACCCAGGCACCGAATCCTGCCAATGTAGTTGTAATGGTAGGAATATGGAAGGCAATACTCTCTAGTGGAGTATATCCCCAAGGCTCGTAATAGGAGGGGAATATGGTCAGGTCGAAACCTATGAGGAAATCATAGTAAGGGATATTGAAAATACCGTCCTCGCCATCCAGATAGGTAGGAACAATTACGATCTTCACCTTATCCGAAGCACTGTTGGTAAGTTTATTCTCCCTGATACGCATGATCATGGGGTCCGAATCGTAGTTGTGGAGGTAATGGGTGCAGAAATCATTAGTCACCGGCTTGTCAAAGTTTCTTTGCTGCATACGCTGCAGAAGTTCTGCCGAAGGTGCAATATTGTGAGCAGGAACAGCAATAAAGGCTACTATATTTTGTTTCAACTGATCGCTTTTGTTCAGTTGGCCCAGTGAGTCAATATAAAGGTCGATTCCTTTGTTACGGAACTCATAACGGCCGCTGTTTAAAAGATAGATGGTATCATCAGCCAGTGGCTGGTTGAGCAAAGCTTCGGCCACTTCTTTTATCTTATGGTGCGATTGGCTTCTACTATCTTCAAACTTATCCTCTGATGGTACAAATGCATCGTCGAAACCATTCAGGGTGATAACATCTACGCTTTTCTCCAGAAAATGGGTACATTCTTCCGCAGTAATCTCACTAACGGTAGTAAAACAATCGCTATTCTGAGCCGAGAGCTTTTCGAGAGAATATTTCGAAACCACACCCATCTGCTTGGCCAGTTGTTCGGGGTTGTAATCGGTCATGTGTCCGTACAAAGGAAGGTTGTTGCCGGCTATGCATCGTCCCAGCACGGTGGCATGGGTGGTAAGCACTGTCCCAATCTGGGGAGCCTTATCGTTCAGATATAATACACCGGTTCCGGTCATCCATTCATGAAACTGAGCGATGATGCGGTCATGGGCCGAGAGATTGAATTCGTAAAAGCTTTTTATGATATATCCGGCAGCAACTCCAAATAAAGCAGGTTCTATATAATCCCATTGTCCGCTGATGGAGTCCAAATGGAATTTCTCCCACAGTCTGGAGAAAACAATGTCCTTTTGAATAAAGAATGGAGTGAAGTCGACCAGTATCACAATGGGGCTACCGGTAATATTCCAGCGGCCTATCTTAAATTTCAGTCCTTCGCTTTCGGCTTTAACACACCAGGAACGGTAAAGGTATTTGTCTTCTATGAATTCGGGATTGTTACGGGTTTCTTTCCAAACGTCGGGGCCTATCAGTATGTAATTATCTTCAAGTTTCTTTTGTATAGACGGAGCTTTTGTAGATATAACCGTATAGATTCCCCCCACTTTGTTGCACACCTCCCAGCTTACTTCGAATAAATAGTCAGGAATCAGTTGGTTTTGAGTAGTCATTATTGAGTTTTTTAAAAAAGAATGCAAAAGTACTCAAAATTCAGGAGATTTTTTTGCAATTATATTAGGAATTCCACATGACTTTAATCATAAAAGTTTAATTTTGTATAGCTAGGTTAGTGATATTTTATAGTCACCCGGCATAACGTAAACGATTGTATAATTAATTCAAATTCAAATGGCTTTACTGGCAAAAGGCGAAAAAGCACCTGATTTCACCGCGATGGATCAGGAAGGGAAATCCATCAGTCTGAAACAATTTGCAGGCAAAAGGGTGGTGTTGTATTTTTATCCCAAAGATAATACCCCTGGATGTACGGCTGAAGCTTGCAATCTGCGCGACAATTACAAGATGCTTACCGATAAAGGCTTTGTTATAATTGGTGTTAGCGCCGATAACGAAAAGTCGCATCAGAACTTTATTACCAAGTTCGATCTTCCTTTCCCTCTGATCAGTGATACCGATAAAGCAGTTTGCAAACTCTTCGGAGTATGGGGTCCCAAGAAGTTCATGGGACGTACTTTCGATGGTATCAACCGTGCTACCTTCGTAATCTCAGAAAAAGGATTTATCGAAGCGGTGTTTGCGAAAGTAGATACCAAAAATCATTCACAACAAATACTCGACGAATTAAAAATCAAATAAATAATAAATATTATGGCAAAAAATGTTGACGAAAAAAAAGACGCTGCTAACAATATCGAGAAGCTAAAGGTATTGCAGCTTACATTGGATAAAATTGAAAAATCTTATGGCAAGGGAACAATCATGAAACTAGGCGATGAACCCATAGGTAATATTGAATATATTTCTACCGGTTCTATCGGAGTAGATGTCGCTTTAGGTGTGGGCGGTTTCCCAAAAGGAAGAGTGATTGAGGTATACGGCCCTGAATCTTCCGGTAAAACAACACTGGCGTTGCATGCCATTGCCGAATCGCAGAAAAAAGGTGGTATTGCCGCTTTTATTGATGCTGAACATGCTTTCGACAGCAGCTACGCTCAAAGACTGGGTGTGGATATAGAGAACTTACTGATATCGCAGCCCGATAACGGTGAGCAGGCCTTGGAAATTACAGAAAACCTGATTCGTTCAGGAGCTATTGATATCATCGTTATTGATTCTGTAGCGGCTCTGACTCCCAAAAGTGAAATAGACGGTGAGATGGGCGATTCGAAAATGGGATTACAAGCTCGGTTGATGTCACAGGCATTAAGAAAACTGACTGCTACCATTAGCAAAACCGGTTGCTGCTGTATTTTCATCAACCAGTTGCGTGAAAAAATAGGTGTGATGTTTGGCAATCCTGAAACTACTACCGGTGGTAATGCATTGAAATTCTATGCTTCGGTTCGCGTGGATATCCGTAAGATCAATCAAATCAAAGAAGGGGATGTTGTTATGGGTAACAGGGTGCGTGTGAAAATAGTGAAGAATAAAGTTGCTCCACCATTCCGCATGGCGGAAGTTGACATCATTTATGGAGAAGGATTCTCGAAGATTGGCGAGATCATTGATCTGGGTGTGGAAAAAGAGATCATTAAGAAGAGTGGTTCATGGTTTAGCTACAACGAGACCAAACTCGGTCAGGGAAGAGAAGCCGTAAAACAATTGCTGGCTGACAATATCGAATTGGCCGACGAACTGGAAGCCCTCATCAGGGAGAAATTAAAATAAGCGTTTGCATTTATGAAAATTCTAAGGAATTCGATATTACTGCTGGTGGCGGTATTGTTCTTTGCATGCGGAGGTAATCAAAAGGGGAAAGATGAATCGGTGAAGACCGATTCATTGCCTGCTGATCTGGCTTCGCTAAACAAAAAGATTGCCGACGACCCCAATAATGCAAAATTATATGATCAGCGGGCCGTTTATTACTTGCAGAATAAAGATCTGGATAAGGCTATGACCGATGCCAACAAGGCTGTTATCCTCGATCCAAAGACATCAGGCTACTATCTTACTCTTTCGGATGTATATTTTGCCGGTGGTAAGATTACCAAGTGTCAGGATGCCATCACAAAAGCCTGCGAAATCAATCCTGAAGATAAGGATGCTTTTCTGAAACTAGCAGAGTTGTTCTATTACATGAAGGATTATAAGAAGACCTTTGAAAATACTTCCAAGGCTTTAAAGATTGATAACCTGAGTGCCAAGGCCGATTTTATCAATGGAATGGCATTGAAAGATGTGGGTGATACTCTGAAAGCAGTAAAGAGTTTTGAAAGAGCCATAGAAAAGGATCAACAATATTTTCATGCCTACATGCAGTTGGGGTTGTTATATTCAGCCAAACACAGCCGACTGGCTATTGATTATTTTAACAATGCACTTAACCTGAATCCCAAGAGTATAGAAGCTTTATATGCTTTGGCTTTCTTTTATCAGGAGAACGGCGATTATAATAAAGCGATTGAAAAGTATACCATGATCACCCAGATAGATCCCAAATACAAACAGGCTTATTATAATCTGGGGTACATTCATTTGGTCTATCTTCAGGTATATGATGTGGCGATAAAACATTTTACTGCCGCCCTGCAAATTGATCCCAATTATCCCGAGGCATTATATAACAGGGGGTATTGTTACGAACTGCTGGGAAATATAAATTTTGCCCGTGCCGATTACCAGCAGGCACTTAAGGTAAAAACCAATTATCAGCGGGCCATAGACGGTATGAACCGTTTGGATAGGATTTCACGTTAACCTCAATATTTTTTATGAAAAAGAATTTTGTAATTATTTCAATGCTGTTTTTAACAGCTACCAACTTATTTGCCCAAAACCGTCTTACTCCTGAATTGTTATGGCAATTTGGCAGGGTGAGCGATATGCAGGTATCTCCTGATAAGAAAACCATACTTTACGGAATTACCCATTATAATCTCGCCGAGAATAAGGGTAACCGCGATCTGTTCATTTGCACCACTACCGGAACCAATATCATTAATCTTACCGATAGTCCCGGCGGCGAATACAACGCCTTGTGGCGCCCCGATGGAAAGAAGATAGGATATATTTCTGCTTCCACCGGTGATCCTCAGCTTTGGGAAATGAACACAGATGGGACAGGCAAACGTCAGGTCAGTTTTGTCGAGGGAGGAATCAATGGATTTTCCTATGCTCCCGATATGAAGCATATTCTTTTCATAAAAGATGTAAAACTCGATAAAACTGCCAATGATTTGTATCCCGATCTGCCTAAAGCCGATGCACGCATTATTGACGACCTGATGTATCGTCATTGGGACAGTTGGAACGATTTTTCCTATAGTCATGTTTTTGTGGCTGATTATGGAGTTGATAATATTTCCAATCCCATTGATATCATGAATGGTGAGCGCTTCGACTCTCCGCTGACTCCCGATGGCGGCATGGAACAAATTGCCTGGAGTCCTGACGGAAAGTCACTGGTGTATACCAGTAGAAAACTTAATGGTAAAGCAGAAGCCTTGAGTACCAATTCGGATATTTACCTTTACGATCTGCAGAGTAGAACCACCACTGATCTTTGTCCTGAAATGATGGGCTACGATATGGACCCTGCTTTTTCGCCTGATGGAAGTAAACTGGCTTGGTGCAGTATGAAGACAGCCGGTTACGAATCGGATAAAAAACGCCTTATCATTTATGATATGGTTGCCAAAACCAAAACTGATGTCAGCGATACTTTCGACGAAAGTGTATCCAATCTGCGTTGGAGCAACGATAATAAGACCATTTATTTTACTGCCTATACCAAAGGTACCTGTCAGGTGTTTTCAGCAGAATTGTTAACTCATAAATTTACTCAGATCACTGCAGGGGTTCATGATTATACCGAATTGTATACGGATGGTAATCTGATGTTGGGTGTAATGATGTCCATGTCGATGCCCTCCGAGATCTATCGTCTGGATGCTTTGAAAGGCAAACGCACCGAAGTTCAGGTGACTTTTACCAACAAGGCCATATTGGATAAAATCACCATGGGAAAAGTGGAAGAGCGTTGGATAACCACAACTGACGGCAAAAAAATGCTGGTTTGGGTTATCTTCCCACCCAATTTCGATAAGACAAAAAAATATCCTACGTTGTTGTATTGTCAGGGAGGACCTCAAAGTACCGTGAGCCAGTTCTTCTCTTACCGTTGGAATTTCCAGATGATGGCTGCCAACGATTATATCATAGTTGCTCCCAATCGTCGCGGATTGCCCGGTTTCGGACAGGAGTGGAACGACCAGATAGCGCTGGATTATGGCGGACAAAACATGAAGGATTATCTGACGGCTATCGACACTCTGGCTAAAGAACCTTATGTGAATGCCGATAAGCTGGGTGCCGTGGGTGCCAGTTATGGTGCTTTCTCGGTGTATTGGCTGGCAGGAAACAGCGATCACAGGTTTAAAGCATTTATTGCCCACTGCGGTATGTTCAATCTGGAAAGCTGGTATGGAACTACCGAAGAGATGTGGTTTGCCAATCACGATTTGGGTGGTCCCTATTGGGATACCCCCAAACCCAAAAGCTACGATTTCTCACCCAATAAATTTGTTGGCAACTGGGATACTCCTATTTTGGTAATTCATGGAGGTAACGATTTCCGTATTCCCTTTACTCAGGGAATGGAGGCATTTGATGCAGCACAACTGCGCAATGTGCCTTCACGCTTTTTGTTCTTCCCCAACGAAAGTCATTTTGTAACCAAGCCCCAGAACTCTGTGCTTTGGCAAAGAGAGTTCTTTGGCTGGCTGGATAAGTGGTTGAAGTAATAGGAAGTCAGCCCCGAAGGGGTCCCTATGGGAAAGTCGGAAGTCAGAAGTTGATCTGGCGTAGGGGCGAATTGCCCCATAGGGGCTCCTGCGGAGCATTCGCCCTTTCGAAGTTGCGTGACATAAGTCAGAAGTCGAAAATACGCCATTTGGTTCAATTCGAAAAAACGGTATTATCTTTGTATGATATTTCAAAAACCAAAAACCAAATTTTATGAAAAGAATAATTTCAGTAGTTGTATTTGCCTTAATCCTTATAACCTTTAGTGCCAGCCGTTCCTCAGCCCAGTTGTTCACCGGGGGTAACCTGAGCGCTACCTTTATCAACGGTGTGAAGGTTGATCTGGCACCTGTCATAGGTTATAAGATTCAGAAATTCAGTGTCGGACTTTCGCCTATAGCTCAATATACCGCTTCATCCATTCAAGGATTTGCCGGCGATTTCTCTTATGGAGCCAGTGTGTTTGCTGAATATGATATTATTAAAGGCGTTTTTGTACATGTCGAAGGCAAAGCCATGAACACGGGTTATCTTGACAATTCAGGCATAAAACAACATGGATGGGTGATAGGTGCTCCCATAGGTGTAGGTTACCAATACGAGATCGCCAAAAATGTTTGGTTCAAAGGCATGGCCCTCTACGATCCTCTTGTACATATCAACCTGAATCAGAATCTACCCAATCCCAATCCAACCGTGAGTGGTGGGATTACTTATGTTTTTTAAATTTAGTTAATATTAAGCTGTTACACAAAGGCACACAAAGGTGACACAAAGCTACACAAAGGTTTTTTTCAATACGTTTATCTTTTTCCTTTGTGCAACTTTGGGGTCCTTTGTGAAACTCTGTGTATAGCTATTTCATCCGCCAATGGGCGAACTGCACAAAGCTACACAAAGAAGAAATTAGAAATGCGTTAATTGATCAGACGCTTAATTCCATTTTTGAGTAAAGCAACGTTGAAGTTGATAAGTAAACCTAATTTGTAGTCTCCGAGTTTTAGATAAGTTAGAACCTGCGCGGTATGCACGTCGCAAAGTTCTTCTACTGTTTTTATTTCAACCACCAATTTATTTTCAACCAATAGGTCTATTCTGTATCCATGGTCTAACACCACATCTTTGTAAATTATTGGCATTGGTTTTTCTTTTTCGACCATTAGTCCGGCATTTTTAAGTTCAAATAACAGGCATTCCTGATAGGCAGATTCAAGGAGTCCCGGGCCAAGATTTCTGTGTACTTCAATGGCAAACCCTATCACAATGTTCGATAATTCGTTCTCAGTCATGATGATTCGTTTTATTGTTGCAAGTACGAAAATACAAAAAAATCTTAAAAGATAGTTCGACACATCGATATAAAAAAAACTTTATGTACAGCAATTACACAAGGAACACAAAGGCGGCACAGAGGCACACAAAGGTATTTGTTAACCCCTTTTCTTTTTTTCTTTGTGCAACTTTGAGGTTCTTTGTGAAACTCTGTGTAATAAAAAATCATGTAAGGCTATTTTCTTTGATAAATAATAACTCAGTTCATTTATTTCGTACATTAGCACATTATTTTACCCATAAAATCCATTCTTATGAAAAGATATATACTTTTTCTTGTCGTTTTCTGTGCCTTCCTTTTCACCTCCCGGGCCCAGATGGTTATCACTCATGCAAGCAGCATGACAGCTTTGGTCAATAATTTTATACTAACAGGTGTTACCGCCAGCAACATTGTTTATACCGGCGACAGCAGTGCAGTAGGAAGTTTCACGGGAGGCAATGCAACCAATTTAGGGTTGAACGATGGAATCATTCTGACAACAGGTAGTATAGATAGTCTGCCTCATATTAATGATACCGCAACTAAATTTGCCAATACAGATAATGGTCAGCCAGGTGATGCCTTGTTGAATACATATGGCCCTTTTGGTAGCTTTAATGCAGCTGTGCTGGAATTCGATCTGATTCCGGTAGGCAATGTGTTGGAATTTCAATATGTGTTTGCCTCAGAAGAGTATCCTGAGTATGTGGGCATGTCGTTTAATGATATTTTCGGATTTTTTATCAGCGGGATCAATCCCGTTGGCGGAAACTATGCCAATGTCAATATTGCATTGATACCCGGTACGGCCGCACCGGTTTGTATCAACAATGTAAATGCGGGGTCCTATTCTACTTATTATGTTGATAATGCTGCCGGAACTACCATTGTTTTTGATGGCTTTACCACGGTTCTAATTGCCCAGGCTTCTGTGGTTCCCGGGACCACATATCATTTAAAAATGGCCCTGGCCGATGTGGGCGATAACATTTTTGATTCGGGCATTTTTCTCAAAGCCCAAAGCATGAAGAGCTATATGTATGTGGGTGTGGAAGAGAACGAAACCCATCATTTCAGCATTGCGCCTAATCCCATCGGAAGCGATTCGAAACTGAACCTCAACCTGCTTCATGCCGGTAAAGTGAACCTCACCGTATCGGATATTTCGGGCAAGGTGGTTTATTCCAGATCGGAAAGCTTTTCTGCTGATGGACCACAACAGATATCTATGGATGGATTCAGCCAATGTGCATCCGGTATTTACCTGATGAAGGTCGAAACCGATGATTTCACCGAGATACAGAAGATCGTTAAGTAAATTGTCTGGTTTCTTTGTAAAGAGAATATAACCAACTTTATTACACAAAGGCACACAAAGGCGGCACAAAGTTACACAAAGGTTTTTTTTGGAGTTCCCGCAGATCATGCGGATGAACGCAGATCAAAAACGGTATTACATTAATCTGTGTAAATATCTGTCTGACTAATGGCAGTAGCGGGATTTGTAAGAAATATAAAGAGACCAATTCTTTTCGATTTTAAAACCAAATTTCTCAACGATAATTTTAAATTACCGGTAGCGGAATGATTCAGAATACCTGAAGCGACAAATTAAAGAACCGTCAAGAAAATTGGTCCTTCCCAATCCATTCTTTTCTTCGTAAAAATGGCTTTATGAAAAAAAGCAAGTTCTTTGCCAATGGGTACACCGCTTGCTATTGTTTTCGCACCCGAACTTACCCATGGATCGGCTTTATCTATAAATGTTTCGAGGTCGGTACACCAGGTGTATAAATGAGCAACAGCATCTTTGGTGGCAGCAGTGAATTTAACTTCACCTGAATTGTCGCCTCTTTTGGCTGTAAAATCATATTTCTGACGAACAGGATGCTCAACCACCTCGCGGTTAGCGCTTCGAGCCATTTTTATTTTTTCTTCGTCGATAGCATCAGCGCTGTTAATTACCAGCTCCTGCATTTTGGTTAAAGCGCTTACTTCTTTTTCCCACTTTGCTCTGGCAATTTTTATGCCGCTGCTTTTTGTGATTGACTTGGGTCGGTCCAGGGCATTTTTAAGATTTTCGGAGGCTGTTTTAACAGCCTCTCCCTTAGCTATAATGTCTGCTCCGGTAAAATACGGGTTGCCATCAACGCCCTGGGCATAAAGATCACCATTTATAACGGCTTCGGCATTGCTAATTTCATGAAAACCTAATTTTATTTCAATGGTCATAAAACTTGATTTAAAGATATTATTTCAAAGCAAAGTTCGAAAAATTTATTTAAATACAAAAATAATTTTCTGAAAAAAATTATTAACATGGATAAAATAATGCACGTTTTATGTTGATTCTTCACCGATTCACATTTATTCCACTCTGGTTTATGTTGGTCCCACTGTGATTCAAGTTTATTCCACCCTGATTAACGTTTATTCCACCCTGATTAACGTTGATTCCACCGTGATTCATTTTGATTCCACTTTGATTCAAGTTGATTCCAGCCTGATTCATGTTGAATCCGCACTGATTCACGTTGAATCCGCCCTGAATTAAGTTGAATCCACCCTGATTCAAGTTTATTCCACCTTGATTCACGTTGATTCCACGGTGGAATGGACTTACATTGGAATTGTATTGATTTCTAAAAAATTGAAACTGCTATTAAAAATAATGGCATAGTGGCAGAAAATAGTCGGAAAGAGTAGTTTGTATTAAGTGAATTCATTAATTTTGAGGAAATAAGCTTGCAAAAAACAAAAAATATTTGTTTTAGTTTGTAAATGTTAGTTACTAAGGAATGACTGTGGTTGGGATGGACTTACTTTTGGCCAAATCGTAAAATCAACTTTATTACTTTAGTAACAAACCAATAACCATCCCCGATAGTAACTTTATTACTTTATTCTATAGTAATAAACTAATAAAGTAAACAATTAGGTGAGCAATCCCGCTTACTAAAGTAATAAAGTTTGGATCTTACTAAATCATAGATAAATCCAGACCCGGCAGCCTCAACCCTTCCGTTTATCCACAAACTTAACCGGCTTGCGGCTTCCGGCAGGGAATTGTCGGTGGTTGATTTCCTCGGGACTGTGAAACTCCACATCGGGCACCACACGCAGTTTGGCCCGGAAATGTTCTTTCAGCTTTTGCTCAAAGTCTTTCGATTGGCTCCTGCTGCCTAATAGCATATTGATTTTATCGGTACCAATTTCGTTGGTGCTTACTTCAATGATATAGTTGTCGATTTCTTCGAAATGGTCCAGAATATTGAAGAGGGCAGGGGGGTACAAAGTGGTCCCTTTGAACTTGATCATTTGTTGTTTTCGTCCCAGCACGGGGCCCATTCGGGTAGTATTTCTTCCGCAGGCACAGGGTTCATTGTAATGTTGGGCAATATCTCCGGTTTTGAATCTCAGCAGAGGCATACCTTCCACACCCAGTGTGGTGATGGTGATTTCGCCGGCCTCTCCTTCTTCTACAGGCATATCATTATCGTCCAGAAATTCGGTGATGATGATTTCAGGATGTTGATGGCCCCCATTTCCGCATTCGCATTCGGTAAACGAAGCTCCCATTTCGGTAGAGGCATAAGTGGAGAACAATTGCAGATCCCATTTGGCTTGGATGCGTTTGCCCAATGTGTTCAACGAGAGATCCTGATTGCGAAGAGGCTCGCCAATGCAAACCGCACGTTTCACGGAAGTATTCCTATAATCTATGCCGTTGTTCTCCGCAAATTCTATCAGTTTCAAAATAAAAGAAGGAACCACAATGATGTAGCTGGGGTTAAACCTCAGAATAGAATCCCAATGCAGATCGGGCATACCGGAACCTACACGTATAACAGAGGCCCCCAGTTTCCTTAAGCCGAGGAAATAAGCCAATCCTGCCATAAACCTGCGGTCCATAGTGGTCATCAATTGAAAAACGTCCTGTTTGGATGCGCCTGCACAAGCAAAAGAAATGGCTTCGTTATAGGCCAGTCGCTCCAGATCATGGTCGGTAGTGGCAAAGGTAACCGGATTGCCCATGGTTCCCGAAGTGGTAATATAATCGATGATATCCTTTTTGGGAACGCAAATAAAATCCTGGTTATATTGTTGCAACTGGTCTTTGGTGGTCACCGGAATGGATTGCAGGTCGCTCAGCGTACGTATTTTGCCTGTATCAATGCGGTTTTGTTTGAACAGCCTTTTGTAGTATTTCGAATAAGTGTTGAGGTAAGTCAGTTCGGCCCTCAGTTGTTTCTCCTGAAAACGGATGATCTCCTGTTGAGATTTCTGCTCTATGGCCGGAAAAAACTTAGTTCTTTTCATCTGCAAGGTATTCTAAACGCTCGAAATGCGGTTGTAGTTTTTGCAATATTAGTTCTTTTTCAACATTATTGAGGACGTAGTGGTTCTTTTCGTAATCTTTATTTTCGTCGATAAAGTTTTTGATATGTTGTTCGAAACCTTCAGTAAATTCCAGTCCTATATCCCGGTAGGCATTCCGTAAGGTCTCTGTTACATCTTTTTCCAGCTCTTCGAATCTGATCTCAGTAAATGAACCCTGAGGAATAAGATGTTTGTCGGATTCTACTTTTTTGAGAAGGGAATTAAGAATCCTGGTGACATCAGGGATCTCAGGATTTTTCCAAAGGCCGTTCATGGTGTTTTGCGATCCCACTATCGACCACATTTTAACTGTGGAAGGAACCACATCCAAGGGATTACGGTAAATGTGAATGAATTTCGCCTGAGGATACATTTCCAAAAGTTCCTTGATGCGGAACGAATGAAATGGATTCTTCAGCACCAGTCTTTTTTGGCTGTTCCAGGCCAGTTTTTGATAATACGATTGGGTTTGTTCTTTCCAGAATTTTAGTTCTTCGGGTGTTTGGGGGAGGTAAGAAGAATTCCCGTTCAGAAAGAACTTTCTTTGTTTGGGAAAAACCAGTCCAAGCATGGGAGAGAACCCGGTGAGGCGGACCAAAGCAAATTCATCTTCCTGAGGCTCGTCCATACTGTTCTTGATCTGATCGAAGGGACGGGTTTTGCCAAGAAATATTTTCATCAGTGGACGGAAATAGTTGTAGCCCACTTTGAAACCATTGGGTTGCGCTGTCTGGAATAATGTAGGAGCCGAAAGATGTTCATCCAGATTCATCAATTGGTGGAGGTAAGTGCTGCCGGTTCTCCAGTGTCCGATAATAAAAACGGGATCCATAGTCACTTGATAAGCGGCTATTTTCTTCCCGTATTTTTGTTTTTCACGAAAAGCAAATAAAGAAGCCCATACTGAGTTTTGGAATACAAAGAACAGGCGAAATATATACCTGGGCCAGAGCGAAATTTTATTTCTTCGGACCAGGTGTAAGAAAATACGGAATTGAATACCTGCAAGTAGGTAGGCACTCTTCATGTGGTGAAGATTAATCGACTTTGTTGGCCACAATAAATTCGGCCATGCTATCCACTGTGTTCAGTATGTTTCTGGCAACATTTTGATCGTCGAGCCTGACACCAAATTTTCTTTGAATGGCCATGATAAGTTCAATACCATCAATAGAATCCAGAGTTATGTTGTTTTCGCCACTGAATAAAGGCTTGTCGTCGAGTATATCTGCAGGGTTAACATCATTCAGGTTCAATGTTTCCACTATCATTTGTTTTAG
Source organism: uncultured Bacteroidales bacterium (assembly GCA_964599365.1). Taxonomy (GTDB): domain Bacteria; phylum Bacteroidota; class Bacteroidia; order Bacteroidales; family CAIWKO01; genus CAIWKO01. The sequence goes on from CAZRFL010000015.1 coordinate 25,799, forward strand.
CTGCAATTTCAGGTCGTTGGTTGCGTCCATGCTTATATTTTTTTAGTTATAGGACTTAAATTTTTACAAAAATATCTTTTTTTCACCAATCGGTTGGCTTGTAAAACCAAATTTGACCGGTAACCCATTCGAATTTATTTTATGGCTTTGGTCAGATCCTTAAAGAAAGCTTCTTCCACATCAGCCCTTTTATAGATAAGGTCGCCCAGTTCTTTTAATTTATCCACGCCAAGGTCTCTGTTTCTTCCCATACGTGCGGCTTGCAATGATATCTCCCTCCATTTATCACCATTATCCATCATCTGTTTCGAAAAATCATTTAGCGAAGCCATGTTAAGTATTTCAGCCGCCTGTTTCAGAAAGGTAGCATACATAAATCGGAATCCTGCCCCTCCGGTTCCCTGGTCTTCTAGCAGAATATTGATCTTGCTTACCTGATGCGAGAGGTCTTCTGTATCAATGGCAAGTTTGGGCCATTCGGTAATGTGTTTCGAAAACTTTCGCATTCCTTTGATCCCCAGGAAAGGGATAGGAATCTTAAGCATATTGAAGCAGGCTTTTCGAATGCCTTTCCGGATGGCTTTTTCGTAATCGAATTCTTTGGGAATATCTGTAGGGTAAAACAAAAAACCTTCCGGTGCCATGTTGCCTCCTGCAAAACGCCCTTTATCGAGAGAAGCAGCAGCCAGTTCAACCACCTTGGGATAATAACAATCGCTGATCAGGTAATTGTCGCCTGATTTCCCCACCACATTGATAAAATGCACGTTGATATGTACCCTTAGGTATTGAGGCAGGTAATCCATAAAAAAGAAATCGACCTGTGTGGCAGGAGCAATTCCCTGCTCCAGTAGCTGATCTAATCTGATGCGTGCCTGTTCGGGTGTTTTAAAAGTTTCCGTATGGAATTTAATGTCCAAACGTTTGGTCAGGTTCTTCCGTATCTGACCGGGTTTGTTCCTCACGATAAAAGTAGGAAAGGCAAATCTCTTATTGTTGAAATAGCCGAAAAAGATACCGCTGCCTATACCGAAAACCATAGATTCGGACAGATCAAGTCCATGAAAAGCCAGTTGCGAACTCAGAGTCCCTGTTTCGCAGTGTGCCGACATCTTATGCTCAAAAGGAATCACCTTATCCATTATTTTCTTTCCTCCGCTTTAGTAATGATTAGATTTGGGTTTTGTGTCTGTTCCTGTGATATCTGATAAGCATCTTTTCGGGCTTCATCCTCATGATAGAAATGATATTTTGGATTTTGTCCGGTAGAAGTCAGAATGATCTGAAAGAAATTAGCAACGGGAACATTGAAAGCTTTGGCATACTTCTGCAAGTCGCCTACCTTAGCCTTTCTGAATTTTTCAGGTTTCAGATGGCATTTTACCTTGCCTTTGCATATACCTGCCCGTGATGACAATTCGGCAACCGTCATTTCTTCCAGCACCATGAAATAATAAATCACAGTGATCTCGTTTTTCAACAATCGCTCGCGCAAGGTGCTTTCCAGGTGACTTTTCTTATGCCAGAAATCTTCCAGGTCGTTCTCAATGATATAAGAGCCTCCTTCGACTGTCCCATAGGAACCATCGTTCTTTTCGGCATACAGAATATACTTCTGAACTTTGTAATCGCTTATAACGTCTTTTTCTTTCATGCTTTATAAGTTTTCAAAATTATAAAATCATTTCCTTTTCACAAAAGTAAGGGTGGCCAAGGTTAACGACAGAATAAAGAATACAAAAAGTCGTGTCAGATTCAGCCATATCACTTTCAGTCCGGCTTCCCTAACAAAAATATCCAGAAAGCTATCAATCCCCCATCGCAAAGGTGAAATGATGCTTACCAATTGCAAGGGCCTGGGCATCATGTAAACCGGTAAAAATATTCCTCCCAAAATAGCCAAAATTAAAACCATGAACGAACCAAAAATACCTGCCTGACTTTGAGTGGAAGCAAAGGTCCCAACCAGCAATCCAAATCCTATAGCGGCAAATGCCGATGCAAAAGCTGCCAGTATCAAGGCAAGATAATTGGTTCCTATGTCAAGAGCTGGCATGCCATAAATCAAAGGAAGGAAATAAATACCGGCAACGATCATCAGGGCCAGTTGGAGCAAGCAGATGGTAGCATATACCACTATTTTCCCCCATAAGATGGTAAAATAAGTTACCGGCAAGGTTCTTATCCTGTTATAAGTGCCTTCCGTTCTTTCGGTAAGTAAGCTTCCGGCCAATGGGATAACGATGAAGAACATGGCAAACAAAGCAAAAGCCGGAACATTGTTTTGTACCAGCGTAGGTTTGATCACAGCATTTTCATTTTGTGCATCGCGCTGTTCAACAATTATGAGGTTGTCGTTTTCCAGATCGTCGTTAAATTTAACCCCATTGCGGATGTCTTCGCTCAGATCAAATTTAACTTCACGGGGTTGAGCATCTATTTTAAAATCTGTTGGAAGATTCTCACCCATACGTTTCTTTAATTCGTCGGTAAAGATCTGCTCCATGTCGTGAAGCTGTGAAATAAGGTAGTTTTTAATAGGCAACTGTAATTGTTTGTTGAGTTGCTGCGGCAGCGCTTCAAAGAAAGTGTTGAGAATGATCTTTATCTCTACCGATTGTACCAAGCGCCCAAGCGAACTGGTGACCGCATTTTTATACGAATCTCTTGTTGCCGGATCGAAGTATATGCTGATGGTATTGGCTTTTACGGATTCATTTATAGCATCAGTTGAAGTGGTGTCGTTTCCGAAACTCTTTTGAATGCGTGTTATGGCTTTCTTTTTGGCAGCCAGAGTGGCTCCTTTATTGATCACTATCCCTACCTGGTAGTTTCCGGCTGATATCTCCTTCTGTGCGGTGGTAGTATCAAGTGGCTTTCCACTGACATCTTTGATCACATGAAAGTACCCTGATTTTTCCAGTCCCTCTTCTATGGTTTTGCCGAGATATTCCTTGTCGTTGTTTACAAAAAGTATGTCTGATTTATTATCGTAGAGTTTTTTAAAAGCATTCTCCTGGGTTCCCGTAACAGCAAATATCAAAATCAAAGGCATCAGGAAAAGAATGATCAGCCCGGGAATGTCGCGGACCATCTGAATGAACTCTTTTTTTATGACAGCTTTAAGTTGTTTCATCTGATTAGTCCCTTAGCTCCCTTCCTGTCATTTTCAAAAATACCTGCCCCAAATCGTTGCAGCCTTCGTTGCTTTCGATCAGTTCTTTGGGTGTGCCGTTGGCTATAATCATTCCCTCGTCAATGATGGTAACCCGGTTGCACATGTTTTCGGCTTCCTTCATGTAGTGGGTGGTATAAATGATGGTCTTGCCACTTCCGTTGAGTTGTTGCAAATAGTCATAGATAAGGTTCATCGATTGTGCATCTACTCCCAAAGTGGGTTCATCCAAAAAAATGATCTCGGGATCGTGTATCAGTCCTGCAATCAGATTGGCACGTCGTTTTATTCCTCCCGAGCAATTTGAAATTCGTTTATTTGCCTGGGTATCGAGTTTCACTACTTCCAGATAAGCATCCACTTTTTCTTTGAGAATTTTACCTGATATGCCATGCATCTCACCAAAAAAATTAATGTTCTCCCTAACTGTGAGCGTGGGGTAAAGTGCAATTTCCTGAGGTATTAAACCAATTATGCTGTTCAGTCTTCGGTAGTGTTTCGAGATGTCAATGTTTTTTACCGTAACGCTTCCATGATCGAAATTCAGCAGACCGCAGATGATAGAAATCAAGGTGGTTTTTCCTGCCGCATTGGGACCAAGTAACCCGAAAAACTCTCCTTCCTCAATGGCAAGGTCTACACCTTTTAAAATGAGGTCAGGGTTTCCTTTGTAGGATTTTCTAAGGTCAGAAGTGGTAATAATTGCGGACATATTTTTTTAGAAGAGTGCAAAGGTACTCCTTTTTAAGGTAAAGAAAAAGGAAAAAATTAAGCTTTGCGTTGACTGAGAATCTCTTCTATCAGCAGGGTTGTTTCTAAGGGGGCATCGTGAGTATGAAAGTCACGGCTGATGCTCATCGCGTTGTTTTTATAGCTTGGGTCACACAGTATCTTTTCCACCGCTTTTTTGATTCTTTTCGGTGACGGATGGCCTGTCTTAAGATTGATACCAACTTTGCAATATTTTATGCGTGCTGCAATTTCGGGTTTATCTTCCGAATCGCCTGCTACTACCATGGGAACTCCATGCCATAAGGCAGTAATTACCCCGCCGAATCCTCCGTTTGTAACGATGACATTGGCAAAAGGCATGATAAAATCGTAGGGTATAAACTTTTCAATGAACACCTTTTCAGAAGCAAATTGTTGTTCCAATTCTTTTGTATCGCTGTTTCCCGTGGCTACAATGATCATTGCATCTCTTCCTTGGAGCGCTTTCAGCGCGGGAATAATAAGATTGTTGTAGTTGTTAATATTTACGGTTCCCTGAGTAATAAAAATGACAGGCTTGTCAGAGTTCAGTTTGGGTGCCCAGACAAATTCAACTTCATTGTTTTGTTCCGGTATTACAGGTCCAACAAAACGAATTGACGAAGGAAGCTCTTTCCAGGTAAACTCAAATGCCAGGGTGTTGAATTTTACAAAAAGCTGCGAGAGAAAAATATTATTGATGATAAAAAAGTTCTGCATGGCAGGCAGGCCTATCTTTTTTCTCAAGCCGTTGATGTACGATTGTGTTTTAGCAAAGAACAGTTTGGTTACCATCCAGTTGACCATTCGGTTGCGGTTGATACCGAAAACAGATGTAGCCGGAAATATTCCTGCTCCTGGGAAAGGCACTTCATCCGTGTAATAGAACAAGGGAGAATTGCAATAACAAACCCATGGGAGAACCTTATTCTCAGCCAGAGGTATGGCCCCGGTGAACCATTCGTCAGTAAGTAAAATATCGGCAGGGAAGTCTTTTAATATTTCGCAGAGGTCGGCAAACTGCCCGGGCATGTTGTCATAAAACACATGCCTGATGTAGTAGGATGCATGTCTGAGCAGGCTGTTATGAGGCAGGTCAGGAAATTCGATGCTGATGCTGCTGTCGTGAAAATCTTTTGCCTTATGGAAAGGAAAGAATTTTGCCCCGCTGTCTTCAATGATCTTTTTGTAATGAGTCCCACTGTACCAATAAACTTCGTGCCCGTGATTGATCAGCATTTTGACCAACGGAACCGCAGGATTAACATGGCCCGATAAAGGCACGGAGGCAACCAGAATCTTTGACATACAGGCGACAAAATTAGTAAATTTGAATTGATAAGGTTCGGATTTCTTTCCCCTGAAAGCTTTATCTTTGCACCACTAAAACAACTATGAAGATACTACTGGTAAATCCACCCCGCTCGCCTGAAAACAAGATTCTGGAATACGCCCCTGCCGAAGCCAAACATTTTATTCATAAAAAACTTATAGGCCCTCCTTTGGGACTGATCACGGTGGCTGCTGCCATAAAAGATTTTGATGTGGAGTTGATCGACCTGAAAGGGGAGTATGATCTGCATCCCGATTCACCACCTTTGGGAGAACTTATCAGGAAGTATATTGAAGAAATTAAGCCGGATATTGTTGGGGTTACTTTCATTGCATCGGAGTTCTATTACGGCATTGAAATATTTCGTGAAGCCAAAAAGTTCAATCCTGAAATACTGACTGTTGCGGGTGGATTGCATACGTTTCTTTCGTTGGAAGATTTTAATTTGCCTGAAGTGAACCTGGTTTGTCCGGGACAATCAGCAGGCATCTTTAGAGAAGTGGTGATAGCACATTCGCAGCATAAGGGTTTTGAACATATAGGAGGTGTTCATATCAAGGAGAAGGGAAGGCTGAAAGCAACCAAAGCACCTGTAAAACCCTGGAATGCCGCTAAGGAAGATTTCATTATGCCCGACCGCAGCCTGCTGAAGAAATGGATCTCTACATACATTGTAGGCGGCAGACCGGTTCCTGCTACTTATTTGTTTACATCCTTAGGCTGTCCCTATGAATGTTCTTTTTGTTCCATATGGCCTCAATTCGATAAGCATTTTTATCAGCGCGAGGTCGAAAGCATCATCACCGAACTAAAACAACTGGACGATTATAAGATCGTCCGTTTTTCGGATGCCAACACCATCGTCAATGTGCCTTTCATTGAGAAACTGCTCGACAGGATCATGGAAGAGGGTATTGAAAAAGAATACGTGATGGACATTCGCTTTGATACTACCGTAAAATATCCTCACCTGATTGAAAAGCTTGCTAAAGCGGGATTGAAAGTGGTGATCTGTGGTTTCGAATCGTTCCGTGATGAAGAACTGAAAAAATATAAGAAAGATTCTTCCGCTTCGCTGATATCGGAGGCCATTGATATCTTCGACTGCAATGGTATCATGCTGCGCGGCAATTATGTGGTGCCCAATGATTACACCGAAGACGATTTCAAAGCCATGTCCGACTATGCTTCTTCCCACCGGGTGGTTTATGCCGGTTATACCATATTGACTCCCATGCCGGGAACGGTTTTCTACAAAGAAGTGAAAGACCAGATCATTGATTTTGACCTGCTGAAATATAATTTCTTCAATTCTGTTCTGAAGACTACCCTGCCCCTCGAAAAATTCTACGAAAATGTTGGCAAACTCTGGCTGATCAAGAAGGGGAAGGATGTGATTTAAGGAAAAGTTATTGTAATATTGCTTAATGGTTATCAGGTAAATTGGATTTCGAGGCAACAATTTAACAATCTAACAATATAGCCATCTTCCTTCATCTTCCATATTTTACTATTTTTGTTCTATGTTTTCCAAAACGAAAAAGTTAATCCTTATTTTGCTGTTGTTGCTATGTTGCAATATGAGGCCTGCTTTTTCGCAAAATCATACTCAGGTCATTCGCGGAAGCGTAATCGATAAAGCTTCCAAATCGCCTCTTCCCGGTGCCAATATCATTGTGGTGGGCAGCGAACCTTTAATGGGAACCGTTAGCGATGTGAACGGAAATTATTCTCTGCCGGCAGTTCCCATTGGCAGGGTGAGCATACGTATCAGCTTCATCGGCTATAACGATGTGTTGCTGTCGAATCTGGAACTTAATACAGGTAAAGAGTTTGTATTGGATGTGGAACTGGAAGAAAAGGTTTTTATGGGGAAGGAGGTGGTGATCAGTGCCCAGAGCGACAAGACTGAGGGCATCAATAAAATGGCCACGGTAAGTGTGAGGCAATTTACGGTGGAAGAAACCAATATGTATGCCGGGGCACGAAGCGATGTGGCCCGCATGGCTGCCAACTTTGCCGGCGTGAACGGCACCGAAGATTCGCGTAATGATGTCATCATTCGTGGCAACACGCCTTCGGGTTTGTTGTGGCGGCTGGATGATGTGGATATTCCCAATCCCAATCATTTTGCGGCTATGGGAACCACGGGCGGACCCATCAGCATTTTGCGAAACAACCTGCTGCTCAATTCCGATTTTATTACGGCGGCTTTTCCTGCCGAATATGGCAATGCACTGGCGGGAGTTTTCGACCTGAAATCGATAAACGGCAACAACCAACGACACGAATTTCTGGCTCAGATAGCCTTCAACGGCATTGAAGCCGGTGCCGAAGGACCCATCAGTAAGAAAAAAGGCAGTTCTTATCTGATAGATTACCGCTATTCCACTCTGGATGTCTTTTCCAAACTGGGAATTCAGATGGGTACGGGGCAGGCGGTTCCCAAATATCAGGATGTGTTTTTCAAATTTCATTTTCCCAATACTAAGATAGGAACTATTTCTGTGTTCGGCTTTGGTGGTTTAAGCAAAATAGCTTTTCTCGACAGTAAAAAGGATACTAACAAAACGAAGATTGATTTTTACGGCACCGAAGGATGGGATCTGACCAATTATTCGAATCAGGCTATGGTGGGCCTTTCGGATCTGATACTGGTGAACAAATCGGGATATGTGAAGCTGACAATTGCGGCGACCTTTCATAATTTCTATACTTACAAAGATTCGGTGACACCGGTTACACTGAACACCTTTGCCTACGAGCGCAGCAACGACCTCGAATGCCGGCTGTTTGCTTCTTTGTATTACAATCATAAGTTCAATGCCCGGCACAACCTCAGGGCAGGCATCACGGCCACGCTGTTCTATTACGATGTGTTGGACAGCCTGTATGAGTTTTCGGCCAACCGCTTCTGGTATCGCAACAACTACCGGGGATATTCGGTGCTCTTGCAGCCCTATGCGGCATGGCAGTTTAAGATCAACGAAAAGCTGCTGCTGAATGCGGGTTTGCATGGACAATTCTATAATTATAGTAGTTCTTTTTCCATTGAGCCACGTCTGGGCCTCAAGTGGAACCTGGCCGAGTTGCACAGCCTGAGCATAGGCCTTGGTATGCACAGCCAGATGATACCCGTGACGGTGTTCTTCAACCAGGTGAAGCTTGCCGACGGAAGTTACCAAATGACGAACAACCACCTCGATTTCACCCGCAGCCTGCATGCTGCGCTGGCCTATGATTGGAATATTAGCGAGAACACACGACTGAAGCTGGAGACCTATTATCAGTACCTGTATCATATTCCTATAGCTGCCGACAGCCTGAACAGCTATTCGCTGCTGAACGAGGGCGCTAATTTTGAGGTGATGGCTCCTTCATTTCTTACCAACCGGGGCACAGGCTATAATTATGGGGTGGAACTTACCATTGAGCGCTTTCTGTCGAAAGGCTTCTATTATCTGGGAACAGCTTCGGTGTATGCCTCGAAATACCGCGGCAGCGACGGTGTGGAGCGTCACACTGCTTTTAGCGGGGGATATAATGTGAACCTGCTGGCCGGAAAGGAATTCAACCTTAAGTTTCGCAAGAAGAAACCCGAGAAACGCAAAAAGACCTTTACCATCAACCTGAAAACCACTTTCAACGGCGGACAGCGCTACACGCCCATTGACGAGGCCCTCTCGCTGCAGGCGCAAAAGAACATTTATATCGACAACCTTGCGTATTCTGATAAGTTTAAGGATTATATGCGCACCGACCTGAAGCTGGCCTATAAAATGAATGGCAAACGGGTGACCATAGAATGGTCGCTGGAGATTACCAATATCTTTAACCAGAAGAATGTGTTTAACCAGACCTTTAACAGCAAAACGGGAGAATCTTACTTCACCTATCAGTTGGGCAGGTTGATAATACCGCAGTATAGGATTATCTTTTAAGGCTTTAGCCTAGCTTTATTCTTTTATCAATCTGAACTCATGCTTTTTGTTATTTATTATTGCATTAAGTATATAGATACCTTTTGCCAAATCGGACCCTTCAATTTGCAAAACATTTTTTCGTTGTGTTAAAGTCTTATTACCCTTCATAATTGTTCTACCACACATGTCGGTTAAGCTCCAGCTACATTCTGATATTTCGGTCGATATAATTTCAAGTTGAAACTGTGCTGCAAATGGATTGGGATAGACGCTTACTCCTTCGGATTCACTATCATCGAAAATGGAAAGCGATTTTCCGGAAGAAGAGATCCTGCTCACTTTTTGTTCTTTGGTTATTCCCCATAATGTATTGCCCACATAAACCTTAAGTCTTACATAATACTCCTGTTCCGGTAATATGGGAGAAATAATGGCCGAATTGCCTGTAGTAACAGGATTCGCAATCCAGGTGGTTAAAGCAGGCAGACTATATTGCAGGGTGTAATAATTGGCCCAGGGCGAAAAGGATGTCCAACCGATTTCAATGGAATTGCCATTATCTGATAATGTCGAAAAATCAACTTTACATGTTCTTATAACTGTAATTGGTGAAACTCCCCAAAGAGATAAACTGTTTCCATTATTCTTGTAAATACGTAAACAAAATTCATAATTATAATCTGGAGTCAGGTTTAAAATCTTTAGCTGATTGGTATTTGATGTCAGGCCAATCCAAGAATTGGTATTAAGTTTTCTATATTGTACGGTATAAAGTGCTGCCCAAGGTGAAAAATTATCCCAGGAGAGTAAAAGTGTAGTTCCAATATCCTGGCTTGTTGTAAAACTAACTTTTCCGGTGGTATATGTTGTAGGTCGTGTTATACCCCAAAGATATCCATTTTTATACACCTGTATCCTGCACTCATAAGTTGTTTCAGGAATGAGGTTAGTAGCTTTGTGCATATTTATGCTTGTAGGACTCCCTGTCCAAACAGACGAGCCAAAAGGTCTGTATTGAATTATATAGGATGAGGCCCATGAAGATAGATCGTCCCAATTGATCTGGCATGTGTTTCCAATATCCTGACTTTTTGTGAAAGTTAAGTCTTCAGGAGTGAAATTACCCACCTGACTGACTGAGAAGAGAGTATTAGTATAGGTAATCACTCTGTATTCATAATAGGTTCCAGGGTTAAGATTAGATATTTTCACACTATTGGTATAAGCAAGTATACCGTTCCACAATCCGTAAGGAACCCTATATTGTAAAGCATAACTAATGGCACCTGCAGTTGGGGTCCAGTCGAGTTGTATTGTAGTTCCTATGTCCTGAGTAATATTAAAAGTGGTTTGCAAAGGAGTTGCCACATTAATGATGATTGGATAAGATGTACTTATACAGCCACTAATGCTGTTTCTGACCCTTAGTATAGCAGAATAGCACCCTGAGGCTCCATAGGGTATGGAGATAGTTATATATCCTGGTGTCAGTATTGCATTCGTTACATCGGCAAATCCTGCAGAGTTGGCAACAGTATTATAATCAATGCTATATTGATCTGGGTTGCCGCTTGTGGCACTGTATAGCAAGTACTCATAGTTCCATCCATGAACATTGAGTACGGTGGGATTGGTCAAGGTAATGCCTGTTCCAATATAGGCTGTAACATCCAAACGGGTATCGCTTTCACAACCGGCTGATGTCTGGCTGGCGTAGTAATGATTCCCGTTAATCAAAGCGGTATTGGCAGATAAGGCAGTGCCTCCTGCATCGGTGGCATACCATTGAATACCTGTGCCGCTTGCCTGAAGATCGGCCACATGTACACCCGAACAAAAATATTGAATTGCGGAGCCTGTGGGTGCCTGAGGTATAGGGTTTACGGTTATCTCAATCACATTCGATTCCGCGGCTCCTGTCCAGTTGGGACGGCAAGTGGCGCGTGCCAACCTTCTGAACCAGGTGGTTGTGCTCAAGAGTCCGGGGGCATAAGTTAATGAGTTGCTTGAAGCAATGTCGGTAAAGCCGGTTGTGTCGCTGGTGGTCGACAGTTGCCATTTGTATTCCACGTTGTCTGTGTATCCCAGTGCAGGGGAAGAACTATTTAGTGAAGCTGGAGAAATTCCTTCGCAGAGGCTCTGCGAAGCAGTCACACTGCCTGCCGAAGTGGGATTGTCGCATAAAGCCATTTCAAAAGCTCCCATTTCAGGCGAAGCAGTTCGTGCAGTGCCTTCATAATCGCTCGTGACTCCGGTGCCCGTCGCTGCCGGAAGGCAAATGGAGGGATAATAACTGCTTTCGGTGATTCCGCCTGCATTGGCAAAACCGGCAGATAAAGCCAGGCTATTGTCATCGTTGCCTGTAACACCGGTTACTATGGGTATTGATGACTTATCTGCTCCATAATATCCTGTCTGGCCTCCCGACCCGGTGGTCCAATAATCATTATAGTCGCAGTTGAAGTTTCCTCCGGGATATAAGATGAACATAGCGTAATGCTTTCCGGATGAGCCGTTATTGGAGCGGGCATTGTGGAAGATATTGTTCCGGAAATCCCGGGTACTGATGGCACCTGCATTATAAAGACAGGCAGAGTTGTGTGAACCTGAAACGGGAGAGCCGCCAAGATAAACCGTGTTGAAATAAATGTGGCTGTTTTGATAGGGTACCCCGGCTTCATAAATGCCATAGAGACTTGTGGAGGTATTCCCGCCCAGGGTGATTACATTGTTTGAACAAGTGGTGATACCTATTGCGATTTTAATGCCATGAATGCTGGCCGAACTTCCGGGGCTAACGCTCAGATCGTGAATGAAATTCTTTTCTATCAAACCTGTTGTGTTTTCTCCCCAATAGTATACCCCTGCCACTGAACCGGTAAATGAAGCATATGTGTTGGAAATGTTGTAAATTTTGTTGGCCGAGATGGTCTGCGCGGGGTTGCCGGGAACCGAAACAACGATTCCACCTGCCGAAAGGGAAGGGGTTCGCCAGTCGTTGGGCACCGGGCCTGATGAAGTGTTTGCATTGGCGATGGTAAGATCATGAATGTTATTACCCGTTACAATGTTGGTGCTTCTGAAGATGCCTATGCCATAAATCCAGCCCTGAACCGTTGGATCCGTGTTAGTGGTTCCGTTGGTAATATTGGCTATAAGGTTATTACTAATTAGAATTGGCAAACTGGAGGCATTGCCTTCGGTAATTATACCGCACATTTTCTGCACACCACTGCCCCATATTTCGGTAGCAGGCGAAAGTGCCTGTATGCTGTTTGCGGTCGAAGCACTGCCTATAATATTGTCGCTGACTGTATAGTTGCCGCTGTTGTTGGTCTGGAGATAGATGCCATAAAAATCGGTGGCATATTGATGATCAATTTTGTCGGTAGTTATAGATCCAATAACATTATTCCTGATATTGATGATGCTGCTGCCATAGATGTGAATTCCGGTGAGTCGGGTTGATTCGTAGCCATTGGCAGTAAAAACTATAGAATTATTGCCTGTGGCTGATCCAATACAATTGCCTTCGGTGGTACCTATATTAACATCACCTGAACCAACACCTATCGCACCCCAGGAATTAGACCCGGTATTGGTATAATTGAAGTTTTTTATGATATTGCCCTGAATATTACTGGCAGTTCCGGTGCCGACATTAAGGCTGATGGCACCAAATGAATTGTTTCCATAGGTTTTGGTCCAGGGTAATCCTCCGCAGAGAGGTTGACTACCACCTATATAATTGTTGGAAATGGTGAAATTTGTACCTGCGTATGCGGTTATGTAAATGATGACGAGGTTTTGACCTGCATACTCAGAGAGCATATATTCACTGGTCTGGTAAAAACTGTTGCCGCTTATGGTCCAGGCGCTGTTGTATGCATTGGCTCCGTCGTTGTTTTGTGATAGGTTGATGGCGTAGGTGTGGGTCCACGAGATGTTCCACACATCAAAGATGTTGTTGTTGCTAATGGTGTTGTTGGAGTTGGGAATCCCATTGCTTCCGTTGGAGAAAATGGCGTTATAGGGTCTGTCGGTGCCCGCATGAGTGATTTGATTGTGGTCGATGGTGTTGTTGCTGTTTCCGGTGGTTGTGCTGGTGAAAAAGCATATGATGCCCGAATTACCATCGTGAGAAGAGCCTTTCAGGGTGCAATATCTTACCAAATTATTCGAGGCCCCGTTAACAAAGCGCAGGGTGGAGGCGAAGTGATAGCTGTCGCCGCCTGTGTTGATATTACTTATGATCATGTCGGGGCTTGTGCCTGTGGCGTTGACCCTTCCGTCTATGGTCACATTATCGGCTCCGTTGAGGTCTATGAGTGGCCAATTCATATTTCCGCTGATGCTTAGGCCGCTTGTGGTAGGATAAATTTGTACCGAGCTATAATTGGCGCTGCCCGATCCGCTGGCATAGAGGGTGGCGGTTGAACTTTCGGTGGTATTTGCCGTGAGCGACAGGGTGATGGCTCCCTGATGGGTGCCGTCGTTGATTTTGGCAAAAGCCGCACCCAGGGTGGCGTAGCTTGCGTTGGTAGTTCCCGAAGTGGCCGTTAGGTTTATCTGGGCGAATGATGCCAAATTGATGACTGCCACAAAAAGCAGAAGGGGTAAAAGTTTCTTTTTCATAATTGTAATTTGATATTATTAATTTCCTGAATTGAGGTGTATTTGGGTGAATGAATTTGTATGCTTCTGAAGTTATTTGTTGTCAAGCCTATGAAATGAAAAATGAGACACAAATATAAATTCATCCGGGAGGGTGCTCAAGAGAGTAATTTCCTGTTTTATGCGGTACGAATGACCTGTTTTTAGGCAGGTCTTTTTACCTGAAATGTACTTTGAATTGTCAGCAAAGGCATCCGTTAATTATTCCACGGGGTGCCCTCGCAACACGAAGACGCACCATTGCATGATGAGGGTATGCCATTGTGAGATGAAGGTTCATCCTTGTATGGTGAGGGCACGCCATCATATGACAAACGTACTCCTTCATCCTAATCAAAAATGTTTTAAATCAATCCGTCAATTCGACGGTATACACAATCGAATCGCCCTTGTTAAGCATCGAATCGTCCTTGTGAAGCATCGAATCGTTGCTATTGAGTATCTAATCGTCGCTATTGAGATTCGAATCGTCACCATTGAGTATCGAATCGTCGATATGTAAAGAGGCTTTCGAAATCTTCATCACAACGCTAAAATACACTAATATAGTACTATATGCCCACTGTCGGGGAATTGCATTCCCCGTCTTTACATTGTCAATATCAACCAAATCATTTAATTTGGTCAGTATTCACCAATCGGCGGATCAGAATGACTTAGAAGTTATCTCCCTCCCTTATTCCTTCACCACCTTCTTCACCAACCTATAATCTTTGCTCACTATCTCCACAAAATACATACCCGCGGGTATATCAGAGGTGTTTATGCTTTGGTTGGGGAGTAAATCGGCATTGGTTATCACCATCACTTCGGCACCCATGAGGTTGGAAATAACAATCTTTTCGGGGGCTGTTGCATTGGCGGGAAGGGTGAAACGAATTTCATTGCTGAAAGGGTTGGGAAACACCGAAACATCACTGTCTGTGTTTTCCTCTACGCCAACACTACCTGCCAGGTAGAAAATCCAGCCATCGGCGCTGCCCAGGTTCACGGTAATGTCGTAATCGGCCGAGTAAGTAAAACCGGTCACTATATAATGATTGTTCGAAGCTTCCAGCACATTGAAACTCTCGTCCTGTCCCGAGCCTCCGCAACAGCGCTGCCAGGCAAGGGTTCCGGCGGCATCTACTTTTGCCACCCAGGTATCGGGTTCGAAAAAGCCGCCCGAATGAAATCCCGAAACATCACCGTTGGTCGAATTGGTCAAACCGCTCATCACAAAACCACCGTCCATGGTCTTGCAAAGTCCGTTGGCTTGGTCGTCTCCGTCTCCGCCGTAGCATTTGGCCCAGGTGATGCCACCTGCGGAGGTAAGTTTCAGCAGCCAGAAATCGTCGCTTCCCTGTGAGCCGTGATGCCCAGTAACGTCGCCGTTGTTATGGGTGCTGCAATATCCCAGGGCCAAATAACTGCCGTCGCTAAGTTGCACAATGGCGTTACACTCTTCCGTTTCCGAACCGCCATAGCATTTCGACCAGTCGATATCCAGCGATGAATTCATTTTCGCAATAAGCATATCCGAACCGCCATGATAGCCTATGGCATCACCGTCGGTCGAACCGGTGCGTCCTGCCAATATACATCCGTTGTCGGCAGTAATAACCATGCTATAACATTCTTCGTAATCGGTTCCACCTATGCATTTCTGATCTGATAAAATTCCGCTTGCATTGATCTTAAAAACCCAGAAGTCGCCATAATTCACAGCATGGTTTCCGCTCACATCGCCATCATTCGATGAAGTGCTTCCTGCCACATAAAAATCTCCCGATTGTGTTTTGGCTATTGCCACCCCATCGTCATCCTTGGCACCTCCGTAGCATTTGTTCCAATCGAGTATACCCGAAGAGGTAAGCTTTAGCACCCAAACATCCGAATAACCCGAACTGCCATGATGTCCAGTAACATCTCCATCAGCCGAATTGGTAAAACCTACCACCATATAACCGCCGTCGGTGGTTTGCAAAATATCAAAACCCTCTTCATCATCTGTACCACCAAAAAGATAGGACCATTGGATGACACCAGTGGAATTGGTCTTGGCTACCCACAAATCGGAACCTCCGTTGTTTTGCCCGGCTACATTGCCATCATCAGAATCCGAATTGCCTACAAAAGCATAGCCTCCGTCGGAGGTGGGAATGGTTTTCCAGGCATACTCATGATCGCTGCCGCCGTAGGAATGTTGCCAGGTGATGGAAGGTTGTGCAATAACACTCAGAGTAACGAATGCCATAAGGAAAAAGGGTACAATTCTCTTCATAAAGTTTTTTTTCCAAAAATAAATAAAAGAACACACAATGGAAGGAATTGTGGAGTTTGAAGCATTAATTGTGCACTTTCTAATGTGTTCTATGTGCCTAATGTGGTTAAATTGTTGAATGGTTCTATTGTTAAATGGTTGGTTGGATATGGTGGCAAAAAGTCATAATGAACCTCCAAATGCACAATAAAACATAAGTTTACAAAAAATTCTTTTGTTAAAAAAACTTATTCTATCTTTGCAGGCTGTTGCAAATGGGCAAATTGATAATTCAAACAGTTCAATTGTAGTGTTTTAAAAACGTTTTTAGTGAAATAAAATTAACTTATGAAAATTGCATTGGTTACTGGTGGTTCAAGGGGGATAGGAAGAGCGATATGTGTGAAGCTGGCCGAAATGAACTATCACATCCTCATAAACTACTCATCCAACGAAGAAGCCGCCCTCGAAACCCTTGAATTGGTGAAGCAAAAAGGCAGCAGTGGCGAACTATTGCCCTTTGATGTTTCGCAACAGGAAAGCATAGAATCAGCTCTCGAAGCATGGTATGTCTCACATCCCGAACAGCATATTGAAGTGTTGATCAACAATGCCGGCATACGCAAAGATGCCCTGATGATGTGGATGACCAATGCCGAGTGGAACGACGTGATGAACACCAACATGAATGGTTTGTTCTTCCTCACCCGCCGTTTGGTGAAAGATATGCTGATCAAGAAATACGGACGCATAGTGAATGTGGTTTCTTTATCGGGGATCAAAGGCTTGCCGGGTCAGGTGAATTATTCTGCCGCGAAAGCAGGTGTCATTGGTATGACCAAAGCTCTGGCTCAGGAAGTGGGAAAGAAGAATGTAACAGTGAATGCCGTTGCACCGGGATATATCAAAACCGATATGACCAAAGATCTTGACGAGAACATGCTCAAGGCTATGATTCCTGTCGGCAGATTTGGAACCGCAGAAGAAGTGGCCGAAGTGGTTGGCTTTTTAGCTTCCGATAAAGCATCCTATGTGACCGGCTCGGTAATTTCGGTTAATGGCGGTATCTACACCTAATCTTAAATCAAAAATCTTAAATCAAAAATCAAAATGAATAGAGTTGTAATCACAGGTTTAGGCGTTTATTCATGTATAGGAAAAAATCAGGACGAAGTGAAGGAAAGCCTGATGCTCGGACGATCGGGGATAGGATATATTCCTGAACGCAAAGAGATAGGTTTCCGTTCGGCTTTGTCGGGTATAGTTGAAAAACCTAATCTGAAAGGTCTAATCGAACGTCGTCTGAGGGTAGGCCTGGCCGAACAGGGCGAATATGCTTACCTGTCGACCCTCGAAGCTTTGAAACAGGCCAACATTGATATGGATTATCTGGGCGCCAACGAAGTAGGCATACTTTTCGGTAACGACAGTTCTTCCAAAGCCGTCATAGAATCCACCGATATCGTACGCGAGAAAAAAGATACTATGTTGCTGGGCTCTGGCTATATTTTCCAGGCCATGAACTCCACCGTTAGCATGAACCTTTCGGTAATATTCAAACTGCGAGGCATCAACTTTACCATCAGTGCTGCCTGTGCCAGCGGTTCGCATTCCATTGGCATGGGATATTTGTTTATCAAACAGGGGTTGCAGCATATGGTCATCTGCGGAGGTGCACAGGAAGTGAATCCTTTCTCCATGGGCAGTTTTGATGCTCTGAGTGCTTTCTCGGTGAGGGAAGATGAACCCACCAAGGCCTCACGTCCCTTCGACAAGAACCGCGACGGTTTGATCCCCAGCGGAGGTGCCGCAACTGTTATTCTCGAAAGCTACGAATCGGCGGTAAAAAGAGGTGCTCCTATATTGGGAGAGATTATTGGCTACGGGTTTTCGTCGAACGGTGAACATATTTCGCAATCCAATGTCGATGGTTTGCAGCGTGCCATGCGCATGTCGCTTAAGGATGGTGGATTGACTCCCGAGCAGGTAGAATACATCAATGCACATGCTACTTCTACTCCTCACGGAGATATCAGCGAAGCCATTGCCATTCACGATGTGTTTGGTGCACACAAACCTCTGGTTAGTTCCACCAAATCCATGACAGGTCATGAATGCTGGATGGCAGGAGCCAGCGAGATAGTATATTCAACGCTGATGATGCAGAATTCATTCATTGCTCCCAACATCAATTTTGAGGAGCCGGATGAATACTCACAGAATCTAAATATTGTGACAAAAACTCTGAATAAAGAATTTGATGTATATTTGTCAAACTCTTTCGGTTTTGGTGGAACCAATTCATCAATATTGGTGAGAAAAGTACGATAAAAACTAAATCATTATATGGAAAGAACAGAAATCATAGAGAAGATCAACAATTTTTTGGTGGAAGAATTTGAACTCGAAGCAGATCAACTGCTGCCTGAAGCCCAACTGAAAGCAGACCTTGGAATAGACAGCCTGGATTTTGTCGATATCATTGTAATTATTGAAAAGAACTTCGGATTTAAAGTTAAAGCTGAAGAAATGGCGAATGTAAGAACCCTTCAGGATTTTTACGACTACGTGATCGCCAACGTAAACAAAGCCTAATTAACACCGGGAGGACCTGATGACGCAATGGGACGGAAAAACCCGTGGTGGAGTAACCGGTCATAAAATATTTGTATTCTTTATAAAATATTTTGGAGTTTCTTTTGCTTATTTTTTCCTGAAGCTAGTTGCGATTTACTTTCTGTTTGCCACGTCCAGGGCTTATAAGTCAATTTATTTTTATTTCCATTCCATTCACCAATACGGTAGAGTAAAGGCTTATTATTATGCCTATCTCAATTTTTGCATGTTAGGCAAAATATTGGTTGATAAAATTGCATTGTTGTCGGGGGCGACCAAAAAATACACTTTTAATTTCGACGGGGAGGAACATCTGAGAGGGTTGGTAACCAACAAGACAGGCGGCATACTGGTGAATGCTCATGTGGGAAACTGGGAGATAGCCGGACAATTATTAGAGCGTCTGGATACTAAAATTCACATTTTGATGTTTGAAGCTGAGCACGACCAGGTGAATAATTATATGTCGGAGGTGTTGCGGGAAAAGAACATTGGGATGATAGTGATTGGAAACGATCTTTCGCATTTGGAAAAGATCAAAGAAGCATTAATGAATAAAGAGATCATCGCTATGAACGGCGACCGTTATATGCCGGGCAACCGAACCATTAGTTGCCCTTTTATGGGAGGTGAAGCTGAGTTTCCTGTAAGTCCTTTCTATATGGCCGGTAAGTTCAAGGTCCCCGTGGTGTATGTGTTTGCGATGAAAGAAACCAAATACCATTATCATTTCTACGCCACTCCGCCTCGTATGTTGGAGAATTTCGGCAACCTGAAACTGAGAGAGGAAACCCTCAGGAAGGTGGTGTTTGAATATGTGGCCGGGCTTGAGAAAATGCTCAGGAAGTACCCGGTGCAATGGTTTAACTATTATAACTTCTGGAAACAGACTGAAAAATGAAATCAACTGATAAACTACTAATAGTCTCCGCCAATACCCTGACGATACCGTATCCGGTTTATCCCATCGGGATATCATACCTGGCTACTTATCTATCGGAAAAACTGAATGACTACGACATCCGCCTTTTCGATTTTAATCTTTCGAATGCTGAGGAGTTCAGCGCCTTGCTGGAAAGCTGCCGGCCCAAATATATTGCCGTTTCGCTGCGCAATATAGACGGGGTGAATTCCTACGATCCGAATAATTTCATTGGAGGATACAAAAAGATCATGAATCTGATCAGGCAAAACCCGCACAAAGATTTTAAACTCTTCATGGGCGGGGCCGGCTTTTCTATATTCCCCGAAACGCTGTTTAAAGAACTGCAACCCGACTATGCCATTGTTGGCGAAGGCGAACAAAGCCTGGTAGATTTGATAGAAAAACTGGATGCCGGCGAAAGCCCCGACGAGGTAGGAGGGCTGGTATATAAGAAACAGGGACAGGTGGTAATGAATTCGCGCAAGATCAATACTACGGACCTAAGCCTCTGCTTCGACGACAATCTGGTAGATTACTACTGGATGAACAGCGGCATGCTGAACATACAAACCAAAAGAGGCTGCCCGTTCGATTGTGTTTACTGTACCTATCCTGTGATCGAAGGCCGTAATGTACGTACCCTGAATACAGATAAGATAGTAGAAACCATTCTACGACTGAAAAAGGAAAAAGGGATAGACTACATCTTCTTTACCGATTCGGTGTTCAATATGAAGAATTCATACAACATCGAGCTGGCTGAGAAACTTATTCAGGCCAAAGCCAATGTTCGCTGGGGAGCTTATTTCTTTCCCAAAGGACTCACGGAGGACCTGCTGAAGTTGTTTAAAGCATCGGGGCTTACCCACATTGAATTCGGAACGGAATCCATCAGCGATGCCGCCCTGCAGAGTTATCAAAAGCATTTCACGGTGGCCGATATCATTCAGCAATCGGAACTTTGTGTGAAGGTAGGAGTGGATTATGCTCATTTCCTTATATTGGCTGGATATGGCGAAACCGATGCCACTGTTAATGAAACTTACGAAAACTCAAAGCGCATCAATTATACCGTTTTCTTTCCTTTTGTCGGTATGCGCATTTATCCTGGAACTAGACTGTATGATCTGTCGGTGGCCGAAGGAGTGATTGATAAGGATGACCTCTTGCTGGAACCGAAATATTATATCTCCAAAGACGTGGATATGGCTACCCTGAAAGAAAGAGCACTGGCAACCGGCAAACGATGGGTTTTTCCGGATGAGGACACGGCTACCATTACCAACAAAATGCGCTTGTCAAGAAACAAAAAGGGTCCCTTATGGGAGTATTTAATACGATAGAACATGATAGCACAGGGAGAAGAAGTACTGAAACTGATACCGCAACGTCCACCCATAGTGATGGTGGATAAGCTGATCTCAGCGGCCGATGGTAAAACCGTAAGCGGCTTCACCATTCTGGCTGATAATATTTTTGTAGAAAACGGTATTATGCAGGAACCGGGTATGGTTGAAAATGTGGCACAGTCGGCGGCATTGGGTGTGGGCTATATGTGCAGCATTAAAAATGAAAAGGTGCCACTGGGTTTCATTGGTGCAGTCAAGAATCTTAAAATATACGGACTACCTGCGGTGGGCGATGAGCTGAAAACGGAAATTCAGGTGGATTATGAGGTGTTCGAAGCTACCCTTATAACAGGTAAAGTTTACTGTGCTGATAAGCTTTTGGCGCAGTGCGAAATGAAAATATTCCTAAAACCCAACGAATAAATTCACTACCTTTGCACCCTTTAAATTATAACCAAAATGTCAGACGAACAGAAACCTAATGTCAAGATAATTGACGCAGAAAATATTGAACTAGATCTGAATTTCGAGATCACCCATTACCAAATGGATGAGAATGGCAATTACACCCACGGTATGTTGGCCAACTGGGGTAATAAGGAGATAGTGAACAATTCGAGCTGGGAAATTGTCAAGGAAAGGATCAAAGACGCCAAAGATAAAGTTATCAGTGGGGAACTGAGCCCTATTGCCTATTATATGCAGAAATGCCTTACGGATAGTAAAACCTTATCCCAATATGTGGGTATAGCCCAATGGAGGATAAAAAGACATCTGAAACCTGCCCGATTCAATAAGCTAAGCGATCAGGTGCTGCAAAAATATGCCGATTTCTTCGCCATCAGCGTGGCCCAACTAAAAGACATAAACTCTAAAAACTAAAAACTCAGACATGAAACTGAATTTCGACCACATGCAGCTATCAGCTCATTGCGAAAGCGGAGCTATTGTAAACCTGCTTGGATATTATAAGATCAAAATCAACGAGCCTATGGCTTTTGGCATAGGAGCCGGATATTATTTTGGCCACCTCCCGTTTCTAAAGATCAACTATTCACCTGCCACAGCTTTCAGGGCCTTGCCGGGACTGGTTTTCAGTCGCACCTGCAAAAACCTGGGCATCGGATATGAGCGCAAGACCTTCAGTTCGCCTCAAAAAGCTATGGACGAACTCGACCGGGTGTTGGATACAGGAACTCCGGTTGGTGTGCAGGTAGGTGTGTTCCATCTGCCTTTCTTTCCTCAGGAATACCGCATGCACTACAACATGCACAACATGGTGGTGTATGGTAAAGAGAACAACGAATATTCCATTGCCGACAGCGTAATACCCGGAGAGTGCAAGATATCTTACGAGGATTTCAAAAAGGTAAGGTTCCCCAAAGGGTCCTTTGCTCCCAACGGTAAGATGTACTACATGACCAACATCCCCGAAGGCGAGATAGATTTCAGCCAACCGGCCATCAAAGGCATAAAAAGAACCATTTACGAGATGATAGACATTCCTTTCTGGATGGTAGGGGTGAAGGGTATCAGGTTTTTCTCGCGTCAGATACGCAAATGGCCCGTGAAATACGGAAACAAAGTAGCTTCGCAGCATCTGGGACAAGCTATTCTTTCATTAGAAGAAATAGGTACAGGCGGCGCTGGATATAGGTTCATCTACGGAGCCTTCCTGAAACAGGCTGCCGAAATGCTGAACAAACCCGAACTGAACGAGATTTCTATTGAAATGGGCGAGGCAGCCAACCGCTGGAGAAACTTCTCCTATATGGGTGCCCGCAACTGCAAGAACCGCTCGGTGCCCGAAGAACCCTACGATGCACTGGCTGATATCATCATGGATTGTGCCGACAGGGAAGAAAAGATCTTTAAGAAACTTAAGAAAGTATCGTTCAAATAATGAATGGCAATTCCATCATTGAGATCATAAACCTGAGCAAGACCTATAGAGGGGCTAAAGTTCCGGCTATCCACAATGTTTCGCTCAATATCGAAAAGGGTGAAGTGTTTGGCCTGCTGGGCCCCAATGGTGCCGGAAAAACCACCACCATATCCATACTCTGTGGCCTGTTTGCTCCCTCGCATGGCGAAGTTTATATAGACGGACTTTCGGTGACCAAAGATAAAGAGCAGATAAAAAGTATTATCGGTATTGTTCCTCAGGACATAGCCTTGTATCCCAGCCTGACTGCCTACGAAAACCTGAGGTTTATCGGGCGCATGTACGGACTGAAAGGTAAAGTGCTGAAAGAACGCATTCATAAATATGCCGAGCTGCTGGGAATGGAAGAAAGCCTGAGAAAACAGGTGAAGACCTTTTCGGGTGGGATGAAACGCCGCATCAACCTGGTGGCTGGTTTGCTCCACGATCCGAAAATAGTAATTCTCGATGAGCCTACCGTAGGGGTGGATGTGCAATCGCGCAATCAGATCGTTCAGTATTTATACGAGCTCAACAAATCAGGGACCACCATTATTTATACTTCACATTATCTTCAGGAAGCTGAATTCCTTTGCAAAAGAGTAGCTTTTATCGACGACGGAAATATTATTAAATTGGGATCCCCCAAGGAATTAATTGCCGAAACCCAGGGTTGCAATACCCTCGAAGAAGTGTTTTTACAGTTAACCGGAAAAGATCTGCGGGATTAAAGTCTTATAGCCATGAACAAATTTTTTGCTGCATTCGTCAAAGAAATCCTCCTGCTGATACGCGACAGGGCCGGTATCATCTCGCTGTTTGTGATGCCGGTGATATTGGTTTTTGTGATGACCATTATAGAAGATACCGCGCTGAATTCACTGGTCGACCGTCAGGTTTCTATTTTATATTGCAATCCCAACAACGACAGTCTGGGCATTGCCATCAAAAAAGGACTGGACGAGACAAAAGCCTTCACCATATTGGAAGAAGTGGATGGCAAGAAGCTGGACAAGGAGCAATTGAGAACTATGATAGCCGCCGGAAAATATCCCGTAGGCATCTTCGTGCCCGAAGGAGCTACCGACACCCTGCGCAGCAATGCCCGCCGACTGGTGTTGCGAACCTTTGCTGAGATTGGATTGGGAGATACTACCGGCAAATCGACGCGTTTCGATTCGGTTGTGGTAGAGATATTATACGATCCTGCAGTGAAAAATGCCCTGAAAGCCGTGGTGGAAGGAGCCATAGGCCAACATTCGTCGATTATTGTAGGCAAAATGATCTCCTCCATGTATTCCGAAATATTATCGGGCATCTTACCGGGAGGCAAAAAACTTAACGTTAGCTACCCTCAGATGATATCGGTGGACAAGCAATATGCTTCGGCCCCCGATAATGATATTGCCCCCAATTCCACACAACACAATGTGCCCTCGTGGACACTGTTTGCCATGTTCTTTATCGTAATTCCCCTGGCCGGAAGCATCATTCAGGAGAAAGACGGAGGCACTTACATGCGCCTGGTGACCATGCCCCGCACCTATACCACCACTTTTATCGGTAAAATTGTGGTCTATATCATCGTATGCTTATTGCAGGTAACCATTTTATTCAGCATGGGAGTTTATCTGATTCCTTATGCCGGTTTGCCCGGATTGCAGATAGGCACTCATTTCGATGCCCTCTTCCTGGTGGTGCTGGCTTCGGCTTATGCTGCCGTGGGTTTTGGTGTGCTCATGGGTTCTTTTGCCACCACCTATCAGCAGGCGGCCTCGGTAGGGGTCATAGTCATCATCATTCTGGCTTCCCTGGGCGGACTGTGGATGCCTGTCTATTTTATGCCCAAAAGCATGCAGGGCATGACAATTTATTCGCCACTGAGCTGGTCGCTCACCTCTTTCTACGATCTTTTTCTGCGCAATGCCGACCTAAAAGATGTGGCTCATAATATTTTCAAGATCTTCCTTTTCGGAACGGGTTCTTTTATAGTAGCCTTTTCATACAAAGCCATCAAAAAGGTAAAATAATGCCTCAACTCTCCGAAGTGATTCCCGTCAGCATTCGTTTTCACGAGGTGGATTCCCTGCGCATTGTCTGGCACGGCCATTACCTGAAGTATTTTGAGGACGGACGCGAAGCCTTTGGCCGCAAATACGGCATTGGTTATATGGATGTCTTCGATCTGGGTTTGCTCACTCCTCTGGTAAACGTGAACTGCGATTACAAGAAACCTGTAAAATATGGCGACCCCGTGATGCTCGAAACCACCTATGTGGACTGCGAAGCCGCAAAAATTCAGTTTAAGTTCACCCTTTATCATGCCCACACCAAAGAAGTGTATACCACAGGCGAAAGCACTCAGGTGTTCATCAACCCTCAGGGCGAACTGTATCTCACTCCTCCGCCTTTCTTCGTGGATTGGAAGAAGAAGTGGGGATTGTTGTAACCCTATCGTGCCGGTTTAATCTACTGTAAATCTTTTTATTATAATTGCAGTGTCTGACGTCAGAATAACGACGTCTTCCATCGGAATAGCGACGTCTTCCGTCGGAATAGCGACGTCTTCCGTCAGAATAGCGACGTCTTCCGTCAGAATAGCGACGTCTTCCGTCAGAATAGCGACGACTTCCGTCGGAATAGCGACGACTTCCGTCGGAATAGCGACGGCTTCCGTCGGAATAGTGACGACTTCCATCGGAATAGCGACGGCTTCCGTCAGAATAGCGACGGCTTCCGTCAGAATAGCGACGGCTTCCGTCGGAATAGCGACGGCAGGAGTTAGTAAAAAGTAAGCCTAAATCTTGTTATAAATTATTGCCGGTCTGATCATTGATCAGGGATTACCGCTGTCCTGTTAATCTATCGCGACTAAAGACCTTTAGAGAGTTATACATGTAAGCTTAGCAATAAGACTGGGGTTGCGAAATTCATAATATAAAAGGGCATTGGTCACAGGTATGAGTTTTTTGTCCGACAATAGAGATTAATATTAGAACACAATTGTGTACGCAACAAAATTCTTGACTACGCAGACTCAATGAAAAGTATTAATTTTTTATAAAAAATATTTTCTTATCTTTACCCTGTAGTTTGAAATTTTTCGTCGGGTGATTATGTTTTGTGTAATATCAACAGTTAATAACCAAAAATTTTGAAAAATGGAAGTACATCATCATCCTGATGTCAGGAAAAAGGACTTTAAAGAATATGTTTTCGAAGGATTAATGATCTTTATGGCGGTTACTCTGGGATTTTTCGCTGAAAACATCAGGGAAAGCTTTACTGAGCATTCAAAAGAAAAAGAATTCGTTATTTCTATGATAGAAGATGCGCAAACAGACATTTCTAACATTGAGAAAACAATAGCTTTAAATAAGGTCAGGGTATTGAAACTCGACACTATGGCAACCCGCTGTTTCAATTACGGAAGTCCGGGCAAGGATGATGTTTTGTTGTACAGTGTGATAAAAGCCTGCATCAAGCATCCCGATTTTATAAGCCCGGTGGAACGAACGATGTTTCAACTTAAAAACTCCGGAGGCATGCGAATGATAAAGGAAAAGGATGCCATCGATAGCATTATCTATTACGATGATATTTCGAAGAAAGTGGTGAATCAGCAGGATTATTATGAATTTCATCTGAAAGTTTTATTGGAAGCATCCGAGCAGTTGTTCAATATGAAATATTTTCCGCTCGACAGTAAAACTTTAAAATGGGAAACGGATACCAAGGCATTGGAATCAGCTAAGCTTATCAGTCAGGATAAAACAAAGATCATTGAGTTTGGGAACAAAGCGAAGATATTTCAGGGTATAGTTATATTTTATATCATGCGGCTGGAAGAAGCTAAACGACATGCCGGCTACATGATTGAAATTTTAAAAAAAGAATATGATATTAAGTGATCTGCTCTTTGCCAGTATATTGTTTTCTTTTTGCCTTTGAAGAACAATTTTTTGTTCACTCTTGACTAATTAGTTTTTTTGTGGAGCTATTTACTTTATAATATTGCGTCCGAAAGGTAAAAAACGGGGAACTTTGTTCTGATATTCGGCATATTCAGGGTATTTGCCCGAGCTGATCTCTTCGCTGAAATTGGAACTTCCCATAAACAGAACCACCAGCAGCAGGCATCCGGCAATGCTCCAGTTGAACCATTCGCCGCTGGCAGCCACGCTAAACAGATAGAAACTCACCCATATGGCCTGTTCGGCAAAATAGTTGGGATGACGGCTCAGCGACCATAGCCCTTTGTCGAGAAATCCTTTTTTATAATCACCGCTGAGGGTTTCACCGGCTTTGATCATAGCGTGTTTTTTGCTCTGAAAATTCCAGTGCTGAATGTCGGCCAGGGTTTCGTACATAATGAAAACGAACATCAGCCCGGCGGCTATATAATCGAAAATACCCAAGGGTATGGAGTTGTATTGAAGCGCAACCACGATAGGCAATGTGAAAAGCAGTATAAGCACGTTCTGATATCCCGAAATGAAGAAAAGGTTGAAGAGGGTCCATTTCCAGCGGGGTTGGAATTCGGGTTTCTGACGCAGCACCAGCCAGCGGTAATCTTCCTCGCCTGTCCAGAAACGCCATTGATAAGCTCCTTTCAATGCGAAATTTATGGTAAGACGCAATCCCCATAAGGTAACCAGCAGGCTCATCAAAACCATACGGGGAGCATAGTCGCCATAGGCAGTGGCCACCCAGGCATAGACAATGGGAATCAAACTCCAGAGTTTATCCACCTGACTGTTGTTGTTGGTTAGTTCGCCTACCACAAAAGAATAGGCAATGACCCCGAGAGCAATCATAATGAGGGTTTGTATCGCATTCCATTCATTGGCACCGGGTGCCGTTCCAAAGAAATAGCTGAACAAGGGAACCACCAGCAAGGTGATGATAAGCAGAATTGATGTAGTAATGATTTTCATAGTAAATAGTTTAGTGTGGTGCTTTCTTATGCACCTTCAAGTAGTAGTGATTAGTGAGTTGTTTTTGTCGGATGGAGTATTGTTTTTCTTTTTGCCGGCCTGGGTGGGTAGTGCTAAGTTTAACACTAAAAAGGAATTATCTTTCTCCAACATTTCTTCTGTAAGGGCCATGTCCACCCAACAAAGTTAGCAATAATTTTTAAGACCGGCCTATGACATTTATTTATTATCACCCCTAACAAATGTGGAAAAGCTGTCATAGAAGGACTGTCATTCGCAAAACTTATTTAATACGCCGAAGGGGCTGTCAAGATTGTGAACTTAGGTAATTTCTGCCAGTTATATACTGGTCAGCTTTCAGAAGAAACTGCAGTTACACTGATTTTTTGCTTACCTTTGTTTTCATATACGCTTAGACCTTAATTTTATTCATCACGCATGAGCATACGAAGCCTTATAATAACCCTGATAGTTTTATTCATCATTCCTGTTCACTCTTTTAGTCAGGATTGGAAGCTGAGAACCGACGAAGGCGGTGTAAAGATCTATACCCGCGGCATCGCAGAATCCAATGTACAGGAATTCAAAGGTGAGGTAACGGTTAAGTCGAATATTTCGGGAATACTGGGTATTATTGACAGTGTTTCGGAATATCCCAAATGGATGAAGAACTGTATAGAATCGAAAAGGTTGAAAAAAGTGAGTCCTTCATCGGGCTACACTTATTATGTGATCAAGGCGCCCTGGCCGGTTTCCGATCGCGATGCCTGTACTTTTTATAATGTTACTCAGGATACCACTACCAAAATTGTAACGGTTACCCTGAAAGCTGTCAAAGATTATATTCCGGAAAAATCGGGCCGTATAAGAATACCCTCCATGAAAGGCTCATGGACCTTAATACCTGTGGCCAAAGGTGTCACTAAAATCGTTTACCAGGTGCATTGCGATATTGGTGGTCTGGTCCCTGCTGTGATCATCAATGCTTATATTACCGAAACGCCCTTTTCCAACCTTACGACCATAAAAAAGATAGTGGAATCGCCTCTTTTTCCCAAAAAGGTCAGGCCCGACGTAAAAGAGCTGTAGCCACTTCTATTCTTTTTTGGAACTTAGACCGATTATTTCTTTGGATATTATCTCCTGAATTCTTTTGGATATTTGTTCCCGGATATGGAATTGTAAGGGCTGTTGCCGGCAATAAATGGTTGAGAGGGGCTATACACCAATATCTTCATTCCACAATTCGGGATACTTCCGTATAAATTCGGTCATCAGAGCAATACATTTTTCATCCTGCTCTACAAAAACTTCCACCTGGTTTTGTTTCAAAAGAGATTCACTTCCCATAAAGGTTTGGTTCTCCCCAATCACAACTTTCGGAATGCCGTAAAGCAAAATGGCTCCTGTGCACATAGGGCAGGGGGAGAGTGTGGTGTAAAGTGTACATTCCTTGTAAACACTGGAAGTTTGTCGACCTGCATTTTCCAGAGCATCCATTTCAGCATGAAGTATCACGCTGCCTTTTTGCACTCTTTGGTTATGTCCACGGCCAATTATCTTTCCCTGATGCACCACTACCGATCCAATGGGAATGCCACCTTCGGCCAGTCCTTTTTTTGCTTCATCGTAAGCCGCTGTTAAAAATTTGTCCATATGGGGTGTGTTAAGTTTATGATGGGTAAGCTTATTTTTATTCTACAACAAACTCAAAGCGGGATAGTCCACCCGGTCCATGATCTCCGGTACATTGCGATTGTTTCGGGCACTGTTGGCCGCCTGCGAAATGCTGTATGCCTGCATATCCGATGCCTCATAGGGTTTTATCAGTCTGCTGATATCTTCCTTATTCAGGGAGGGGTCTATCCATTGTTTTTCATCTTCCTTCGACAGTATGAGGGGCATACGTTTTTTAATATTGTGAATGTTTTCCATCAAAGGGTTTGCCGGAGTGGTGATGATGCTGAAGGTGTTTCTGATCTCACCTGTATGGCTGTCGACCCAATGTTCGTAAATGCAGCCCAACGAAAAGATATCATGGCTGAGGGTTTTGATGTAATATGGGTATTTCACCTTGCTCACTTCCCGCCATTCGTAAAACCCCGAAATTCCCAGCAGGCAACGTTGAGTTTTGATGCTCTTACGGAAGGAAGGTTTTTCAAAAATAGTTTCGCCCACGGCATTCAGGGTTTTGCCCTGAATATCCTTGGCTGAATCAGTATCTTTGTTCCAGAAAGGAATCAGCCCCCATTCGTACAGAAAAATCCCGTCGTGCTTAACAATGGGAAGCAGTGGGTGCGAAAACCCACTAACAAAGTAATACAGGGGCAACTCGGGCGAAGCCAGCCGCTGATTGAGATCAGGAGGCAGCACATGCTGATAGCGCTCATCGTATCTCTTTATACGTTTTTCAATGAAAGCAAGGTTGTAACACATGTCGGGTTGGTTTTACAAAGTAAAGGTAGTGATTTTTTAGTTGGGTTTCTGTTCGAAGTCATGAGTGATCAGGTGTCCGTTCTCGAATTCTATGATGATATAATTGGACTTTATGCCATAAAGGCGTTTCCATTTCCGGGGAAGGGGATACAATTCCCAGTTGTAAGTTTGTATTTTCATAAAGATCTCCGCCCTCCCATCCTTGTCAATATCGCTGATGTTGAACTGTTCAGGTTGGGTGCTGTCGACTCCTGCTATGTATCCTCCGTCCATTTCGAAGGGGTATTTGGTTTCGCTTGAATTGCTACTAAGGAAAATGCTTATTTGGTAGCAGCAATGTGCCCCTCCCGAATAATCGAAGTGAACCACATCGGCCTTTCCATCACCGTCAATATCGAACTTTCTCAGCCAGTCCGATCGTTGTAAAAACCATGGAACAGTATCAATAGTAGTGGAGTTGTTCGATGCCCCAATACTATCATGAACCACAATTTGCTGTGCATAGCCACACCTATGACAACTCATGGAAAAAGAAAATAGTAAAAGCAATAAGAGGGTTTGCAGGTATGCGTGTGTTTTGTTCATGTTTACTTTTTTGCAGATTTGTGAGCAATAAGGTCGAAAGCCATAAAAGGAAATGGCAGAATAAGCAGCAAGGCAGGGAGGAGGAGACGGAAACCATAGGAACCCAGTACGGGTGCGATCAGTATTAATACAGAATAATAAATGAGTATGAAAAGATGCACGGTGACCTCCCACAGCCCCGTTTGGCGGAAGTTCTTTAAACGGAGTATAAAGTATGCAAAGTATCCGGCCCACATCAGCATCCAATGAGGTCGCCAATTATATTCGCTTACCAGGGCGGGCAGATCCCCCAAACAAAACAATGTCTTTTTAGCCATAAGGCTAAATGAAAAGCTATCAAAACAGAAAATACCTTTGCCAAAGGACATTCCCTGCACGGGTAACCAGGTCCAGTGGCCCGTGATATGATGATTTCTGAATGCCAATAGTGAAGAACTCAATACTAACAAACTCACAAATAACAGCAGTGGGGTAATTCCTGCTTTGCCTTTTTTTAGGTGGTAATAAGTCACCATAATTATCAAAACTATTGCAAAGGGAAAAATATTCGGACGGGTGAGTATAGAAAGTCCCATGATGGCTGCAGATGCCAACTGCCAAGATAAATGGTCCTTGGTAAAACCTTTTTTGAAACAATAGAAGAATCCGGATACTAAGAACAGGGTCAGGTTTTCGCTGAGCATACGGTAGGTATAGTATTTACTGACATCGAGCAGGGCAAACAGGGTTAGTGTGAACAGAAATATCAGTGCGGTCATGGGCCTCATTTTGTCACGAAAGGTCCAATAGATTAAAGCAACTGAAAATCCCAGCATCAGGCTTTGAATGATATACACCGGGATATTGTTCTCACCAAATAGGCTAAAACATAGAGCCAAAAAATAAGGGTATAGGAATCCCGCAGGCATAAAAAAGTCTTCATTGACCATAGGCATACTCAGTCCATGATGTTTTATGTCCAGGGCATATTGCCCATAGCTGCACCAATCGTCATAGCCAATTATGGTCGATTGGAGTGAGTTTTCATAGGGGTAAAGCCTTACTATCGAAAGTATCCCAAATGCCATCACTACCAGTACAGCAAAAATATTTCCTGTCTGCTTTGACTTAAGTAGGGTTAGGGTATCTTTCATAGTGGCTTGCATTCACCTCACTAATAACGATATTTTTTGTGCTATTGTGTAAATGAGTTGCTACGGTAAAGTTAGATATTTTTTAATTAATTCGGATTGCAGCTTGGTTTATTTCCCCACAGTTGATAAGATATGACCAATTGTATACATAAATTCTTACCTCTTCTTTATTCAAAATTAATTTTTCACTATTTTTGTTTTCAAATTATTTTCCTCTGCTATGAAATATCGGATAAGATTATCGGTTCTACTGACCATCGTTTTATTATCCTTCACTTCCTATGCACAGAAGTGGGATCTTCGCAAAGAAAGCGATGGCATCAAAGTTTATACCCGCTCGGTGGCGGGGTCGAATGTTCAGGAATTCAAAGGCGAAGTAGTTGCCAAATCGAATTTGTCGTCTATACTTGCGGTGATAGACAGTGTGTCGGAATATCCCAAATGGATGTATGAATGCACCTCCGCTTACAGAGTGAAACGAATCAACCGTGAATCGGGCTATACCTATACATGGATACATTCGCCCTGGCCCGTATCCGACAGGGATCTGATCACCTATTACAAGGTCACTCAGGATACCTCATCCAAAATCATTACCGTTGCCATGAAAGGGGTCAAGGATTATATACCCACCAAGTCGGGTATTGTAAGGATACCCAGTATGACAGGTTTCTGGCAATTGATACCTACGGCAAAGGGGGTGACGAAAATAATCTATCAGGTACACTGCGAATCGGGCGGTACAGTCCCGGCAGCCATTGTAAACCTTTATATCACCGATACCCCTTATTATAATCTTCTGAATCTTCGGAAAATATTGGAGTCGCCCATGTGTCCCAAAACCGTGATGCCGGAAGTGAAGGAGTTTTAATTTAAGTTACAAAATCTGATTACGAGAGCTGATCAACTGGTTTTCTAATCGTAATAGGGGTAAAGCTTGTCGAAGTAGGATATTTTGACCAGAAAACTATACTGACCTTTTCCACCCATAAAAGTAAATTCAACTTTGATCTTCATGTTGTTGAAGTCCTTCCATCGGGCTTCCAGTACATCATATCCCCAATGTCTGACCTTGTTTGGGTCCTTAAAGGTAGTGTCGCCTTTGATCAGGGTATCTGGCTGTCCGTATTGCACTGTAAAATCACGTATCAGGTTGTTGGTAGCCGAAAGGCATAGATTGAAGTTTTCGGCGGTGATGTTGTTGATATATTTATCGAAGAATATCCAATAGAGTTTACTGTCCTTAAACCGATATCCCTGGTAACCTTCCAGCCCATAAAGTTTAACAGGGCGCGAAAGCGTGATTCCATTTTCATTCGAATCCTTTTTAATGCCCGGGTAAACCCTGTTCACTTCTGTTATCGTCATGCCAATTATGGCTTTTTCCTGAGCGCTCAGGCTTAGTGATGAAAGAATGAGGCAAACCAATACAATTTTTTTCATTGTTAAAAATTTGGAGAGTATGTTATTTCTTCATCTCAAAATTACAGATTATTTTGTATTTATAGCTCTTAGTTGCCTAAATATCTATCCTTAATGATCAGAAAATACTAAAATGTGATTAAACCTTTAATGGTTGTTTTATGGCTGTCAATAAACTTAATGACAATCAGAAATGCAATAGAATAATTGCAAAAACTAGGAGGAAAATGGGAGAGTGTTGTTTTTGAGTAATTGATAAAGAAGTATCCGGTTCTTAACGGGCCTTTTGTAAAGTGAATGTTAGCTTAATTTTCGTTTTTCATACAGTGATTGATGTAGATGAATTTTGGCATCATTCGATTCACCAAAACCGTTTTTACAATGGGCAGGTAAAGAACCGGATATATCGTTCGGGTTTGTTTTGGATAATGAGGCTAGTTTTTAATGAATTTAATGGTATTCTTTTTTGCATCTCCAAATTGGAATAGGTAGACGCCTTCTGCAAAACGACTGATATCAATAGATTTTAATCCTTCGGTGAGGATGCCATCCGTCATTTTCCGTCCCTGTAAATCGCATATCTGGTAGGGTTGCCCTGAGATTTCTGATAAAGCTGTTACATGTAGTAATTCCTGTGCCGGATTAGGATAAATAGTAAAGCTAAGCTTCGGAGAGCTGTTTTCAATGCCCGTGGCCAGATTGACAATGATTCTGCCTTTCATTCCCATACTGGCATGAGGTTCGCAAACATAATAATGGGTACCGGGAGTGAGTTGTGAAGGAAGAACCAACCCTCCGCTGAAAGGAGTCAGGAATCCTCCTGCAAGGGGAGTAATACCGTTTGCTGTCCAGGTAGCCTGGTTAACTTCAAGCACATCATGGTTGCTTGCTAAAGAAAATAATACACTATCACCCTGTGTAATGGTGAGCGTGGCAGGAGAGAAGGTGAACCCGGAACTGACGACTGTCCATTTCGTGGCATAGGCGCTATAACTCATGACCAATATGATGAGTACTAAGATTTTTTTTGTTTTCATAATTTGTAATGTTTTGAAATTAGGTTTGATTTGATTTTATGATTTTCTATCGATTGAAATAGTCATTTTCCTTACTTTTAGGACCTATAATTTTTCCAATGTAAGCAGATCGGTACCACCGTTACCTCCACTTACATCTTCGAGTCGTAGAAGGGAAGTGGTCTTTTCGATAATTGCCCAATCGCTGTTTAGTTCGCTGAAAGTAGGATGTGAAGAAAAATTCAGTACCAGTTTGGTTTGACTGTCGTCGTTGCCATCACTATAGGTGCCACTAACGGTAGATGAACCATTGATGGCACTAACTGATCCGTTGTTGTCGAAGGAAAACTGATAACCGCTGTAATGAGAAGTTTCGTCGTTTCCATTGCTACTAAACAGAGTGACCCTCCATTTGCCATCCTGTATTATGCTATTGACGCTGGATTTGCTGTCTTTTTTGCATGAAGCCAGGGAGAACAACAATAAACCCGCCATTAAGAAGTGTAAACTTATCTTATTCATAACTTTTTATTTTTATTTTAATTTAGAATGATTATAAACAAAGGTACAAACAATTTTAGTTGAAGTCAAGTTTTTTAAGATTATTTAAGTTTTTCTTGAACATTTTCTTTACGGTAATTCGTATCAAACTTTTTTCGTACCTTTATATCTTGATTTAAAAAATCAATTAACAAATCAGTATTTTTTTATTAATTAAACCAGAAAAAACAATGAAAAAGAACGTATTATTATTTTTACCTGTAATACTCGTACTGATGTTTGCAGGATGTAATCCCAACAAGAAGGTTGAAAAAGCGCCCTTAATCGACGTTAAAGACTTTTTCAGAAATGGCCAAAAAAGCACATTTCGAATTTCGCCAGACGGTAAGTTCTATTCCTACCGTGCCGACTTCAAAGGAAAGATGAATATCTTCGTCAGAAAAGTTGACGATACCAATGCTGTCAGGGTTACTAATGATACCCTACGCAGCATAGATTCCTATTTTTGGAAAGGTAATCGTGTGGTTTATATGCAGGACATTGGCGGTGATGAGAATTTTCAGATTTTCTCTGTCAATCCCGACGGCTCTGACCTGAAGGCCCTGACTCCTTTTCCGGGAGTGCGCGCCGGTATTCAGGATGATCTTCATTACATTCCCGGCAAGGAAAAAGAGATGATTGTAATTCTTAATAAAAGAGACAGACAATATTTTGATCCTTATATGCTGAATATTGAAACCGGAAAGCTCGACATGGTTTATGAGAACAAAGAGAACTTCGATAGTTGGGTTACAGACAATGATGGAGTGATCCGCATAGCCACCAAGACCGATGGCGTGAATATTACCTATATGTATCGCGAAAACGAAAAGTCTCCTTTCACAGAATTACTGACCACTTCCTATAAAGAATCATTCTCGCCTCAGTCTTTCGATGCTACTAATAAAAAACTGTATGTCATTACCAATCTGGGCCGTGATAAGATGGTGTTGGTTGAATATGATCCTGCTACCAAAAAAGAGATCAAAGAATTGTACTCCAATCCTGATTATGATCTGGGTGGAGTTTACTATGATCAAAAACGCAAAGTACTTGCCGCTGTCAGTTGGACCGCTGAAAAGTCAGAGGAGTATTTTTTTGATAAGGAATGGCAAGGTATAGACAGTTTGCTGAAACAACAATTTAAGGGTTATGAGATATTCATTGTTTCCTTCGATGATGCCCGAAAAAATGGCATTGTGCATGTGAGCAACGATAGGAATCCGGGAAAATATTACCTGTTCGATTTTGCTACTTTGAAAACTAAAGAGGTGTCCAATCCTTATCCCTGGATCAAGGAAGGTGATATGGCTGAAATGAAACCAATTACTTACAAGACACGCGACGGCCTGACCATACATGCGTATCTTACCTTGCCGAAAGGATATGAAGCCAAGAATCTGCCTGTTGTTATCAATCCTCATGGAGGGCCTTGGGCCAGAGATGAATGGGGCTTTAATCCCGAGATTCAGTTTCTTGCCAACCGCGGATATGCTGTGCTTCAAATGAATTATAGAGGCAGTACCGGTTACGGACGCAAATTCTGGGAAGCTTCTTTTAAAGAGTGGGGCAGGAAAATGCAGGACGATATCACCGATGGTGTAGAATACCTAAAGAAGGTTGGTATTGCGGATCCGGAACGTGTCGCTATCTATGGCGGAAGTTATGGTGGTTATGCTACGCTTGCAGGAGTGGCTTTTACTCCGGACCTCTATACCTGTGCTGTGGATTATGTGGGAGTGGCTAATCTTTTCACTTTCATGAATACCATTCCTCCCTATTGGAAGCCTTATCTTGATCAGTTCCACGAAATGGTTGGTGATCCTAAAAAGGATAGTGTGTTGTTGCATGATGCATCACCGGTTTTCTTTGCCGATAAGATCAAAGCGCCTTTGTTCGTTGCTCAGGGAGCCAACGATCCACGCGTGAACAAAAACGAGAGTGACCAGATGGTGGCTGCCTTGAAAGCACGCGGTGTGGAAGTGGAATATATGGTCAAGAATGACGAAGGCCATGGTTTCCATAACCAGGACAATCAATATGATTTCTACGGGGCCATGGAGAAATTCCTTGCCAAGTATATGGCTCCTAAGAAAAAAGAATAGGGTTGTAAGGGTTTTTGCAATTAATTACTCTTAGTATTTACAACTTTTAACAGGTAGGGACACCCCAACTGGTGTCCCTGCCGTTTTATGTTAGATACAGTTGATAATATTCAGACAATCCAGATTTCAGTCTTTCGATAATCAAGCTTAATATTAACTAATTGATAACTGAAAAAATTGCCACAGATTCCCAGATTATCATTTCTGGAAAAAATTTCACAGA
>CAZRFL010000016.1:0-29393 GCA_964599365.1 uncultured Bacteroidales bacterium
GCCTACCTCGGCAGCAAAACAGCTTTTCATGTTCACAGGAATATCTTCGTTGGACGAAAGCACCGAGGCCAACACGGCCAGGTCGATGGCGGGATCGTCCACACGTATGCCGCCGGCTATATTGAGGAACACATCTTTGCTTCCCAACCGGAAACCACAGCGTTTTTCCAGCACAGCCAGCAACATGTTCATGCGCCGGAGGTCGAAACCCGTAGCCGAACGCTGCGGATTGCCATAAGCCGCACTGCTTACTATGGATTGCACTTCTATGAGCAGGGGCCTCAGTCCTTCGATGGTCGAAGAAACGGCAATGCCGCTCAGATTTTCGTCCCTTTGGGATAACAGCACTTCCGAAGGATTGGACACTTCGCGTAGTCCGCTGTTCTGCATTTCGTAAATGCCCAGTTCGGAAGTTGAGCCGAAACGGTTCTTCACCGAGCGCAATATGCGGTACATATAATGGCGGTCACCTTCGAACTGCAGCACCGTGTCCACCATATGCTCCAGTATCTTGGGGCCGGCAATGGTGCCGTCTTTGGTGATATGCCCAATAAGGAAAACTGGGGTAGCGGTGAGTTTGGAAAATTTCTGAAACTCGGAGGCACACTCTCTGATCTGCGAAATGCTGCCAGCCGATGATTCTATCAGTTGGGTTTGCAGGGTCTGAATGGAGTCAATCACCACAATACCCGGCTGTATCTTCTCAATATGTTGAAATATCTGTTGGGTGTTGGTTTCGTTCAGTATGTAGCAGCTTTCGCTGTTAATACCAATGCGCTCGCTGCGCATCTTGATCTGCTGTTCACTTTCCTCGCCCGTGATGTACAACACCGTAATGTTCTTCAGGCTCAGGGCCACCTGCAGCATCAGTGTCGATTTGCCAATGCCGGGCTCGCCTCCTATAAGGATTAGAGAGCCGGGCACTATACCTCCGCCCAAAACGCGGTTGAGTTCGTTGTTACCCGAATCGATGCGTTTGGAGTTATCGATATCTATCTCACTGATGAGTTTGGGCTGCGATTGCAGGCCCGGTTTCAGTCGGCTGCTGCCGCCCGACGATTCGCGGGTGACCACCTCTTCCACATAAGTATTCCACTCTCCGCAGGCAGGGCAATGCCCTATCCATTTCGACGACTGTGCGCCGCAATTCTGACAAAAGAAAACCGTTTTGATTTTGGCCATAAAACCCGAAAGGGGGAACAACTACATTTTTACAAATTCTTTCTGAACCAATCCACCTTCTGTATAGTTAAGTATCATCACATCCTTTTTCAGCTTTGTGATGTCCCAATCGCGGCAATAGTCGCTGGCAGCGGAAGAATCGGAAGGTACCACTGCCATTTTCTTGTAGGATTTAACGGAATAGCGCAGCACAAATTTAGGAAGGCTATCGGTAATACCATTGGCATCTATCCATATCTTCAGTTTACCGTCGGAGATGAACTGCCATTTTTCCACCCGGGTGGTATCGTTTATATTAGCCACGTCTATCCATTTCCAGGTTCCCAAAAGTTTATTTTCGGTACCCGATTTGGTGCAGGCAAAAAGAGAAACCATGGCTATTGCCAAAACTAAATATCTGAAGTAGTACCTGAATGTCTTCATAAGGTGGATTTAATGTACAAATATAAAAAAAATGTTCAGGCTTTGCGCTATTTGCTGCCTTTTATTTTATTCTCGATGAGGCTTGTCGAATAGCCTTCCACCAGTTCAATGGTTTCCACCCTGCCTCCGTTGGCCAGCACTACATCGGCACCCACAATGGTTTCTACAGAATAATCTTTTCCTTTGACCAGTACGTCCGGTCTGATGAACTTAATAAGGTCCAGAGGAGTGTCTTCGTCAAATATTACGACAGCAGACACAAAAGAAAGTGAGGCCAGCACAGCTGCACGCGAATGAACATCGCATATCGGACGTCCTTCACCTTTCAGGCGGCTAACCGAAGCATCGCTGTTGAGGCCCACTATCAGTATTTGGCCCAGATCGGATGCTTTCGACAAATATTCAACATGCCCCAAATGCATGATGTCGAAACATCCATTGGTAAACACTTTCGTGAAATTCTTAAAACGATAATAGTTCAGCGTTTTTTCGAAATCCGAAACAGAATGGAATATCTTTCTATGTATGCTCTCCAGTTGCGACATTGGGTTTGGGATTTAAAATAGGTAACAATATCAAGGAAACAATGCCTGCCAGAATAATGATAAAGGTTTGCGAACCCCACATTAAACATCCCAGTGCAAAACCAATCAGGTTCTTATCATTCCAGTCTGTGATGCCATATAAAGTCAGAGTCCCTGCTACTAGTACCGGATAAATTCCAACACCGCCTTGTACAATCATGATTGCAACAGTGCCCATAATAAACACCGAAAGTACAGCCAATAATCCAGGGTTACTGGTATAATCAAAACAATAAAAACAGACATAGGTCATCAAATAATACATCAGCCAAATCAGAACAGTGTAAGAAATAAAGGCGAGAGGTTTTTTAACTTTTGTCAATGATTTCAGTCCATCCCAAAATCCCCTTATAATTTTTATTAACGACTGATAAAGTCTAAATTTTATTAGACGCTTATGAAAAATAATAATTAACAGAATTGTTAGAATTGTTAGAATTATTAAGCCATAGAGCACATATCCTTTTCCAATAAAGGCAAACTTCATAGATAAAGGTTCATAAACCATTTTGTGAACATAGCCGGATATTCTTTTATATTGAACCATGAGGTTTACAAAAAAAAGGATCAGGAAAATAAATATATCGAATGCCCTTTCGCCAATTACTGTTCCGAATGATTTCTCGAAAGGTATCTTTTCGTACTTGGCAAGTACTGTGCATCTCGAAACCTCACCCAGACGAGGAATGGCCAGGTTGGCAAAATATCCTATCATCAGGCTCAGAAAAGTATTTTTAAAACTGGGATTATAGTTAATCGTCTCCAACAACATTTTCCAGCGAAAGGTTCGCAACACATGGCTGAGCAGGCCTATGAAAAAACTCAGAATCAGCCACCAGTAATTTGCTTTCGAAAATGAATCTTTGATCTGGTCTATTTGTGAAGCGTCGAGATCTTTGAAAAAAAGCCAGACAAATAAGAACCCTATAGAAATAAAAAGAATAAGTTTAAGAGCAGTAAAGATGTTTTTTTTCAATGCTGCTATTTTAACTTATTGGTTTCTGAATCCGGAAAAATGATCCAGGGTGAAAAGGTTTTTGCTTCTTCAAAATCCATGCTGGCATAAGAAACAATGATGATCAGGTCACCCACAGCTACCTTACGGGCAGCGGCTCCGTTGATACCAATGGTGCCTTTTCCGCGGGGTCCTTTGATAACATAGGTATTGAAACGCTCCCCATTGTTGATATCGTAAATATGCACCCTCTCGTTTTCGATAAGGTTGGCAGCATCCATGAGATCCTCGTCAATAGTGATACTACCGATATAATTCAGCTCCGAATGGGTAACTTTTGCCCTATGAATTTTCGACTTTAAAACTTCTATGTTCATGCGGCTGCAAAGTTACAAAATAATTTTCATGTTGTCAATTAAACGGACATTTCCCAAGAAAACAGCCACAAAAGCCCTGGGATTTTCTGACTCGCTCAGGCTTTTTATGGGTTGCACAGTAGTTTCTTCGGCTATTTCAAAATAATCGAGTCTGAAGTCCGAAAATTTCGACATTTCCTGAACAAAGTATGCTTTGATCTCTGTCACGCTTTTACCTTTCATTTCTTGAGTACATTCCCGTAAGGCACGGTATATAAGCGGAGCCAGAGCTCTTTCTGCTTCTGTAAGCCTCATATTTCGTGAACTCATAGCCAGTCCGTCGGCCTCGCGAATGATGGGACAAGGGACTATTTCTATGGACATATGCAGGGTTTTCACCAAATGCCTGATGATCTGCAATTGCTGAAAATCCTTTTCTCCAAAATAAGCTTTATCGGGCCCGACAATGTCGAACAAGCGTTTCACAACTATGGCAACTCCGTTGAAATGGCCTTCACGAAAAGCTCCCTCCATCACCTTATCAAACATACCAAAATCATAAACTTGTTTTGAAGGTTCGGGGTACATTTCTGCCACCGAGGGTGCAAAAACGATATCGCAACCTGCTTTTTCAAGCATTTCAATATCTTTTTCCGATTGAATGGGGTATTTATCGAAGTCTTCCTTATTGTTGAACTGAATAGGATTTACAAAAATGCTGCTTATAACTACATCATTTTCCTGAGATGCCTTTTCGATAAGTGATAAATGCCCCTGATGCAACGCCCCCATAGTAGGAACAAAGCCCAGAGTTAATGACTTTTCCTTCAGAGAAGAGAGGTAATCCTTGAGATCTATGATGCTGGAATATGCTTTCATTTAAAAATTTTGCAAATATACAAAAACTATAAAAGGGGCATCAAAATGGCCTTTTCAACAAAAAACCTCAATTTTTAAATCATTATTTGCTAAAATTTTAGTAATTTTGCAAGACGAAATCTCACCAAACTTAATAATATGCCAAAATATAAGGTTTTATTTGTAGCACAAGAAATTGTTCCCTACCTATGCGATAGTCATATGGGGCAAATAAGCCGTAACCTGCCGCAAGGTATTCAGGAAAAGTGTCGTGAAATCAGAACGTTTATGCCCCGTTTCGGATGCATCAATGAAAGAAGAAATCAACTTCACGAAGTGATCAGGCTTTCAGGAATGAACCTCATCATCGACGATAACGACCACCCCCTGATCATTAAAGTTGCCTCGATTCAGTCGGCTCGCTTACAGGTTTATTTTATTGATAACGAAGATTATTTTGACCGTAAAGGAATCTTTGTGGATAAGAATGGCGAATTCTATGCCGATAATGATGAGCGTGCTATCTTTTACTCACGCGGAGTTATTGAAACGGTAAAAAAACTGGGTTGGTCACCTGACATCATCCATTGCCATGGATGGTTTGCCAGCATGCTTCCCTTCTTTGTAAAGACAGCTTTCAAAAACAATCCTTTGTTTGCTGACACAAAAATAGTTTGTTCTTTATACGACGACGAATTCAATCACAAATTCAGTGCTGATTTTGCTAAGAAATTTAAACTGGAAGGTGTTTCTGAAAAAGATCTCAAACAATATAAAACCGCAGATTACGTTGGTATAATGAAAGGCGCTATCGATTTTTCAGATGCGATCATCGTGGGTTCTGAAAATGTGAACCATGAATTGCTTGCCTATGCGAAACAATCTGACAAACCTATGCTGGGTCTGCAGCCTATGGAGAGTTATATTGATGCATACAGCGATTTCTATGATGAATTGGTTGACGAACTGGTTGATGAAAGTGCTGTAAAATAAACTAAACTTGATCTCTTTTGAAACACAGTAAATTTTTCTCAGAAAATCTGATATGGATTTTCTTTGTTCTTGCTATCTTCACTGTTTCCTGTAACAAAAATGAAGAAATAGGCTCAAACATACAGCCTTCCGAAAATCTGCTCGATGTTGTTTTTCAAAACAGCATTCCTATAACAGCACACACCATCACTGAGGATTCGGTTCGGACGGATGAGACCCTGTTGAACATGATAGGCAGCTATTTTGATCCTATTTTTGGTTACACAACAGCAGGAATGTATACACAGTTCAGGCTTACTACTACGGCGGTAGATTTTGGGACCAATCCTGTCTGCGATTCTATTGTGCTTTCATTATCCTACAGCAAGGGTTTTTATGGCGACACCACGTCACAAATGACGTTGAATGTGTATGAACTTGCTGATGTGATGAACATTGACAACAATTATTATTCAAATCAAAGGCTGGGTATCTATAAGACCGATCTTGCCCACTACAGTTTTATTCCAAATCTTAAAGATAGTGTTGCTGTTGGGACAAGCAAATATGCTCCTCATCTCAGGGTGAAACTAAAAAAATCTCTGGGGGACAAAATTATTGGAGCATCAGGAACTTCTGATCTCACTGATAACACTACTTTTCTAAAGTTTTTCAAAGGTTTATACATTACAACGAATAAAGTAAGTTCCGACGGTTCTATTATTTATATAAGCCCTACTTCTTCTCTGTCGAAGTTGACTGTTTATTACCATAATGATACAGATACTTCGGAATATAAACTTGTGATAAACGAAAACAGCGCCCGCTTCAACACTTTTGATCACTACAAATATGTGGGTGCCAGTTCAGCCTTAAGACAACAGATATCTGGTGACACTGTTTTGGGAGATAATTCGCTGTATCTGCAAGCCATGTCAGGAACCAAGATCAGACTCAAATTTCCTAAAGCAGTTGATTCTACCTTTTTTGACAACACTCCTTTAAGTAAGGTGGCTATAAATAAAGCAGAACTGGTTATTGAGGTGGATGCCACAACCGTTGTTGACGGATTTGACCCTCCTTCAATTTTATCCCTGGTTGTGATTAATAAGGATGGCACTTATAGCTTCTTACCTGATGTTGCCTATGGTGAGTCATACTTTGGAGGTACTTATAGTTCTACTACCCACGAATATCGTTTTAATATATCCAAATATCTTCAGAACTCTTTGTTAAACGGAAGTTTCAACGACAAAGGCCTGTTTATAGTTGTTTCTGGCTCTGCCGTCAAAGGAAACAGGGCGTTTATCAAAGGGCCTCTTAGTGTTGAGGACAATATGCGATTGGAAGTTATTTACACAAAATTAAAGTAACATTATGTGTGGAATTGTAGGGTACGTAGGTCCTAGACAGGCCTATCCCATCTTGATTAAAGGCCTATACCGCCTGGAATATCGTGGTTATGACAGTGCAGGTATCGCCATTTTGAATGGAGGCATAAAACTTTATAAACACAAAGGAAAAGTTGCCGATCTTGAAGCATT
Organism: uncultured Bacteroidales bacterium; assembly: GCA_964599365.1. Classification (GTDB taxonomy): domain Bacteria; phylum Bacteroidota; class Bacteroidia; order Bacteroidales; family CAIWKO01; genus CAIWKO01. Next base: position 6,875 of record CAZRFL010000016.1, read on the forward strand.
CATTAACACTCAGGACACCAACGGAACCATTGGAATAGCACATACCCGATGGGCTACCCACGGCGAACCCAATGATGTAAATGCACACCCCCATTTTTCTCATTCAAAGAAGCTGGCTATAATTCATAACGGCATTATTGAAAACTACGCCACTTTGCGCGAAGAGCTCATTAGTCGTGGTTATGTGTTTTGCAGTAAAACGGATACTGAAGTACTGATTCACCTGATAGAAGACATAAGATCGAATGAAAACGTCGACCTGGTGGAAGCAGTTCGTCTGGCATTAAACCAGGTAATTGGTGCTTATGCTATCGTAATTGTATCTCAGGAAGATCCGGATCTTTTAATTGCAGCAAAAAAAGGAAGCCCCTTGGTGATTGGTATTGGTGTTGGTGAAACCTTCATCGCTTCCGATGCTACTCCTATCATCGAATACACCAAAAAAGTGGTTTATTTGAATGATGAAGAAGTTGCTATTATTCGCCGCAACGAAGACCTGAAAATAATAACCATAAAGAACAAAGACAAGACACCCTATATCCAAAAGCTGGAAATGAATCTTACCGCTATTGAGAAAGGCGGATTCGAACATTTTATGCTTAAGGAAATCTATGAGCAGCCCCGTTCCATTGGCGACAGCATGAGAGGAAGGCTTAACTCTGAGAAGGGTATTGTTTCCCTGGGTGGTATCATCGACTATATAGAGAAAATCAAAAGTGCGAAACGAATCATAATTATTGCCTGCGGCACTTCATGGCATGCGGGCATGGTCGGAGAGTATTTATTCGAAGAGTTGGCTCGCATTCCGGTGGAAGTTGAATATGCCTCAGAGTTTCGTTACAGAAACCCTGTCATATATGAGGACGATGTAGTCATTGCCATATCCCAATCAGGTGAAACGGCGGATACTCTGGCAGCTATTGAACTGGCTAAGTCCAAAGGAGCCACTATTATTGGTATCTGCAATGTGGTTGGATCATCTATTCCCAGAGCTACACATGCCGGAAGTTATACACACGCAGGTCCTGAGATCGGCGTAGCATCTACCAAAGCATTTACTTCACAGGTTACCATACTTGCCTTAATGGCATTGATGATTGCTGATAAGAAAGGAAGCATATCCAAATCCAGATTTTACCAGATCATTCATGAATTGGAGAATATTCCCGCTAAGGTTGAAAGAACTTTGCTAATAAATGATGAGATCATTAGAATTGCTAAAATATTCAAAGACTCCCGCAATTTCCTTTATCTGGGACGAGGTTACAATTTCCCGGTAGCATTGGAAGGCGCATTGAAACTTAAAGAAATATCCTATATCCATGCAGAAGGTTATCCGGCTGCTGAGATGAAACATGGACCCATCGCCCTGATAGACGAAGAAATGCCTGTAGTTATTATTGCTACCAATCAGGGCGTATATGAGAAGATAGTTTCCAATATTGAAGAAGTAAAAGCAAGAAAAGGAAAAATCATTGCGATTGTTACCGAAGGTGATGTGGCAGTGAAAAAACTAGCTGATTTTGTCATCGAAATTCCGGATACAGAAGAATTACTGGTTCCTTTATTGGCAACCATTCCGCTTCAGTTATTGGCTTACCATATTGCCGTTTTGCGAGAGTGCAATGTGGATCAACCCAGAAATCTCGCCAAATCGGTTACTGTTGAATAACAAACCTCGTTCATGAAAATTATTGAAGTATTAGACTATTTCGAACAGTTAATACCTGTTGATTTTCAGGAAAGCTATGATAATTGTGGCCTACAGGTCGGAAACGGACAGTCTGATCTCACACAGGCCCTCATTACCTTAGATGTTACAGAAGAAGTTTTGGAGGAAGCCCTTACAAAAAATTGCAACCTCATTATTTCTCATCACCCCCTGATCTTTCGTGGACTAAAAAAAATTACCGGAGTGAGTGTTGAAGAACGCATCATCGAAAAAGCGATAAGGAATAATATTACGATATTTAGTGCACATACCAGCCTGGATAATAATTTCTCAGGTCTGAACATGTTTATTGCCGGCAAACTGGGATTGAAAAATGCGAGGATTCTTTCTCCAACCAAAGACCTCTTAAAAAAACTGGTGGTATTTTGCCCGACAGATCATGCTGAAAAAGTCCGTGAGGCCTTATTTGCAGCGGGAGGCGGACACATTGGGAATTACGATTCCTGCAGCTTCAACCTTCAGGGCAAGGGAAGTTTCAGGGCCAATGATGAAGCAAATCCCTTTGTAGGGAAACCTAACGAGTTGCATTTTGAGGAAGAAATGCGCTTGGAACTGATATTTCCGGTGAATGTTGAAAAGAAGATCATTAAGGCATTGCTTGAGAATCATCCTTATGAGGAAGTAGCCTATGATATTTATAAACTGGACAATACTTACCAGAAAATCGGGGCCGGAGTGATAGGTAATTTGGAAAAACCGATTAATTCGCAGGAATTTCTTCAGTTTATTAAAGAAACATTCGGGACTAAATGCATCCGTCATAATGGACATATAAAAAACCAGATAGAGACGGTGGCATTTTGTGGAGGTTCAGGAGTTTTTCTTCTGAATCAAGCCATAAGTAGTAAAGCAGATGTTTTCATTACCGCAGACATCAAGTACCATGATTTTTTTACCGACAAGATTCTGTTGGCAGATATCGGACATTTTGAGTCCGAACAATTCTCTATTGAATTAATTGCTTCTGTTTTAATGAAAAAATTTCCTACTTTTGCATTTTTATTTCCAGAAACAAAATCTAATCCTGTATATTACTTTTAATTTAATACATAAAAATATGGCAAAAACGACTTCAAAAGCCAAAGAGATAGAGCCAAAGACCAAAGAAAAGTCAGCAAAGCCTGTAAAAGAAAAAGCAACCAAGGAAAAAACAGCAACTAAAAAAGTTGTTGAAGAAAAACCTATTGTAAAAAAAGCTGTAAAAAAAGAAGTACCTAAAGTTGAGGCCAATATTGAAATCGTTGATGTTTCTTTTGAGACACCGGTTCATGAGGCAATAATACCTCTTACTCCTGTTAAAAAGGCTGATGAAAATCTGGCAGATGTAACCATAGAGAAAAAGTTGGTCGCATTGTACAGTCTGCAGCAAGTAGATAGCGAGATCAACAAGATTCGCATCGTTCGCGGTGAATTACCTCTGGAAGTTCAGGATCTGGAAGACGAAATTGAAGGACTGGAAACCCGTATCGAGAATGTCAATAATGAAGTGAAGGAAATCGAGAACGAAATAAAAGTCAAGAAAGCGGCAATCAAAGAACATCAGTCTCAGATCAAGAAATACGAGGCCCAACAGATGAATGTTCGCAACAACAGAGAGTATGACTCCATTACCAAAGAAATCGAATTTCAAACCCTCGAGATCCAGCTTTGCGAGAAAAAGATCAAAGAATTCACTACGGCACTGGAACTAAAAACCGAAAGCGCTGAGAAGACCATACAGTTGCACAAGGAACGTAAAGAAGATCTGACTCAGAAAAAAGTAGAACTGGAAGAGATTGTTTCCGAAACCGAAAAAGAAGAAAAGAAACTGGTTGACAAATTACAGGAAAGCCAGAAATATATTGAGGAACGTCTTATCACAGCTTACCAGCGCATCAAGAAAAATGCACGCAACGGTTTGGCCGTGGTTATGGTGGAACGTGATGCCTGTGGCGGTTGTTTTAATAAAATTCCACCTCAGCGTCAGTTAGACATCAAGATGCACAAGAAGATTATTGTTTGCGAATATTGCGGAAGAATTCTGGTGGATTCAACCATCGACGAAGCTGTTCGCGGACCTAAATAATAAAATATTACTCTAAAAGAAAAAGCCCGGCATGCCGGGCTTTTTCTTTTTAGGCTATCGGGGTTTATCCCAATTTAATATTAAGTTCTTTCAGCTGTTCCTGTGAAATGGTCGAAGGAGCATCGGCCATAACATCGCGGCCTGAGTTGTTCTTTGGGAAAGCAATAAAATCTCTGATGGATTCAGAACCGCCCAGCACAGCACAAAATCTGTCGAACCCAAAAGCAATACCGCCATGAGGTGGTGCCCCATATTCAAAAGCATTCATCAGGAAGCCAAATTGTTTCTGAGCTTCTTCGTCAGTAAATCCGAGAACCTCGAACATTCTCTTTTGCAGGTCTCTGTTATGTATCCTAATAGAACCTCCGCCTATCTCCACCCCGTTTATCACCAGGTCGTAGGCATTGGCATTTACTTTGCCAGGATCAGTATCCAGCATAGCTATGTCCTCAGGAACGGGTGAAGTAAAAGGATGATGTTTGGCATAAAATCTTTGGGTTTCTTCGTCCCATTCCAGTAAAGGAAAATCAACCACCCACAGGGGTTTAAATTCGGTGTTTTTCCTTAATCCCAAACGGCTCCCCATTTCAAGACGTAAACCGCTCAGTGCGGTTTGAGTTTTTTCCAAATTACCTGCCAAAACCAAAACCAGATCGTTTTTCTCAGCTCCAAAGGCTTCTCCCCAGGCTTTCAGATCATCCTCAGTAAAGAATTTACTTACAGAGGAACCTATACTTCCGTCAGCATTGAATTTGACATACACCATACCGTTGGCACCTATCTGTGGTTTCCGGACAAAATCGGTCAGTTCGTCCAGTTGTTTTCTGGAGTATTCAGCACAACCCTTCACACAAATACCTACCACCAATTCAGCATCGTCAAACACCTTGAATCCCTTACCCTTTGCAAGATCATTTAATTCTACAAATTTCATTTCAAAACGCAAATCGGGTTTGTCAGAGCCGTAATATTTCATGGCATCGGCATAGGTCATTCGCGGAAATTCGGTTATGTCTATACCCTTCACCTTTTTAAACAGATTTTTGGTCAGCCCTTCAAAGGTTTCCAGTATATCTTCACGCGTAACGAACGACATTTCGCAGTCTATCTGGGTGAATTCCGGTTGGCGGTCGGCCCTAAGATCCTCATCCCTGAAACAACGTACGATCTGGAAATAACGATCATATCCGGCAACCATCAACAGCTGTTTGAAGGTCTGAGGCGATTGAGGCAAAGCATAAAATTCACCCTGGTTCATTCGTGAAGGTACCACAAAATCCCGGGCTCCTTCCGGAGTGGATTTTATGAGGCAAGGGGTTTCTATCTCAATAAATTTCTGATCGTTCAGATACATGCGCGTCTCTATAGACATCTTATGCCTGAGTTCCAGGTTTTCTCTGTTCGGGTTTCTTCTCAGGTCGAGATAACGATATTTCATGCGGAGTTCTTCTCCCCCGTCCGAGGTGTCTTCTATAGTAAATGGCGGAGTTTTGGAAACGTTCAATACTTTCACTTCGTCCACAATAATCTCTATTTCGCCCGTGGACATCTTAAGGTTTTTATTGCTTCTTTCGGCTACCTGCCCCGTCACCGAAATCACATATTCGCGTCCCAGTTTCCGGGCAGCTTCACAGAGTTCTGCATTCACATCCATGTTAAACACCAGTTGTGTCAATCCATAGCGGTCGCGCAGGTCGATAAAGGTCATCCCTCCCAGGTCTCTCGATTTCTGTACCCATCCGCACAGGGTCACCTGTTTCGCAACATCTGTCATGGTCAATTCGCCGCAATTGTGTGTTCTAAGCATAGTTTTTGTTTTACAGTGCGAAATTAATCATAAATCGCGAAAGGCAGTTGTGCCCGAATTGATTATTTTTGTTCCAAATACATCAGTTATGGAAGCGCTGAACCCAACCGACACCACCTTTATGCAGGAAGCCCTGAAGGAAGCCCGCAAAGCATTCGAAGAAGACGAGGTGCCCATAGGAGCCGTGATCGTTTGCAACAACCGCATTATTGCCCGTGCCCACAATATGACCGAGAGGCTCACGGATGTCACCGCCCATGCCGAAATGCAGGCCATTACCTCTGCTGCCAATTATCTTGGAGCAAAATATCTTATAGATTGTACCCTCTATGTTACTGTCGAACCTTGTGTGATGTGTGCCGGTGCCCTCTTTTGGTCGCAAATCAGTCGTATAGTATATGCCGCCCCCGATCCCAAACGCGGTTGCAGTACCACCGGTCGCAACCTGCTGCATCCTAAAACCAAACTCGATAGCGGCCTCCTCAAAGAAGAAGCCGCCAAACTGATGGAAGATTTCTTTAAATCTAAACGATAATTCCTAAATCAAAAATCAAAAATCTGAATTCTAAAATCTGAATTCTGCAATCTAAAACCCTTTCCCCGTATTCGTCTTGGGCTTTTCTTGCTCCTTCTTTTGCTCCAGAGGTTTCACCTCGTTTACCTTTTTACCGGCTTTGAAGGTCACCTGATACATCAGGCCTCCGTCCTTATCCCAATAATACCATGTTCCTTCTTTGATTAAATTCACAAATAATCCCTGGCTCGATTTCTGTCCGTTCTGGTAATATTCTACAAACTTGCCATCGGGTTTGCCATTCACGAAGCCCTGTTCTTTGTATAAGTTGCCGTATTCATCATAGAAATTCCAGTAACCCGTCTTCTGGCCGTTGATGTAATTGCCCTGCTCCGACATCTTGCCGTTCTCATACCATTCCGTCCAGGCTCCAAACTGTTCTCCTTTTTTATAAACGCCCGTACTGCGCATATTACCATTCTCCCACCACAGCGTCGATTTGCCTTCCCTTTGTCCATTACTATAATCCGAAATGTATTTCTTTTTGCCGTTCTCAAACCATCCATACCATTTTTGATCCATCAGTCCCATTTTGAAGGTGCCCGAATCCTGAACCTGACGGTTTTTATACCAGCTCACCCATATCCCGTCCTCCTTATCGTTCAGAAAATTTCCCTCATGCGATTGATCTCCACTTTCGAAATAAGTAATCCAATGTCCCGAGCGTTTGCCGTCGGCAAAGTAGCCTTGTTTCCATTTTTCTCCCGTTTCGTAAAAATAGTTCCAGTTGCCGTTTTGTTTCCCTTTCACAAAAGGACCCACGCTGCCTTTTTTACCGCTTTCGTAATAAAATATCCAAACACTATCCTGCTTATCTCCTCTTATCTTTCCTTCCATTTCTTTGTTGCCGTTCTTGCGCCACCAGTTCACATAGCAGTTGAGCGAATCATGCACATAGGCACCTTCCATTTCTTTGGCTCCGTTGTCGAAAAACGTAAAGGTAGGTCCTTCCTTCAGTCCGTTCTTATAAGTGGTCTTGTCTTTCATCTGTCCGTTTTCGTACAAGATGGTCCACAGCCCCTCCTTTTTCGAGTTCTTCATGCTGCCTTCTTCCTGTTTGGCTCCGCTCTGATACCAAATGGTGTTCAGGCCATCGTCGTAGTTAAGCTCCTTCCACTTCTTGCCGTCTTCGTAAAACTGCAACCACTTACCCGCCTTTTCGTCATTCTTAAAACTACCTTCCAACATCTTCTGCCCGTTCTCATGAAAAATGGTCTGCAGGCCTTCGCGCTTATCATTTATATAATGTGTGGTGCTTTTAATTTTTCCACCGGCAAACCACGAGGTGGAGACCCCATCCTTTTTGCCATCCTTCACAAACCACTCGCTTTGTTTCACGCCCAGTGAATCGTTTATGGTCACCGGGCCATTCTCGTTGGCAATTTGCTTCCAAACTTTGCCGTCCTCATACCAATAGGTCCAGTTGCCCACCATAACATCCATGGCAAATTTGCGCACCGCCTGCTTGTTTCCGTTCTCATAAAAGTTGAGCCACTCGCCGTCTTTCAGGCCACTCACGTAAGTGCCTTCCTCTTTCACCTTGCCATTTCGGTACCAATTGGTAAACTTGCCGTCGCGTTTTCCGTTCACAATGTTCACCTCGTATTCCTTGCGGTCGTTCGGATAAAAACGTGTGTTCAGTCCGTTATCGTAGTTGATGTCTTCCCATTTTTTGCCATTCATAAACCAATAGGTCCACTGACCTGTCTGCACATCCGATTGGTAAGCGCCTTCGCACCATTTCTGACCGGTTTCGTACCAATAGGTCCATTTGCCGTCTTTTTTGCCATCAAGGGTAGTGCCTTCGCCTTTCTTGATGTTGCGTTTCCAGTATTCGGTTTTCACTTGCTGTGCATGGGCAGCCATCATAACCAGAAAGGAAATGATGATCAAAAGACTTTTCTTCATAAACTTAATATTTAACTGATGTTTCACACAAAAAGCAGACATTGATAGTACTATCATCCTCAAAAAAAACGCCGCAGATTCACAGATTAATAAATTTTATAATGGATTTTCACAGAAAAAATTATTGTAAAAATTCTTTTTACAATAATTTGATTCCAATCTGCGTAATTTATTTGAAAATATTGTTCTCATATAGTAATCTGCGAATCTGTGGCAACTCATTTAAATCCGTGGCTATTAATTTCTATTATCTGTGGCAACTTGTTCAAATTCGTGGCCTCTAACTAATATTTGCGGTCGGTGGTAAACGAAACGAGTTTTTCGAGGGATTTATTGTATACCGAATCGGGAAATTCGGCCAAAATGGCCAGGGCCTTATCGCGAAACTCCATCATACGCTTCTCGGCATAATCAAATCCGTCGACCGAACGAATGCGATCGATAATCACCTTCACTTTTTTCTTGTCTGTCCCATGATTCTTCACATACGAAAGCAGCTTACGCTTTTCAAAAAAGTCAACCTTTTCGAGGGTATAAATCAGCGGAAGCGACATTTTCTGTTCTTTCAGATCGTTTTGCGAAGGCTTGCCGGTAAGGTTATCGGGGTCGAAATCCAACAGGTCGTCCTTGATCTGGAAAGCCAGCCCCACATATTCGCCAAATTTCTTCATCTTCTCAATATACTCCTCATTATCCGAAACCGAAGCCACCCCCGAAGCGCAGCAGGCAGCTATCAGCGAAGCCGTTTTTTTGCGTATGATCTGGTAATACACCTCTTCGTTTATATTCATCAGGCGCGCCTTCTGTATTTGCAGCAGTTCGCCTTCCGACATTTCTTTCACGGCATCCGAAAACAGATGCAGTATTTTATATTCTTGTTTTTCCAGGGCCAGCATCATGCCCCGCGACAGCAGGTAGTCGCCCACCAGCACCGCGGCTTTGTTTTTCCAAAGCGCATTCACCGAAAAAAAACCGCGGCGGAAGTTCGATTCGTCCACCACATCGTCGTGCACCAGCGAAGCCGTATGCAGCAATTCTATCAACGCGGCGGCCGTATACGACGATTCCGTGATCTTGCCAAACATACCGGCCGTGAGCAGCACCAACACCGGCCTCAACTGCTTGCCCTTGCTTTTCAGAATATACTTCACGATTTTATTAAGCAACATAGAATCGCTATGCATAGCTGCTTCGAAAATCTTGTCGAATTCTTTCAGATTATCCTCAATGGGCTTTTTGATCTCGGGAAGGCTTATCATCGGTTTTTATTTCCATAACAAAAATACGATTTTATATTTACGTGATTGGTACATTTGGGGAAATTGTTGTTTTAATGTAATCGCTAAACTATAAAACTTCATGAGCTGCCAGAGTTAGGAAATAGTGATCATTATCGAACACTCTAATAAAAAGTAGCATTTTGACTCATGACATTCATATTATGGGTAGTGATGGGATTTGAGCAATTAGAATATTGTTTGAACCTTTGATTTGATTGATTCCATTGATTATGATCCTAAAACCAATTAGCCAAAAAAAAGGTGGAGTTAGAGATAGCTAGATGGGCTATTCCTGGCCCATCTGTCCTTCCATATCGCGGCGATCTTTTTTGGTGGGGCGGCCTGTTCCGCGCGGGCGGTAGACGAAGGCGGCGGCCTTGCGGATTTCGATCTTTTCGAATTCGGAGGCCGGTGTGAGGTCTTCCATATGCAAAGCGACCAGCTTGGCCGAAACGCGGTTGCGCAGCAGGCTGAGCACTTTTACGGTGCGGACGACGGGTTGCTGATTGATGACGATGATGTCGTTGATCTTTACTTCTCGGGCGGCTTTCACGGGCATTTCGTTGATCGTCACTTTGCCTGTGCGGCAGGCTTCGGCCGAAAGGGCGCGCGTTTTGAACAAACGAACCGCCCACAACCATTTATCGATTCGGACCGTGCCCTGTTCCATGATTGCTAGTGATTAGAAGGATTGGAGAAAATACCAAAAGCCAAAAAAAAAATGACAAATAAATTCCAAAAAAGAAATAACAATGCTTCAAACCTTTTGCATTTTGCTGATTGCCGACTGAAGACTGCAGATTGAATACAGGTCATTTGATATTTGCTATTTGATGCTTGGCAGTAAGGGTTATTTGTCGCGGAAATAGATCTCGATGGGGACACCGGTGAGATTGAAGTTTTCGCGGAGTTTGTTTTCGAGGAAACGTTTGTAGGTATCCTTCACATACTGACTGTGGCTGCAGAAAAAGGCAAAGGCCGGATAGTGCAGGGGCAGCATCTGAACGTATTTTATCTTGGGGAACTTGCTTTTGACCGAAGGAGGCGGATACATAGAAACTATGGGCAGAAAGAGATCGTTGAGCTTTGAGGTCTGTATTTTCTGTGTACGATTTTTATACACATCGATGGCCGTCTCGAGGGTTTTGTAGATACGCTGTTTGGTGAGGGCCGAGGCAAAAATGATGGGCACATCGGTGAAGGGCGCGATTTTGCGTTTGATCTCTTCTTCGAAAGCCAGATGTGTGTTGACGCTTTTCTCGACCAGATCCCATTTGTTGACCACGATGACGACGCCCTTATGGTTTTTCTGGATGATGGAGAATATGTGCAGATCCTGTGCTCCGATGCCGCCTTCGGCATCGATCATGAGCAGGCAGACATCGCTGGACTCGATGGAGCGAATGGCGCGGAGGGTGGAATAGAATTCGATGTCCTCGGTAACCTTTTGCTTTTTGCGCAAACCGGCGGTATCGACCAGCAGCATATCAAAGCCAAAGCCATTGTAGCGGGTATAAATAGAGTCGCGTGTGGTTCCTGCTATGGGAGTGACTATGTTGCGCTCGGTTCCGAGCAGAACGTTTACCAAGGAAGATTTGCCTGCATTGGGACGACCGACGACGGCAATTTTTGGCAGATCGGGCACCTCTTCGGGCTCTTCGGTCTTGAAATGCTTGACCAGCTCGTCGAGAAAATCGCCAGTACCGGCTCCATTGATGGATGAAAGAGGAAAAATCTGAGAATAACCCAACTGGTAGAATTCGGCTGAATCGGCAATGCGGGCGTTGTTGTCCACTTTGTTGACGGCCAGCAATACCGGTTTTTTGACCTTGCGCAGCATGATGCCTATTTCCTGATCGAGGGGGGTAAGCCCTTCGACCACATCGAGCATGAAGACGATGACATCGGCTTCGTTGATGGCCATAGCCACCTGTTTGTGGATCTGCTCCTCGAAGATATCTTCGGAACCTACGACCAAACCACCAGTATCGACCACTGAAAATGTGACACCATTCCAATCGGATATTCCGTAATGACGGTCGCGTGTGACACCGCTGGTAGGATCGACAATAGCATCGCGCTCGCCCGTGAGGCGGTTGAAAAGGGTTGATTTACCTACATTGGGCCGACCGACTATTGCTAAAATATTTGACATTATCTTTTGTTTTTAATTTACTAATTCTGACTTTTCTTACATTTCGTAACCGAAACGCTGCAGCATCTCGGAATCGTTGCGCCAATTTTCGTTGACCTTAACGGTGAGATCGAGAAAGACGTGTTTGTCGACAAAATGTTCGATATCGAGGCGGGCCTCGGTGCCAAGACGTTTGATGCCGGCACCTTTGTGACCCAGTATGATGGCTTTCTGCGAATCGCGGGCCACAAAAATGGTGGCTGCTATGCGGGTGATGGTTTCCTGCTCCTTGTATGAATCGATGACCACCTCGGCACTATAAGGAACTTCCTTGGAGTAGAAAAGGAGTATCTTTTCGCGTATGATCTCGGCCACGAAAAATCGCATGGGCCTATCGGTAAGTTCGTCTTTGGAATAATAGGGAGGTGATTCGGGCAGACAAAGCATGATGGCATCGAACACCCTGTCGAGGTTGAAACGTTTGAGCGCGGAAACATGAATGACCTGAGCCCGGGTAAATAAAGGTGCCCAAAGCGATTCGGTTTCTGTCATTTTTTCGGGTTCGACCGCATCGATCTTATTGATGAGGAGAAGCACGGGGATTTCTGTTTTATTAATCTGGGCTATGAGTTCGGTATTTTCGCCAGGTTTTTCGCCGGCTTCGACCACATAGAGCAAAACATCGGCATCCTGAAGGGCATTGCCCACCTGTTTCATCATGGCCTCGTGAAGCTTGTAATGAGGTTTTAGAATACCCGGAGTATCGGAATATACAATCTGGAAATCCTCGCCATTGATAATGCCCATGATACGATGACGCGTAGTTTGAGCCTTGCGGGTGATGATGGAGAGCTTCTCGCCCACCAAAGCATTCATCAAAGTGGACTTTCCCACGTTGGGACTTCCGATGATATTAACAAATCCTGCCTTATGTGCCATTTTTACAAATTCTGCACAAAGGTAGTCATTCTATTGAATTAAAAAGCCTTAGTAAGCCAAGGTCTGAAACAGAATCTGACGGAAAGACTATTCTTTCACTATCTTAAAGGCTCTGGTTTCATTATCTGACCTGATGCGAAGGAAATATATTGAAGCAGATAGGTCTGCAGTGGGGAAATAATAAGTCCGATCGCCGACATATCGTTGAACAGATAACAGCTTGCCCTCAACCGTAAATAAAGAAACCATTAGATCAGTATTGGTATTACACTCTATTACTAACTGATCGTGGACAGGAACGGGACCTACTTTAATATCACCAGACTGATCGTTTTCAGTAATACCAGTGCAGGGATCGACCGTAATCACAACAGTAGATGTATCTGTACATCCCAAAAGGTTTCCGGTGACTGTAAATACTGTGGTGGCAGATGGAGATACGGTTTGAGGAGAACCCGACAGACTGCCCGGCTGCCAAGTGTAGGAAGCAGCATTGCCTGCGGCAGTTAATTCGGAACTTTGTCCCAAGCAAATCATGGCGGGTAAAGCTGATGCCGAAACCAAGGGCAGAGGAATAACATTGATGGGAAACCCGAGGGAAGGTGAACCCAGACCACAGGAGTTGCTACCGGTCACAGTGAGCGTACCAGAGGTTGCATTTGAGGCAAAGTTGATGGTAGCCGAATTTCCTGTTCCCTGGACGAAAGCACCCATGCCGCTGTAGGACCATAGATAAGAGGTTGCATCGGGAATGGAAAGCACATTGTAGGTTTCTGCCATTGAGCCGGCGCAAACCGATACAGGGCCGAGAATGGTTCCGGCAGGATCAGGATAGGCCGCTGTATTGACAGCAATAGTTGCAGAAGATGTGCATCCGTCGAGATCGGCAGTTACTGTGTATATGGTAGGATTTGCCGGAAATACTGAGACGGGCGACCCTGACAAACTGCCCGGTTGCCAAGTATAGGCAGTAGCATTGCCTAAGGCTGACAAAACGGAAGATGAACCATCGCACACTGTGGTTGGCAAGGCCGATGCCGTTATATTGGGTAAGGGTTTTACCGTAATAGAGAATCCTGCAGATATTGTTCCGAAACCACAGGAATTATTTCCTTTAACGGTCAGAGTTCCACTGGTGGCATTTGGAGCAAAATCAACAGACACCGCGTTCCCGGAGCCATTAATGGTTGCACCTGTCCCACTAAAATTCCAAATATAGGAAGTAGCATCTGAAATCGTCCCTACATTGTATGTTATTCCGCTTGCGCCTGCACAAAGAGATGATGATCCGCTGATAGTTCCGGCGGCTGAAGGTAATGGATTGGTAGAAACAGTGACCGTAGAAGAGGAAGTGCAGCCCAACAAGTCTCCTGTTACCGTATAAATTGTGTTTGATATGGGGTTAACATTTACAGAGGAACCTGATAAGCTTCCGGGCATCCAGGAATATAATAATCCACCATTACCAGAGAGAACAGATTGCCCACCACTGCATACTATAGTTGGGTTAGCTGAAGCCGTAATGACCGGAGAGGGATTTACAGTAACATTGGATGAAGAACAAGGAGTCCAACAACCCAGAGGGTTGTAGATTCCTCTTAGATAATAAGAGCCTGAGGAATTGACCGGGTAGGCTGAGGAAGCCGGATGGATTGTGCTGATGCCACATGATGAGCCCTGCCAATAGTAGGTATAATCAACCGGGCTGGTCAAGGGGTTCAGAGTTGTGGATGTGCAAGCCGGGTTGGCAGCAGGGACGGGCGTGGCCGGAGTAGTAACAGGTGTGGTTTTATAGAGGAGGACATAGTTGCTGCCGCAGGGAGCTGTAGTGGTGACTGCATAGGGAGCCACCCAAAAGTAGAGATAGGGAACGGAGGTTACATTGGTGATGTTAACCGTGGCCGTATCTCCGCCAGAAAGGTAAATAGAATTTGCATTATAGTATATTCCAAAACCAGACTCACAGCCACCCACCAAGCTAATTACAGATATTTTTACTCTGAAATCTCCCACTACCTGAAGTTTTACATTGGTAGTATTGTTGCAAGGCAGGCGATAGTAGTCCACATCGCGGCGGAGTGCACCATTAAAAAGAAAAGTGCCGGATTTTCCGCAGGCTGAACCATTGCATTGTGACAAATCGGTGAAGCGTTCGGGGACAGTGTCGCAACCCGCATTGGTAGTGTCCTTATAATTTTCATAACAATTGGGTTCGTTTTCTATGACCACATCGTTTCCTATAGGACAAACGACAGGAACGAGCGGGGGAAGAGCCTGATTTTCGGTAAAAGCAGGGAGGCCGAAAAGTTGTTTGGGAGAAACCGGTATTTTAAGGAAAGAGGATGAGAGATTGTATTCGGTATCTACGAAAACATTGCTCCCTATAGAAACTGCGGAAGCATTTTTATAGTAGAGCACCTGAATATGGTTGAGAGATATGATATCAGAAGCCTGGCCCAGGGATGTGAAAAGGAACTGGGAGGTTGGGGTGTTTTCGGGTATGAGAATAGTCTCTCGCTTTCCATTATAGCCGGGGTTATCGAAAGTGGCTAAAAGTTCCCAAGGGGCAGAAGCAGATGATCTGAAGAACAGTTTCAGAATGGAAGGTTGCTGAGAAGAGGCTTGTTTTCGAATGTTAAAAGAAAGAAACGAGACGCCAGAAGAAAGTGGCATTTCGGAAAGCAGATATTCGAAAAGCGTTGAGGTAGGAGTCGAAAATGAAGAATTACTTTCAACCAATAAGGAAGAAGAAATTGTGGTATCGGCAATGTTCTTTTGGTAAATGATCTGTTGGCCTTTTAAACTAATTGCGAACACCATTAAAAAAAAGAAGGAAGAGACGAACTTCGTTATCGATATCATAGATAGAAGTGGATAAAAAAAAGACCCGATTGGCTCGGGTCTTTTTTAATTAATTTTGAATTTTAATAAAGTCGACCCTACGGTTAACTTCAAAATGAATCTTTGAAATGGGTTCGCGGTCGCCTTTATAGTCAAGCACCAAGCGATTGCGGTTGATACCGTGCTTATTTACCAAAACATTTATAACGGCCTGAGAACGATTCTTGCTTAACATCTCGTTATGAAGAGTGGATCCCTGTTGGTCGGCATTACCTACAATGCGGACTTTTAAGTCGGGTTCGGCTTTCATAACACTAGCCACTTTTGCAATGACGGTTTCATATTCTGGTTTGATGTTGTATTTGTCCAGGTCGAAATAGACGTTATACCAAATGTAGCCTGCATCTTTCATGGCCTTGTTAACAGAATCAGGATATTGTATTCCTTCGGTGATAAACTGCTGAGTACCTTCGCGGACAATATACACAGTATCTCTTCTAAATTTCAATGAATCCAACTTGTCGTTAGCCAAGTCGATTTTATCGTTGAGGCCATTAATCTTATTCAAAGACTTATCGAGTAAATTATTAAGGGAATCTGTTTTTGCAAGAACTTTATTGAGATTATCGAATTGATCTTTATTACTTGCATCGTAAATAGGAGTATTATCCGCTTTTTTGCAACAAACCCGATTATATTTGCTAATGTTATAAGATACTCCAAGGTTTGGATAGATAAATGCATCGTGTTCGTACATACCCACTACCCTGTCTAATTTTTCGTTATCGACAAAAACGGCTTCCACATCAAGATTGATTCTCCATTTTTGACCTAATCGAACATCAAGGCCCAATCCGAAGGGGACAGTAATTTCGGTAACCCATTTGTGGGTTCCAATACGTCCGTAACCCCAGCTTAATACCTCCACGTCATTTTTGAATAATCGATTTTGAAAATTAATGAAACCAATCCCAACAAAACCATAGAAGTTAAATTTTCTGAAACATTTGCCTTTACCAAATAAGTCGAGGAAATTAACTTTCCCTTGTAAATTAAAATGATAAAAATGAGCATTAAATGACAAGTTAGCCGGATTACCTCCTGCATAAAAATCTTTTTTTCCCGCCAGCCATCCGTAGCCTAATTGACCTCGCATAGAAAAGGCACAGGAGAATTCTTTTGTAATATTGATCCCAAAAGAGGCTTTAGGGTTTGAAACATCCATTTTATACCAATCGTAATGTTGCGTAACATCTCCAAGAAAAATGGTGGGTCCGGCGTTAATATTGATATGCCAGTTATCACCAAAAGTTCTTTTCGGTTGTGCAATAAGATTGGCAGAAAGGAATACAACCAATACAAAAAAGAGTATTATTTTTTTCATAATAATAAGATTAGACCAATTCAACTTACAAATATAAGCCAATTTAATTCTTAAAAGCAAGTTTTATTAAAATTGTTGTGCTTTTTTTTTAAAATCAAGCGAAAAAATAATTACAACCCCAAATGTAACCCCAAATTGAAAAAGAGATTATTCCCATGAAAAGTTTCAGGAGAATACATATCCTGGTATTGTTGAGCAGTCATTCCATCAGCATTATAGCTATGTATTTTGCTATAGAAGACTTCGGTAAAAACCTTTAACCCTATCACTGGTCTGTAAGAAATTCGGGCAGAGATGAGGTGGCGTTCCCAGGCTTTGTCTTTAATTAGTGGATGCTTATCAAGATATTCATTGTTAACGTATCCCACCTCATTGCCATGAAGGGCATATTCATAATGGAGCTCGGCCGATAAATAATTAATCGGATAATACCGAAGTCTGGCATGAAGATCCAGCGAGTTGTCACCCATAAAATATCCCAAACGATAATTGTTCGAGGCATACGTAAGGGAAGCTACTCTATGCTTATAAACTAAGGGATAAATTATCGTTCCTTCAAGATCAAGAGCAAGGTCTTTAATCGGCCAGTTGCTCAGCGTTCCCCCTAGTTTGTATCCGAAGAAATTATAGCGGTCAGTGTCAATAATACGTCGAATACTAAGCTCATCAATAAAAACATTACCGTAAAGATGTACATATTTCAAGTTTCGGCAACTGATGTTAAGAAAAATTTGAGAGTTCTGATTGTCAATTCCATGATTCAATGTATGATCAACAGACTTATAAAAAAGCACTGGTATTAAATATACCCATTGTACAGGCATATCGCTATAAACAATGCTATTTCCAATAGAAACATTCAAATATTTCCAAGGACGAAATGAGATCATATTTGCTGCTATGTACTTTGGTTGATAGACTCCCCTATACCAGCCCGGTTTTGAAAAATAAGAGGAAGTACTATCTATTACTTCCGAAACCAGCCATCCATGGAAATAGTCTAGAGCAAGCCATTTAAACGGCTGAACATGTAGTGTTAACATTGGGAATGAGGGGTTTTGTCCGGAGAAAATCATTCCGCCAAAATTGTTGTCTCCCCACTGGATATGATCCTTTACAAGCCCAATTCTTCCCCATTTCCAGTTTATAACGAGACCGCCTCGCATTTCGCTGAAATCGCCGCCCACACGGCCCCCTTCGTTTATTTTATAATTCCCACCTAACCCGGAAATGAGATAATTAGGTTTAACAAGGATATCGCCTTTGTAATAGTGATCGGTAAGATTTGCATAAGCACTAACAATGCCTTTATGGAAAATCAATTCAACACCACCACCTGTTTGATAAAATGGAGTTCCTCCTCTATAGGCTGAATAATGAAAATCATAAATCGGCCTAATAATGATTCCAGAGTTTTTTGCGGTGTATCGGAATTCGGGAGGCAGTAATTTCCATAATGGCTTCTCTTTGCGTGGTTTTTTAGAATTCGATCCTGTAAACTCGAATAAATACTCATCCAGACATTCCTTTTGCCTGAAAGATAATTTGTCTCGCAAACTATCGGCGACCAATAAAACATCTATTATGTCTTTTCGAGAATAGGGTTTAATACAACTATTGACAGGGTATATCTTTTCGTTTGATAATTCATCAATAAAGTCGTATACATCCGATGCTGTAACATGAACAGGTATTTCCTGTGCACTGATTTTGGATGATGAAAAGGCAAAAATGAAAAATAAAAATAGTTGAAGGCATTTTTTCATAACGGACATTTTATTGACAAAATAGCTTGTTAGAATTAAAAGCACACATTAAGTAATGAGTCTATTTACTTCTTGCCCTTTTGACAAAAATATTCCAGAATACTTTCCAAAAGTATTTAAAATCTGTTGTAAAAGGTGCTTTTTCGAAAAGGTCAAGGTATTTTTCTTCTGAGGCAATGATTTCTTCAAATGTTTTTGGCAAATCGACATAAAAGGGAGGGATCAGCCCAGGTTTATATTTAATGCGTTTTTTTTGAACATCCATTGGATATAAACCAAAATAGTGCTTGCTTAAGGGGCGCACCCCCACAATCTTTAGATCTCCTTTTAGTAGATTAATAATCATGGGATATTCGTCAATCCAAAGCTTTCTCATTAATTGTCCCATTTTAGTTATTCGGAAATCATCCTTAAACTTGCCCCCTTCGGAAAGCTTATTGTTTTTATAAATAAAATCCTGTAGAAACTCACTATAAGGATGCATGGTCCGCATTTTGTAGACATGAATTAAATTGCCTCCCTTACCAATACGCTTTAATTTTACAACAGGAGAATAGGTGACATCAAATGAAAGAAGGGGACTATCTCTTTTTTGGACCACAAACCATGTTAACCCGTCGGATTTCATCTCTTCGACAAATTCGAACCCACAACTATAAAGTCGCCCAAGAGTTTCCGCATAGGAAATCCTTTTGCTGTTTTTTTTCCATATCCAAAAATAGGATTTGCGAAAAAATGGCAACCTTGGCCAAACCCTATGAACCCAAAATTCAAAGAAAGTATGCATAGGTCTAATTACCGGAGGAAATATTTTCGAATGTCTTTGACGTCGCTGATCTAACGTCTCCACACACACTATAAATTTACCACCTCTTTTCAATTTAATATTTACGATCTCAAGAAATTTGTTAATATAGCGGAGGTGGTTAACTTTGCACGTATTAACAATCAACTCTAGTGAATGATTCCTGTATGATAGAAACAAATGACGATTAGCAGTATTTGCAAACAAATGAGTTTTTCCATTTGCTGAGGAGTTCCTGTCAATAAGTTTTCTAACATTTTTGTTTTGAATAGCATCTACTGGAATCATGTCCTTAAGATAATCGGGGACTTTTATTTGATAAGCATCAAAATCTTCCTCTTCAATATCATAAATAGTTTCAGCATCCCGAATAGATTGACTCATAATAATCGAATGCTTTAGCTCATGCCTATCTTCAACAAATTTGGCATACCGAAAAGCAAAACGAACTGATATTAGGATTATTTCAAAAAACAACAAACTAACAAAACTAATTAGGATGTAGTCCCATCGATAAAAATTCAGATCATATAATAAAATAGAGACCAAAATAATTAACGTTGTAATAATCCAAGCGTACAGATACTTGTTTAATATCTTATAAAACCCATACTTCCTTCTAATCTCATATTTATCAAATACTATCGAAAACACCAGTATAAGTGCAGCATAAGACCCAAAAAGGATGTTAAAATCCTGTAATTTCTCGAATTTGTGACTATATTTAATCAAACTCAAAATAGTCAAACAACCAAACATGGAACCAATATCAAAAATGATATTAAAAAAAATTCTTTTAAATATGTTCCAACTTAATTCCATTAATTGCCTTAGAGATTTTGTAAAAATACAACGTTTTTTTTAAAGGTAGGTTTTTTTAGAATCAGATTTAATTACCATGCGCTTTTTAATAATATTTTTTGTATTCTGAAGGATGTATTCCTTTGCCCAAAAGACAATGTTGTTTGTCCATCGCTGTGGATGAAAAGTCATCAAAATTGAATCCGGGAAAGTACCCTTCTTAATTGAAAGGAAAATTTCATCAATTGAGTGGAAACTGGGCCATTTAGTTTTAATTAATTGCCGTGGTTTATCTCTAATACTAACTCTATCACCATCGAACCGTCGTCCCGTATCTGTTAAATAAAAAACCTTGTTAAAGTCAACATCAAAATACGGTTCAGCCATTATTTTCAGTTCTTTATAGTTATACTTCTCCCAAATAGCCCGGTTATCAAATTTTGAAATGGGACTGCCATGCATACAAATAGTATCAATCTTGACCAACTCACGAAAAATATTCAAATTCTTCGTAAATTCTAAATACGCTGTATCAACATTACCTTTGCAAGTATCCATTGTCTCATAATGGTAGCCAATTTCATGTCCCAATAAAAAAATCTTATTTATAATCTCTTTATTGAAACTTTTCTTTATTATTCTGAAATAATAACTACCAGCAATTCCCATTTGTTCTTGCATTAACGCAAATTTCAATGAATTAGCAGGCAATTTGTCTACATCATGTCTCAAAACAACCACTTTGGCCTTAGGATTTTCAACAAACTGTGAAAATGTTTGAAAAGAATACCCGCTTTTTTGCAGCAATTCAAGAAGTTGTTTGTATTTGGTTATAGTAAAATCCATTTATTAAAGGTAGTAAAAAATAGGCAAATGAAAAAATAAATTGAAATTTCTGAACTGATTAAAAAAAACCGGACTAACAGCGCTTGGCTATTAGTCCGGAATTTTTTATTTACAACGACAATTTAACCGAATAACTCGGTAAATAATTATTGTTTTAAAATTCTGAAACTTTGCATTTCATTATTCATGATTGCATTGAGCATGTAAACGCCTTTTGGCAAATTAGCGGCTTCAATGTTAAGGGTAGTATAACCTGTGGTTACGCTTTCGCTTCCACTTAATACTACTTTACCAGTCATGTCATAAATATTCCATGATACATTAGTTTCTTCGTTAACAAACAAATCAACATTAACCTTATCAACAAAAGGATTAGGATAAATGCTAATACTATTTGAATTTTCAGAATCAACACCTTTTACAACACCGGTATTAAATGTTCCGGTAGCAGCACCCCAAACAGGTCCCATATAATATATGGCTTTGCAATCATAAGCAGTTGCAGCTGTAAGACCTGTTAAATGGTAAGTATTGGTAGAAGAAGGATTCTGAATCCAGGTTGAAGAACTCTGAGCTTTGTAATGGAAAGCATAGTATGTTACCCATGGACCTGCATCAGGAACACTTTGTGTCCAAGTTAAGTCTAAGGAAGTACCAGTATTGTTAGTTACAACAAAGTTTACTTTACCAGTTGTAAAGGTACCTATCTGGGTAATTCCCCACAGATTTCCACCTTTGTAAACAATAACTTTACATTCGTAAGCAGTTTCAGGAGTTAGGTTGGCTAACTTAATTTCACTTGAATATTGAACCGAACCCATCCATAAAGGTGTACCTACTTTTTTGTATAAGAAAGCATAAGAAGATGCCCATGGAGCGAAATCATTCCAAGTAATTTGGCAAGTTGTTCCTATATCGTATGCCTTATCATAGTTAACAACAGTAGTAGTGTATGTTTGAATTCCACTAGTTAAATTGAAACCAGGTCCATAAGATCTGATTCTCCATTGATATGTAGCTCCTGCAGTCAGATTGTTGATCTTAGCATAGTTTACAGTTGATGGAGTTCCTATCCAACTTGTATTTCCTAGCAAACGATACTGAATTGCATAAAGGGTAGCACCAGGAGTTGCAGGCCAAGCAACCATTAAAGTAGTTCCAATGTCTTGTGACCATGTCCAAACAGAAACAGGAGCATTTACAAGAACTGACATAGATGTTGGGTTAGCACATTGTCCACCATTTGGTGTAAATGTATAAACAGTGGTTCCAACTGTAGCAGTCGAAATAACTGCAGGATTCCATGTACCGGTAATACCATTCAATGAGGTACCCTGTAATGAAGCAGGAACTGCACCTTGGAAGTAAGGACCTAACTGAGCAAATGTTGGAGTCACAGTAGGAACAATTGTAAGATCAAGAGTATAAGTCACACAACTTTCAACAACAGTGTAAACACCGGTTGCTGCATAAGAAGCACCATGCCATGTATAAGGACCGTCGCATACACTTACTACATCAGCTGCAGCATTACTGCTTGGTGTAATGGTAAGATCTAAAGTATAAGTTACACAATTTACAACGTCAGTATAAACTCCGGTTACGGCATATGAATTACCACGCCAGGTATAAGGACC
>CAZRFL010000016.1:29493-54598 GCA_964599365.1 uncultured Bacteroidales bacterium
GTATAAGTAACACAATTTACAACGTCAGTATAAACTCCGGTTACGGCATATGAATTACCACGCCAGGTATAAGGACCATCGCATACACTTACTACATCAGTTGGCTCAGTGCTGCTTGGATTAACAACAACAACAGCGTTGCCCAACATATTGGTTGTTCCTGAAATAACAGTATAAGTACCTGCATCAGTTACATTCCATGACAAGGCTGTTCCATTCGTTCCAGCCTGAGGAGCACCATAATTAGCACCATTAAGTAATAATTGATAGTTAAAACCTGTTTGTGAGTTTTCAAGACCAACGGTTGCTGTTGCACCTGAACAAATAGTACCACCACCGGTCACATTATAAGCTGTAGGACCTGCAGGAGGATTCAAAGGTGCATTACCAGTTTGATCTGACCAAACACCAAAAGATGTAACAAGAGTGTTTAATCCACCAACATAAGCATTAATGTCAGATTTGTAAGGAGTAGTAGTAAACGAAAATGTTAAATTCGGTGTAATACCGGTTGCAAAATCAACGGTATTTGTCAAACGAATTCTTGAGTGTCTGGTTCCTGGAGCAATTGAAATAAATGTTCCGGGACTTGGAGTTTTAGTAGAAACTTTAACACAATTCTGCGCAGCAGTAAAAGTTATAGTATTTGGCTGATGTGCAAAATCCAGATCAGAGAGAACAGGATTAGCGGAAACCGTACCATTATTTGTAATAACTGTTCCGTCAGTTTTTACTAAACCAGCAGTAATAGCGCCACCATTTTTAATAAGTGCATTCACAGTAATACCATACTGACCACCCGCGTACTCAAACGCATTAGTACCAGTACTGGTAATATAAATGTCGAACTCAAATGTCTTGGTCGACGGTTGTGAAGCATTGCGCAACTGAACGGTAAATTCAGGGGTTTGCGCATATGCCCCAGTGAAGATAAGGATGAATAAGAGCACCCAATAACTTCTTGATAGGAGATTTTTTTTCATACTTTTTTGTTTTAGGTTATTTATTAATTGAATTCAGGTTAAAATTACATTTTTCAAGCAAACCAAACTGTGTAACCATATTACTAAATAGTTAAATTAAAAACAGGCCAACTCTAAAAGAGTTGGTCCTGTTTTTAAGAAAATTAAGATCAAATCTATAAACTTCAGACGAAATAAATCTACTCATTTCGAATACAGTTGACATTTTTTTTGATCTTATTAATTTCATGGCTTTCGAGTTTGTGTTGTCTTCGATCAAATTACTTATTAATATGAATCATTTTTTTCTTAGCACCTGGTATTACAAGACCCACAAATGCTGAAGAATTATTGTCGACCATACCCATGTCTACTGTTCCGACACTTCCATCGCCATCAACATCTTCGGGGATGTAACCACCACCAAAGGCTGCAGATTGATTATCGACAAGACCCATATCCGGGCTACCAACACCACCATCCTGATCAACATCACCACAATAGAATGCGAAATACCCGTCTAACAAATCTTTTACGTTAGAACCATAAGCATTTGCAGCATCCAGTGTGAAGTCGTAAGTAAATGGACCAGCACCACTGAAATCAAACGGATTGGCGCTCCATGTCTGAATACTATTGCGATGTTTAACAGCAATGTAATAAGAACCTGTGATGGTTCCTGGTAGAACACTTATTGTTAGAGTTCCATCGGTATTTAAGTCGATAGGTGTGAATTCATAAGCCATAGCATAAGGAGTTGTAGCATCATGCAATTCCACAGTTACCTGATCAGCTACAGTGCCTGCAAACTGATCTACAACATTGAAATCAATGTCATAGCCCTGAGCTTTTCTCATAGTACCTGTACCATTGTACAATCCTTCGAGAAGAACGGTCATGTTAAGAGTCTTCGTTGTAGGAGCAGGTTGGTAAACTTGCACGTTATCAATGTAAAGATTATTTCCCCAAGCACTGATCGCTTCAAATGCCACCATATTGGTTCCGGCAGGTAATGCCAGTTCTAAGGAACTCCACTGAGCAGATGTAGGCACAAATGATCCTGACACTGTACCACCTGTATTCAAATCTCCGGTAGGTCCACCGAGCATTGCATGTAAAGTGGAGAATGTAGCACCACCATCGGTGGAATACAACACATTCATGGCATCCTCTTCACCACCTGTATAGGTAGCATATGCAAAATCAAATTTAACTTTCGGAGAAGTCAATCCACTTGCATCAAATACTGGTGTAAATATATAGAATGGAGTTGCATCTGAATAGCTAAAGAATGCAGCAATTGCTGATTTACTTCCCACACCATAACCACTGGCTGCAGATGAAATAGCCCAAGCATTAGAAGTGGCGCTATAAACTGTCCAACATGGAGGAGGAACAACTTCGAAGTCTTCGGTAAATGGAGCAATAATTACATCACAAGGAGATGAACCGGTTACACCAACATTAACTGTTGAAGCACCACCACCATCATTTGCAATATTTCCGCTATAAGCTGTATTACCAGCTGTTGGTTTAAACACAGCATAAACTGTTTTAGTAATGGCTCCACTTGTATAAGAAGCAGTAATCGGAGTGGAAGAATATGGACCACCTGAAGTAAATGATACCTCAAAATTAGCCGGAGGAGTAACAGTGATGTCACCACTGGCTGGAGTCAAATAATACCCATTAAGTGCATAAGAGAATTCTGCAGAGGTGCTGCCATTTAATACTGAACCAAAACTGAGAGCAGTAGGAAGTGCAGTAAAATAAGGGCCTACAAAAGCAAGTACATTTACAGTATAATCTTCAAAAGTACCATATGAACCTGTATAGCAAGCATCAGGAGCAGAAAAATCAGCTGCACCAATTCTCATTCTGTGCTGACCTAATGGAGCTGTTCCGGAAACAGAAAATGAAGCTACCAATGTATTGGGACTGGTAGTTGAAGAAAGTCCGGTATAAACATCTTCGCCAGCATCAGCAAAATCGAGATCATCGTTCCAGTCAATCCAAATCTTAGTATTGTAATCGTAAGTAAGTGTATTGAAGGTGATAGAAACATTTACCGTGTTGGTTTGGGTAATGTCGCCCACCATAGCTGAATAATCACCGTAGTTTCCGGTTTCAGCCACAGTAGTATTGTTTACTGTACTAAAGGTTACATTGGTGATACCCAGATTGTCAACAGAAGAAGGATGTGGTTGACAATAACCCGTATAGAATGCATAAGGACCAGCCCAAGCACTTGAATCACCATCAGCACAATACGTTTTTACGTAAAACTGATAGTTTGTAGCAGCTGTTAATCCTGATATTGCCTGAGGATTGGTAGCCGGTTTGATTATAGTGCCTGCACCATGTAGAAAACCAGTAACGCCATATTCCACTTTCCAGGAAGCACCAGAAGCATCGGTCCAGCCTAAAGTTGCAGTGGTTAAGGAATTAAGTGTAGCGGATAAAGCAGTTGGAGCAACGCAAGTTATAGCAGTAGCAAAGGTTTTCGGACCTGCCCAGATGCTATATCCACCACTGCCGCAATTGGCTCTAACATAATACGCATAATTTGAACTACTGGCCAAACCAGAAACTGTAACAGGATTGGTAACACCTGATTGTGTTGGGGTTCCGGTAGGAGTAAATCCGTTTAAGCCATATTCAATATCCCAAGAAACATTCCCTGCATCTGCTGTCCAGCTAAGGTCTGCAGTATGTCCACCAAGGTTTGTAGCGTTTAAAGCTGTTGGTTGAATGCATGTGGGAATAGTCTCCCAAACAACATCGTCTATATAAATATAGGAGTACGTTGTAGTCAATGGGTGACGGAAAGCAATGTATTGGTCGGAACCTGCGTAAGAAGCAAAGCTTATTGCATACTCATTCCAACCCGTAGTGCTCAAACCAGTTATTGTTTGGAATGGGGTAAAAGTTGCACTATTTAAAGGATCAGACATTGTTCCAACAATAACTGAAGTGTTTGTGCTTGCACCCTTGGCATAAAATCTCAACTGTTGAGTTCCTGCATTCATATTAGTAATTATTGGAGAAATCAACAGAGGGGCATCAGCAGCTAAAGTAGCTCCCGAACTGTACAATTGAACACAATTGGGTGAACTATTTGGAGTAGTTGTTATGGTTGTAACAGTTTGAAAACTGTACGACGGCGAAATATATTTTGACCAGCAAGGAGGAAGGGCTGGGGAAGTGACGCCATCAAATTTTTGAATAAAATCCGTCATTGGATCACAAAGCGTTGTGAAACTAAAAGGACCTGCCCAAGTGCTATAGCCATCGCCAGCGCCGCTGCAATCCCTGCGTACATAGAATTGATAAGAAGTAGCAGCTGTTAAACCTGTAATAGAATAAGGATTATTGGTAACTCCGGCCAACATGGTTCCGGTTCCCTGTGTGAATCCATTTAAGCCGTATTCAATTTCCCATGCAGTACCGGTGGCATCTGTCCAACCTAAACTTTCCTTAGACGATGAAATAGGAGTTGCAGTTAAAGCGGTTGGTGCAGGACAAGCTACAGTGGTGGTGAAGGTTTTTGGTCCTGTCCAGGTACTGAATGAACCCTCACAATTCGCTCTAACATAATAAGCATAAGCAGTAACAGGAGCTAATCCACTGAGTGCATAAGTAGGAGTTGTAGTAACATTAACAGTAGTTCCTGTTCCCTGGGTAAATCCATTCAATCCCCATTCCAATTCCCATGAAGTAGCAGTTCCGTTTTCGGTCCAGCCTAAAGTAGCATTATGACCATCAATACCGGTAGCTGTTAATGTAGCTACAGGAAGACAAGCCGGAGCCACATCAATATTAATTTTATAATCTTCCGTTTCGCCCCATGATCCCACAACGCAAGGACCCGTAGTAGAAGATTCTTTACAAACCACCCTCATTAAAGTATTACCTAAAACTGCACCAACCGGTATATTTATATTGGCGGTAATAATATGAGTGTTTGATGAAGCGTAAGACCAAATAATAAATTCTTCACCAACATCGGTTAATGAACCGTTTTGATTGAAATCGATATAAACTCTGACATCATGGCTATAAGGCGAACCAGCACACTCCGTAATTTGTACGGAAATAGGATAGGTAACGCCACGATTAACAGTAGTAGCTGCAATAGAAGTAAAATTGCTGTACAAGTCGGCTGTACCTGTAGCGGTACCCTGGGTACCTGTTAAACTGGCACAAGCGCTTGTATTATTAAGAGAGCTGCCAAAAGTTACATTGGTAATTTCTTCATCACCCGAATTGCCAGCAGCAGAAGCACAATATAATGAGAATAGATCAGAAGACCCGGTAACGCTGACATTTGCATTAGCCCCACCGCCTACATTAGTTATATTGCCACTATATGAAGTGCCGGCAGCAGTAGGTGTGAATTTACAATAGATAGTAGTACTAGCCAATGTTGGAGGAGTATAAGTTACATTTACTGATGAGGTATAAGGTCCACCTGTAGTTAAAGAAACACCGAATCCTGTTGGGGCAGTAACTACAATAGGTCCTGCGGTAAGATTAATACCGTTAAGTCCGTAGGTAAATTCAGTAGATGAGGATCCGAAAGCTGCAAAACCGAAAGCTAATGATGATGGAGTTGCGGTTAAAGCAGGTGAAACTGGATAAGAAGTCCAACTTACATCGTCAATGTAAATGTTATTTCCGTAGGCTGAGGTTCCTCGAAAAATTAAATAAACAGTTGAAGAAGTAACTGTGTTGGGAATAGTATAAGAATACTGATACCATCCATTTGCGGCTACCACAGGTGCCAGACCAATGGCACGGTTTACTGTTCCTAAAGAAACAGCCCCTGTCATGTTGGCTGCTGTGTTATAAAACACATCAATTTTGTCGGCAGCGGTAGCGTAACCATTGTCGCGATACATCCAAAAGCTCACGGCTGCACCGGAAGTGTTACCTCCCAGATCAAAAACCGGAGTGATGAGTGCACGAACACCACCATTAGCACTATAGCTGTTGAACTTTGCCTCACCGGCACCTGAATGCGGTGCTTGAGTAGGAGTGGTTCCAGCTGTTACCCTTGTCCAGGTGTTGGTACCTGACACAAGAAAATTTGTCCATCCGGACGGAACAAAGGTTGCTCCATCAAAGGACTCTGTTGTCACTACCTGCGCCTGTGAGCTCGCCGCCCAAAGAAACAGGACAATCAAAAGCGTAAAAAACTTTTTCATAATTTTTGTTTTTGGTTAATAATTAGGTGAATTAATTGTTAGGTATTTATTTTGGTGTTTAGGAATTTCCGCCAAATAATCAGCGAATGTACGAATAAGGATAATAAAAAAGCAAGTGACAAATAAAAAAAATCTTAAAAAAAGTTAAATAAAAATTAACATTCCTGATTCCCACGTTCTTAGAAAAACGAATATTATTATTTCTGGAAAGCCCCCAAAAAACAACTAGTTCACATCATTTTGCCTTTATATTTTCCCGTTTGTAGATAAATGTATGGTGTTTATCTGTTAAAGTATATTGTATGTGGAAAAGGAGACAAATTGACGATGGTAAAATGACCTGTTGGGGGGGGGGTGAAATGCAACGGAATTCGGATTTATCAGGCAGGTAATTTCACCCGCTTCCCTCATGTAGAGTTCGACACCTGCCTCAACATATGATATTTGCCGGGTAGGTGAGTCCGATTTACAATACGATTGTATTTCTGCCCATGTCTTAATAATACTTATTTCAAAAAAAAATTAGTGATTCACGTAGTGCAATTTAGTGATACCACGATGCAATCGGCTGCCGGTCTTTTGTATTTTTGATGTTTCTTTCATATAAAACAATTGTTGGTCACTACTTATTGTTGATTTCTAAAATGGGCAATGATGCTTGGACAATGTAACACGGTTTCCTGTTTTGCAGCACCAATTTGGTCTTATACGCTGTATTTCAACGGTTTTATATATTTTTTCAGCAACATGATGGTGTCATATTGCCTCAAAATGGTGTCATATTGGAGCAATATGACACCATTTTACTCCAATATGAGATCATTTCAGGCCGAAATGTTATCATTCTTTGCATATCTGAATCCATTTTTGCTTTCAATAAGATCATATTTTATCAAAATCAGGTCAATCGTCATCAAAATGACTGCATACCGAATTGGAATGATATCATCATGGGCCAATGTGAGATTGAGTTTTGCATTTCAACGTTTGTATTTGCCATTTTTTCTCAAAGACTTTTCGTATCCCCTGAATAAATTAATCAAATTAGTTTTACTTTAAAACAGGAAAAATCATGAAAAAAGTAGTTTTAAATTTACAAAACACTCCCATACCACAAAAAGTGCAAAAAGGGAGACAGGTAGCAAACCAAATTGACGGAAACGGAAATTTCGCGACTCCCGATCCTAGTGTTGCTGCCATCAATTCGACATGCGATGGCCTGGAAACAGCCTATAACGACGCAGAAGAGGCTCGCCAGATAGCCAAAGAGAAAACTGCCGCGCAAAACGTTGCCGAAGACAAATATGACAATATTATGAACCAGGTAGGCAATTATGTTGAAAACGCCAGTGCAGGCGACCCGGTAAAAATCATGAGTGCAGGGTTGGATGTAAAATCAGATGGTGTTAGCAGCGATGCCCTATTGCCAAAACCTGCAAACATTTCGGCATCAACAGGCGATATGCCCAAAACTATTGATCTGCATTGGGATAAAGTTGAGGGAGCTTCGAGTTACAATGTTTATATGAGCACCGATCCAACTGATGCAGCCAATTATGATTTCAATAAATCATCAACCAAATCGAGTGCAGGCATAGGGGGCCTGACCAGTGGTGTGCGTTATTATTTCAGAGTGACTGCATTAAATACCAATGGCGAAAGTGCTCCAAGCGAAACAGCAAATAAGGTTGCACCTTGATTTGGTTTTGAGCTTAGTTTTGTTTGCATCAAAAAAAATGGTAAGGGGTTAGGAGAAGTAAAAAATGTCGCGCAAAAGCGCGACATTTTTTTTTAAAATCTTATGCCCAATAAAATCAACTTACGTTTATCGAAACCTCTTCTGATAATCCGGGTCCTTCTTCATAATAGAGAGGCTTTCGGGATATTGTTCCACAAACCACACCATAAATTCCGTCACATTGATCTTATCGGCAAGCAGACGTTGGAGGGCTTTTTGGCAATTGGCTTTCAGGTGGGCATCGTCGAGCATGAGTTGCACTCTGTCCAATACTCCTTTTCCGTTGACAAAGTTATACACCAGTCCATATTGTTCCTGTTCCTGCACATATCCCCTCACCAGCGAGTTGACATAAACCGCCGGTGTACCCAGCACTCCGCATTCCGAAGCCATGGTGGCCCCCTCCCCTACAAAAAGACTGGCGCAAGCCAGGGCATCGTGCATTCGGTCGGGCGGCAGCGAAAAACGGTAGGGTTCGAATTCGTCGCTCAGTTCCTGCTCGGCCGAGATGAACACCTTGCCATACTTACTCAGCAAGGTTATCAGTTGTTTCTTCTCTTCATAGCTTAGTCCGCCCTGCCCCACATCGTGCGTGGCATCCCACGACACAAACCTCAGAATAAAATATTTCTCACCTTCGCTCACCCCTAGTTGCTTTACAATACTTGTGTCGGCCTTAAAAAAAGCCGGATGCAGATAAGCCAGTTCGTGGTAACCTTCGTAATAAATCTGTTTAGCCCCATATTGTATAGGGAAACTGGTCGAGGTCAGTATAGCTTTGGTAAAAGGTTTATACAACATCACCTGTTCTTTGTTACCGGTATCTTCGAGAGCAAGGTTTGGCTTCCTTAGAAAGAAAGCAGCAAAAGCATTATAAAATGAACCATGGCTCAGAAACACATCGGGCTTAAAACGCAGGGCAGTCCGGATCACCATTAAGGTAAATTTGAACATCCCCCATATCTTGCCAGGTTTCGAACGGTAATGTTTACCAAAATTGGTAAATTCCAGCCCCTCGTGCCTCAAAAGGTCCAACTCAAATTCTTTATCGCGCACCGTAAAATGCACTTTATGGCCTTTGGCAATCATCACATGTGCAAAATGCTTGAACAGGTGCACGTGTCCCGGATGACCAATATCGATTAATATTTTCATAGAGTTGCGATCACGGTTTTGGCAGCATAAGTCTGTTGGCCTAATTTCAGTTTCACATCGCAATGGTAAGGCAAAATAATATCCACCTGGCTACCAAAACGTATCATGCCCAGCCATTCGCCTCGCTTCACATTGTCTCCCTGTTTCACATAGGAATCAATTCTTCTTACCCCTTTGGAAGCGATCTGAACCACCCCTAACTTCACCTTTTCGTTTTCGATCACATAGGTGTTGCGTTCATTTTGAGTGATGGCGTCAAAGTTTTTGAGCGACAAAAATTCGCCGGGGGTATGTTGGTTGAGGGTGATCTTGCCATCCACAGGAGCACAGTTTTTATGCACATCCCAGGGGGTCATATTGATACCTATCAGCCAACAGGGCGATTGGAGCAGATCCGATTTGGTAAGCTCGCTAATAGTATTGAGTTTCCCGTTTTTTATGGCGATTGGAGTTTCGCCTGCTTCGATTTTCTTAATATAGATCACATTTCCGTCGGCCGGACTAACAATCTCGTTTGCACCGGCAGTAATCCTTCGCTTGGGCGTATACCAAAATCTGATCATGGTTACAGTATAGCCAAGTCCTATTATCAGCAACCCTCCCACAACGAGCGATATAATGAGTCGTATCCATTCGTTTATTGATGGCAACACAAATCTGAAGATGGCAAAGGCAATGATAAAAGAAATACCTACCACAAAAAGGTTGTCCAGATATAGAAACCTCAGGTTCATACGGGTCTTTTTGTGAAGGTACAAATACATCACAGTGCCGGCCAGTAAAAGCAAAAAGAATAAAGCTATCTCCATAAATTCAGGATGAATGAAATACAAATTTACATTAAGAAACAAATTTCAAAAGCACAAATTTAGCAATTTGCATTCACTTTAGACCAAAAGACTACATTATCTGTGTCTTAAAAAACTCAGAATATAGAGTTTTTCCCAAAAATAAGGCTTCATATCGTGCCATGACCAAACAGCATCTACCACGGGTCTTTTCTTGCGAAATGCATAAGCATAGCCCTTTAGCAATAATTTAATCTGCATGGGGATATCAGTAAGTGCATGGCGAAAGGCAGCTTTTCTGAAACCACTGACGACCTCAATTTTCTCACCCATAAGGAAACGATAATAATTTTCCAGAAAGGGAGTACCTGCCTTTTCGGCTATAGAATGCCATTTCCAGGTACGGGTATTAACTTCCAGAAATTTGAAGCCGCCATCCGTATCATCCTTTTTAAATTCAACTTCGCACAAACCGTTGTAATTTGCGGCCCTTAATATCTTTTCCCCATATTCCAGCAAAAGAGGATTTTCAACCGTCTCGGCATAGGTGGTTGCATTGCCAAAATCAAGCGGATGCTGCCTCATTCGGCAAGCCGTTAAGGCCACATAGGTTTTCCCGTTCAGAAAAAGAAAGCAAGCCGAAAACTGGTTGCGGCTGGGTCCGGTAATAATGTTTTGCACTATGATCTCATTGGCAGGAATTAGCTTACATGCCTTGCGATAATTCTCTGCCAACTCGCTAGGGTCGTTGCAAACAAAAACCTTTTTCTTAACCTGACGATAAAAATCGTGCATCACCGCCGGCTTGATGATACAGGGAAAAACAGGATGAATATCTTTCAACTGATCTTCGTTCTCAGGAAAAAAAGTATCTGCTATGGGAATCCCAAGCGATTTGGCCAGCGTATAGGTTTCTGTTTTGTTATAAAAAATTCGTATCGAGCCCCAGCTATCCGTAGTAACCTTAAAATGACCTTCCAGTTCCTGCTTGTTCTGACTTAGCAATTGCACATGAAAATCGTTTGTGGGGAATATTACCCAGCCCTGGTATTTATTATCTCTTATCAGTCCTCTAAGAAAATCCAATAGCCTTTCATCGCTCACAATGCAGCTACCCGAACAATATTTCGAATGCCTGGAGATATTACCGGCCCTATAATCAATGATCAAAACGGGGATTTTCAGACGTCCAAACGCACGGGTAATGCCCAGGGCCTGCACATGCCCACCCAGCACAATAACCCCGGATACTTCATTTTCTTGGTTCACAAATGGCATATTATAAATTTACTAATCTCTTTAAAAACCAACGGGGGTTATCTTTTTATAGCCTGAATAAGAGCACTACGTGTGGTCATATCCAACTCTTCACCTATTCTGATGGCCGCACTTACAGATGCAGGATTAATGCTAATTTTATCAATGGTCCTTTTTAGATTAAAAATTTCGAATCCTGATCTTTCAATCAGATTGACATGGGCCGAATGAGGTAATCTGTTTATCGAATAGGACCTTCCATGTAAAATGATCTTCCATATCAAATTACTATAGCCCCAATGACCGTTCCATATACTATGGGTTTCGTGAGCCGAATAGTCAATAGCATGAGAAATGACACCTCCCTCAGAAAGCCAATTATACATAGAGTTATATCCCAACTCTATTTCGTCCAAATGCTCCAGAACGGCCTGCGAGAACATCAGATCAATATTAATTTCTTCTGAAACAATACTGTGCCAGGGAACCACATACTTAATTTCAAAATCACCACTCTTTCCTTTTTGCAATGCTTCTTTAATATGGGCAATTCTCTTCTCATCAAGCAACCGCTCAAGGTCGAAGTCTTTAATATACTCACCAGGAAAAGAATAATCATCCAGTTTAGGATTTACTTTGGGGAATTCATCATCACCCGGGATTTCAGTCTTATTTTTCAGCAACACTATCAGATCATCAAGCACCTTTAAGTTCATGGCTAAATTAGCATGCTCTATTACATCAAAAGCATAGTATTTCTCGGCTCCTGTCAGCATAGCAGCCAGGCCAATACCCATAGAGTCACCCGGGCAAATTTCGGCTATGGTACGTGGATTCTTATAAAAGCCGGCCTTTTTCAGTTCAATGAAATGTCTCATCCAAACTGAATAACAATATCTGGCAGAATTGGTACCGCCGGTTCCTTTGGATCCTTTTCCCTTTTTCACTAGCTTCAGCAGGAAAGGGAAATAACTTAACAGACCACGAATAATTATTTTATATTTCATCTTTTATAATTTAATTTCGGTTTTTTGTTATTGAATGATAAACAGATATTATTCTCTTTGCAATTGTTACGGAATCAAGGCCCAATGCCAGCATTCTTTCTCTTCCGTTGGTTCTTCTGTATTTTGATGAAAAGTCGAGTGCCTGAGATATCTTATCGGCAAAGTCTTTGGCGTCGAAACCTGCAAGAAAACAGCCCCCTGTATTACCAATGACCCATTTGGCATCTCCCACATCGGTTGATACCATGGGGCAATTGCAAGCCATTGCTTCTTTTATAACATTGGGAGAACCCTCCATGAATGCAGCCGAAACAAAAACATCCGTCGACCACAAATACTTAACCACATCGTCATGCGAAGCCGGATAAGGGGTGATTAATTCGATTTCCGGTTTATTCAACAATCTCAAAGCCTGTTCGACCAGAATATGATTCTTACGAGGATCTTTTTTATTCCCAAGAAAGAGTACATACCTCTTGTTGTCATTCAAACCCAATTCAGTACGAAAATCGCTTTTCGGTATATGGAATTGCTCCATCCTGACACCGTTGGGGATAATATTCGCGATTTTACGCCTATATACGTATTTGTCAATATTTGCTGATTTCGAAATAATAGCATCCACAAATGGCTGAACAAGCCAGGTAAGCAATGTGAGATACCGGGTAAAGAAATCGGGGCCCTTGCTGCTATTATATATACCGTAAGCATCCGTACCCATAAGAGAAATCACAATAGGAGTTTTGGGCCTCGCCAGTACAGTTGTCCAGCCGCATAAGGAATAATGAGCGTGAATGACATCATACTTCTTATCACTTAAAAAGTGGCGAAGTTTTTTTGCACTTTTCCAATAACCCCTCAGTCCTTTGCCAACAACGGGGAAAAAATCAACGATCAATCCCTGCTCTTCCAAAGATATCTTCTGAGCATTAATAAACGGCGACAACTCAAAATTCTTAGAATTACCGCTTGCAACAAACAAAACTTTTAGGCTAACTTCCATTTTATAAATTCTCTGATGCCATCTTCAAACTTCCATAAAGGATTATAGTCCAATATTTTTTTCGCCTTACTAATATTGGCATAAGTAATATTAACATCTCCGGGTTGCATGGGACACTGTTTTATTATTGCAGCCTTATTCAATTGTTTCTCCAATGTATTTATCAATTCTTTCAACGAGATCACATTCGATTCCCCCAGATTAATAATTTCATAACCCTTCATTTTATCTATGGAGCTTACAATACCATTTAATATGTCGCTTATAAAGGTATAATCTCTCGAAGTACTGCCGTCACCATACATTTCGATGGGCTTATCATTCAAAATATTGTTTGTGAATTTATGAATGGCCAAATCGGGACGTTGACGTGGACCGTAAACAGTAAAAAAGCGAAGACAAAAAATATCGAACCCGAAAAGATGGTAAAAGGTATGGCATAATAATTCGCCGGCTTTTTTTGATGCCGCATAAGGGGAAATAGGGTTGTCAACAGATTCGGTTTCAGTAAACGGGGCTTTTTTACTATTTCCATATACTGAAGAAGAAGAAGCAAATATCAATCGTGAGACACCAAATTCTTTCATGGTCTCCAGTAAATTCAGCGTTCCCATAACATTTGTCCTGTAATATTCGTCTGAATGGTCAATTGATGGTCTGACCCCTGATTTTGCAGCCAAATGAATTACAGTATCTATGTTTTGATCCCGAAAGCATATCTCTAAATCGATTTTTTCTCTGACATCGCCTTCAATAAATTTAAAATTCCCGGAAGAAAAAGCGATTTCCAAATTCTTCAATTTAATTTCCTTACTATAATTCGATTCAAAATTATCAATGCAAACAATTCTATGGCCTGCACTCAACAAATGATCAATAAGGTTTGAACCAATGAACCCTGCTCCACCAGTCACCAAAATATTTCTAGTTTTCATAGTTTTAAAATTATAATCGTTTTAATCATTGTGGTTCATGGATTTCAGCACCCATTCTATTCTTAAGTTATAAGATTCGTTCTTATTAAAATCTCCTTTTTCAAAAACCCAATTGCCATCAACAAAGGTATAACGTCCCACATGTCCATCAACCATCATTTGGTAGGCATCGCTTTGTCCGAAGATACATTGCATTTCATTAACAAGATATTTCCCATCATTCGTTTCAAAAACATCAACCGATTGACTAAAAAGTTGATGTCTGTCAGTAATTTCTTTAACGAAATTAAAAATTTCTAAAGGAGGATTATCATAATTTTTCAAAAGTGATCCGCTTGCTTTCTCCCCCATTTTTAACTTTTTATGTGCGAAAAAAGAATTTCCAATTCTTACTACGCGCCATTCGAATTCATGGGGAACATATTGCTGAAAAATCACAAATCCTTTTTGAAAATTGTCATTTATGGCCTTAAAAACTTTTAATTTTTTACCAATTTTATTCGGATGAATCACATAATGCAAGCCTCTTTTTAACAATCCTCCTTTTTGAAGGTTTGGGCCACTTCTTTGCCAGGCACCTTTACCCAAAAAGGTATCATTAATATAACGCAACGCGTCTTCACGTGCTTTTAAAAGGCAAACACCACTGCCGGAAGCGCCAATGTTGGTCTTGGCTACTATGGGGTAAGTTGCTCCTTTAAGAAAACTTTCTGCTTCATTCTTATGGTAAAACACATTTGTTGCAGGGTGAGCTATTTGATGAGCCTTCAACCAAAAGGAAAAAAATCTTTTATTTTCATAAATAAAAATCTCTTTAGAACTTGGATAAACTTTATATCCCAATTCCTTCTCCAAAATGTAAATGCGTTCATCGTACAATTGCTTGTATGAAGC
Source organism: uncultured Bacteroidales bacterium (assembly GCA_964599365.1). Lineage (GTDB taxonomy): Bacteria > Bacteroidota > Bacteroidia > Bacteroidales > CAIWKO01 > CAIWKO01. The sequence continues at coordinate 44,440 of CAZRFL010000016.1, forward strand.
AATAAGCCCGCCCGGTTTTGCTAATAGGATATCAAAATCGGCAATAAGAATATCTTCAAGCCATGAATTCGAAGTAAGATTAACTACTCTGAATTCCAGCTTGTCTTTAAAGTCAGTGCAAGCTCTAACCCACAAATCATGATCATTCTCCCGTTCGTTAGCAAGAACAATTGCTTTAATTTTACTCATTTCTCAGCTATTTGAAGTGTTCATTATAAAAGTAAGCCTGACTAAATGCAATAATAAGGGAATCCTTTCTGAGTAGATCAATAACAGATTGATTAATATACAAGTTATTGAAAAAAGGCGTATTATTGGCAATTTTCTTAAAATAATCCGAATTAAAACTTAGTGCAGAGTAAACCTGATTTGCATCCTTTTCAGAAGGAGGCTTTTTAATTAATCTCTTTTTAAAAAACGACTTTGTGATCTTAATTTTGCCATTAATACTCATAAGGTCATTTGGCGAATAACCTTTATCCGTAATCTCGCGCCCGAATTGGGGATAGGTTTTATTGATAATATGAGCATAAAGAGCTTGACCTTTAAATCGTTTCAATGGGTTATGAGTGAAAAAATCAGAATGCACCCCTGCAATCGACGTTGATAAAATAGCTTTAACAAAATCAAAGTCAAGAAAGGGCGTGCGGTTGGATAAATACCTAAATTGATTTACCATTTCAGCACCAAAATATTTACGGAAAATCTCCTCAAAAACAATTTTGTAAAACTGCTGATTTTTCGTCAATAATTTATGCTCTGCTGAAAAACAAGGAAAAGATCTCAGATCCTCCTTGAGGCTTTCCCATTCGGTTTTAAATTCATTTCTATTTATAAAATTCCATTCTTCAGAGTTTTCTATTTTTTGAATGGCCTCGTCATAATCATTGGCAAAAAAAACGGTATACAGGTTGGGGCTTATGACAACTCCTGCAATATGAGCCGCTCTGAATATCTCACTTCCAAAATTTCCGGTAAGCAAAAAATTAGTTCGCGTTGAAAGATCTTTAGTCGCATACAAATAATGTGCCCTGGAAAAGGAAGCCGTTCCTGATGAAGCATTAATAAAGTCAATCCCTGACTGAAGACAATCATTTTTTACATAATTTTCGTCTAATCTGACATTATAGTACTTAATCCCAGCCTTATCTGAAAGTCTGGAAGCAATAACCACATCATTGCATGTTTCGGAACCAAAGCTATAGGTAGAGATGGGTTTTTTGTAATATAAGCCGCAAGCTGTAAGGGTGCGGCCGTCTAACCCCCCTGTCAAAGAGGAAAAGTAGGGCTCATCCGGAAGATATTTTTGACACACTTCAATAAATAGATCGGATAATTTGTCAACCGACCTTTTCCATGGAGTAGGATTCTCAGAAAAATAAGACTCAATATGAGTATGGGCAATAATTCTCGTCCTTTTATCAACAATTTCTATTAAGTGGTTGCATGGTAACAATGAAATTCCTTCAGTACAAGATTCGTTAAAAAGAGGATAATTGAAAAGGATATTCTCCAACAAAAACCTTTTATTGTATTTTTTACATTGGGTGTGATTTGAAATCCTAAATGGGGTATCTGCAACAAGAACCTGATTATTTATAACTTGAAAGTATACTGGTAAAATTCCAAAAAATGAATTCCCTACAAAAAAACTATTGCTGATTTTGTTGTGCAAATAATAATAATAATGACCACTTATAGACTTGAGTATTGTTTCAGCCGATGGGAAAGATGAAATCTGAAATTCAAAATCATGACAAACAATTGGGTCTCCCCAAGCAAAAAAATCAAACCTTTCATTCTTAATGCATACATTAAAACTTGGTCTTTGTAAAAAAACCTCAGTTGAATGAATATCCCCTGTAAAATCAAATTTTAGTAAAAAATCTATCATTTTCTGTATGCGTTAAGAAGGGTAGAATATGGAAAAACTCCAGAAAAAGCCTTTAATTTAAATTTTGTTTTTAAAGATTTCGAAGTGTTGGAAAAATTGACGCCCATTCGTTCGCCAATACGAGTCATATCTACAGAATTCCCACGAGAGTATTTTCCTTGTGTAGTCATTCGGTATCCTGCCTCGATAGCCATGGAGTGTACCACAGAATTGTTGTCTCCATGAGGCCAGCACAAAAACTCCACTTTCTTATTTAATTGTTCTTCAATTATTGATTTAGACAATGATATCTCGTCATGTAATCTTAAAGTCATCTCTTCATTATTTTCAACACTTTCAATGATTTGATTTTTCGTTTTCCAGGACAAATATTCAGGTTTAATTAAATCAAGTGCTTTTATTCCGGCCTCCTTTTGAGTCCAATCAAACATTGAAAGAATCTCAGAAATTTTCTCGTTAAACTTATTATTTATAAGAACTTTACGTGCGGTAATTGCGGAAGCTGCTCTGAAAAATGGTGTGCCAAACGGAATTAAACCTTCAAAATCAAGATCTAAAATATGATACGGCTTTCGCTCTGGGAATAAGTTTCCTATTGGATACAAGCAATCTCCGCCAGGTTTATGAAAATCAACAATCTCGTCAGAGATAAAATTTTTTGTGTGCGTTAAAGTATGTGATTGAATATCAACTAAACCACTATCCTGCATGATGCGCATTTCATCCCACGATAAATAACCCTGTTTACTAATTTGCGAATCTGTTGTCTTACCAGTCCATACATCATCAAGAGTTAAAGCAACCTCCCTTTTTTGATCTACAAAATCAGGATTAACGAAGATAGTAGCATTAAAGCCATATTTTTTTAGCAATGGGAATACGTACACGTAATTATCTAAAAACCCATCATCAAATGTTAAACAACAAACCTTGCGATTTGCTTTGCTATCGTTATTCCGAATATCAAAATACTCGGCCAAGAAAATAGTTGTCCACTTGTGTTTTTTTAAATATTGTAAAAAAGATTCGAAATAATTCAGTTCAAGTGTTAAAAAATTTCTAACCCAATCAGGCTCTTTCTGAGGGGCTACAGAGTGAAAATAGATTATGGGTATTATATTATTATAAAGAGCCATATAAACTTTCGAGATTAGTGATGTGTTGTTTTAAAGAAAATTTTGCCCTAAAATCTTCAGCGGCGACTTTCGTAAGTTGTCGCAGGCTTCCAATTTGATTCAATTTAGCCTCTATATTATGATGTAAATTTTCATCAAGCGGAACCAAAAACTCCGGGAATTTCTGAAAAACTTCCAACATTGATGGAATTGCTGATACAATTACCGGTGTTTCACACATAATACTTTCAATAACAACATTGCCAAATGACTCATATTCTGAAAGGAAAAGAAGAACATCTGCATTCTGGTATATTTCCTCGGGATTTTTCGAATAGCCCTTTAGTTTCACGATTTCATTTAACATCAAATCATCAATCAATTTCTGAAGGGTATCTTTTTGAGGACCGTCACCATAAACTTCAAATCTCATTTTGGGATTTTTTCTAAATAGCTCTGATGCGATCAGAATCCATTTTTTAAGGTTTTTCCCATTAGCCAGACGACCAGAATAAACAACTTTAAATGTGTCTGAATCATCTTTTTTAAAACCCGGCTTAAACCTTTCTGAGTCGATTGGATTATATAACAATACAGGATTCGCTTGTTCAAGGACAGAATTCTTAAATATCTTTCCACTAAACTGTGAATTTGAAGTAATGATATAATCCGGTCTCATGGCGATTTTCCAGGCAGCTTTACGAATCAGTTGTTGACTTCTATTTCTCCAATAAATTGTACCATGAATTCCGTAAACAAGTTTTTTAATACCAGCCAATCTAAGAACCAGTAAGGCTATTGGTCCGCAATTGAGAATGTGAAAAATATCATTTCTGTTCTTTCTTGCAAATTTGTACAAGTGCCAAAAAGAAGATCGACCCATTGTTCCATAAGAAACACTGATTTTTTGATCATCATAAATATTCCTTTCGCCTTGTTTTGGAGGACGTATAACAAATGACGAAAAAACAACATTCTTTATGTTCTCAATCATCAAGGGAATAATTACTTCAATGCCGCCTGGCTGAGATGTAAAATGAACAATATTTACTTTCGCTTTCATACTTTACAATCAACCCTTCACTTTGGTTAATAGTTCAAGAATTCTATTTGCGTTCTTCCCAGAATTGTATTGAGACAAAACATGATCTTTTAGTGCTGAAACTGTTGATACACGTAAAGCCTCATTATTAAGATATCGTTCTGCCACTTCTTTGGCTTTATCATAGGTTTTCACTACAGGGATCTCAATATTCAGACCACTAAAAATGCTTTCCTCAATATCTTGTCTGAATTCAATCAAAGGAAGAACCCCGGCACTTAATGCTTCAAACATGCGAATATGAAACCCATTCAATATTGCCGGATTCCCATCAACCGGCATCAGCTTTGTTTTATTATACATGGCATTCAACAAGTCTGTTGGAATAAATCCGCTTTCGCGATATACCAATTCGAGGTCTGGAAAAAAGCCGAACCATTTTTTCCAATGCTTATCTCCATAAATTTCCAAGTTAAATGGAGTAAACTTGCTCATAAACAGAGCCTTTTTATACCCCCAGGAATTAACATAGCTCATGCCGCAGTATAAAATCTCTGTTTCGCGAACTTTTGTCATCAAATCCTGTGATGGATGTGTATTATAGGACGAATCATCCATACCCGGAATGAAATAATAAGAATTGCTTATTCCGACGGTTCGCATTTGCTGCACCCAAAAGCTATCGGGGACAAGAACAAGATGACCCATGGTAAGGATGGTCAGGAAGTAATTATTTGTTGGTGTGAAAAACGGTGTGTCGGCTAAAAAAAAGATTATTGTTGCCGTCTGCTTAATTCTTTGAACGGTAGACGGAAGTAGCATTTCATTATTATAGATAAAAACTAAATCAGGATCTTCACGTAAAAATTCCTGTAAAAACCTATCGTTGATTTTTTTCTGATAATGATTAATCCATTTACTTCTAATAACATCTGGAAGTCTGAACACTTGAGTGTTAAAACTTATTTCATACTTCTGAACATAATCCCTGACATTTACAAAAACAATCTCATCAGAGAGGTTTAGCAATATGTCCTTAAAGACATTTCTCAATGAATATTTTGGAGGGCAAAGTAGTAATGCTTTTTTATATGATTTGGCTGTCATCTTTACTCTCCCGTATTCGAATAATTTAAACCCTTAATTTCTGCTATTATAAAAGCTCCGAAACTGCAAAACACAGCTGGAGTAAAAGCATAACGAGGTATCAGAGAATACCCAAACATCTGGCCGCTGGTAGAGTGAATGAAGAAAAATCCAATAAAAAAGAAGATAAAGACCAATAGCGATTTATCTGATTTTTGCATAGATGTTTGAAACATTTCGAACATAAAATAAGCAAAAAATGCTAAGATCAATGTAAGGCCAATAATGCCAGAATGAAGCAAGATATTCTGGTTTCCAACATGCACATCGTCGTATGCTCGTCTTTCATCAGAAAAGCCATAACCTAATACCGGACTTTCGCTCCATTTTTTCATTACACGCGGCCCACGAATTGTGGTTCGAATTTGGGTGTCGCCAGCAGTTACGTCGCCTTCAGTAATCGATTCTACTGTTAAGAATCTTTCTGTAGCTTTTGTCATCTGACTTTTAAGGACAGGCACACTCATTACGAGAATAAGTGCCAATAATCCAACACCGAAAAAGACCAACAACCGACCTAACTTAAACCCTGTAACAAATATAACACTTAATATCAAAGTTACTCCGAAAGCAATAATCCATCCCCGGGTGGCCGACAAAAAGGCCATTGAAAGAGCGGCCATCGTAAGAAAGCTTAGATATATGGAGTTGAATTTGTTTCCCCTGTAGGATGCATAAAACAATGAGGCAAACATGGATAATAATGTCACACAGGTATTATAGAAACTTCGGCTAGCTTCGTCATCGGCTAAATCCTCCTCTACAAATTCTTTAGCTCCCAAAACGGCTGAAATTGGCTCCTGGGTGATAATTTCGTATAATTGCGCGGCTGAGGCAAAGAGGGCCACCGGGAATATTAATGCAAACACACGCATGTAATCATCGCGGTTTCGAAATAATCTCGGAATACTAAAAAACAGGAGTAAGGGGAAGGTTTGCTTCAGAATTCTAAAATAAGCATTCATTTCGCCCTTGATACCTATCGCCAATCCTAAAAAAATAAGGAGTAAAACATATACGCCCATTACGTAGAGCCATTTTTTATAAAAAACAGGATACGCGGATTTAACCTGCCTGGCTTTCAATACGGATAAAATTATGTAAATCTGACCAGCCTCCAAGGCAGGCATACCGGGAAAAACCGAAACAAGAGCCTGATAGGGGCCAAAAAAACTCATAAAGCCATCGGAAAGGACTATAAAAAACACCAACCAGAAAGGTTCGTCTTTGGAATACCAATACATTATGAGGGTTACAGCAAGCCATATCCCTCCCACAAAGGATGGTAAATAATAAACGGTGATGACCGAGATCAGCACGTATAATAAAAACCGAAAGGCTGTTTTAAGATCGAGATTCATTCAAATAATTTGCTGTTTTATTTTTCAGGTTCAGAGATCTTAAGGAGTTTTTTATAAACCGCAGCCTCGATGCGAAGGGTTTGGAGTTCGGATTTAAGTTGCTGGTTCTCCTTTTCCAATTCGGACAGTCTGAGGTAAATATTGGGCTGGAGCTGTTCGAGATAAGGTTTGAAAAAATCATGTTGCAGGCTTTTTGAAACCTTGAGAACTGTATCTATTTTAATGCTTTCGCAGTTGAACATTTTGTAAACCGCATCAGTGGTTACACCAATATCTTCAGCCAAATTGTTGGCTTTGATTTTAGATTGGGTGCAAACCAATTTCATATAAGAGCCTAAATGTATTGCCATGATCCAGCGTGTTTTTGAATTACTAAAGTTCTTATTTGAGCAAAGATAACAAATGTTTGTTGTATTGGAACCGTTTTGTACGTTTTTTCTGTTTTATAATATAATCTATCTGTTTACCCCTATTGGGTTTCTGTTCGCCCCTATTTACTTTCTAATTACTAATACTTTGTTTCTGTTTACCCCTAGTTGCTTTCTTTTCACCCCCGATTAATTTATATTTACCCCTATTTACTTTCTAATTACCCCTATTGAATTTCTAATCCCTTATATTGGCTTTCCGTTTCCGTATATTGACTTTCTTTTAACCCTTATTGACTTTCCGTTAACCCTTATTGACTTTCCATTCCCCCATATTGACTTTCTTTTTACCCTCGATGAGTTGTGCTTCCCCCTCATTTGGATTGTTTCAGGCTGTTGTTACTTTGTGATCATAGATGGGGAGTTGTTGTTTGGCCTTATAGAGTTATCATTAGAAAGGGTGATTATTGAGAGAGTTTTGTTGTAAACGGTCTTCGATATCGATGAATAGGTTTTCCCATTTCATTTTTCGGGCTGTTTGCATTGCGTTTTGGCTTTGCTCTGTCCATTTATCTTTATCGGCCATGAGGTTTATTACGATTTGAGCTAATTGTTGGTCGTCGACATCGGTGGAGAGGATGGTGCCACAGGTGGGTTTGGTTTTCATGAAAGAAACAATTTCGGGATAGGTTTTGAGAATAAAGGGTGTGCCATAGGCCATGGCTTCCATGGTGGTCATGTAGGCTCCTCCTTTTTCGGCTACGTTGACAAAGAGGGTGGCTTGGGTGAGCAGTTTCTCGTATTTGATCAAGTCGTCGGAATTGTTTTTATCGAGATAGGGAATGACTTGTATGTCGGTGAGGTTGGGGTCGAGATTTAGTTCGGATTGGGGTATGCCTACGATAGTTAATTTGGCTTGGGGGACTGCGGATTTAATGTAGGAAAAGGCCCGGACGAGTTTGACTGCGCCATCCTGATAGTGTTTTCGGCCAATAAATAGTATGGTTTTGTTGTGGAACTTGGCGGTTATTTCGGCCTGGGTAAGCGTGTTTAAGCCCGGCAGATTGAGGCCTCCCGGAAAATATATGAGTTTGGAGGGAGGAATGCCTTTGATGACCAAATCGTCGTAAACCTGATAGAAGAGACAGATGGTTATGGCAAAATGATTGATTGCCCGGTAGCTTTTTTTGTTGACATTAATTTCGGGACCCATGAGTGCTCTTTTAAATTTCCATTGGGCGAGGAACTCGTAGGAGCCATCGGAAAATGCGATGACCGGGATGCGGATGAATTTTTCTAATCCGTAAGGAACTACTGTGGTTATGAGGTAGTCGGCCTGATTGATTTTGCGGCGATTGGCCCATATTGCCAAAAAGGTGATTGTGCGATTGAGCCAGGACCCAGTGAATGAGTATAAAATATTAACTCCTCGGGCTTTATAGTAGTATTTGTAGAGTTTGACTATGGTTAGATTGAACAGGAGTTCGGGTATGTTGAAATAGTTTTTTGTTTCGACCAGAATGGCATCGGCCTGGTATTTTGAATGGAAAGCCTGAAAAACATAATAGGGCAATCCGGACCAGTCGCGGACATTTTTTGCATCGCGTATGAGAAAAGCTGCCTTCATGGTTGAATACATTTTGATGATGAGCTATTTGGGCTGATTCCGTTAGGATTTTGGAGGTTTCTCATTCTGGAGGTTTTATTTTTTTCGGAATTTCGATATTATCTGCTTGATATCAATTCTTTTGTCGAGTTCGCGATAAGAGAAAAAGGTTGAGACCAGGATCAAGACTCCCCCGAGGATATAAGTGAGGGGTGAATTGAAAAATTTAACTACCAAAAAGCAACTAATGGCTAAAACTATTTGAAATGAAAAGACACGAATAAAACTTTTGTCGAAAGAAAACTGATACAAAATGCGCCCCATCAGGAACATTTGAATAAAGTGTAAAAAATAGCCGACTAAAAAAGACATTCCCATACCCGTTAGTCCCCAAAATTTATAGCCTAACAGATTTAAGGCTAAGAGATAAATATTTGAGAACAGGTCGTTATAGAAGAATAATTTGGCAGAACCTTTTGCTAACAAAATAAATCCAATGGCCCAGCTTGCAGTTTTAAATATCATGCCCAATGCCGCCCAATGAATCATTTCGTTGATTGCAATAAATTTGGAAGAATACAGTAGTATAACCACCCATTGGATAAATACTAAAAACACCATAATAATGGGCGCCAATATGAGAATTGCAATTTCGGCCTGTTGATTAATGGTTTGTTTGCAGAGGGTATTATCGTAAGCCACTGCAGCTAAACGAGGATAATAATCGGTACCCATGGCGGAAAAAATGAGGCCGACATAGGTTGATATTATGGCAAAGCCAGCGGTGTATAAGCCGACCTGTGCCACATCGCCAAAGCTGCTTATATAAACACGAACAATGTAGGAAGAGGCTAATGAAATCAGTCCACTTATACTTAAAATAACGCCCATTTTGACCATGTTCTTGCCTTCAGCAATAACAATGGCTTTTGTAGCTTTTATTTTTGCAATTTTGATCTTTCGGGCAAAATACCAAGACATGGATAAGGAAATGACCGATGTGCAAATCATAGCCGGAACAATACCTTTAACACCAAAAAAGTAGTATAAAGGTATATTGACCAGTAGACCTATGCTGCTACCCGACAGGCTTGCTTTGGCCAGATATTGCAATTTGCGCATTCCCTGAAGAAGTGCCAATTGGCCAGAACTCAACTGGGTGAATAGAAGTGTGATGGATAGCCAGATGAAAGCAAAAGTGTAATCGCTATTGCCAAAAGTAAGGCGGCTTAATATGGGAGAGAGCAGGATCATAAGGATGGCACCTAAGCAACCTGTAATCCATACCAATCGGCGAAGCACAGTGATAACCGTTGCTATTCTGTCTTCATTTCCTGAACCAGCAGCCGAAGCTACATCGCGAACCGCACTGGTTCCTAATCCAAAATTGGTTAATGCACCGATCAAATTGGAAGTAGATAACAGCAAGCCAGCTATACCCATACCTGATGGGCCCAATAAAACTGCAATAAATTTTGACCTTATAATAGTAATCAAGATGTTGAAAACCTGAACCCCGCCAAACAGAGAGGTGGCTTTCATTATTTGACGATATGATTTTGTTTCCTGGGACAAAGTATTATAATGATTTTATAACCTTACAAGGAATGCCGGCCGCAATAGCGTT
>CAZRFL010000017.1:0-25895 GCA_964599365.1 uncultured Bacteroidales bacterium
GATAAAAGGTGTCGACTCTGAAATCCTGTTTACACAATCTACTTTATAGTCTCATAATTGAAGTAATATCAGAAATTTAAGCAAAAAACAGTTTATCTAGCTACCAAAGGTACAGGAACCGACCATGGACCATACTCATCCTTGGGAAGAATTTGCCGGCTTTTAAAATAATAAGTTTTACCCACCGTAAGCCCTGAAACTTTTTTTCGGGCTGTTCTTGTGGCATTAAGCGGAAGCCAATTATCTCCGTCGGTACTCTGCATCCATTCGTGAGGGCCTTTGCCTTCGCCCAAAACGATAACCACACCCGATTCGTTAGTGTCTTTTACTTCGCTTTTTTGTTTCTGACGGGCTGTATGAACTTTAACAAACATATTAGCACCCGTGATAAGGCTTTGGGCATGTGCGTTATCGGCATTGGCTAAATCTTGAACGTCATCGCGAAGGTCATTTGCGGTTTGAACAGCTATTTTTTTGCAATTATCACGATCGGCTTTTTGAATCTCGGGTGGTCTGGCTTTATACTTCGACTGCGCAGTAAAAAACTTTGTAATCTCCTCCAAAAACAAAGCAAGAAGGGCTGCTGAGGCAATATACCGGTCGTCGGCATGCATTTTGTCGTAAATACCCTGCAGGGCAATAAGCAATTCATCATTTTTTGTGGGAAGTTTCAAAACAGCTTCATACTTTTTTACAATAGGAACAACGGGATCAGCCATGGCTTTAAAATTTTGGGGTTTATAATTTTTTTTACTTTTAGTTGTCAGCAATACTCTTTTTAAATGGTTCATTTTCAAAAGAGAATACAATAATATAAAAAAAATTATGAAAAAAAACCAATGTGGCCGGGTTTTTTATAATCGTTTTTTCCTGATACGTCCCGGAACCGGCTCCAGATGCGGGTAAAGGGGTACAAGGGCCATAAAGTTATCTTCGCGGCGGCCGGCTACAAAAAAATACTTATCGCTGTTTTTCACAAAGATTGCTATTCTTTCGTGACAGATGCGGGCTTTGCTGAGTCGTTTCAAATTTGTGATATTGCTTTTGTCGTAACGAAAAAACAGGGTTTTCGGGAGCCTGTCTTCCATATATTTCAGGTTGACGGTGCGCACTATTCTGTCGTTTTCGTCTTCACTAAAATATATTTCAACACAAACGAGGCAGGCTTTGATGTGGGATATTTTTCTGAAATCCTCAATATCGGCATCGCACTGCAGCGGAAACCTCAGCCGCCACTCGTCAGCAGCTGTGCCGGATGCCCGGGTAGTCTCATTTTTTTTTCCATTTTACAATTAATTTTTGATTAATATTTAAATTTTGCTAAAGTAAAAATGTTGTTTAATCTGAAAAAACTATTTAACATTTATTTTGCCTGTCCTATGCATATTGAGTAGCGGCTTTAAAAATGCCGTGTGATATGTGAAAAAATCAGAAAAATAATTTGTTGGGTTTGGATTTAATATGTAGTTTTGGGGGGAGCTTTGTGCATAAAAGGTGCGCAAAGCCGACCAAATACGGAAATAATCCTTCACAAAGGTGAAGCAAGAAGACGTTATCGTTTATTAGAGAAAAATAAAGACAGAATATTTTGTTTTTGGAAATTATGAGAAATAGTAATAGACATCTCTTAATGACACTATTTTTGTTATTAGCAATCCATTTTACTGCATGTAAAAAGGATCATAGGGTCTTTAATGCAATAATACATACCACAAGTGTAAACTCAATAAGAATTACCAGTGCAAAATGTAGTTGTTCAATTGACTATTTGAATGGTCTACCAATAAAATCCTGTGGTATATGTTGGAGCACTGGTAATAATCCAACAATAGCTGATTCTAAAATTGTTGCATCCGTTGTTACAGGGACTTTTGTCAGTTCAATGACGGATTTAATTCCAAATACAACCTATTATGTTAGGGCGTGGGCAATAAATAGCGATGTTACTGGATACGGCGATGTTATTAGCTTCACTACTTATCGTTCAGATGCAGTTACTGATTATGATAGCAACTATTATAATATTGTTAGCATCGGTACACAGATTTGGATGGCTGAGAATTTGAAAACAATTCATTTTTGTAATGGTGATCCTATTAATATTATTGCAGATAGTGTTCAATGGATCAATATTAACTCAAGTGCATATTGCTACAATGAAAATGATATGAACAATGAAATAGTATATGGCAATCTTTATAACTGGTATGCTGTCATTGATTATAGAGGTATAGCACCGATAGGTTGGCATGTTGCAACAGATTCCGATTGGACAACACTAATCGATTATCTTGGTGGTGATTTAGTTGCTGGTAGTAAATTAAAAGAAGCCGGGTCTGCACATTGGTGGGACAACTCTAGCTCTACCAATGAAACTGGCTTTACTGCACTTCCTGGTGGCTTTCGTCGTGGTACTGAATTTTATGATTTTTGGGGGGTTGGCGATTTTGGTTGCTGGTGGACTTCAACTTCAGACACTATCAGTAAGGCAATAAGCCGTAACATGTCGAATATTGTTGGCACATGGAATTGCAAACAATTATATGGACTTTCTGTACGATGCATAAAGAATTAGTGAATTATAACCAACGAAACGATAACAAGCGTTTCCTTTCATTGGCAGAAAGATACGGCAAACTTGATAATATTGTGATTTGCCAACGAAAGGAAGCGCCGAATCGTTACCGAACATTAAAGAAAAACCGGGCACAAATATAAACATCATGAAAAAACTTATTTTTTTCTTGTTCTGCCTCCATACAAGTTTGATTAGTTATTCTCAAATAATGTTTCAGAAACATTACGGGGGAATAGCAGATGATTATGGCAGCAGAGTATTGCAAATGGATGATGGTGGTTATTTGGTTGCATCCATTACTGAAAGCTTTGGTGCTGGTAGCCGCGATATTTATTTAATTCGAACCAACGTATATGGAGATACCCTATGGAATAAAACATTTGGAGGAACTGGCAGTGAACAACCCAATGCCATGATAAAAACTAATGATGGAGATATTATTATTGCTGGAGAAACATCAAGTTATGGAGCAGGAAGCACTGATTGTTATTTATTAAAATTAAACCAAAATGGGGACACACTGTGGACTAGAACTTATGGGGGAGCAAATGAAGATGGAGCATGTGATGTTATACAAACTTCAGATAATGGGTTTATCTTAGTTGGTTATAGTTCGACATTTACCTCTGCCTTTGGTAGTGTATATGTTGTTAAAATAAATTCAGCAGGTGATACTATCTGGACTAAAAGCTATGAAAAAAGCACTGCTAATATTGGTTCTTCAATTATCCAGTTGGCTGATGATGGTTATTTTATTGTGGGGCAGACATTACAACCCGGACAACTCCAAACATCTGATTGCTATTTTATCAGAACAGATGCACAAGGTGATACATTGTGGACTAAAACTTACGGTGGAAATAACTATGATGGCGCATTTCAATGTTATGATTGCGGAGACGGGTTAATAATTTCCGGTACTACAAAAAGTTTTGGCACCGGTAATAATGACATTTTTTTAAGCAAATTTGATTATTATGGTAATAGTATTTGGTATAAAACTTATGGAGGAATTAACTCGGATTATGGCGGTTCATTTTCATTAACCAACGACAATGGTTATATTATAACTGGACGTACAGAAAGTTTTGGAGCAGGGAATCAAGATATGTATTTGATTAAAACCAATAGTATTGGTGATACCTTATGGACAAAAACATTTGGTGGTAACAGTACTGAATGGGGAGGATGTGTTAAGCAGACATCAGACAATGGATATATTGTTGTCGGAAATACCAATAGTTATGGTAACGGATATGATGTTTATTTGGTAAAAACTAATGCTGATGGATTTTCATCAATTGATGAAAATGCTACATCTAATAATTCTAAAATAACAGTACGTCCTAACCCTTCAATTGGTAAAACCAACATTCAAATTCCCCAACAATTTGGTCACATAAAAACACTTGAGGTGTTTGATTGTGTTGGACAAAAACAATTTGAAAAGACAAATGATTTTACAGACATAGACATTAGTAAACTGACTAACGGATTGTATTTTATTGTGCTTACAAATAATGAAAACGAAAGACAAATAATAAAAATAATAAAAGAATAACGTTCGGTAACTTGCGTTTCCTTTCATTGGCAGAAAGATACGGCAAACTTGATAATATTGTGATTTGCGAATGAAAGGAAGCGCCTCAACGTTATAATTAATGCGAAAAAAGAAAACGGAGTACGAACTAACAAAAAAATGCTATGAAAAATCTTTTATTAGTTGTTCTTTTTTTATGCTTTCCTACTATTTTGCATGCCCAGAGCGGACTGCAATTTGCACCAGAAAATTCTTTATGGAAGCAGAATCTTTCTTATTGGGTTGATCCTCCTCATATATATGTTGTTAAAAATTATCAATATCTATTAAAAAATGACACTATAATTAATGATAAAAATCTAAGCAGAATTTATATGAATGATAATATTTACCTGGATTCTACATTGTCATGTTTTACATTTTGGAATTACCTCTATTATGATTCTGACAAGGTTTATATTGGCCATCATATTGATTCAATGAAGTTGGCTTACAATTTTAATTTAGTAAAGGGTGATACTTTTTGGCTCCCTACTTTAATTGTAATGCCATGGGATTCAGTTCCCCTTAGAGTTGATAGTATTGATAATATTTTATTGGGAAATAAAATCAGAAAAAGGATAATATTTCATGCTGCATACTCTTCGACAGTGGTTTGGGTAGAGGGAATAGGAGATATTACCTATGGATTAAATGCTGATTATGGAATGCTGTTTTATACTTTAGCTATGGGTTATGGAACAGCTGATTTAGATTGTTTTACAGATAATTTACAGACCACATATGGAAATTGTTATTACCAGAGTTGTTTTTCTAATATATCAGTGAATAATTTCAATTCGTCGATTTCAATATATCCCAACCCCGCCACCAACGAACTAAATATTGAAGCAACTACTACATCAAAAATTGAAATAATGAATTTAGCAGGGCTGGTAATTATAAACATTGCTGCAAAAGAAAAAAACACAACTATAGATATTTCCACCCTTGCGCAAGGAATATATTTTGTTAAATTAAGCTCAGAAAATGGAGTTGCAGTGAAGAAGTTTATTATAGAATAATCGCACTAATGATAATGCTGCATTTGCAACCACCTGAAAAAGCGGCTGCAAGCGTCTTTCCGTTATAAATCAATATAAACAACCCCCTCATGATAAAACACCTCTTTTTATTTTTATTACTGGCTTTGGCAAGCCTTGGTGCGAAAAGTCAGACGGATGATCCATCATATGACAATACCTGGCAGGTTGCCATCAGCTTTCATTTGCCTGCTTTAAAACCTCAGGCACTGCAATACACTTATGTCGATTTCGATCCTACCGGGGCCTTTATGCAGTCGTTCGATAAAAATTTGCTTGAAAATGCGCTGAAAGGTGTAAAAGAAGAAAAAAACAGAATCGCCACAATAAATGCCTTTATAGAAATAGGCTGGGATATGATGTTTAATAAAGTCAAAGGAGGTGATGTTTGGTTATTGACATCCAAAGGAAGCTGGACCATGGCAGACGTTAGTCCGGTTACAAAAAAATGGTTGATCTCAAAAGTGTTTTATTTGCATGGCAAGCCCTATTGTTTCATGTTTCCGATAGATGCCGGCGCAGGCGACAAACAAAAGGTCGTGCTCAACAAACACACTATGATCTCCTTAGCGGATGTCTATTCCACACAGGTCAACCCAAAGAAATAACACTCCCCGGTCACTCCTAACTTTTATGCTGTGCTTGCCTAACTCCCAACTCTAGGCACTCCGAACTCCCAACTTTCTTCTCAATTTTCCTTACAAGACTCAAAATTTTGTAATTTCACCCTCTCAAATAATTTAACAAGCTGGCGCGCGTCTCCTGACGCGTGTCATTAAACATCCAAAATCATGAAAAAACTCTTCTTCCTTTTGCTGATAGCCGTCAGCTTCAACCTCAGCGCTGCCTTCGACGACTATTTTATCAACAAGACCCTCCGCATCGATTATTACCACACCGGCGACCACCTCAACGACACCTATTCCATGGACGAGCTGATTCAGGAGCCTTTCTGGGGAGGTTCCAAGGTGAACCTCATCGACATTTTCGACTATGGCAAATACAACTTCCTGGTCTACGATGCCGCCACCAATGTGCTCATCTATTCGCGCACCTACAGCACCCTCTTCAGCGAATGGCAAACCACCGACGAGGCCAAACTAAGCGTCAAGTCCTTTTCGGAAACCGTCACCTGTCCCTTCCCCAAGAATAAGATACGTGTGGAATGGCAAACCCGCAACCGCAAAGGCATCTTCGAAAAGAAATTCGAGTATGTGGTCGATCCGGCCAACTATTTTATACGCAAAGAGCAGAAGATACTCATCCCCAAGACCGACATACTCAATTCGGGCGATCCTGCCGTGAAGGTCGATATGGTGATCATTCCCGATGGCTACACCAAGGAAGAAATGGGGCAGTTCATCAAAGATGCCAAGCTCTTCACGGGCTATCTGTTTGAGGCCACGCCTTACAAAGAGAACAAGTCGAAGTTTAATGTCTATGCCATTCAGGCTCCTTCTCAGGAATCGGGTCCGGACATTCCCGGCGACGGCATATGGAAAAACACCATAGTGGGCACTACCTTTTATACCTTCGACTCAGAGCGCTACCTCATGACCGGCGAAAACAAAGCCGTGCGCGATGTGGCTTCCAACGCTCCCTACGATCAGATCTACATCATGGTTAACAGTACCAAATACGGAGGCGGGGCCATCTATAATCATTATGCCACCTGCGTGAGCGGCAATATGTACAAGGAGTATGTCTTTTCGCACGAATTGGGCCATGCCTTTGCCGGTCTGGGCGACGAATATTACGAATCGTCCACTTCCTACAACGAGTTCTATCCTCTGGATGTCGAACCCCCCGATCCCAACCTCACCACTATGGTGAATTTCGATAAGAAATGGAAGGATATGCTGGATAAAGACACTCCCGTGCCCACTCCCTCGGAAGATAAATACAAGCAAAAAGGCAAGGTAGGCGTGTTCGAAGGCGGCGGTTATGTCAACAAAGGGGTATATCGTCCGGCTTACGATTGCAGCATGAAATCCATATCGGTCAACAATTTCTGCCCGGTCTGCCGCAAAGCCATACAAGCCATGATAGATTTCTATACAAAATGATTTTAGTGGTTTAGGATTATTCTTTATAGTATCTCCCGCAGATTGCGCAGATAAACGCTGATAGAAAATCTGCGTAAATCAGCGAGATCAGCGGGCAATAAGAAAAAAGGGAACCACAATGTTCACAACGAAAAGAAAACAATCCGCCAACCGGCGGACAAAGAAATCATTGTGCCCTTTGTGAAAACCCTTCGTGTACTTTGTGGTTAATTTTATCTGCGTAAATCAGCGAGATCAGCGGGAAATAAGAAAAAAGGGAACCACAATGTTCACAACGAAAAGAACACAATCCGCCAACCGGCGGACAAAGAAATCATTGTGCCCTTTGTGAAAACCCTTTGTGTACTTTGTGGTTAATTTTATCTGCTTAAATCAGCGAGATCAGCGGGAAATAAAATGTGACTTTTTGGTGCAATTTGTGGCATAGCCATCCCTTCGGGAGTGTCTTAGTGCCTTTGTGGCAAAAAAAGAAAGAAAAGTAACCACATCAATTCACAATGTTTTATTTTGGTGTCATTTGGTGTTTTGGTGTCCGTCAGCTGACGGATGGTGGCATATAACCCTTTAAAAGGTAAAGGAAAATGAATCATAAAAAAATTGTTATTAAATCCTTTGTTCATTCATTAAAATACTATTTTCGCACAGAAAAAATTCTAAACCCAATATAAGGAGAAAAAATTATGTCTATTACCAAATTAGAACAAATGTTCGAAGTGCTGAAAAGCAAATCCCGTAAGCGCTTGGTGGCTGCTTATGCCAACGATTCTCACACCATTGGAGCCGTTAGCGGCGCCATTGACAAAGGCATTGTAGATGCTACCCTGGTGGGCGACGAGGCAACTATCCGCAAGGTATGTGCCGAGCACAACATCGACGTCAACAAATTTAAAATTGTGCAGGAAGCCGACGAGGTGAAAGCCGCACAAAAAGCCGTTGAACTTATCAACAAAGGCGAAGGCGACATACTGATGAAGGGTCTGGTGACCAGCGACAAATACATGCGCGCCATTCTCGATAAAGAAAAAGGTTTGATGGCCGGTCCTAAGTCTATACTGACTCACGTAACGGTTATCGAAACCCCGAATTATCACAAACTCATCATTGTGGCTGATGTGGCAATCATCCCTGCTCCGGATTTGACTCAGAAAATTGCCATGACCAACTACCTCATTCAGACCGCTCATGCTTTGCAGATCGAAAAACCCAAAGTAGCTTTACTGGCTGCTACCGAGCAGATGTCGTTGGGAATGCAGGCTTGCATTGATGCTGCCATCATCAGCAAAATGGCCGATCGTGGACAGATCAAGGGAGGCATTGTCGATGGTCCTTTGGCTTTGGATGTTTGTGTAGATAAAGAAAGCGTTGAGATCAAGAAATTGGTAAGTCCCGTAGCCGGCGATTGCGATTGTATATTGTTCCCCAACATCGAGTCGGGCAATGTATTCTTCAAAACCAACACCAAACTTTGCGGTGGCGAACTGGGTGCTGTGGTTTACGGAGCCAAGGTTCCCTGTGTATTGACTTCGCGCGGCGACAGCGAGCTCACCAAATTATATTCTATCGCACTTTCGGCTATGATAGCCAAATAAACCTTACCCCGTATTGTTATGAAAGTATTAGCGATCAACCCGGGCTCTACCTCGACCAAGATAGCTGTTTACGAGAACTATAAACTGTTCTTCCTGAAAAGCATTCGTCATTCGTCCGAAGAGCTCGGAAAATTCAAACATATAGCCGACCAGTTCGAGTTCCGCAAGAACATCATCATGAACGAACTGCAGGAAGCCAACATCGGATTGGATTCCATTGATGCCATTGTCGGACGTGGTGGTCTGGTGAAGCCCATCAAATCGGGTGTTTACGAAGTGAACGAAAAACTGCGTAAAGATCTCATCAAAGGTATTCAGGGGGAACATGCCAGCAACCTGGGTGGTTTGATAGCTTTCGATATTGCCAATATGCGCGAAGAGCTGAAGGCTTATATCGCCGACCCTGTGGTGGTGGATGAGTTGGAAGACATTGCACGCATTTCCGGGCACCCCTTGTTCGAAAGAGTTTCTATTTTTCATGCACTCAATCAGAAGGCTATTGCAAAAGCACATGCACGTTTCCTCGGTCAGAAGTATGAGGATATGAACTTTATCGTGGTCCATTTGGGTGGAGGTATCAGTATTTCGGCACATAAAAAGGGTCGGGTAATAGATACCAATCAGGCACTGGATGGCGATGGTCCTTTTTCTCCTGAAAGAAGCGGGACACTGCCTGTGGGCCAACTGGTTCACATGTGTTTCAGCGGAAAGCACGACGAGGAAACCATCATGAATATGATTCGCGGCAAAGGTGGTTTAACTGCTTACCTGGGAACCAACAATGCTGCCGAAGTAGAAGACCGTATCAACAAAGGCGATGAAAAAGCCAAAAAGATATATGAGGCCATGGCCTACCAGGTTTCGAAATACATAGGCAGCATGGCTACTGTGCTCAAAGGCGAGATACACGGCATTTTGATAACCGGAGGTATTGCCTATGATGAGGGATTCATTAGTTGGATACGAGAAAGGGTTCAGTTCATCGCACCTATTTTTGTATATCCCGGTGAAGACGAAATGAAAGCTCTGGGCATGAACGGACTGATGGTACTTCGCGGCGAAATCGTTCCCGAAGTCTACGTCTAAGGTTTTCCGACTCGAATCTTCAGGTTGGAAGAATTGTGAAATTTGTTGCAGCAGGATGTAAAACCTTAGTTAAGGAGGTTCCTATAGATTGAGTATCTATTGTACAAAGTTGCCCCTCTTTTCAAATACGCTTATTTTGGTCTGCCATCAAAGCATGGTATGGATTCTTATGGATTAATGGGATTTCTTTTCAACGAATGATGGTCTTTTATTTGTATACATTCCTTCATTTTTTATAGGAAAGTAGCTACCTTTGTGTCTTAATCGAAAATTCTCATGAAGCCTTACCTCGACCTGCTGAATCATGTATTGTTGAACGGTGCCGAAAAGTCTGACAGAACAGGTACCGGAACTGTTAGTGTGTTTGGCTATCAGATGCGTTACGATTTGCAGCAGGGATTCCCTTTACTGACCACCAAGAAGCTTCATTTGCGTTCCATCATTCACGAATTGCTTTGGTTTTTGCAGGGCGATACCAACATCAAATACCTAAATGATAACAAAGTCAGCATCTGGGACGAATGGGCCGATGCCGAAGGTAATCTGGGTCCGGTTTATGGTCATCAATGGCGTTCGTGGAGAAGTGCCGATGGTAAAACCACCGATCAGATATCCGAAGTAATAAAACTTATCAAGACCAACCCCGATTCGCGACGCATGATCGTCAGTGCCTGGAATGTGGGCGAGATCGAAAAGATGGCATTGCCGCCTTGTCATGTTTTGTTTCAGTTCTACGTAGCCGACAATAAATTATCTTGTCAGTTGTATCAGCGCAGTGCAGATATTTTTATTGGTGTTCCTTTTAACATTGCTTCCTATGCCATGCTTACCATGATGATAGCTCAGGTTTGCGGACTGCAGTACGGCGATTTTGTTCACACCTTGGGCGATGCCCATCTCTACTCCAACCATCTCGACCAGACCAGGCTGCAGTTGACCCGCGAAGCAAGAAAGTTACCTGTAATGAAGATCAATCCGGCTGTGAAAGATATTTTTGGTTTCCAAATTGAGGATTTTACACTGACTGATTACGATCCTCATCCTCATATTAAAGCCGATGTGGCTGTATAGCTTAAAGCAACAATAATAAATCATGACAAGTAAAAAGAGAATCTCTATCATAGTTGCCATAGCTGATAATTACGGTATTGGCAAGGATAATCAGCTGCTCTGGCATATTTCAGATGATCTGAAGCATTTTAAGCAGATCACTTCCGGACATACCGTAGTGATGGGAAAGAATACTTACGAATCCCTGCCTATACGTCCCTTGCCTAAGAGGAAAAATATTGTTATCACTGACGTTCCTAATGAATTGATAGAAGGATGCGAGATGGCCTATTCAATCAATGAAGCGGTAGAAAAGATGGATGTGGGTGAGGAGAATTTTATTATGGGAGGGGCCAGTATCTATCGGCAGTTTTTCCATCTGGCTGACAGGCTTTATATCACCAGGGTCTTTACCCAACCTGAAGCCGATACCTATTTCCCTGAGATAAAGGAATCGGAATGGGAACTGACCGAAAAAAGCGAAACTTATACGGATCCTAATAACGGGCTGTCGTTTGTGTTTATGAATTATGTAAGGAGATCATGATGAAGAAGCGCTTTGGAATAGTAATACTTGTTTTTTCAGCTTTATGGATTCTCAACTCATGTCATAAAGACAGCAATGGCGATAGCAAGGATGTAAGCCAGGTAATCAGTAATAACACAGCTGAACTGGCTTCCAACGATGTTTTCAAAATGTTCCTTTATAATATGATAGCGGCAGAAGACAGCATCTATCATCCCAATGATACTTTGAATTTTCATTATTCGGAACCCTGCTTGCAGCTAAGCATTTCGCCTTGTGATACCACCTGGCCTCAGACCATTACCCTGGCTTTCCCTGAAAGTGGCTGTTACTGCTCCGACGGCAATTTCAGAGGCGGGCAAATAATATTAAGCGCGAAAGGCTTTCTGGATTCTATAGGTTCTGAGTTCATGGTTACTCTCAGCAATTACACTGTGAATGGTATAAGCCTCAATGGAACCAAGAAATTGAAGGTTTCGCAGTTGTATTCAGGAAAACCTGTAGCCTTCACTGATTCTTCCGGATTTCAGGTAACCTCTGCCACTGAAAACATGGTTTGGAATGCCGAGCATTATGTTCAATGGGTAAACGGAGTGACTACACAAAACAATATCAGCGATGATCTGTTTATTTATAGCGGCACTTGTTCCTCAGCGGGATATACGGGTACTATTACCAATGCCCTTAGATTTATTAACTACTGCTTTTGGATAGGCAGCGGGTCTATTGAAATCACCCCTGACGGCCTCTCAAAAAGACAGGTGTTCTTCCTCGATAGTTGTGTGAATCAGGCAGACGTAATAATAAATAACGAAACTTTCCGGGTAACCTTTTAGGTTTTCTGTTTCTTCTTTTTTTTTTTTGGTAACAATACATTGTTCAATATCAGCCTGTAGCCGGTTGAGTTGGGGTGTAAATTAAGTTCTGTGGGAGGGTCATAGACCATATGCTGATAATCTTCAGGATCATGACCACTCAAAAAAGTCCACATTCCTTTTCCAAATTCTCCGTGTATATATCTGGCTTCATCGGCAGACTTAATTTCTCCCATAATTAACACACTCGGCTTTATCAACTTCTTATTGAAAGCCGTACTCTGACCCATGAAACCTTTGACAATTTGTTCATGATCCTGGCAAAGCATAGTTGGAACCGGGTCCCACTTTGCAGAAAAATCAAAAAGTGTGAACATATCACTTTGAGCATTAACCCTACGATAGTTCGTTACATCAATGTCCGATACTTCGTACTCGTATGGATTGGTTGATATCTTGAAATTAGTAAATGCAAAGCATTGCGAGTAATCGAGTTTCTTTTGTGCGTTGGGATCCATGGGGTCGCCATCAAACATCACATCGCAAATATCTACCCCTTCGGCGGCCAGTGCAATGTCATAACTGTCAGGAGCGGAACACATGGCAAAAAGATAACCCCCGCCTGCAACAAAATCACGAATCTTCTTGGCAACATTAAGTTTCAGTTGAGATAACTTGCTATATCCCATTTTTTTGGCTGTTTCTTCCGATATGTGTTTGTCTTCCATATACCAGGACGCGTCTTTATAGGCAGCCCAGAATTTACCATACTGGCCGGTAAAATCTTCATGATGCATATGCAGCCAATCGTACATGGGTAATACACCACTTAAAACTTCCTCATCATAAACAATGTCGTAGGGGATCTCAGCATAGGTCAAGACCAAAGTAACGGCATCATCCCAGGGCAATCTGTTTTTTGGAGAATACACAGCTATCTTTGGAACCTTTACCAGTTTCACTTCATCCATATTGGCTTCAGGATCCGATATCTCACTTAAAATGGCAGAGGCCTGTACATCGGCAATGACCTCACAACTTACTCCTCTGATGTTACATTCGTCCTGAAAAACCTTATTATACTTGACCATAAAACTGCCGCCTCTATAGTTGAGCAGCCAGCTCACTTCTATCTCGTATTTTAAGATCCAATAAGTTACCCCGTAGGCTTTCAGATGATTTTTCTGTGCCTCATCCATGGGAATCAACAAATAAGAGGAATAACCGGTCTTGAATAGTAAGAGGAGAATTAGAAATATGAGTGTCTTTTTCATGGCATGTGGCTACAAGTATTCTGATGTAAACGGAAAAATTCCCGAATCAGTATACAAAGTTACAATGTATTGAAACAAGGATTTGAAAATTATTCTAAAAAAATATTAAAACGGGTCTTCTTCAGAGAAGGCGCCGGAATTACCATTTCCCCGGTTCATTTTGGATGGGAGCACCTTCGTCACAGGATTGTAGAAGTTTTCGTTGGGCGACATTTCCATTTCGCCGCCGAATTCAAAGTTCTCATAATCCTTAAACTTACCAAACTGACTCACGAAATTGAGTTTTACTTCACCCGTTTGTCCGTTCCTGTGCTTGGCTATAATAATTTCTGCCAGGCCCTTGGTGGGAGTGTTGTCATCAAACTGATCTATCTTATAATACTCAGGTCGGTAGATGAATAATACCAGGTCGGCATCCTGCTCAATAGCACCTGACTCACGTAAGTCGGAAAGAATAGGTTTTTTCGAACCGGGTCGTTTTTCAACCTCACGACTTAACTGAGATAAAGCAATAACAGGTATGTTCAACTCCTTGGCTAATCCTTTTAAAGCTCTGGATATACCGCTGATCTCCTGCTCACGCATACCTTTGCTTTCGGCATTACCCGTCATAAGCTGCAAGTAGTCGATGATGATAAGCTTGATGCCGTGTTGGGCCACCAAACGTCGCGATTTGGCACGAAGTTCAAAAATCGAAAGGGCAGGGGTGTCGTCGATAAATATTTTGGCATCCTCCAATTTGGTGATACGCGAATTGAGTTGCTGCCATTCGTGATCGGCCAGATTACCTCTTCTGAGTTTGTCCGAGGGCAATTCAGTTTCCATAGAGATCAAACGCATTACGAGCTGAAGAGCCGACATTTCGAGTGAGAAAACGGCAACCGGTTCCCCATGATCAATGGCGGCATTGCGCGCCATCGAAAGCACGAAGGCTGTCTTTCCCATAGAGGGACGTGCAGCCAGAATGACTAAGTCCGATTTTTGCCAACCAGCCGTCAATCGATCGAGGGCGGTAAAACCGGAAGGAACGCCTAAAGTAGATATCTCATTGTTTTCGCTGGCTTCTTTGGCTTTTTCAATTTCCAGAATAGCCTCTTTCAATATCGACTGCATGTCGAGATATTTCCTGCGAAGGTTGGTATCGCTGACATTGAATAGATTGCTTTCGGCTTTGTCCAACAATTCGAAAACGTCTGTAGTGTCTTCGTAGGCTTCAGTCGAAATCTCCGACGATATGCGTATGAGTTCCCGCTGAATAAATTTCTGAACGATGATGCGGGTATGAAATTCAATATTGGCAGCGGAAACCACTCTAGAGGTAAGTTGTGCAATATAATAGGGACCACCCACCACATCCAGCATACCCATGGATTTCAGTTCACTGGTAACAGTAAGAATGTCGACGGGCTGCGAACGGTTGAACAGGTTTCGTATGGCCTCGAAAATGTGCTGATGTGCTTCTTTATAGAACACCTCGGGTTTCAAAATATCGATCACATTGGCCAGCGCATCTTTCTCCAGCATAAGGGCACCCAATACCGCTTCTTCCAGATCGGTTGCCTGTGGGGGAATTTTGCCGTATTGCAAAATACTTTGTTCGGTAATCGACGGCTTTACCCGCTTTCTAACACTTTCAGCCATAAAATTTTTAATAGGGGAACAAATTTAGTCTTTTGTTTCTTCTGATGCCTGCATTTACAAGTAAAATTTTATTAACATAAATCAATGCCCGGCTCAGTGTTTTGCCTAATTCAGACAGCAGTTCTAATCCGCAATTTTTATCTTATCACTCTCTATAAGAGACTTGTTCTGATACTTTAAGAAGAGCTGGACTATAGATATTACATCTTTTTGGCAATAGGTCACTATACGATTCAGGTTTTTCTCTCTCCAATACACACGGGCTACATCGCTGCCGTCAATGTCATCTTTGGAGGTGGGGATATCGAACAAAGCACTGAGCAAAGCAAGGGAGGTATAGCTTTTGTAATCGCCAAACTTCCATAGTTCCATGGTGTCGAGCAATTTAATTTCCCAGGGCTTTTTGCCTGAGGTATCGAGCAGTGAAGGGAGTTCTATTCCATGCACTACCATGCGCCGGGCAATATAAGGGTAATCGAATTCCTTACCGTTGTGGGCGCAAAGTGAATGGTAATCTTTGTTAAAATACTTGTTCAGCAGATCAGCAAATTCGAGCAGCACCGCTTTTTCATCATCACCGTAAAAGGACTTTATCTTCAAAATGCCTTGGTGTACATTGCCTACCGAGATGCAAATGATCTTGCCGAATTCTGCATAAATCCCTGCCCGGTCGTATATCTCTTCTGCGGTTTGGCTTGGAGTGTTCTGAAAAAATGAGACCTTATGTTCCCAAAGTTTCCTAAAATTCTCTGGCATGTTCTCAAAATTCTCCCAACGGGGGGCGGTTTCAATATCCAGAAAAAGAATACTGCCGATGTTGATGGTGCTAAGCATGGTTTACTGTTTTTGTCTCTATAAAAATACTAAAATTTTCTTTTCAGGCGGCTTCCTTCAGATATTCATCCAATAATATTAGTTCGTAAATCTGCCTTAAAAGCGTACTTTTGCAAAAAATTTCAGTTCAGGATGATCAGCATAAACCAGCTATCCATACATTTTACCGGAGAATACATCTTCGATAATGTCTCTTTTATCATCAACGATAGAGACAGGGTAGGGCTGGTAGGTAAGAACGGGGCCGGAAAGACTACTTTACTAAAGATACTGGCTGGTCTAATGGAACCCGAAAAAGGCAATGTGGCTTATCCTTCAGGAACCACCATAGGTTACCTTCCTCAGGAAATGTCTGTTCAGAGCAACAAGACGGTACTCGAAGAAGCCATGACGGCCTTCGAAAAAGTGCTGACCATAGAAAAGAACATTACCCGCTATTCTGAGGAATTGGCTCATATCTCTGATTACAGTTCACCGGATTATACCAAACTGCTGGAGAAACTGAATGTGGCCAGCGAGCAGTATAAGATTCTGGGCGGAGAGACCATTCATGCCGATGTAGAAAGGGTGTTACTGGGTTTGGGTTTCGAATCTACCGAACTCAACCGCAGTATCCGAGAGTTTAGCGGAGGCTGGCAAATGCGCGTCGAGCTGGCTAAACTCCTGCTTCAAAAACCCAATCTCCTTTTACTCGACGAACCTACCAACCATCTCGATATTGAATCCATTCAGTGGCTGGAAGAATTCCTGATCTCTTACAAAGGAGCAGTCATCATGGTTTCTCACGACAGGGCTTTTCTCGATAATGTTACCCTGCGTACTGTAGAAATCTCCCTTGGAAAGATTTTCGATTATAAGGCCTGTTACTCTGATTATGTGTTGATGCGCAGCGAGCGAATCGAGAGTCAGTTGGCTACCTTCAACAACCAGCAAAAGCAGATAGAGCAGATAGAAAGGTTCATCACACGCTTTCGCTCCAAATCAACCAAGGCACGTCAGGTGCAATCGCGTGTGAAATACTTGGAGAAAATGGAATTGGTAGAGGTCGACGAAACCGATACTTCCACCATCCGCTTCATGTTCCCTCCGGCGCCTGCTTCTGGCAAGGTCAGTGTGGATATTCAGTCAGTGACCAAGAACTACGGCCCAAAACTGATTCTGAAAAACATCGATCTCGCAGTCATTAAAGCGGAGAAAGTTGCCTTTGTGGGCAGAAACGGTGAGGGCAAGACCACCCTGGTGAAGATTTTGCTCAATCAGGTGGAGTACGAGGGGAAGGTAATTTTGGGACACAATGTAAAAGTGGGCTATTATGCCCAGAACCAGACCGACCTGCTCGACCCCGAGAAGACCGTTTTTCAGACCATTGACGATGTGGCCGTGGGCGATACCCGTCCTAAGATACGTGCCATTCTGGGCAGCTTTTTATTTGGTGGCGAAGCCATTGATAAAAAGGTTAAGGTACTTTCGGGTGGCGAAAAATCGCGTCTGGCTTTAGCCAAAATGCTGCTGGAACCAGTCAATCTTCTGGTGCTTGACGAGCCTACCAATCACCTCGACATGGTTTCCAAAGATATATTGAAGAATGCCCTGCTCAAATACGATGGCACCCTCATCATTGTTTCTCACGACCGCGATTTCCTGCAAGGCCTGACTACCAAAGTTTATGAGTTCAAGAACAAAACCATAAAGCAGCATCTTGGCGATATTTATACCTTCCTCGACAGCAAAAAACTGTCTTCCCTCAAGGACCTGGAACGCAAATCGGCAAGTAAGAGTCAGGAACTGAAAGCACAGCCTTTATCGGACAGCAAACTGCTGTGGGAAAAGAAAAAGGAGCAGGAGAAATTGCTACGCAAGCTGAGTAATAAGATCTCGGCTTCCGAAAAGACCATTGAAAATCTTGAGAACGAGATCAAGCAGATGGACGAGGTGTTGATGGACCCGCTTACCTATAAAGATGTTCTGAATTCCGGGGTTCTTTTCGAAAAGTACCAGCAAATGAAAGTTCAACTCAAAGCCGAGTTGGATAACTGGGAAAAATACATTCTCGAAAAAGAAAGCCTGCAGGAAGAATAGCCCTGCAATACCTTACAATATTTATACTTTCTGACCGAAAGCCAGGTCGCCTGCATCACCCAGACCGGGAACAATGTACGACTGAGCTGTCAGTTCATCGTCAATGGCTCCAACCCAAAGGGTAGTATTGGCCGACGAAAAGTTCTTTTTGATAAACTCTACCCCTTGCAAACTGGCGATAATGGTAACAATATGAATGTGCTTGGGAGTTCCTTTCTCAAGCAGGGATTTGTAGGCCAGCATAAGCGACGAACCCGTGGCAAGCATGGGGTCGCAGAGTATTAAAACCTTATCGTTTATGTCGGGGCTGGAGGTGTATTCCACGCGAATATCAAACGAACCATCTTTATGATGATAGCGGTAAGCGGTGATGAAGGCGTTTTCCGAACGGTCGAACACATTGAGCAAGCCCTGATGCAAAGGCAAACCAGCCCTCAAAATGGTCGCCAACACAGGGAAATTGATCAACACTGGCACTTCGGCTGCGCCTAAAGGTGTTGTCACTTCTTTAGTTTGGTAATCTAAAACTTTGCTGATCTCATAACCTATGATTTCGCCTACCCTTTCGAAATTCCTACGGAAACGTAAACTATCCTTCTGAATTTCAGAATCACGAATTTCCGAAAGGTATTGATTCAGAATAGAGTTCTTGGCGCCCAGATTTTTTACCATGATTTTTTTTCTTCAAATTTAATTTATTTTTCAACAAAAAGCGGCTTAGAGCCAAAGAAAATAAACGCTTTATTTTTTTCGTATCTTCCTCACCAGCTTCAGTAGCGCACCTGGCAGACGGTTGACGACGATTTTTTGATAGTTTTTTTCGGTGGCCCCGAAGCTTTTATAAAAGCGGGCCAGATTTTTATTGTCCGATCCTTCAAAATCCAGCACCTTGTCCTGACCGGCATGCTCTTCAATAAATTTGTCTATCAGATAATGCATGATGTTGTTCTCTTTGGCAGCACTGGTAGCCGCCGAAAACAGGAAATAGGCTTTGTTATGACTGAAGGCAAACAGCACCCCGGCACAAAGATCGACATTGACCGAAACTTCCCAAATCTCTGCCTGCCCTCGCTCTATCAATCGCTTGCCCACTTTTTCCACCACCTTATAAAAATCATCCGGCAGGGTTTTTATCTCCACGGCCTTGGTGTTTTTAAACAGTTGTAACAGGTTTCTTATGCTCCCCTTTTTCCAAACGCGTATCTTCACATGCTCGGTTTTGCGCAGATTACGCCGGGTGTTTTCCGAAAATGCCGCATGAAGTTCTTCATAAGGCCTATTCAAATCCAGTTCCAGATTGGTATGTTCTGATGCCTGATATGCATTGCTTTCCACAATATTGCCGTGGTTGAGATTAATTTCGCAGTATTTGAATTTCGAAGGTATTTGAGCGATAAATTCCTTAACTTTTTCCGTTGTGGGAAGGCTGCGGCCTAACACCCCCAGTTGCTGGGTCATGGTAGGAGGGAACACATAGCTCACTCCCATTTTCCGACGGAAGGGCAGAGGCATTACCATTTCATAATCGCCTTCAACCAGCGCATCCCATTGTTCGCAGGCAGCATCCAGGTACCAGGAGTAGGCATAAATGTTGCCATTGGCCGCCTCATCTATGCAGGCATCCCATTTGCTGATGTCTATTTCTTTATGCTGAATATAGTGTATCATAAGTATTTCAGGGTTTAGCCAGCTCTATCATCTGTTCGTAAATCTCCCTCCAGCCTTGCCATGGTCGTGAAGTTCCCAGGGATTCGTTGTGCCACAGACTGATGAAGGTTCCTTTGGTCTTTTTTACCTCATTCGTCAAAGCCTCTATTTGAGCCATAATATCCGCAGTTGGATAATTTTTATAGAATTTGAATACCCCCTCCATAAAAACAAAGGGATGAACGGTCAGTTCTGTGGATTTGTTTTCCAAAAGGTCAAAAAACTTGAACTCTCTCGAAGTGCCCGCGCGAAATCCCGCATCGGTGGCCCATCCCATAGAATAGTCGTCTGTGATGCCTTGAGCAATATAGTTGCGATAGGTATCCGGAAAACGAAGTCTGATGAAGTGTTGTCGGGCACAGTAAATTGGCTTTCCGCAAGCCTCTTCCAGTCGAATTTTTTCCAAAGGAATCATTTCAGGTTTATCGGCCGAAAGCCAGGATGGGTGCAGTCCCAATGTGGCTTTTTCACTGATGCGGCCCAGCAACTTACGTATGTTTTTGTTCTCGGGGGCTATGTTCTTATCGTATTTGCCGTAGGTGCCCGGATGGAAAAAATAAATGGGTTGCAAACCATATTTTTCCTGAAGCGCAAACTGGTAATCATACGAATCGAAGGGATCGGGTTTCAGCCCGGGCAGCACCAGCAGCCTCGAAAAATAACTGTCGCAATTCATGCGGAAAGAGTCTCTCATGAATCCTCCCAGGTTACGCACCCATCCTTTGTGTCGAAACGAATAAGCAATGTCTATATCGTAAGTGGGCACAAAACGGTACACCTCTTCCGTAAACTTCAGTTCGGGGAATCGTTTTCCCAGCACGGCCGCCAATTGGCCTATCCAGTAATCTACCACAGGGATATATTGAAATCCTTCCCGCTGAGCCAGACTTTGGTCCGCTTCGAAACGCCCGTGTTCGTCCGCCCGGAAGGGCAGATACTCCTCGTAGCGGGTGAGCATATAAAAGACTGCTGAAAAAATATCGTAAGGCAAGGCGGCGGTTACGAAGGAATGGTTGAAAAGCACCTTCACCCCGCAATACGAGCCTGTATCGGGCATTTGGCGCCTTAAGTCTCTTTCGCTCAGCAGGCCATTTTCGAAAAAATGCAGCTCATTGTCCACAGGCAAATAGCCATAGCTGAATTTGGGCTGCTCCGAGTCCAGGAATTCTTCTTTATTATGGGTGATGCTGTAATCCACGCCCAGTCGACCGAAAATATGGGCGAACACATATCGGTGGCGGGCAGTAGGCTCGTGGAGGAGTATCAGCATCATTGGTTTTTTATCAGTTGTAAAGATATATCTTATTTCGGAATACTAAGGTGAATTGATTGATAAAAAATGATTTTTATTTCAATAGTCACTTTTTGTGCAAAGAAAAAGAGGAACACAGCCCCCTGCATTCCCGTTTTTTTTGTCAGTATAGTGTTCTATCAGAGAACCATCTTGATGATTGGGCCTTCCCAATCGCATTTTACTTTTGGCTTAATAGCCTTATGGAAGAAAGCATACTCAGTATTCTTTTTCAACCCTTCGATAGGAATAATGGAAGAGGTTGAATCAATGGGCTCGGAGCGGTTTTTAAACTCAACCACATCCTCTGTATAGCAAACCAGGTGTGCAGGAATTTTTCCTTTAGCATAAACAATAACGGAACCGGAAGTTTCGCCTTGTTTTACTTTAAAGGTGTGTTTTTGTGGAGTGGCAGTTTCCCAAACTTCCATGCCAGCACTGTGAACAACGGCTGTTTTGTCTTCATCAGTGAGCGAAGGATCGTTGGCTACATCTTCCACCATACCTGCCAAAGAGGTTACCTCGATATCGAAAAGGCTTCTTGCCTTTTTGATGTTGTCTGTTTTGGTCGAAGACACGGGGGCTTTTAGTGCTTTGTCCAAAGCAACTACAGCATCTTTGACTTTTAGTACTTTTGCTACTATATAAGCAGCTATGAACAACTGATTGCCGGTCATACATTCTACATAATGACCACCGTTAGTTACGGCCAGGGAGTCAGTTGTATCTCCGAGGCCTAATTTTACTCGAATCTTCATAAGATAGTATTTAGTTGTTTATGCATACAAAGATACAACACAAGATGAGCGAAGTCAAGAAAAAACTGATATAAATCATGGCGGTTCGACTATTGATTAAATATAATACAGTAAATCAATAATATATAAAACAGCCCGAATAAGACTTTTTTTTACCTTTTGCAAAAAATTGATGATTTTTATTAAAAAACTGACGACTTCCGTCGGAATAACGACGACTTCCATCGGAATAGCGACAGCTTCCATCGGAATAGCGACGGCTTGCATCGGAATAACGACGGCTTCCATCGGAATAGCGACGGCTTCCGTCGGAATAGCGACGGCTTCCGTCGGAATAGCGACGACTTCCATCGGAATAGCGACGGCTTCCATCGGAATAGCGACGACTTACGTCGGAATAGCGACGGCTTCCGTCGGAATAGTGACGGCTTCCGTCAGAATAGCGACGGCAGGAGTTAGGATTTAGAGGGAGTTAATGGGTTGAAAATGTGCAGAAAATAGAAACGGTAAAGAACGGGACAAATATTCTGAACCGCAAATGATATGCATTGTGTCATTAATAGTTTGAAAATTTAAAACCTGATGAAGTCGGGTTTAATTCCCCTACACCACTTCCGCCACCACAAAAGTGCTTCCGCCTATAAACACCAGGTCCTTTTTGGAAGCGGCCAGCAGGGCGGCTTTGTAGGCTTCCTTCACCGAAGGATAGATGTTGCCTGTGAGACCCCTGCGGCGGGCATGCATGGCCAGTCGCTTAGCCTCACAACCACGGGGAATATTGGGTTTGCAATAATAATAGGTAGCGGTTTCGGGCAACACTTTCATAATATTGCGAATATCCTTGTCGCCCACCATGCCCAGCACAAAGTGAATATGGTCGCGCTTCACGCTTTTCAGTTGTTTCACCACCATCTCCAGTCCGGCCACATTGTGGGCCGTATCGCATATCACCAGAGGTCGGATTTTCAATACCTGCCACCTCCCTTTGAAGCCGGTATTCGTCAGCACCCGGGTCAGACCTTCGCGCAAAATCGTTTCACTGATGTCGTAATCCAGTTCGTTCAGCAACTCCACGGCAGCAAACACCGTTTGAAGGTTTTCCTGCTGATATTTGCCCGAAAGGGGACAATACAAATCCTTAAAGGCCAGAACACCCCGGCGGCGCATTTGGCAAAAACTGCCGAAAGGTTTGGAAAAGACAAAGGTAAAATCAGTAGCTTTATAAATCTGATCGGCAAAAACCAGTTTTGCATTTTTTTCGGCCGCTGTTTTTTCGAACACAGGGTTGGTAGCCGGCAGCCATTTGCCTATCACCACCGGAACCCCGGTTTTGATGATACCGGCTTTTTCGGTAGCTATTTTGGGCAGGGTATCGCCCAAAAATTGCATATGGTCATAGCTGATATTGGTGATGATGCTCAGTACGGGACGCACTATATTGGTCGAATCCAAGCGGCCTCCCATACCGGTTTCAACCACGGCAATATCCACCTTGGCATCCGCAAAATACTGCATGGCCATAGCAAAGGTAAGCTCGAAAAAGCTGGGCTGAATGGCTTCGAAATCGCTTTGATGCCCTGCGATAAAATCCCCAATAAATTTCTTGGAGATCATTTCTCCGTTGATGCGTATGCGTTCGCGGAAGTCTTTCAGATGGGGCGAGGTGAACAGACCCGTTTTGAAGCCCGCCTCTTGAAATACCGAGGCCAGCATATTGGCTACCGAGCCTTTACCGTTGGTTCCGGCAATATGTATGGAAGGGAAACGAAGTTCCGGCTGGCCGGTAAGCCGGCTTAGTGCCAGGGTATTGTCGAGATTGTTTTTATAAGCAGCAGCCCCAATGCGATGAAACATGGGCAATTGCCCGAAAATATATTTCAGGGCCTTTTTGTAGAAGATATTTTCGATTAGCTTTGGATTGGTAACAGTCACAAAAATTACAACCTAATTCAAGTTCACGAAATTGTAAGTGATGGTTCCTTTTTGCTCTTCGGGAGCCTTGGCATTCACGCTGAAGGTGGCACGTTTGGCAGCCTCAGAGGCCAGTTTCCACAGCTGCTGATTGGTGGTGGTCGATCCGCGTCCGCCGGCAATAGCTTTGGTTACATTGCCTTTCTTATCTACCCAGATGTCAACCACCACTATGCCTTCGTTTTTCGAATTGTAGATGGGTTTGGGAAGATATTTGATGCTGCGGCCTATCATCACGTATGAGATGCCTTTGTCGTGGCCGGGTCCAATTCCGTCGCCGTTGCCGGGACCATGTCCGTCGCCGTGTCCGCCTCCGGTACCGCCGCCACTGCCTCCGTCGCCTGTATAGCTTTTGGAATTTATGTCGCCGTTCTGCTTGCCCTGATTGCCTGAGGTATTGGTAGTGCCGTCGCCCGATTTTTTCTTGTACAGAGCCTTGGAGTCAATCACCGGGGCATTGATCTTCACAGGGTTATTGTCTTTTTTATTGTCTTTATCATCGCTGTTCATGGCAATGGCATCATCAGTTTCCTGAGTCATCACATCATTGTCGTTGTTTTGCGCCAGATTTTCGGTGCTGATGGGTATCAGTTGCTCCGAATTATTATTACCCATACCGTTGTCCGTATTTCCAAAATTGACCTCAAGTCCTGAGCCTCCGCCTGCTTCGGGGTAGGGGGGGACGGGAGTACGGAAGATCATAAAAATAAAAAACAGTATCAACAAACCATGAAATACCATGGTAAGTATCGCTGCCAGCGGACGGTTGGTTTGTCTGACTTCTGTGATCATGGCTGATTGGGTTTTGTGGCCAGCACCATTTTGATCTTAAGTTTGTTTCCTATTTGCAAAACATCCACCAGATCCTGAATGGTGAGGGCGTTATCTATCCTTAATACGATAGTAGGGTCTGTAATGTTACGGGTGACATTGGCCATTTCAGTTTCCAGCTGATCGGGGGGTATCACCTTGTTGTCGATATAATAGGTATGGTCAGCAGTGATGGATAGTGCGATCTGTTTCACGTTCATATCCACCGCAGTCGATGCCCTGGGCAGCATCAGTTTGATGACATTGGGATTGACCATGGTAGCCACGATCAGGAAGAACAACAACAAAAAGAACATGATGTCGTTCATCGATCCCGTATACACTTCAGGCGAATAGCCTTTTGATTTTCTCAGGTTCATATTACGCTTCTTTTTGCAACATATCCATGAATTCAATACCGGCATCTTCCAGCTTGAAGATCACCTTGTCAAGCAGAATTTGTAAATAATGGAATCCGATATAAGCCAAAATACCCACGGTTAATCCGGCAGCACTGGTGATCATTTTTTCGTACAGACCGCCCGAGATAGAGCCTATGCTCATATTGTTGGTCAGGGAAATATTGTAGAAGATCTTGATAACCCCCATAATGGTTCCTATAAATCCGAGCATGGGAGCTACACCGGCTACAATACCCAGAATTTTCATATTGCGTTCCAGTTTCGAAACTTCGTACTTGCCCACGCTTTCGATAGAACGTTCGATATCGTTGATGGGTCGGCCAATTCGGGCCAGACCTTTTTCAACCATTCGCGAAACAGGGGTATTGGTGGTTTTGCACATGGTTTTAGCGGCATCCAGTTTCATATCTTGAACCAAAGAACTGATATGGTTCATGAAATTTTTGTCAGATCTTCCGGCTTTTTGAAGAGCAATAAATCTTTCGATGAAAAAATAAACAGCCAGCACCGAACATATCAGGATAGGTATCATGATATAACCTCCTTTTAGCATCAGATCCCATAAGGATAATGAAACTTCAACGGGGGCTTGTTGAGTAGCCTGAACTAAGTTGTTGACTGTGTCCTGCGCAACAGGAGTGCCTTGTGTGATTTGCAAAATGATTCCCAGCATAAATATTTATTTTAATAAAAAAATAAAGGTAGACGTTTACTGAGTAGAGCTAAGATCAATAGGCACTTATTTTTTAACACGCTTTTGTTAATAGTAAACGCAG
>CAZRFL010000017.1:25995-36554 GCA_964599365.1 uncultured Bacteroidales bacterium
TTTCTTACTCTTCCAACCACTTGGTAATGCGGCTCACCACTTCCTTTTTCATATCCTCGGGCAGGGAATTGATGCGGCTGCCATGGTTTCCGCCCGGGCAAACGGCCTTGTACATGTTCTTCTTATTTTCGAAGTTCACTGCTGCAGCCGACCATGGGTCGTATTCTCCGTAAACGAAGATCATTTTGGGGTCATTCTCCTTGATGTATTGGGCACATTTTTGTGCAATGGTCCCATCAAAAGCTATGCGATAATCTTTGGGCATAAAGATCTTATCCAGATAGCCTACGGCGGATTTAATTTTCAGGTATTTGGCGAAAGGTTTGGTGTCGTAACCATAATATCCCAGTTCATGGGCAGCCTGAATGAAGAAAGCCAAAGTAGATTCGGTGCCTTCCACAGAAAAATAGTCGGGATCACAAACGCGTATCAGGAAATTGAACAGGTCGCTGTCCGATGCCTTTTCCGAAGGAATAGAAGCTGGTTTCCAACCCCATTGCCAAAACGAAAAGGAGGCTTCCAGCACGCAATAGTCGTATACTTCGTCCAGAGGAAGGTTGAAAGTGTAATTTTTGTCGTCGCAGAAGGTCTTGAACATAGGCATCAGTTTCTTCCTCTTCTTTAGTATCTCCATCTGGCAGGTGCGCAGTTTGTCTCTGTCGGCCTGGCTTCCGGGTTTGTTGGCAATGAAAGGCTCGTGGCGTCCGTCTTCAACACCAAAACTCAATGGGGCCACATAGCAAACGGTGATATCCACATCATTGGGATAAAGCGTCCTGTAAATCAGGGCTGTTTCCCCACCCTTACTGATACCGGTGGCTATCCATTTCTTTTTATAAATGCTTCCCATCAGTTGCCTCACCCTGTGGTGATCGGCAGCGGCATGGGTGGTGGTCAGATATTTCCAGTCTTTGTTGGCAGGAGTAGAGGGCCCAAAATAGCGATGCTCCACAAAAACCTGATTGGTTTGGAACATACGGGCCAGTTCTTCTATATAATTTTGGCTGGCAGCGTAATCGCCTCCATATCCTTCGGTAACGAAGACCGTAGGGGCATCGTAAGAATAATGCGACACAAATACCCTTTGTTTGAAAGAACCCACCGTGGTGTCGTTCGGATCAATCCATTGCTTCAGATTTACCAGGTATTTTTCCTTAAAAGGAGAAGAAAACTTCAAAGAAGTAACTTCGGGGTTTCCCGGAAGGGCCTTGAGCTGTTTGTAAAGATGGGTTTCCTGGGTTTGGGCAATACTTACCGAAACAAAACCGGTGTTGAGGATAAAGGCAGCTGATAGCAAGAGTATTGCTAAGGTGCAGACCCTGATGATTCTTCTGGTCATATTAGTTTGAATTTATAGTAAATAATGATTTTAGGATTTATGGAAACCAGTACTACTTTCCATAAGTTTGACACTATCGTCTTCTACCTTTTTGTTGAAGAAGAGGGGCAGGGTAAAAGTGAAAGTACTTCCTTCTCCTTCTGTGCTTTCTACCCAAATACGGCCACGGTTCTTTTCAACGAAATCTTTGCACAACAAAAGTCCCAAACCGCTGCTAGGCTCACCTTCGGTGCCGCTTCGCTTAAAGCTTCGGTCGATTCTGAACAGGCTGTCGATAATCTCAGGGCTCATGCCAATGCCACTGTCTGTAACAGATATTTCTATGAAATTGCCTTCGGCAAGTTGTGTTGATACGCTCATATGTCCGCCTCTGGGGGTATATTTAACAGCATTGGACGAAAGGTTCC
The DNA here is from genome assembly GCA_964599365.1 of uncultured Bacteroidales bacterium. Taxonomy (GTDB): domain Bacteria; phylum Bacteroidota; class Bacteroidia; order Bacteroidales; family CAIWKO01; genus CAIWKO01. Next base: position 27,742 of record CAZRFL010000017.1, read on the forward strand.
TGCAAATGGTTTCCACCATATGAATATCAGCATATACAAACATCTTTTCGTAAACGTTGATCTCGCAGTTGATGTCTTTAAGTTTTGCCTGGTCAACAGAGGTTTTGATGCATTCGTTTATCACTTTCGAAAGCGAGAATACTTCGGGATTATATTCGGTAACACCCTTTTGATTGCGCGACCATTCCAGCAGGTTGTCCAACAAACGATACAAATTTACTGCTGAACCTTTCATGATAGTGGCATGATTCTGAATCTCATTCACCGTCATCAGCATCAGTCTGTCAGCCATGATCTCTGTCAAGCCCAGAAAACCGTTGAAGGGGCTCCTCAGATCGTGAGCAATGATAGAAAAGAACTTGTCTTTTTCGGCATTGAGTTTTTCGAGGTTCTCATTTTGATGAATGAACCTTTCCTCGTTCAGTTTCCTTTCGGTAATATCGCGGGCGGTGGTGATGATAACTTCTTCACCATAATGATTTCCTTTGTGGAAGATGATATCCTTGAGGAATATTTCGCCGTTCTTGCGTTGTGCCCAGAACTCAAATTGTTGTGGTTGCCCGGTGATAAGTACAATCTTCATCAGATCCATTACCATTTCCAGATCGTTTTTTCCGGGTGCGGCCACCATGGCTGGGGTCATTCCTATCAGTTCCTCTCTGGAATATCCGTACATTTTCAAGGCTCCTTTATTCACATCAAGGAAGATACCGTCAGTTTTGTGAATATAAATGGCTTCCGATACCGAATTGAACAGACCGAAATAGCTGTTTTCACTGTTTTGAAGAGCCTCTTCCACCTGCTTTTCCAGTTGAAGACGCAATGAGTTTTCCTCTTCCAGTTGAGAGTTCAATATAACATTCTCAACTTTCATCCTTTCCAACTCAATGATGAGTTGTTCCATTGTCATCTCTTTGAAACTCATTTATTGGCTTACGGGTTTATATCGATAGATTTAGTTAGATATAACGATGCAAATTTAGGAATTATTGCACAATGATTTTATTTAAATCCGACTTTAACATATCGACATTAACTGCGAAATTGCAGTTCACACAATTGGCTTCGGCAAACGAGAGTGTGGCAATGCCAATTACTTCCCCTTTCATGTTCATAACCGGGCTTCCGCTGCTGCCATGCGAAATGGCTACATCCATTTGAATAAAGGTATCTCCATCCTCAAATTTGCCATCAATGATCTCTTTTTCCGTACCCCCTTTAAACCCTGAGATGATCCCACGGGTAAGAGTGCTTTCTATGCCTTGCGGATTGCCCAACACACAAATGTCCTGACCTTTTTCGGGTTTCTCATCCGATATTTTTAATATGGTAAAGCGCCTGTCGGCTTCCACTCGGAAAATGGCATAATCGTAAGTGGTATTGGTTTTTATCACATCCTTGATCTCATAAACCTGACCATCGCTGGTCTTTATATTGAAACTGCTGCCTCCTTGCAAAACATGTGCATTGGTGATTCCAATGCCATCGTTACTGACAAAGAATCCTGTTCCATAGGCAATGGGCGTGCCGCTGCTGTTTCTGGTTTCAATCAGGAATACCGCCTTCTCGGCATATTTTACCAGATCTTTCAGGTTGTTAAAGGTAGGGACTGTATCCGAAGTGTTTAAATCATTATCGGGGTTGAAGAGGGAGGAATTACTTACCATGTACCAACCCGCAATAGTAAGGGTGAACACAGAACCCAGAATGATCAATAGAATAACCCACCAATTTGATTTCTTTTTCTTTCTTTTCACCTGATGTTTCGGACTACTGGGTAGGTATTGCATCCATGGGAGGACTGTACGGGCAATTTTAACATCATCACCCGGATGAAGGGCACAGGTATCGACTTTCCGGTTGTTCACATAAGTGCCGTTAGAGGAATTGTTATCCTGTATGATGGCCTGTTTCAGGTCGGTAATGTGCAAAAAAGCGTGTTTGGAAGATGCATATTCATCGCTGACAACGATATCATTTTCTGAGCTTCGACCAATGGAATAGGTTTTGATGATATTGCCAACTTTAGCATGATTCGGAGCTTGGCTGAAGTATTCCTGCCAGGGAATCACAAACTCTCCCAGTTTCACAATGTCATTATAGTTTAACGGGCTTTGGGTGATCCTGAAACTATTTACGTAAGTTCCGTTCCTTGAACCCAGGTCGGAAATGGAATAGCTGCCATCATCGTTTTGTACAATACAGGCATGCTTGCCGGATACAAAAGGGTCGGATAGAACGACATCGTTGCCGGCATTTCGTCCGATGTTAACTGTTCTCATTTGGAGAAGGGAGTTTTGACGAATTCGTTACTACTCACGTCGAATGCCAGCAAATAGTTTTGTCCGTTCTTTTTGTCGAGCAGCAAAAGCCCACTCTTTTTTACCGTATCAAAAACTTTGGTTCGAATGGTCTTAATTTCCCCAAACCAATCGATCTGGCTTTCTTCGGTATACCTACCAGTAAAGAACTTTGTTCCTTTGACCATTCTCTTCATATAAATGGTCTCATTTGAACTTTCAGAATAGATGAGTTTGGTATCCTGATCGTTTTCGCTCGTAAAAACCAGCAATAAGTGTTTTGATTCAGAGGGGTTTTCCGAAACACAGGCCAGATCATCCCGGCCATCTTCGTTGAGATCGATGAGGAAGTAATTGGAATACTCTGAACTGCTCAAATTGGATTTAACTTTCCAGTCGCTTTTGTTCCCGCTTTTTACCATTCCTTTGGATTGATAGTAATTTATCACTGCTTTTTTAAACAGAACCGGAATGTCTTTTATGGCTTCTTCAGGGAATATCTCTTTGGCCTTCTCATAATCATCCTCGCTGCCAAGATAATCGGTGGCAATGTAGCCTTTCTTTTTATCGTCGGTAGTAACTTCAGCCCAATGCAGTCCCTCATTTCCTTCTTTGGAATCGCTCTCAACCATAGTGACCTTATCGCCAAACTTAAGAAGAGTGATTCCGTTGGTCTGATCATTAATGTTTTTTGAGGAACGCAGCCATAACTTATTGGCCATAACATACATTTCGTGATCAGGATATAATAGCTTAAATGCCGTGGCAATTAACCCAGTAGTCAACAGCAAACCGAAAAAGATATTCCAGAAAACTATCCAGCCTTTTCTTCTTTTGTTGGGTGTTACATTTTTTTCTTTTACCGGTTTTTCTTTATTCCTGACGGCTTGTGGTTTGACAGTATTATCGCTTACCTTAACCGGTTTTTCCTTTGCAGCTTCCTTGCCTAAAAGAGCATTTTTGAATTCATCACAATCTTGGTATCTGTCGTCGCGATTCTTTGCGGTAGCCTTTTTGATGATCTGTTCGATGCGGGGCGAAACTCCCACGTAGAACTGTTTGGCATCGGGCAGGGGCTCTTCCACTATCCTTTTATAAACTTCGTATTCACTGGACTGATCATCGTAAGGGGATTTTCCGGTAATGGCCTGGAAAAGTGTAATTCCCAGAGAATAAATATCTGTCCTTTTATCCAGTTCGCTGCCTTTCACCTGCTCGGGGCTCATGAAAAGTACCGTGCCCATCTTGGTGCCGGTTTTGGTCAATTTATGACTGGTGTCGCTTATGATCTTGGCAATGCCGAAATCCAGAATTTTTGCCTTTCCATCTTCCGTAATTATGATGTTGGAAGGCTTGATGTCTCTGTGTATAACATTTCTGTGATGGGCATAAGAAACTCCATCCAGTATCTGAACAAACAAGGGGATCACTTTTTCTTCGGGTATGGGGCCGGTAACTTTCTGAATGTACTCATCCATCTGCATACCTTCTACGTATTCCATCACCAGAAATATTCCCATATCCGTTTCAACATAATCGAATAGCGAAACAATATTGGGATGATGCAGTTGGGATAGGGTAGAGGCTTCGTTCTTAAAACGTTCTTTTAGTTCAGGGTTTTTGGCAAGATTGGGATTCAATGCTTTGATGGCCACCTTTCGGCCTATGTGAGTGTGCACGCCCAGATAGACATTGCCCATTCCTCCTTCGCCGATAAGCTTTTCGATCCTATAACTAAGTATCTGTTGACCAATCATTTTATAAACTACAGTTTGTTTCCCTATTTTCTTTCAAAAATACGCTTTTCTTTTATTCGTAAAGGTTTTTTTCTAAGTTGATTTACTTGCTGGCCTTAACGGCATATTCGTTGGATAATTGTGTGTTCCCAAGATTTTTATAAGTAATGGCCAGTTTGTTCAGTATATCCTTGTCTGTGGGAGCCACCTTTTCGGCTTCGAGCAGGAAACGTAACGACTTTTGATATTCATTACGGATACCATAAGCAGTTCCCATATTGCGCAAGGTTTCCAGATTCTTAGGGTTCAGTTCGTAGGCTTTGTTCAGATAATAAAAAGAAGTGTCGAAATCATTCTTTATTCTGCCATAGATCTCGCCCAATTTATTGTATGCCTTATCGTATTTGGGGTCTTTTTGAATCATATCCTTCAGAATGGTCACGGCTGTATCGGCACGGCCCGTGTTGGTATAAACTTCAGTAAGCAGGTATTGATATTCGGTATGATCCGGGACGTATTGGATCAGGGTTTTGAAGTTCTCTTCAGCCTGTTTGTAGTCGCCGGCGTTATAACAGGTCAGGGCATCGTTATAAAGATAGTTTCTGGCATCGTTGTCTGTATTGGTGATCTTCAAGGCCTCAATCAGGGATAAACGACTGTTTTTATAATCCTTCAACAGGTGCTGTCCGTAACCTTTGTATATCCATCCCGCCTTAAATTCGGGATAGATATTCAGTCCGCGCTCAATATAAACCAAGGCTTGTTTTATTACCCTATTGGCTGTGGAATCAGGAGTTTTTTCGTTCACACTTTTTATCAAAAGTTCGCCTGTGCCCACATTTACCTTAGCACTATTGACCGAAGTTTTAACATCGGTAGTATATAAGGTTAGGGAATCCTTCCATGCGAAATTGCGGTTGATGGTTTTTAGTGAATAAAGCGAAACCAGTGCAATGATGATTATTTGGGCAGAAAGCATCAGCTTGCTGGTGGTAAGGTATTTATTGAGCAAATAAGCAAGGATGATGGCAAAGCCCAGCAAGGGAACAAACATAAACCTTTCGTTCATAAAGGTTCCAATATTGAAAACCAGGTTGGAAGCAATGGAGAAAGTGATGAGAAAAAGTAGAATAGCGTAAGCGAAAATGTCTCTTTTCCATATTCTTATTAACGAATAGATCCCGAGAAAAGCATAGAGGATAATGGAAATGATCACCCTGAAATCACCAAATCCCACTATGGGAATTTGTTTGGGGTAATAGTCGTGGGTCAAAGGATGGGGGAAAAGAACCAGCAGTAAGTATTTGCCCCAGGTGAGTAAAATGGTGGCTATCTTTTCAGGTAAAGCAACGCCTACAAAGGGATTGTTCAGCAGTTCCTTACTTTCGACGCTTACCGAACCAAATCCCAGGGCATTGAAGCGAAGCATAAAATAGATAATCACCGCTGATGCCAGGGGAAGAAAAGCCAAAAGATGCTTTTTGAGACTTTCTTTTTGTAAGAAGAAAACAGTCAGAGGTATCAATGCCAAAAAGGTGATGGAATTTTCTTTCGACAACAAGGCCAGTGAAAATGTGATGAAAGCATAAAGTAAGAGCAACAGCTTTTCTTTTTCAATGTAGCGCAACACAAAATAAAGTGTGCCCAGCGAGAACAACAGGCTGAGTATTTCGTCGCGGCCTTTGATGTTGGCAACTACTTCGGTGTGCAAAGGATGGCAAGTGAACAGAATAGCTGCAATAAAAGGTAAGGACAGATACCATTTTTTGTTCTCGTATTTCTCAAAGATGATCTTCAATACTTTGAGCAATAGCAGGCACATGAGGCTGTATAGAATGATGTTGAAAAAGTGTCCTATAAAAGGATTCAGGCCGAAGAACTGGTATTCTAAGGCAAACATGACCTGAGAGAGGGGCCTGTACCTGCCACCGGGCAAGAGCACTTTCACCTGTTCACCATAGACTCCGTAAAAAGCATCCGTCGAAAAGATTTCTTTGATGCCGGAAAATCCTTTTTTCGTGATCTTATTGTCCATGATGAACAGTCCGTCGTCCAGGGCATAGCTAAAAAATAAGGTGTTGATGTAAATCAGCACACTTAGGATGAGTAGGCTGAGATATTGCAACTGGGTGGCTGAAAGCTTTGGCTTTTTGTTTTCTTTTTTTTGTGATTGCTGAACTGAAATGTTCTTTCCGCCTGTTTTTGTTTTGGTCTTCTGACTTTGCATCATTCGAAAATTATTCAAAATCGGTGTACAGTAAATATTTCTTTCGGATCTTCTTGAAATTGTCAATATCGGGTTGCCAGCTCTTGCGGATGTCATCTTCACTCATACCGCTGATGATTTGTTGTTTCAGTTTGGCAGTGCCTGCAAGTTTATCGAAGGTAGGCCCGAAGTATTCCGTTTTGTCTTTCAGTTGGGTGTAGAGTTCCAGCAAGGGGAAGAGATATAGTTTGCCCAAACCTTTGATGTACTCACCGGCATAAACATGAAAATTGTAGCCGTTGCACTTCACACCTTCATAAGGAGGATTTTTTGACATGCCCTCTATGCTTTTCGGGGTAAAGGAGAATCCTGTACTGTCGAGTTTGGGATGACCGATATACTCGAAAGGAGCTTCGGTTCCGCGGCCCACGCTCACGCAGGTGCCTTCCAGAAGACAAAAAGAAGGATAGAGATACACCGATTCCATGTTGGGAAGGTTGGGCGAAGGTTTGATGGGCAACTGATAGAAGTAGGTGTGATTGTAGTTCAACACAGGGACATACTTCAACTGGCACTGAACTCCGTTTTTCAACCATTTTTCGCCATTGATCATGCAGGCATATTCCGCAATGGTCATACCATGAACAATGGGAACGGGATGCATGCCTACGAATGAGGTAAACTCCTTTTCCAATACCGGGCCATCCACATAATATCCGTTGGGATTGGGACGGTCGAGCACAATAAAGAGTTTGTTGTTCTCGGCGCAAGCCTCCATCACGTAATGCATGGTAGAAATGTAGGTGTAGAAACGGGCTCCTACATCCTGAATGTCGAATATGACCACGTCCACATCCGAAAGATCTTCGGCACGGGGTTTCTTGTTCTTTCCGTAAAGCGAAATCACCGGGAGTTTGGTCTTTTCGTCGGTGTAGTTTCCTACAACTTCGCCGGCATCGGCTTTTCCGCGGAAACCATGTTCGGGACAAAACACCTTTTTGATGGCAAAACCCGCATGTTGCAGCGAATCGACCAGATGGACCTTCTTTATGGTGGAAGTATGATTGGCAACTATGGCAATATTTTTACCTTTGAGCCAGGGATAATACAGTTCGGTGCGTTCGGAGCCTGTTTTAATGTTTTCGGGCCCCACATCCTTTCCATTGAACTGAATTACCTTGGTTTGCCCTGCACAAAACTGTGCAGAAAAGCCGAGTAAAAAAAGCCCTGACAACAAGCTGATAAACCGCATAATATCGGATAAATTAAATACTTTTGCAAAATAAACCATTTTTTCCGCTTGAAGACTGAATTTTTTATTGCGAAGAGCATAATTTCGAAAAACAAGGCCAACTTTTCCAGGCCCATCATACGCATTGCGGTTTTGAGCATTGCTTTGGGCGTGGCAGTGATGATCATGGCGGTGTTTATAGTCACAGGTTTTCAAACGGAGATCAGAAATAAGGTGATAGGCTTCGGGGCTCACATTCAGATATCGAACTACAACGACAACAACTCCATGGAGTCGTCGCCTATCAGTATCCGGCAGCCTTTCTACCCTTCGTTCAACCAAAGGCCGGGCATCAAACACATTCAGGTGTTTGCCACTAAGGCGGGCATCATCAAAACAGATGAGGACATCGAAGGCATTGTGATGAAGGGCGTGGGAAGCGATTACGACTGGAGTTTTTTTAACGATAAGCTGGTGAAAGGAAAGACTTTCAAAGTGAGCGATACCGGCAAAACCAATGATGTGCTGATATCGCAGGCCATTGCCAACAAGCTGAAGCTGGATACGGGCCAAAGCCTGGTGATCTATTTTATCAATGCCGGCCAAACCATGCCCAGCGTGCGCAAGTTTAACATCTCGGGCATTTACAATACCGGTCTGGAGGAGTTCGATCGCATGTATGTGCTGGCCGACATTCATCACATACAAAAACTCAACAACTGGGATTCGACCCAGGTGGGTGGCTTTGAGATCACCATCAACCACTTCGACGAACTGGATGATATCACTACCCAAATCTACAACGAGATAGACTATAACCTGAATTGCGCCAACATCAAACAGCAAAACCCCCAGATATTCGACTGGCTGGCTTTTCAGGATGTGAATGTAACGGTTATTCTGATCATGATGGTGATAGTGGCTGCCATCAATATGATTTCGGCCCTTTTGATTCTCATTATTGAAAAAACTACCCTCATAGGGATACTGAAAGCCCTGGGGATGAACAACTGGGGCGTGCGGAAAGTGTTTCTGATCAATGCCACTTATTTAATAGTGCGCGGATTGTTTTGGGGAAATGTGATAGCCATAGCCCTCAGCCTGCTGCAAATGAAGTTTGGCATCATCAAACTCGACCCCGAATCCTATTATGTGCGCGAAGTGCCCATCAATTTCGACTGGTTCAACCTCTTGCTGATCAATCTGGGCACCTTCGGCATCTGTGTGTTGGTGCTGATCATTCCTACTTATGTAGTGACCAGAATCAGCCCGATAAAGGCGATACGGTTTAATTGAGTTTTATTGCCACCAAAACACAAAGGCACCAAATTTCACCAAAC
>CAZRFL010000017.1:36564-51190 GCA_964599365.1 uncultured Bacteroidales bacterium
ATTTTAGCCATTTGCTAGCCTTTTCTTTGAGTATTGTTTGTTGAGCATTGAATATTGAGCATTTTAAAATTTTCAATAATCAATTCCCAATGTTCAATTTTCAAGGTGGGGGACACAGGTTGCTATAATTTATTTTTCCTATTCTTTTATGTAGTGAAAAGAATCAGCCCGATAAAGGCGATACGGTTTAATTAATTTGGATTTAAAACACTGCGATTGCAAATCGCAGCGAGCGGAGATTATGGATACTGCGATTATAAATTGCAGCGAGTGGAGAGAAGTCGATGCATTTAAACCCTACTAAAATGTATCCCGAAAATTCTTCCAACTTCAGAGGAGGTTTTACGGAAGACAGAGGAAGTTCCCCGGAAGACAGAGGAAGTTCCCCGGAAGACAGAGGAAGTTCCCCGGAAGACAGAGGAACTTCGACGGAAGACAGAGAAACTTCCCCGGAAGACAGAGGAACTTCCACGGAAGACAGAGGAACTTCCACGGAAGACAGAGGAAATGCAACTATAGGTGAAAATCATTGATTTAGGATTTAGCCTGGGTGTAATGGTGTTTTTAGGGTCTGATTTAACCTGATTTGTGAGGTGATATTGTTACTAAGGTTTTTGATGAAAATAAGGTTATTGTTTTCTACTCTATTTTAGCATACCTTTTTTTCAGGTCGAACTATTTAATTTTATAGTAAATTTGATGTCCGAAAAGATAAAAATTATACTCCCTTATGCCTGTAAAAAAACAACCCACCGAAAAGATCTACTATACCATGGGCGAAGTGGCCGAGATATTCAAGGTGAATCATTCGCTGATACGCTTCTGGGAGAATAAATTTGATATTATAAAGCCTTTCCGTAATAAAAAGGGCAACCGACTGTTTACCAAAGAAGACCTGAAGAATTTTTATATCATCTATCACCTGGTGAAAGAACGTGGTTTTACCATACCGGGCGCCATTGAGAAACTGAAGGACAACAAGGAAGATACGGTCAATAATATTGAAGTGGTGGAATCCCTCCACAAGATCAGGAAGTTTTTGGAAGAGCTTAAGGAAGAACTTTAGGGGCCACCAGGCATTCAAATCCAAGCTATGAGCTATTATTCAACGATGAACATTGATCATTGAACATTGATTGTTGAACATTTGCCTCTAAGTATCAAAAGACAAAAGCCAAAAATCAAATAATAATCAATTTCGAAAAAACAATTTCAAAACCAGCAGCATCCACCGTTTTGAATTTTTGGTTCTTTGGAATTTATTTGAGATTTATTATTTGAGATGTGAGATTTCCTCTTTTGGTATTTATTTGTATTTTGTAAATTGTTATTTGTTATTTCTCTTCAATTTTATTCGGCACCAACTTTTTATTCCTATAGATCACTATGGTTTGATTTTTATTCATTGGATTCAAACGAAAGAGTAAGTCGTCTATAAAACTGGGTGTGAGGGTCGTTTCGTAGGTAAGGTCGGGAAAAAATTGTTTCAGGGTATCTACTCTTTGGCTGATATTTTTTTCGTCGAAGAACAAAACAAACTCAGGAACTATACCTGTGCCGAAAGGATCGGCAGTATGATGCAGCGAATCTATGGGGTGGTTTTTGCTGAGATTGTAAACTATGGGATACTGCCTCAGATAGAACAAGGGCGGCATGTCGGGATTGTCTTTGTAGATATCTTCCAACAGAATGCATTTGAGGTTATGATATTTTGAGAGATAATACATCGACTCTACCCTCGATTTTTTAGAATAATGTTTAGTCACGAAAGGAAGCAGACCCAGGTTGAGCGTTAAGAAAACGATGACTAATACCTTCATCAGTTTATTATGGCGCAGCCAGTACTTCGATTTGTTGTAATATTCCATCCAGCCAACAACCCCCAGGGTGATGATCATAGGAACCACCGGCAGTATGAATCTTTCCTGTTTGTTGGGAAAATACGAATGGAACAAAAAGAAAAGCATGGTTCCGGCAAACAAGGCCCACTGAAACTTATAGCTTCGCAGGAATCCGAAGAACAGAAAGAAGCACAAAGGAGGCAATAGTATGCCCAATACAAGCAGCAGATAAGAATACCAGGGATTCAGAACGTAATGATAGGCGTTGTTGATATTGTAAATCACATATTCTATGAATTCGGCGAAAGGGTATCCCCAAATGGCCAGATCGACGAAGAACTGTATGAGACAAAAGGAAACGATAACACCCGCTGACCAGACCAGGGCTTCTTTCCATTGTTTCAGCAGCAACATTCCCGCGCCAAAACCTATCACATAGAACACTACCTGAAACCTTACATCGACTCCGAAACCTATGATAATGCCCGAAAGGAAGAACCGCCACAGGCTGAGTTTTTCTTGGGTGGCTTTCAGATAGACCCACGAACCCCACATGATAAATGGTATGCAGGTAACCTCTACCAGATTGCGTACGCTGAGCCAGGGCATGAACCAATACAGTGCCAGCAGCAATCCTGTTATGCGTGCCACACGGCGGTCGGCCAGTTTTTCGGCAATTTTGAAACCATAGGCTACCGTAAGCAGGGAAAATAAGGCATGCAGTAAGCGTATGATGAACATTTTGTTCTGAGGATCGTTGATGCCGAGGAACTTTATGGCCGTGAACAGCAGAAAATGAACGCCTGAATAAAAAAAGGAGTGCCCGTCAGGCGTAGTGGCCCCTGACGAGGGTAGCCAGTTGTTGTAATCGGTGCCGTCGACCCAGGATTGGGAAGCCTCTATCACCAGAAAATGATCGTCCAACATGCCAAAGCCTTTGGCAAAAATCACCGAAACCAGTCGGAGGAGAAACGCCAAAAACAAAATGTTTCGCAGCAAATGTGGGTTATTTAGCGAAAAACCTGTTTCGAAAAAATTCTTAATCTTACTCATAGTCTATTCCAATGGAATGATAAACAGGATTGTTTTTTTTACGACTGCAAATATATAAATATCGACTCGATTCCTGTGTGATTTTTTTTGGGGTTTAATAAGAATTTCATTTCTTCAATTTAATATCTAACAGAAATCGTTAATTTTGCATCCAAATAATTTTTAGTACCATGGATGGCTTTAAAGTATGTGCCAACGGACATTACTTCCAGGATTCGCTGGACGAGTGCCCTTATTGTCCCAAAAACCAAAACAATATGGATAAAACAAAGATCGACAACCCTAACGGGAATCTGAACGACAAAACTCAGATATTCGCCCCATCGGGAAACCAGGACCTGAACAAAACACAGATCTTTCAGGGTGGTAATCAGCAGGAAGAAGCTGTTTTTTCGTCAATGAAAAATCAATCGGGACGCAAACTGGTCGGATGGCTGGTTTCGTTTACCATCGATGCCAACGGAGCTGATTTCCGTTTGTACGAAGGCCGCAACATTATCGGCTCCGACCCGGCTTGCGATATAGTAGTCAACAACGATCATACCGTTTCGCTGAAACATCTGACGATATTGTTCCGCATGGGCGTGTTCAAATTTAAAGACGAACTGTCGACCAACGGCACTTTTATCAACGAGGAGTTTATGGAAGAAGGCAACCTGACCGATGGCGACATGGTGAAGGTGGGGAATACGGTGTTTAGATTCAGGACGGTTTGATGATTTAAGATTTCTGATTTGAGATTTAAGAATTGAGGAATAAGAATTAAGAATTTAGTCTTTCAATTAAACGAGTATAATATCAACCTGATAGATAACAAAAAAAATGCCGCAGATTCGCAGATTAAAATTACCTGATAAATTGCGCAGAGCGTAAAATTTTAAAAAATGAAATTTTTTAAAATTTACGAAAGTAATCTGTGAAATTTCTCTTTAAAAAGAAAATCTGCGAATCTGTGGCAACTTATAAACAAACAATTTTTACAAAATAAAAATAATCCTTATGAAAAGAATTTTTTCGATGATAGTGTTGCTGGGGATCGTGGCTTACGGTTTCGGGCAAAAGATCAGTATCACCACTGTGGATAATGCAGGGTATCCGAAAATCAATGTTTCGCTTACGCTCACCGAAAAGGGCGAAGCACAACCCGCCGATTTCAAATTGTATGAAAATAACAAGGAAGTGCCCTTCATGCTGGCCAAAGATAACAATGCGGCAGGCCCGTCGGGTCGCAACATCTGCTTCCTGATTGAGGCTTCGAACTATACCAAAGGCGCGGCCCTCGACCAAATGAAACAGGCTGTGACCGAGGCTCTCGGCAAGATCAGCGAAAGCGATAAGGTGAATGTGGCTTATTTCGGAAAAGCCAATAGCGATGGAAAATCACTCAACATTCTGAGCGCCGAGTTTACCAATGATAAATCGACGCTGCGCAACGAGATCAGTAGCAAGATCAATGCACCCAAAGATACCAACCCTGCAGCCGATGTGTACAAGAGCATTTACGAATGTCTTGATTTTTTCAACTCCAAGCAGGATCTCAATGGTTCGAAGATACTCATTGTATTATCGGCAGCCGTCAATACCAGCAAATCGCCCATCAAGGCCGAAGATTGTATTGATAAATCGACAAAATTCAATATCCCCATCTACACCATAACCTACAAAACGGCCAATAAATACGCCGCCGACAACTTTATTCGCCTCAGCGATAAAACCAGCGGCAAAAGCGCCTCGGCAAAAAATGCCGGAGAACTGGGCAGCGCCATCACCGATTTTATGGGCGCCGCCGATAATACTTCGACTCAGGCAGGCAATGCATGGATACTGACTTTTACGGCTACCCAATCGTCGGAAACTAACAACTTCGACATCTTGTATCAGGGCGAAAAAGTAAGCTCAACCTATACCGTTCCCGAAGGACAGCAGTCGTTCATGGGCAAATACTGGGTATTGTTCCTCATTGGTGGATTGATCATTTTGGCTATCATTGCCATAGTGATATTGATGATGATGAAAGGCAAGAAATCCAAAGCCGAAGAAGCACGCAAAATAAAGGAAATGGAAGAACGCAACATTCAGCTTCAGCAGCAGATGCGCGACTCGGCCAATCAGCGCACCATGGTGCCCCCCGTTCAGCAGCCACAAAAGATGGACCTGAAGAAGACCATGATTGGTGGGGGAGGCGGAGCGCCAACTATTGAGGTGACGGCAGGAAGTTTCCAGAAGAATTTTACGTTGACCAAGATGCGCTTAACCATTGGGCGCAATGCCGGCAACGACATTGTAATCCCCGAAAGTACGGTTTCGGGCAATCATGCCGACATAGCCAACGAAGGCGGCAATTGGTACATCATTGATGCCAACTCGACCAACGGCGTATTGGTGAACGGAATCAAGGTGAGCAAACAAAGACTCAACAACGGCGATTCCATCAAATTAGGGGGAGCCTTGCTGAAGGTAGAATTTTAAGGAAGTATTTGGTATATAGTATCTGGTAAAAAGTAATTGCTTTGTTCAGGCATTTGCTTTACCCTAAAATCATTATGTTTTACCGCAAAGGTTTTCGCAAAGTGTGCAGAGAATTCTTTGCGAACTTTGCGTCTTCTTTTCTTTGTGTTCTTTGCGGTTAATTTTCTATCTGCCACCAAATCACTAAAAAACAAAATTTTACCGAGTATTTATAATTGAACACCTTTTTTTGTGCATCTTTGAGCCTTGGTGGCTACTTATTTTGCATTGCCAAATCTTTTCCTGCCACCAAGACGCGAAGACACTAAGCCTCACAAAGAAAATGTAGCAGTCTTAAAGAAGTATTTTGGTGCAATTTGGTGCTTTGGAGCTTTGGTGGCAACAAGCACTATGATAAAAAATCTTCCATTCGGAAGCTATTTCTCCTCCTCAAATAGTTTCACAAACCTTTTCCTCCCAAAGGGGCTGTCCATATCCCAAACCGTAGCCACGCACCGGGTAATGCAAAGTAAGCCCATAAAGTCGTAGCCTTTATAGTCAATCATGGGTTGCAGAAAAGGCCGTGCGGCAACAATTTTTTGCTTTAAAGTTATATCCTCATCTTTTTCCTCGGACCTTCCGGTAATACGAATCTGAGTCTTATCGTGGTAAAAACAAAGTTCTGTAAGTGGGTTGGTCATCAGTTGTTGATAAAAGTCCTTATTCTTTGCAGTTGAAATAATAATCCCTGAAGTATCGGCGCTAAAGGTCATAATGCCTCTCACCCGGGGCTGTCCTTTATCGTCGGTAGCCACAAAACAAAGTGGATTTTGGTTGATGAATGCGAGTATCTCTTCTTTGGTGGTGAACATATAGAAAGGTGTTTAGGTTTTTAGATTAATAGACTATCAGACTTAAGGTGATTATGGATGCTGACAAAATTCACAACAATTAATGACTATTAATGACCATAAATGACAACGTATGACTAGGCTCCATCTTGCTCATTAATATACTTCGCCATCTTCTTCAGATTCATTATGCTGAAATCGCCCGGAATAAACTTACCCACCTTATACAGGCTTTCACCGGCACCGCATTCTATGAATTTATCCACTCCACGGGCCATCATAAAATCAAAGGTCTTCCACCAATGGAAAGACTGATAGAGGTTTCTCACCAATTCGGAGTGTATCTCTTCTTTCGAATGTATGATCTTCTGGTCCATGGCCGAAACCAGTGGAAATATACTTTCGGCAAGAGTCATCTTTTCGATATCCGCGGCAAAATCAACGGAAGCTTTTTGAAGCAGAGGCGAATGATAGGGATGGGTAACCGGTAGCATACGCGTTTGCAGGGCGCCGTCGGCTTTGGCATTGTCGGTAATGCGCAGCAGGGCGCTTTGATGTCCCGACAAAATAAAGGAAAACTCGCTGTTCTGGTTGATGATGCTCACCTTATCCACGTAGGAGCGCATAATGCCTTCCACATCGTCGCGGCTCAGTCCGCCGATAACGCACATGCTCATCTTGTCGGCCGGCAGATGTTTTTCAATATTATTATAGGCGCTGACTATCATTTGCAAACCGGTTTCGAAACTGATGGACCGGCAATGATACAAGGCCGCATAAATGCCCATGCTGAAAGCCGACACCAGGTCGGGAATCTTGTCGTTCTTATGCAATATGTCCGAAACACAGCAGCTCATCACATAGGTGATAAATTGTGAAGACAGGGGGTCATCCAGATAATTATGGTTCACGATGTCGAAATCTGTGATATCCTTACCGACAACCTCCGATGCTTTTTCGAGTTTATGCATCAGGAAGTGATGTCCTATCACGGAAGTTTCAATGCCCAGATATTCGGGAACAAAAGCAGGGAAGAGGTGGGCAGTTTTCAAAGGTTTGATGGGTTATTAGTTTGGTTAAGTAGTATTCGTATTAATAGTTTTCTCTGTGTTTCTCCGTGCACTCCGTGTCTCCGTGGTTTTTTCTGTTTCTTTTTGATGATTTTTGTTGAATTGGTGACTTGGTGGCTTCGCTTTTTGCCACCAAAACACTAAAACTCCCAATTACACCAAATCAAAATGGTCTTCGTTATTTCTTGTTTTATTATTTCTTGTCTAAGGCATTAATCATTTAATTAATTGAATATATCCCAGAAATTTCCCCAGCGATTTCTTTTTCATTTCGTCCAGATGATAATCTATACTTTTGGTCAGATAATAAGTAAGATCGAAATTGCCATGAAACTGTTCCCTGAAATGTTCTACCACATCGGGAATATGGCTAACCCCATAATGAAGTGCATCGTTCAATTGCTCAATAAAATTCTCACTTACCTGTGGCTGACTCACCCAAACGGCAAACACAAAAGGCAAACCAGTAAACTTAAACCATTCTTCGGCCAGGTCATACACATATTCGAATCGGGGTGCCAGTTCAAAAGCCTTATCGCCTATCACCACAAATGCATCCATTTCTGGGAAGTCGGCATGGTTTTTCACCAGCACCGACTCAAACCGCGGGGAAATATCCCAGAAATTCGCTGCCAGCACCTTACATAGTCGTACCGAAGTTGCCGATTCCGTATCCAGGGCAATACTTTTTATCTCCTGCAAAGGTTTATGGCTGACCAGCAAAACAGACTTCACCTGCTGCACCGCGCCAATACACATATCGGTAATGATATGATGCTCGGGCAAAAGGCTCAGCGCACCTACCGGCAACAAGGCAATATCGGCCTCGCCAGAAATAAAGGCTTCCGCGCATCCCACCGGGTGCAACAGCTGCAAATCGTATGCCTCCATCAATCCAGACTTCTCAATCCCATAGACAAAAGGAAAGGTATTCGAATAATTCACCGCCACTATTTTATGCACTGCATCCATCGCCCTAAATAAAAAACAAAGATATTGGTTTTTGTGATAGTGGACAAAATGCTTTACGAAGTGGGGGAGTGGCTGCGAATTAGAAACCCTTTATGGTTGCGGAAATAAATGATAAATGACAAATCATAAATCTCAAATAAAACACAAAACAACAAATACAAAATTTCAAACCCCTGCCAGAGTTTGGAATTTGAAAATTTCTAAAATTGTAATTTATTTGAGATTTGTTTTTTGTCTATTGGAGCTTCCGTTTGGAAATTATTATTCAAATAACAAAACTCAACCAACAAATCACAAATAAGATTCAACCTTCAAATCAAAAAAATCAAAACATGGCCCCGGGTTTTGAATTTCAAAATTTCGGTAATTGGTATTTATTTGAAATTTGCTATTTGTCTTTTGGTGCTTAAAACCTTTTGTTATTTATTTGTTTTTTGAAAATTGTCTATTGGAGCTTGCCCCTAATTCTGGGCTTCTATCTCCAAAATCTCAACACTTCCTTCTTCCTTCACATCTGTTATCACCTTCACCTCATTTGTGATTTTCGAAACAGCAATGGTTGCCGCTATCACCGAATAAGCCGGGGCTATAATAAATCCCACCACAGGGATAAAGAAAAAGATAAAATAGAAAACCATGCCGTTGGCCACGGCCATTCCCCGGTTCTTTCTCACAAACCTCACGCTTTCGCGTATGCTCATTTTGGCTCTTTCGTTCGAATAGTCTATCATCGAAAAACCGTAATAATAGCAGGTCACAAAAAACATAACCACGGGTGTCACCCAACCTATCACGGGCAGCATACCAATAAAGAACAACAAAATGGTAATACCAATCTCCACAAAAATATTGCGCATCACTATGCGGATACCGCGCCAAACATCCTTCAGAAATTGTCCGAAGCGGAAAGGATAATTGACGCCCGTCAGTATCTTATCGGTCTTTTCCGAAAGAATGGCCAGTGCCGGCGAAACTATGGCCAGCACAATATAGCGATACACCGAACTGTAAATGAAGAACAGAGCCAGATAAAAGATCAGCTTTATCAGATACTTGAAGCCTATCACCAGATATTTGAAAAAGCCTGCCGGTTCCGATGCCAACCCGGTCACCTTGAAGATCCATGCGGTCAGCAGGTCTATATAATGCCAACCCACGAAGACAAGCAATAATATCATGCCCAAATTGATGAGGGCAGGCATGATTACATAAGGCCACAGCCGGTATTTGATCACCATGCGGTGAGCTTCCGAGTATGTTTTGAAACCTATTTTGAAATTGGGAAACAGTGCCATTATTTTCGGGTTTTTCCGGTGATCACTTTCTTAACTCCCTTACCTATCTTACTGATCCTTTCTATGTTCTCCTGAATAGGCGAGGAGGTCAGTCCATCCAGTCGTAGGGTGCTGTTCTGATGCCTTACCGAGTGTTGTTCGGGATAAATGATCACAAAACTGTTCTTTTTAAAGTTCTTCGACAATTGTCGCGGCAGCATGCTTAGGTAACTGTTGTACGAAATGGTACTGTCGCGTGCACTGATCCATATCAGCAGGTCCGTATTGCTCAGGTGGTCCTGAAGCGAATTCAGATTGCTGAAGTCGCTGAATTCGACGAAGGAAACCGAATTGTTCTTTCCATGAAGGTCAACCTTCAGTTGATCCAGGGTTTCACCATTGGCGAAAACCATTATTTTGGCGGATATCTCTTTCGAAATATTCTGAATTTGCTTAATCCATTTATGATAACCGGGTTCGTATTGAGCATTTTGTGGCACAATAACGACCAAACGGTTATAGTAACCGAAAGGTTGCAACACTTTCACCACATACATCATCTGGTTATTCTTCGGAAGCACATTTTCCATGATACCCCCGAAAATGCTTTGCACCGTGGTCGTCTGTCCGTTCCATCCCAGTACTACTTCGGTGGCCATAAGTTCTTTTATAGCGCGGTTGATGCCATTGGCTACGTTCAGATCTATGCGTGTCACCATGTGCACTGACCTGTCATCAGTCACAGCCTGGCTGGCGATACGTTCAATGATGGCATTTTTCTCCACAATTTCTGTTTGGGTCACAGGGTTGTCTATGTTTCCGGTAACCACATTCAACGGGTACACAGGCTCCTTTGAATTTTTATTGTGTATCAGCAAAGCGAACTTGATAAGATGTTCCATGGTGTCCTGGTTGGCCACCGGAACCAAAATCTTTTGACGGGTATTGGTGAGTTCAACAGGTTTTTTACTATCGGCAACAGCCAGTTTACGTCCGGCATTCTCGGTAACGAATGAACTGATCAGGCAACTGACCAAAATTACCATAACCGTCCCGTTCAGTACATCAATATTCAACAGGCCTATATTGAAACCCACCAAAATAAGAGCTATAGTAGCCGCCGCATGCGAACTGCTCAGTCCGAACATAACGTTGCGCTCCACCCTGGTATAACCATAAATTTTCTGGGTAAGGAAAGCAGCTGCGTATTTTGTGATCTCAGCAGTTACTACAAGTATACCTGCAATAATAAGGGCATTATATCCGTTGAATAATACCCTCAGATCCACTAGCATCCCTACACCTATCAGGAAGAAAGGAATAAATATCGTATTGCCGATAAACACCGTCCGATTCATTAATACCGAAGTTTGTGGTATCAGTTTATTCAGTGCGAGTCCCGCCAAAAAGGCGCCGATCATAGGCTCTATTCCCGCCACTTCCGACAGGAAGGCCGAAGCAAAAAGTATCACCATCAGGTATAGATACTGTGCACTGCCATCGCCTTCCATATGCTTGAAGAACCAACGGCTAATTTGCGGAACCACCCACAGCATAATGGCAATATAGCCTGATAGCATGGAGATCAGCATCACCCAGAACATAGTATCCGAGGTCCCCTTATAAACCCTCACTATGATCGCCAACAATACCAGCACTGCCGTGTCCGTAATCATGGTGCCTCCTATCACCACACTCATGATGCGGTTTTTGGTGATCCCCAACTTGGAAGCAATAGGGTAGGACACCAGCGTATGCGTCGAGAACATACTCGATAATAAAAGGGAGGCGAGAAATCCGAGTTTTAAAATATAAAAAGTTACAAAAAATCCCATGATCAATGGGATCAGAAAAGTGAGGGCGCCAAACACAAAACTTCTCGACTGATTCTTTTTAAAGTCAACCAGGTCTATTTCCAGCCCGACCAAAAACATGATATACAGCAAACCGAAGCTGGCAAACATCTTGATCCCTGTATCGTCCGAAACTATATTGAGTCCGTGAGGTCCTAACAATACACCTGCCAGAATAAAACCCACAATGCCGGGAATCCTGATTCTTTTTAGAATTCGAGGTCCAAGAAAGATAATAATGAAAATGAGTAAAAAAGTAAGAACCGGGTCAGTGATAGGAAATTGAAGTTTATCCAGAAATCTCACAGTGGTTTTTTTGCAAAATTAGTAATAATTGTAAAGATAAGAGGATAATATTTTTTTACCCAAATCTCAAATCAAAAATGATAAATCAAAAATGAAAAATGATAAATCCAAACTCCTAAACAATATTTACTTCAGCTTCTAAATGGACCCCAAACTTCTCCTCAACACTCTTCTGTATCTCCATCGACAGATCCAAGATCTCCTGCCCGCTGGCATTGCCATAATTCACCAGTATCAAGGGTTGGGTGGCATTCACTCCGGCATCACCTTTTCTGTGGCCCTTCCATCCGCATTGTTCTATCATCCAGGCAGCGGCCAACTTGAAATTATCTTCATTGTTTTTGTAATACGAAATCTCATGAAACTCTTTTAAAAGTTCATCCATTTTTCTTTTATCCACGCAGGGATTCTTAAAAAAACTCCCTGCCGAACCCAAGGTAATAGTATCCGGTATCTTTCCTCCGCGAATTTGCTTAATGGCTTCGCTCACCATCCTGATATGGATCTCCCCCTGCGACATTCTCATCACTTCTTCCAACACTCCTTTATAGCTCAGTTTGAATTCAGGTTGTTTCGACAGGCAGAACACCACTTTTTCTATCAACACCTTTCCTTTCAGTTCTCTTTTGAAGATACTGTCGCGATAACCGAAGCCGCATTCCTCCGCCATCAGTATCCTTTTGCTGCAGTCGTCAAGCATATAGGCATGAACTTCGGCTATGCAGTCTTTCACTTCAACGCCGTAAGCCCCTATGTTTTGTATAGGACAACTGCCCACCGTTCCGGGTATCCCGCTCAGGTTTTCCAGGCCGCCGTAATTATGTTCCATGCAAAAAGCTATCAGATTTTCCCAAAGCTCACCCGCAGCAGCAGCTACCATCACATATTCTTCGCTCTCGGCGGTCACTTCTATGCCTTTGTTGTTCACGTGGGCCACACAGCCGTCGAAATCTTTCGTCAGCAGCACATTGCTTCCGCCTCCCAATATCAGCAATGGGATATCCCGGCAGGCCGAAGTATGAAGAAAAGTCTTAATATCATGTTCCGATTGCAGCTCCGTAAAAAAAGCAGCCCTCGCTTGTATTCCGAAAGTGTTTAGGTATTTCAGCGGATAATTCTGTATTATCTGCATCTTCCTTTATTTTTCTAGTTGCATGTAGTCACAGGCGGCATTCACAAAAGCCTTAAACAAAGGGTGCGGGCTATGCACCGTACTGCGATATTCGGGGTGGAATTGTACGCCAATGAACCAGGGATGGTTGGTGTTTTCCATGATCTCCACCAGGTGGTCCTTAGGATTAAATCCAGCCGCTACCATACCTTCCACGGCAAACATTTCAAGATATTTATTGTTGAATTCGTAGCGGTGACGATGCCGCTCGGTGATGTTCAGCGAATCATATATTTTTGCCACCTTGGTGCCTTCGGTGATCTTGCACGGATAAGCTCCCAGTCGCATGGTGCCTCCCTTGCATGATATCTTTTTCTGAGCTTCCATAATATCTATCACGGGGCTCGAGGTCCTCGGGTTCATTTCTGTGGAGTGAGCATCGGTCAATCCCAACACATTGCGTGCAAATTCTATCACGGCGCATTGCATCCCCAGGCAAATGCCCAGAAAAGGAATATTGTTTTCTCTCACGTAACGTATAGCAGTGATCTTTCCTTCTATGCCTCTTTCGCCGAAACCCGGTGCCACCAGCACACCATGCAGGCCTGCCAGCTTTTCGCTCACATTGCCTTCGTTGATATGTTCCGAGTGTATTGTCTTCAGGTTCACCTTGCATTGCACACTCGAACCCGCATGCAGAAACGATTCCATAATGGATTTATAAGCGTCCTTCAGCTCAACGTACTTACCCACCAGGCCTATATTCACCTCGTGCAGGGGATTTTTAAGTTTGAACAGAAATTCTTCCCAACGCACCAGGTCGGGTTCGCCGTAAAAAACCATATTGGTCTTTTCCAGCACCACCACATCCAGTTCTTCCTGTTTCATTAGCAGGGGCACATTGTAAATGGTATCCGTATCTATCGACTCTATTACCGAGCGGGGCGATACGTTGCAGAACAACGCAATCTTATTCTTCAGCGATTCGTTCAGCGGTCTTTCGGTGCGGCAAACCAATATATCGGGCTGAACCCCCAGTTCCAGCATATTCTTCACCGAGTGTTGCGTTGGTTTGGTCTTCAGCTCGCCGGCGGCTGCCAGGTAAGGCACCAGCGTAAGGTGCACCACCACACAGTTCGTCTCGCCCAGTTCCCAGCGCATCTGACGTATAGCCTCTATGTAAGGCAGCGATTCAATGTCGCCCACCGTTCCGCCAATCTCCGTGATCAGGAAATCCAGTTCCTCTTCGTTGGCCAGCAGCTTGATGCGGTATTTTATTTCGTCCGTAATATGCGGTATCACCTGCACCGTCTCGCCCAGATAGTCGCCGCGCCTTTCTTTTTCAATCACCGCCTGGTAAATCCTCCCCGTGGTGATATTGTTGGCCTGCGAAGTATGCCGGTTCAGGAACCTTTCGTAGTGTCCCAGGTCCAGGTCGGTTTCGGCTCCGTCTTCCGTCACGTAGCATTCGCCGTGCTCATAGGGGTTCAGTGTCCCCGGGTCAATATTGATATAAGGGTCAAACTTCTGAATGGTCACCGTAAAACCTCTTGCCTGAAGCAGTTTGGCCAGCGATGCCGAAATGATACCTTTTCCTAATGATGAAGTAACTCCGCCTGTTACGAAGATATATTTGGTTCTTGACATGTTGAAAGGATTAAACCGCAAATTAACACATTAAACAAATATAAGCCTGATTTTCTTGTGATTTTTTTTTAACAGGTGGTTAATTATTTGGGCGCGCCCCTCCTGCGTCGGGTCAGGCTATCCGCTACAAGTCCTCGTTCCGCTACGCTCCACTGTGGGCTCATATCTTTGCAAAAAATTATAAAAAGCCATAACTTTGT
>CAZRFL010000018.1:0-27925 GCA_964599365.1 uncultured Bacteroidales bacterium
CTGAAAAATGATCTGAATATCTTTGCGCAAATCGCGCATCTTGCGGCGCGAATAAGAGGAAATATCATTACCCAGAAAAACGATCTTGCCGGCGGTAGGTTCTATCAGTTTAATGATGGTTCGTCCGAGGGTAGTTTTACCGCAACCCGACTCCCCTACCAGACCCAATGTTTCACCCGGAAAGAGTTTCAGGCTGACATCGTCAACGGCTTTGAAGTCCTTAGGTTTTGACGAGAACCAGGCCTTATGCAGGGGGAAATAGGTTTTGATATGATCCACATCCAGCATAGGGGGCTGGCTGTATAAAACTTCGTGTACGGCTTTACGTTCCTTTTCGCCTACTATCTCGTAATTTTCCTCACTGTTGTTTTGCAGGAACTGCTCTACGGTAGGCAGCGATCTCAATCTGACATCGAGATTGGGGCGGCAGGCCAGCAGGCCTTTGGTGTAACCTTGTTGGGGATCTTTGAAAATATCTGCCACCAAACCCTGTTCCACCACATTGCCGCGATACATGACAATGACCGTATCGGCAATTTCGGCAATAACTCCCAGGTCGTGAGAAATAAAGATGATGGACATGCCGTATTTCTGCTGCAATCGCTTCATCAGTTCCAGAATATTCTTCTGCACAGTCACGTCCAGGGCCGTGGTAGGCTCATCGGCTATCAGCAGGGCGGGATGGCACGACATGGCCATGGCGATCATGACCCTCTGCCTCTGTCCCCCCGACAGTTCGTGGGGATAGGAGTTGAAGGCTTTTTCGGGGTCGGGAAGCAGCACCTCAGCAAACCAATGCAGGGCTTTTTGCTTAGCGGTTTTCTTATCCAGCTTCTCGTGTATCCGAATGGCTTCTACCACCTGACGGCCGCATTTATACACCGGATTCAATGAAGTCATGGGTTCCTGAAATATCATAGCGATATGATTGCCGCGATATTTGCATAGTTTCTTCTCGGGCAAAGTAAACAGATCGACCGTTTCGTTTTCGGTCTGAAAATTTGCCTGTCCATGAGATATCTTCGAGATGCCTTTGGGCAACAAACCCATCAGGGCAAGAGAGGTAACGGACTTACCAGAACCAGATTCACCGACAATACCGATGGTTTTGCCTTTTTCGAGAGTAAATGAAATACCATTCACCGCACGGACCTTGCCGTTTTCGGTAAAAAAATCAACACAAAGATTTTTTATTTCAAGTATTGTCATTAGTAAAAGCAATAAAAAAGCCGCTGATTAGGCGGCTTTTGAGTTATTCATCAATGGCCGGTTGAGCCGATTGCCTTAAATTTGGTTCTGGTTTCTTTGATCAGTGTCCAGTACCACTCATCGCTATAACCCGGTTGTTTCACCTTGGGATTTAATTTGTTTCCATCAGGTGTTTTGATGTTCCCATCCATGTATTTTGTAAAAAGATAGCCATAAAGTTCTTTCCAGCGTTTCACCACATCATTACCTGTGTTAACCGAATATGTAGTGAGGAAGTCCACGGCTTTTTTAGGTGATTTTTTATAGAGCTCATCCGCTTTTTTATCTATAATGGGTACTTGCTCCTGAATAAATTTCATTTCAAGTTCTTTCTGCACTTTTCTGATCTCAGGGATCATATCTTTATAACGTGTATAAGCATAATTTGAAACCTGGTTGAAAACCCAGAATGCAGAATTCTCACTGAATTTCATCATAGCACCATTGCCTACTGCGAATGTTTCGGGAACACTTGTCATACCACAATACATAGGTGCATATACAGTACTATAAGAATCATCCACACCAAACCATAAAACACCTCCTATAGGTGCCGGCAGCCATGCACGACATTGTGCCACAAACGAGAAACCGGTTTGTTGGGTAGAAATAGCTCTTTCATTGAAATAATCCACACCATCAACCTTCCAGGTCATAGGACGCCAGCGGTAAGGGCAGTTATAAGCTCCTGCACCGATATCCTGTGTCATATCCATAGGGGTTCCTTCATAATGATCGCGCATTATTTCCATAACATCATAAACAGAAAGTTTTTTATCGGGTTTTATCCATAATGGCATTTTATTTTTCAGGTTTTCGCCCATGGCATAATCCAGATACTTGCCCATGTCCTTATTTATACGGTTGAATCCCGACCAAACACGGGCTTCGCAAAAACGGGCTCCCCCAAAATCAATAGGAGCATATGCATCACAGAAACTGAATTCACTGTCGTTTCCTTTGAAATAGCCTTTATCACGAGCAAATGAGATCACATCTTTGGCGTAAAGACAATTTTCAGGGTCATTCAACGGGAAATTGGTAATACGGGCCTGATTAGCATGAGCGGAAACATATCCATCGGGAATCCGCTGCGCTACCCAAACACCCCCTTTATTTCCAGGGCCCTTGCTTATCATTTCCATAATCCAAGCCTCATTGGGATCGCAGATAGAAAATGATTCCCCTGAACTATAATAGCCGTATTCGGCCATAAGATCGCCAATGCACTTGATGGCTTCACGGGCTGTTTTACAACGTTGGAGAGCCACATAAATAAGGCTGCCATAATCCATAATGGCGGATGTATCACTAAGTTCTTCCCGACCACCGTATGTGGTTTCACCAATAGCAAGTTGATGTTCGTTCATGTTGCCGACCACCGAATAAGTATGACGTGCCTGTTTGATCTTGCCCCTGAATTCACCGGTATCCCATTCATAAATATCCATCATAGCACCTTCGGGATAATCTTTTGCCGGCCGAAAATAAAGTTCTCCATACAGAGTGTGTGAATCCGCAGTATAGGTTATCATAGTTGATCCATCAGTTGTAGAGCCCTTTGTAAAAATGAAATTGGTACAGCCTTCACTTTTGTTTTGAATTAGCAGCATAAGTAAAAGACCAAGAATTGCAAACATTCGTTTTTTCATAGATTAGAGTTTGATTTTACGTTTGTATTAATTGTTTCCAAAATTAGTATTTTTCCATTCAGATGATTGGTTTAAATTCATTAAAAATCTGAAAAAAATCTAACCATTGAGAATTTCGATTTCAAACATTTTATTTCATGTTTTTAAAATGCTTAGCACAGTAATATTATAGATTTCTGTTGAGAATTATGATTTACCATAAGGCTTAGCAGGGTTTTTAACAAGTCTAATAATAAATGTCCCCGCCTACTGAATGTTTGTCTTTTGTTAATTTGATGTTTTTCTGTTAATTTTCTTCTTGAAAACTTTAACTTTTACTGACCCATGTGGGTCATTTTTTATCGGATTTTTTTTTATTTTTTTGTATGGTCGAAGAATCTGTTTTTTAATGATCATTTTTTGCTAAAGAAAAAAACCTGTTTTTATGTATATCGATTTAAAAGTTGCTGTCTGGAAAAGAATAATAGTACCTAAAGAAATTGAGGAAGAATTTATGCAAAAATTAATTTACAAGGGAATTGTCCGTCCAGAAGATGCTTTCTTGTTTTTAGGAAGTCAGGTTGAACCCATACAGGAAAAACTGTTAGACTCACATCAGCCTATAACAACTGAAAACAATGAGGGAGAAGCAACTTTCCAGATTTTTGACAACAATCAGAACCTAATTTTCAGTAATGATAACAAACAGTAATTACTCTCTTTAATAAAAACTGTATGATCAACGTTGAACAATTGCTACAAGTAAACACTGAACTTACTCAAAAAATTGGGTTATATAAAGAATCACTTGAAAAAATGAACGGGGTTCTTTTCATTATCGACTATAATTCTGTAGGGTTAAGTTGGGCAGGTGAAAATTTTGAAGAAATCACAGGTTATAGAATCGAAGACCTTGATAATATAGGAGAAAATGGTGTGAGAGATATTTATCATCCTGACGATCTTCATTTTTTCAGCGAGGGCTATAATTTCTTCATGAACCCCGAGACCAAAGACAAATCCCATACGGCCGTTTACCGCCTCAAGCATAAAAGGGGACATTACATCTGGTTATATTTTAGTTCCTTTGTTATCAGCAGAAATCCTGACGGAACACCACACAAGGCCGGCGGAATCATGATCAATTTGGACAAATTTATGATTACTCCTTATTTTGAGAACCAGATCACTGAGCAAAAGACCGAAAAAGCCAAATCCCAACTAAAAATCTTATCAAAAAGAGAAATAGAGATATTGTCGTATTTAAGTAAGGGGCTTTCGGCTGGAGATATAGCAGATAAATTGGATTTAAGCAGCAGAACCATAGAAACCCATAAAAGCAATATCCAGAAAAAACTAGGGCTTAAAAGTACAGCTGCATTAATAAGTTTTGCAGTGGAGATGGGTCTCTGACACTTTTGATTCTAAAACTTCATAGTACAAGTCTCTTCTTCTACTGAAATTTCAGTCATTCTTCCCATGATCAGGGCATTATTATTATTAATATGCCCAGCCGGAAAATTGAAGCAAACAGGATAATGATATTCTGAAACAGCTTCCGCAATAATTTCATACGCACTCATTCCAAAAGGTACGGTATTATCGTTCATATTGTTCATTCCTCCGACTATCAAGCCCGCCAGATTTTCGAGCTTGCCACTACGCTTCAGTTGCATCATCATGCGGTCGATATGGTACAGGTATTCCTCCAGATCCTCAATGAAGAGTATCTTTCCATGGGTGTCAATATCAGAAGCCGAACCACTCAAAGAATAAAGAATGGATAAGTTTCCACCCGTCAGTTTTCCATTTGCTTTGCCTTTTCTGTTGAATTCGTGAGATGAAATCGAATACGAGATCTTTTCACCAAACAGAGCTTTTCTGAAGCTTTCCAGAGCCTCTTCTGTATTGGTGGAAACATTAATGGCCATGGTAGAATGCAAAGTTTCTATGCCAAAATGAGTTTGAATATGCGAATGAAAAACCGTCAAATCACTGTAGCCTGTGATCCATTTGGGCCGCTTACAAAAGGAAGAAAAATCAAGATGGTCAATAATTCTAACACAACCATAACCTCCGCGGGCGCATAAGATGGCTTTGACGGTATCGTTATCCAGCAACTCCTGAAACCCGTTTAATCTCTGCTCATCAGTACCTGCATATTGATGGTGCACGTCAAAAATATTCGAAGCCAGAATCACCTTCAGACCCCATGAATGCAGGAGATCCAGAGCAGGTTGAAGTTCCTCCTTGGATATTTTACGGGCCGGGGCAGCGATTCCAACAGTATCATTCTTTGAAAGATAGGGAGGTTTAATAAAAACAGCACTCATTTTTTGTTGTAATTTATGTATGTCAAAACCGGATTGAAATCGCTAATTTTGTACTCTTATTCAATTTTTCCCGAAAATACACAAAAACACCTATACATGCAGCAACCTGATAAAAAATATAAACGCACCACAGTTACTTCCGCCCTGCCCTATGCTAACGGGCCGGTACATATTGGACATCTTGCGGGGGTGTACATTCCTGCTGATATTTATGCCCGTTATTTGCGCTCTAAAGAAGAGGATGTTTTATTTATAGGGGGCTCTGATGAACATGGTGTTCCTATAACCATAAAGGCGCGACAGGAAGGTGTTTCACCTCAACAGATCGTCGATAAGTATCACAATATTATCAAAAAGTCGTTTGAAGAATTCGGCATCAGTTTCGACATTTATTCCCGTACTTCCAATAAAACACATCACGAAACCGCGTCGGAATTTTTCAGCACATTATACGACAAAGGCGAATTTATCGAAAAAACCACCCAACAATATTACGACGAGGAAGCCCATCATTTTCTTGCCGATCGTTATATCACTGGAACCTGTCCTCACTGTAATAATGAAAAAGCCTATGGCGATCAATGCGAAAACTGCGGCACCTCGTTAAATGCTACCGACCTTATTAATCCACGTTCGGTGCTGAGCGGCAATCCTCCTGTACTGAAAGATACCAAACATTGGTTTCTGCCTTTGGACAAGTATGAACCCTGGCTTAAAACATGGATACTGGAAGGACATAAAGAAGACTGGAAAATCAATGTTTATGGTCAATGCAAATCCTGGCTCGATCAGGGATTGCAGCCCAGGGCGGTTACCCGCGATCTGGATTGGGGAGTAAAGGTTCCTCTGGAAGGTGCCGACGGCAAAGTACTATACGTTTGGTTCGATGCTCCTATAGGCTATATTTCGGCTACTAAAGAATGGGCTGCAGAACAGGGTAAGGATTGGAAACTTTATTGGAAAGATGAAGAAACCCGGTTATTGCACTTTATAGGTAAAGACAACATCGTTTTCCATTGCATTGTCTTTCCTTCTATGCTTCACGCCGAAGGAAGCTATATATTGCCTGACAATGTTCCGGCCAACGAGTTTCTGAACCTCGAAGGAGATAAAATATCTACTTCGCGTAACTGGGCTGTTTGGTTGCACGAATATCTCGTCGATTTTCCCGGCAAACAGGATGTGTTGCGATATACTTTGTGCGCTACTGCGCCCGAAACCAAAGATAATGACTTTACCTGGAAAGATTTTCAAACCAAAAACAACAGCGAACTGGTGGCCATTTTGGGAAATTTCGTGAATCGTGCCATGGTTCTGACTCAAAAATATTATCAAGGTGTTGTCCCCCCAATTTCGGATAAGACTTGTTATGATGTGGATATTTTAGGCGATATCAAAGATTTTCCTAAATCCATTTCACAAAGCTTAGACAGCTTCCGTTTCCGTGAAGGATTAGCAGAAATGATGAATCTGGCCCGTATGGGAAATAAATATCTGGCCGAAACCGAACCATGGAAATTGGCAGCTACTGATCCGGAAAGAGTGATGACCATTATGTACAATGCGCTGCAGATATGTGCCAATCTCAGCATTGTAATGGAACCTTTCCTGCCTTTTACAGCGGCAAAATTATCGGAAATGTTGAACCTCGGACCATTGAAATGGAGTGATGCCGGAAAGACAGACTTGCTTCCTTCCGGTCATCAGATCAACGAACCCAGTTTACTTTTCGACAAAATTGAAGACGACGTGATTGCAGCACAAATAGCCCGTCTGCATCAAACCAAGGCGGACAATATCGCTAATGAATCCATTGCCAAACCAGCCAAAGAGAATATTTCTTACGATGATTTCGTGAAGATGGACATTCGCACTGCCACCATTCTGGAAGCCGAAAGAGTTCCCAAAACCAAAAAACTTTTGAAGCTTCTGTTAGATACGGGCATTGATAAACGCATCGTGGTTTCGGGCATTGCTGAATTTTATGAACCTGAAAAGATCATAGGTCAACAGGTGGTTATCTTGCTTAATCTGGCCCCGAGAGAGATTAAAGGTATAGTTTCGCAAGGCATGATACTTATGTCGGAGAATGCAAAGGGTGAGTTGTGTTTTGTCACTACTACGGAAAAAGGTGAAAATGGAAATGAGGTTAGGTAGGGAGTTTGCTCTGATAAAAGGGAATCCTATCAATAACTCAAAGGCCCATGCTTCTTCCCATGACAACTCAGATAACAGCTTCCATGGTTTTCGCCCTGATCTTCGTATTTGAGCATCCCATCTGCCGCAGATGCAAAACCAGACCCCGTATTGAAATTGATCAGATGTGTCGAACTGCCTCCATTGGTCTGGCTGCTACTGATTCCATGGGAATCGTGGCAAGCGATACATGAAATGGATTTTTGCGAAACATGTAACTTGTGAAAGGTAAACGACTGGTCGCTCAGAATGGAATTACGATCATGGCAGCTATAGCATAGTGCATAGGACATCATTGATTCAGGAGAATAAGACGCCCGGTTATAATTTGCTTTCAGTATCTGCGGATAAACGGAACCGTGAGGACCAGCAGGGGAGTTTGCTCCATCACTTGAATGACAATCGGAACAATAGATCATGCTTGTCACTGTCATAGGTGATATCAAGCTGGGGACATTGCTGTTCCTGCCAATGGCAGCCACAGGATGATAGGAATAATTGGCCGGGTCGAATTCCATTCTCACATTGTTCTGCATCACAACACGGGTTACCGAACTGGTTGTAACTGCGTTTTGTGAATGGCAGCGATAGCATATCTCATACTCATAAGCAGCGTTAGAAACAGGAGTACCGGCCTGCGAAATTCCCTGAACCCCTAAATTAAATCCTTTCACGTTAGGGGCACTTGCCTGGTCGGAATTAGTTGCATGACCGTTATGGCAATCGGCACATTCAATATGTTTTTCTTTTGGAATAGCCATTTCTACGGCATCATGAATTCCCGTATAAACAGATACGTTATGACGGTAAGTTTTTACGAACTGTTGCTGGATATTTGTTTTGGCCACGTTGCCATTATGACAATCGTAGCAGTTGTCCTCTTCCTGCTGGTATTTCAACAATCTCTCTTTTCCACCCGAGTTGTGCGGATTGTGGCAATTCTCGCAACCGTTGGCAGCCACTGTTGTGTAGGGCGTATGAAACCATGGGTCAGGACCGTTTCCATTCCATGTTTTATCAGAAATCTGATGGGAGCTTGCAGTCCACAAATTTGTTTTATGACAGGAAAGACATAGATTTGAAGATTCGTTGGATGATACCAGAAAGTCACCATATAGGTCTTTGTGGGGATTATGGCAGGAGGTGCATTGTAGCTTGTTTTTCTCAAGCTGCACAGGCATGAGAATGTCGCGTGGATTAAGTAATTCTTTATCGGTAGCCGATAATGCTGCATCGTAAACAAAGGAGATGGGGTGATCATCGGACAGGTCTGTAGTCAGATTTGATTTTCCTGCGGGCATAGTTGTAACTCCATGAGTGAACTCAACGTTTTGGCGAGAGACCAGATTTCCTAAAGCTACGGTGCCGTCATGACAGGAAAGGCACAGTATAGATGACCCATCAGGTTGACCCGGTTTAGCATCCAGTGTGGAACTGTTGTATAATGTATAGATAGCTCCCGAATTCTTCCGGTTCCAAAGAGGAGCAACCGGCGCTGATGAATGTGAGGTATGGCAGAACAGGCAAACTTCTGATTCTGTTTCGGCTTTGATCTTTCCACTGCCCCTAACTGACAAATTATGTACCGAATTAACCACAGACTGACCGTTAAGCATCCATGGAAACATAAATACAAAGATCAGATAAAAACTCCTTAGCATTTTTTTATTTCTGGTCATCATGTCTTAATTGAAATATTTGCACTCTTGCATTGTAGCTATCGGCCACATAAATAAAATCTTTTTTATCAATGAATATACCTGTAGGTATCCAAAATTCTTCCTGATTGTGACCTTGCTTCCCGAAATTATTTAGGTATCTGCCGCTCTTATCGAAAATTTGAACACAATGGAACAAAGCATCGGCTACATAAATATTCCCCTTAGAATCTGTGGCTATTCCTTTTGGTCGTGCCAAAAACCCTGTGGCATCGCCCATTTCTCCAAAACTAAACACAAATTCGCCGTTCTTATCAAGTATCTGAATACGATAGTTAAGGGTATCCACAAGATAAACCGTTCCGTCCTTATCAATCCAAATGTAAGTAGGAAAATTAAACTCCCTATTACCAGTTCCTCTTTGTCCAATGCGTCGAAGCAGTTTGCCATTGCGATCGAAA
The DNA here is from genome assembly GCA_964599365.1 of uncultured Bacteroidales bacterium. Taxonomy (GTDB): domain Bacteria; phylum Bacteroidota; class Bacteroidia; order Bacteroidales; family CAIWKO01; genus CAIWKO01. The sequence continues at coordinate 9,528 of CAZRFL010000018.1, forward strand.
ATCGAGATGCGATGGGCACCGGTTTCTACCACCCAAATCTCTTCTGTGGCTTTGGAATAAGCAATTCCGGTTGGTTGAATCAGCGTAAGAGTATCTGTAAAAGAAATGATATCTTTTTTCCCAGATGTAATCTTGTAGACTGCTTTCAGATGTGAGTCGGTAAAGAGTACTTCACCCCCCGGTAGTTCACACATATCGACCAAAGAACTGAATGTTCCGAATTTCTTTCGCAGGTGGCGGGGAACTTCGTACTTTACATTCTGAACATCGAAAATTAATCCGTTGGCCTGATCCATCAATAGAAAGGTATCCGGACTACTGGCTACTACACACATAGGTTTTTTAATTTCAGCCAAATCTTTTTTTCCAAATATAAAATCCTTGAACTTGTCGTAGCTCCCGCCTCCCTTTGCTTGTCCCTCAGCCGGGGGATATTGTTTCACCCATTGAATATAGGACGAACCGACAATGCTCATGTTAGCTATCGTATCCTGTGCAAAAAGGGAAGCGGGTGCGAACAATAAGTAGAAGGTAAAGGAGACTATAAGGTGTAATGCTTTCAATGATGATATTTTGGGATCAATACGTAAAGATTTTTCAAAATTAAAAAATTAATTCTAAAATTGGATTTTATACAAAACCTCTAACCCTAACAAGCGTGGGATATCATTATTTTTTGGATTAATTTATTAATTGTAATTGCAAATTATCGTAAATATGTGATTCAAAAAAAACGCCATATCGGATTGTTAATCAGTATTTTTATATTTACTACAACGGATTTGAAAAAACAATAGCTGATTTTTCTCATTCAATAAGGATTATTTCTCAGCTAATATTTGACATCTGTCTTTTCTGTTTTTTTTCTGAAGTTTGTAATTGTTATATTTTTGTTGTGGAATTTTTTTGGACCCAAACAAATATTCCAATAAGATTTAAACTAAACAATAAATCAAGTATAAACTAAAACCAAAACAAAATGAAAATGAAAAATTTACTTCTGGGAATCGCACTGGCTGCAATGGCTCAGGTAACTTTCGGACAAATCGCGGGTACACCTCATGATATGTCAGGACAAACATGGAACACAGGAACAACCAACAAACTTTGCGGAACCTGTCACGTACCTCACAATTCAATGACAATTGCGCAAGCACCATTATGGAGTCATGATACGACTACAGCTGCTTACACAATGTATACGAGTGCCGTGTCATCAACATTTAATGCCACTCCGGGAACCAGACCTGATGGAAATTCAAAATTATGTTTGAGCTGTCATGATGGTACTGTTGCTCTGAATGATTTTATTGGTGCGCAAGCTCCTGTAAGCGGAACTTTAGGTGTTGAGTATCCTGGCACATTAACTTTGGTTGGTACCAACCTTTCTAACGATCATCCTATTTCTTTCACCTATGATGCTACTTTGGCAACAACAGACGGTGGTTTGTACAATCCTGTTACTACTTTATCTGGTTTGACTCCTGCCGGTCATATTGATGATGATATGCTCTATGGTCATAAAATGCAATGTGCTTCATGCCACAATGCTCATAACAATACTTTTACCAATTTTCAAAGAATGTCAAACAACTCAAGTGAGCTTTGTCTGACATGTCACAATAAATAATCAGGGAATTATTGGTCTTGTAAAAAAAAGGGTGTTCTGCACCCTTTTTTTTTAATCAGACGAAAGATATTAAAAATAAAACCATTCAACATTCCAGGGACAATTGCAAAAGGGACTCCATAGATATAAGTTGTTTTTTTCTTTTGCTATATTTGTAAAAATTCTAATCAAGAAATGAAAAGAAATCTGAAATTTTACGTTTTGCTTTACGCTATCCCTGTTATATTGGGTTCCTGTCACAGAAATATGATTCCGCAGGAATCAGTGATATATCCCTCACCTCCTGATACTGCCAGAATACAATTCCTCACCCGCATTGGTGGCTCTGAGGATGTTGTGAAGCAATCAAAAGCCTCTAAATTTATTGCTGGTGCCAATAAACCTTTGCCCATTTTTAAACCTTATGGAGTGGCTATCCACAAGAACCGCATCTATGTTTGCGATAATGGTATAGCAGGATTAGAGATCATTGGGCTTGAAAAAAAGACTTTTAGTTATTTTACACCAAAGGGCAAAGGACAGCTTAAAAACCCTTTGAATTGCTATGTGGATGACAGGGATCAATTGTACGTTGCCGATGGCGATCGCAAACAGGTAGTAATATTTGACGACATGGGGCTTTATGTGAATTCATTTGGTGCCACAGAAAAATTTAAACCTACAGATGTTTTTGTTTATGCGAACAAAGTGTGGGTAGCAAACATTTTAAACAACCGTATTTACGTCTATGACAGAGATTCTGTTGGGAAACTACTTTTTACTTTCCCTGATTCTGCTCCGGGCAACGATGATTATCTATATTCACCTGTGAACTTGTTTGTGCAGAATGACAAGGTTTATGTTTCCGACTTGGGTGGTTTCACAGTTAAAATATTCGATCTCGAAGGGAAATACCTTCAGACGATTGGAAGTTATGGCAACAAACCCGGACAGTTTGCCCGAAACAAAGGTATTGCTGTCGACAAAGAAGGCATTATCTATGTGGTAGATGCCAGTTTCGAAAATGCGCAGATATTTAACAAAGAAGGGAAATTGTTGATGAATTTCGGTGGGGGAGCAGAAGGCCCCGGTCGTATGTGGCTTCCGGCCAAGATTACTATTGATTACGACAACCTCGACTATTTCACAAAATACGTTGACCCGGCTTACAAACTTAAATACATACTTTTAGTGACTAACCAGTATGGCTCAGACAAAGTTTCGGTGTATGGAGCTATCGAACCCAACCCGAATTATAAACCCGGCAGCGGTGAAAAGGATAAAGGATCGAAAAAGAAAAAACACTGAAAACATTAATTATAAAACCAGCGGACAAGAATGCTTAAGTCGCAAAGAAAACATACCTCTTTATTTTTATTGATTGCGGTTCTGGCATTCTTTGTGAGTTGTTCCACACAAAATCATTACAAGACTCTTTCGTTTTTCTTTGATGGGGTGCCACAGCCCGAAAAAACCGACAGTATTTCAACACTGGATAAAATGGCTGTTAAAGATACAACCAGCCATATCGCCTTGGTGAAAACGGCTATAATAAAAGGGAGTATTCATCAGCCATATAAAGATGGGAACTGTTCTTCCTGTCACAACGAACAGGCTGCTGGAATGTTCAAAACTCCCTTACCTGGACTTTGTTATTCCTGCCATGAAGATTTTTCAAAAAAGTTTGCGTTTGTTCATGGACCCGTGGCTGTCGGTTATTGCAATGGCTGCCATAACCCTCATAGTTCGGAATTGCCCAAACTGTTGGTTAGTAGTGGACAGGCTCTATGTTATAATTGTCATGATGCGGCCTCTGTACTTAAGAACGAGGTTCATGCCGAAATAGGTGAAACCAAATGTACGGATTGTCATAATCCCCATGGAGGAAGTGATCGTTTTTTGTTTTAAATAGTTAACCGGAATTGAAAATATTAGTTGTCATAGTTTGTTTTTGGTTGATCGCGATGGAGGGATTTACTCAGAGTTCTTACAGCTCCCGACGCAACAATATCTCTTTGTATGATGGTTATAACGGGGGGCGATCGAGGGCTAAGTTCTGGGGACTTACGCACTATAGCGGAGAATTATACATCAAAGGAAACTACCGAAACCAAACCACCTGGAGGGGCGATACTAAAGACAACCAACAATCGATATGGATATCAGGAGGACTGAAAGCAAAAGCAGGATGCTATTTTTGGAACCCCGATTTTATGACTTTAGATGTGGATGCGGAATACAGTCCCGAATCACACCAGGAAAAATTCCTTGTTGTGCCCGATCTGGGCGAAGTGAACACCTTGAAGAATCTTGACATTCGTACGGTTTTTCTTAACAATAAACCCGTCACCTTTGGAGGAAACATCACTCTTAACGAAAATTATAGCAACCGCGAAAACCTATCGGACATCAGATCGCGCAGCAAAAGCTATGGCGCCTTCATGAACATCAACAACAAATTCGCCCCTATGTCGGTGAATTATGAAGAAGGAAAATGGTATCAGAAGGAGATACAGACAGGCCGTATCTTCAATGTGAAGCAAAGTGAATTGCGAAGCCGTCTGCAAACTTCTTTTTCAAAATGGGATAAACACGAACTCACCTATTCGCACTCGACCTTTTCACGCGAAGATTTTGAAAGCACACAACGAAAAAGTATTTCAGATCAGTTTGTACTTAACAACGACTTTCATTTTGATAAGAAAAGGCATTATCGCCTCAACTTCATCACTACAGCATTCGACCGCAAGTTGAATACAAATTATACCCGCATCAGTACCATTGAGAACTTTACAGCTGATATGCCCAAACAATTCCGACTGACTGCTGCCTACGCCTTTTACCACATTATACAGGAGTCACAAAAGCTCGATCAGCACAATGTCAATCTAATGTTGGGGCATAAACTCTATCATAGCCTCAACACCGATATCTTTGGTGGGTATATCCATTCTGACCAAAGCTATTATAAAGGTAACGACAGCAAATTGGGTTTCGACATGCGCTATAATAAAAAGATCCCGATGAAAGGTTCGCTCAGCCTGGCATATAAATTCACCTGGAATCATCGTGAAAGGGAAAGTTCGTCGGTGAGCCAGAATGTCTTTAACGAAGAATACATCTTGGTTGATGGCACGCTTACGCTAATCCAAAATCCTTATATTGATGTGACCACTCTGGTGGTTACGGATGTTACCGGAACTATAGTTTATCAGCGCGATATCGACTTTGTGCTAATGACTCAAGGCAATTATTATGAGATTCAGCGCATACCCGGTGGCCAAATTGCCAACAACGCAAGCGTCTATATGAGTTATACCTATATGCAACCTGGATTATACCGATACGATGCTGCCAATCATAACTTCAATGCGCGGTTATCCTTCTTCAATAATATTGTCGAGTTGTATTATACTTACGCCAGCCAAAACTATCTGAAGCTGATGCAAACAGAATTCCTGCAATTAAACACATTTACACAGAACCTTTGCGGGATCAGGCTAAACTATAAGTTTGCCAGCGCAGGTGTTGAATACGACAATTATAAAAGCAACATTATACCTTACTACTCTCTGGGCTATTTTGTTCAACTACAGGGACGCTTTCTGAAACATTTCGACGGTTCGCTGAACGGAAGTATGCGCTACATGACGCTGACAGACGAAAACGTCAAAGAAAATTCGGCTAATGTTTCCGCCATGCTGGCTTATAATATCAAATCGCGCACACGCATCGGCCTGCAGGGAAGTTATATGCATCAGGATTATCAGAACATTAAGCTCAACCTGATCATGGCGGGTTTGGATGTGACTACTTCCATCCGTAAAATATTCATCACCCTTGGAGTACAAATGTACAAACGCGATTATCTGAATGAAAAGATTATATATAACGGAGGCTATGTGCAGATAGCACGGAGATTTTAATTAAAAAACAACGGGCATGAACTCTATTCAATTATATCTGCTGATCTGGTTTTATGGTCTGGGGCTAAGTAGTCCGCAACTTAGTGCTCCCAAGGTCGAATGTCTGGACTGTCACAAGCCATTGATATCACAAACCGTGATGCATCCGGTTGCTGAAGGCTGCGACAACTGCCATACGAGCAATGGCAGGGAGCACCCTCAGAAAGGCATTCCGGGATTTACGCTTACAGAAGCCATGCCGGCTATGTGCTATACCTGCCACGACAAAGTGCTTTCGGATGTGCAGAAATCGAAAGACGTTCATGGAGCCATCTTAGCAAAAAGATCTTGCGTAGCTTGTCATTCGCCTCATTCATCGGCACAGGAAAAACTGTTGTTGGCTCAGGATAAAGAGCTATGTTTGGGATGCCATAACCGTATCATTGCTACCGACAGCACCCACACTGACAATATCAAACAATTACTCGACAAGAGCCAATATGTGCACGGAGCCATTGATGGAGGAGGTTGCCTTGCGTGCCACAGTCCGCATGCTTCCAATAAATTTGCCCTTCTGAAGGATGCATATCCGCAAAGCATTTATGCCGAAGGCAAACCCGAAAACTACGCCCTCTGTTTTACCTGTCATGACAACCAACTGATGACAAAGGACTCCACAACCTCGGTTACACAATTTCGCGATGGCAAACGCAACCTACATTACCTGCATCTGCAAGGGATTAAAGGACGCAGTTGTGCACTTTGCCACAATGTACATGCTTCGGCAAACCCTCATTTGATCAATGATGTCGCTGCTTTCGGGAAATGGGAAATGCCTATGCGCTACAAACCTCTCGAAAAAGGCGGCTCGTGCTACCCGGGATGCCACGGAGAGAAGACCTATAGCTACGGGAATTGAGCACTGAATAACTCCCTTTCATTGCATTGATTCTTCTTTTGGTAGGGTTATTTAATAAAGATACTCCATCGATTACTCCAACACAATACCTAAAATATGCGACATGGCATCGCGGGTAGAGACAAACTGATCGATCTTGCCGTAGTTGCTGTTCACTTCATATACAATGGTGGTGCCGTCGACCGGCAGATACATCATGTTGGCATAATAGCCAATGGCATCGCCGCTGTGGAAATAGGCTATGCCGTAAGGAGTTTCCATTTTAAAGATTCCGAGACCGTAGTACATAGGGAAAAATTCCGGGTCCGGGTTTTTGGGAGCTATCCAGGTCAGCATTTCGTTCATGGATGAAGGGTTCAATATTTCGCCTTTCATCAGCGCCCTGAAGAACACACTCATATCATAAGGGTTGGAGATCAATCCGCCATCGGCGCAATAATAATCCCAACCGCTGTAGTAGGTGCTTTCCATCACCTGCAGGTTGCTGTAGATATCAATATAGCCGCGAACGATATCGTCAGGCACGGGATCTTCGGCAGCAAAGCTGGTGAGAGTTAGTCCCAATGGCAGGAATAGTTTTTCTTCGAACACTTTGTAGAAAGGCTTTCCCTCAATCTTTTCGATGAGCAAACCCAGCATTATATAATTGGTGTTAGAATAACCCACATCTTCGCCGGGAGCGAAATAGGCACTCTTGTTATAGGCATATTTCAGCAGGTCTTCGGGCTTCCATTCGCGGATGAGGTCGTTGGTGGAGGCCGTCTGAAATTCGAGGTTCTGAATGTAGTTGTACATACCGCTGGAGTGCTGCAGCAATTGCCTGATGGTAGCCTTATCGGCATTCTCTATCTTATCAATCACATCGCCCTGCAGGTAGGCAGATATCTTATCGTCGAGTTGCAGCTTGCCTTCTTCGGCCAGTTTGAGCACAGTGACGGCAGTGAACATTTTTACGGTGGAACCGACCCGGCTGATGTTGCAGGGTTTCATATCTACCCCGTTGTGAAGGTCGGCTTTGCCACTGGCCCCTACCCACATGCCCGTTTGCGGCCGGCAAACCGACATCATGATGCCCACCACCCCCTGAGAGGTGATGCCATCGAGCAAACCTTGGTATTTGGAAGCATCCGGATTGACCGCGCTGCTGTCGGCAAAATTAAAATTACAATTATAGTTTTCGGGAGCTATGGTTTCGCCCTTTTTGCAGGAGTGGAAGACTAACAAAAGAGCAGCGGCTATCAGTAGGGTAAGTCTATTCATGTTGCGAAGCTTTGCGGTTGATAAAAAATTTAACTCCGATATGCAGGTTGATGTGCGTCATAATGGGTATGAATCCGGGAGAATAAGGATATTCGGCCCAGGACTGGTAGCGCACAAACAATTTGGGGGAGTTGGGTTTGCCTTTCAGCAAATAATATCCCACATCGAAAGAAAGGGAAGGATAGAGACGGGCATTGCCTTTGTCGGTTTTTTTCACGTAAGCACCATCCAAGAAAGTGAACTCTTCGGCTGTGGTAAAGGTATGCATATACCCCACTCCTATCAGAGCCGACAGGGACAGTCCGAAACGGAAGCGATATTCATAACCAAACTCCGAGCTGAGAGCAAATCCCTGAGCCAGATGGTTGTGGTAGAAATAGCTGAGCATAGCGGTTTGAAATATACGGTAATGCGGCTTTTCTTTGCCATAATCGAATTCCATGCCTGCCTGCAGACCGGGATGAACCGGAGTGGTGAAGAAGCGGGTGAAAGGTATGGCGGTGGATTCGTTGAAGAGGGAAGCCGTGAAAGCCAGAGGTTTCTTCTGTGCCTGAGAGGCCAGTGGCAACAGAAATAGCAGGAGAATAATGGTTCGTTTCATGCTGTGTTTTACAAGGTGGATTCTTTTCCAAAATTAGTGAAATAAGACAAAAGTCTTGAACTTTCCTTGCTTAGTAGAAAATGAAAGAGATTAAAACTCCCTTGAGATAATTAAAATCATAAAAAAACTCCCGCAGCCATAGTCCACGGGAGTTTTTCCATCTAAATAAAACATCCTCACTCCGCTTCGAAGTATATCTCTGCTTTCAGGCGGTTGGAAGGTTCGCCTAACTCGCCCTTGGTGTTTTCGTAGCGAACAATATACCAGGCATAGAGATCTTTTCCTTCTACAGGTTCAATATCATTGAGTTTGTTCAGAAACATGCCTCTTCTGGCAATGCCAATTACATAATATTGTTTCAGATTGGCAGGAGGCTCAGTACCAATATAAACAAACACTTTGGCAAATTTTATTCCCTTGGGCAGAGCCTTACTCGAGGGGGATGCGGAATTGACCACCGACAGCAGATGTTTGCCAATAGCATTAATACGAATACCGATAAGAGGCTGCAACAATTGCTCGACTACGGGAACTTCGTCGTCCTGAGTAGGAGCCTTGGCCAGAGGTGTGCCTCGCCTTATTCCTGCCGATTCGCAATCGGTAATGCTTCCGAAATCAGCAATCTTGTTCCATAGATTATGGGGGTCGGTTTTTCCATGATCGAAAGCCATAAAATCGGTAATCAGAATGTTCATCTGATCGCGGACCACGGTAGGACAACTTTTTTTGTCCTTCATGAGTTCAAAATATTCATCCGCCTTTTCTCTGACCTTGGTTACATGGTCACTTTCTTCCAGGGTCCAGTGCCAGTCCATATATTTTTTGGCATTGGGCGGAGTTCCTGCGGAAAGTTGAAGTTCGTCGACAACATCCATTCGTGCGACGAATTTGGATGGGACGTAAGATAAGCGATAATCAGCCATAATTTTACTTTTTAAGGGTTTATAAAAATTGTTAACTACTTGTTTTTCTATTATTTAATTTTTTATTGTCATTTTCTACAGTCTTGTTGGCTTTTTCCATAGTTCTGAATACTTTATCCAGAGCCTTGTAGACATTATCCAGAGCACTGTAGACTTTACCCACAGTCTTGTAGGTTTTACCCAGAGTCCTATAGACTTTATCCAGAGTCTTGTAGATTTTATGCCGGGTACTGTAGACTTTATCCAGAGTGCTGTAGACTTTTCCTATAGTATTGTAGGTATTACCTACATTACTGTAGGTTATTTCTACAAGACTATAGATTTTGCGAAATTCTGCCTGCAGCAATTTTTTTTCAAACTTTAAAAGAACGAGCTTGTATTTTGACCCATATAGATAAGCAAGCACAATGCCAAAGCGTAAGTGCTTTTAAATGCGAACTTTATAAATTTAATTAAAATATATGTGTCCTTTTTGGTTGTCCGTTTCGGACACAGTGTCCCGTTTCGGACCTTTTTGAGTGGATGCTCTGCAGAGAATACCTTATATGGTTACCACATATGCTTTTCCTGCTTTTTCCTGTAGTAGACTTTGTGTGTTTTGCCCATATCCTTTGCGGCTAGGTTTGCGGCTATTTTTATTGGTATATTAAAGTAAGATTATAGTATTGAAAATGTGTGTATTTCATTAGCAAATGATCACTTAACCCATTTCAGAGATACTTTATGATAAAGTAAGGAGGAATTATAGATTAGCCCCATTTATAATGCTAATAATAAGTGTCATAACTTATAATCTGAAACAAATATTACTTTGCAAAAATTATCTGGACAGGGAAATGTCAATCCATACTGTGTCTGAATCCCGGGTATTTTAGCAATAGAAACCTAAACCAATTGCCAATAACATTCGCAACACCTTACTTTAAATCGTTAGTCCGTCTGAAATAATTAAGAAACTAAAAAAGCATGATCAAGTGATACACTCCAACGGCAATCAGCATACTTACAGGGATAGTAAGAACCCATGCCCAAAGTAATTTTGCTCCCACACCCCAGTGCACAGCCGAAACTCTTTTCGTCATTCCAGTACCAATAATGGCTCCCGTAATAGTATGAGTTGTGCTCACCGGAATACCAAAAGCCTCCGTTCCGAAAAGCAATAAAGCTCCTGATGTCTCGGCAGCCACTCCCTGAAAAGGTGTTAGCTTGGTGATTTTCGACCCCATGGTCTTTACAATTTTCCATCCTCCCAGCATGGTTCCCATAGCAATAGCTGCATAACATCCCAGTACGATCCAGTGTGGAATAGCTTGTATCTTTCCTGCTGAATTGTATGTAATATTTGCCCATTCTGGAATCGAGGATGGGTCTACACCTTTGAAATAAACAATAAGTGCAGCGGTTATAATACCCATGACTTTTTGGGCATCATTTCCACCATGTCCCAGGCTAAACAAAGCCGATGATGCCAACTGAAGATACCTGAAAATCTTATTCAGCCTGGTTGGCTTTCCGTGTCGGGTAATATACAACATCAAAATGGAAACAAAATACGAAATGACCATACCCAGAATGGGTGCCAGAAAAATAAAGGCGGCAATCTTAAGTATTTTGTCGCTATGCACAATGGCCCATCCGCCATAGGCAACAGCCGCCCCGGCAAAACCACCCACTAAGGTGTGCGATGAACTTGAAGGTATACCCAAATACCATGTCAGGAGATTCCAAATGGTGGCGGCAATAAGACCTGCCAATATCACCTGAAGATTAATAACGCTTGTATCCACAGTTTTGGCTATGGTGTCAACAATGTGTAAATTGAATACGGCATAGGCAAGAAAATTGAAAAAAGCAGCCCAGATAACTGCTTGGGTGGGTGTCAACACACGGGTTGAAACAACAGTGGCAATCGAATTGGCAGCATCGTGAAATCCGTTTACAAAATCGAAAGCAAATGCGAGAACGATAATAACAATAAGTAAGGTTAGATCCATAATTTTTTTTTTATCCTGCTTTAATAATGATAGATTTCAATACGTCACTCACATCTTCGGCCTTATCAGTAGCTTTTTCAAGAACTGACAACAACTCCTTGGTCTTGATCAGTTCAATGGCATCCTTTTCATTTTCGAAAAGTCCTGAAAGAGCTGTGTGGTATATATCGTCGGCCTGATTCTCAATTTCGTTTATTCTGATACAAGCTTCCATAATTTTTTTTGGATATTTTATATTCTTCAGTTCTAAAATAGCCGTTTTAATTTCACGGGTAGCTTGTAAAATAAGTTCGCTAAGATACAAAAAATATTCTGATTCTTTCTGTGGCGGATGATTTCGAATTTTTTGACAAAAGCTGTTCATTAGATCCAACACATCATCCAATGCTCCGTTCAACGTATTGATATCTTCGCGGTCGAACGGAGTTATAAAGGATCGGTTCAATTCATGATACAGTTTTACTGTAATTTCGTCACCAGCCTTTTCATGTGATTTTATTAGATCAATTATTTTTGCTTTTTCCTCAGCATCTTTCACGAGGAAGTATTTATTAAGCTGAATGGCAGCTTTTACCATATTCTCTGCCGAGGCTTCGAACAGGGGTAAGAATTTCTTTTCTTTTGGTTTAAGTACACTTAATACTCCTGAAAAACTCATTATAATTTTGTGATTAAAATTTCCGACAAAACTATGACAATTATATGTTGCTACAATTCCTGACAACCCTGTAATCATCAAACTTAACAATAACTTAATATTGGATTAATATTCACGTAACACTGCGGCTATACTTTTGCACCATGAAAAAATCAAGCACCATGAAAAAATCAATTTTAATCATCAGCATGTTTCTGATGGTATTGTCAGCTACATTAAGTTATGCAGAAAACAATCCTGGCGAAACACCTAAAAAAGCTACGGTAACCGGAAAAGTAATAGATAAGGTAACAGGCGAAAGTCTTGCCGGAGTTCTGGTGACCATAAAGGGATCAGATATAAAAGTTTATTCAGACCTCGACGGAAACTTTACTTTCAACAGCGTAGAGCCCGGAAGTTATACCCTGGAAGTTAACTACATTTCATACTCGGCCAATGAGGTTCAAAACATTAGCTGCAGTGCCGGAAAAAATCTTCCTGTAAGTATTGAGATCAAACCCAATTAATATTTTCCCATCACTTATTGCAAAGTGTAATCCCTGATTCCTTTCAGAGATTACACTTTTTTTTTATAAGCCCAAACATTAAGATTAAAGATGAAAAAAGTTTTAACAGTTTTATTACTGCTGTCGGCAATTTATGCCAAGTCACAAGATATCGTTTTAAAGGAAGGTTTGTATTACAACGTCGGCAATTTATACACCGGTAGCTATAAGGAGTATTTCGAGAACGGAAAGTTGAAGCTCGAGATGTCGGTGGTAGACGGAAAAGTAAATGGAGAATATATCAGCTACTACGAAAATGGAATAAAAAAGGAGCAGAAGAGTTATAAAGACGGACTAAAGAACGGTGTTTGGTTCAATTGGAACGAAGAAGGTGTGAAGACAGCTGAAGCCAATTATAAGAACGATCTGAAAGATGGAAAATGGTATATATGGGACGACAAGGGGGTGAAACGCTACGAAATGCAATACAAAGAAGGGTTGAAAAGCGGAACCTGGCTTATGTGGGACGAAGAGGGCAAACTCATTATGGAAAAGACCTATTGATGCAACAAGTAAAAGAACAAAGACACAACAATTTTGGAATTAATTCAAAATGAATAAGAAATCAAATCAAATAATAAGACTGGCCCTGATCTCAGTACTTATTTTATTCAATCTGACGAATGCCTTCTCACAAAATGAGACCATCACCGGAACCATTATAGATAAAAAAACAAAAGAAACCATTGTTGGAGCTTCTGTAATAATTCAGGGTACCACCATAGGAGCAGGTTCTGACCTGAATGGAATCTATAAAATAAATTCACTAAAACCGGGAACCTATTCTATAGTAGTTTCTTTTATTTCGTACAAAAAGCAGGTAATAGATAATGTAAAAGTAGTTAAAGGTAAACCCACCGAGCTGAATTTCGAGCTAGAAGAAGATATTGCTACTATTGCCGGTGTAACTGTAACTGCAAAAAAGACCACTGATTCTGAAATTTCCATGATGAGCACTATCAAATCCAGCGATCTGGTAGTTTCAGGAATATCAAGTCAGCAAATTTCCAAATCACAGGATAGGGATGCTTCCGAAGTGATCAAACGTGTTCCGGGGATTACCATTATCGACAACCGCTTTGTTGTGGTAAGAGGTTTAAGCGAACGTTACAATGTGGTCTGGTTGAATAATGCCACAACCCCCAGTTCAGAAGCAGATGTCAAGGCCTTTTCATTTGACGTAATACCCAGTGGTTTGATCGATCGAATGATGATCTACAAAACTCCAGCTCCTGAATTGCCCGGCGATTTTTCAGGTGGGGCCATAAAAATATTTACCAAAGACGTTCCCGAAAAAAACAATATCAATGTAGCTTATAGTGCCTCAGTGAATGGAATAACCACCTTCAAAGATTTTTATACTCCTCCTATTAAGGGCAAATACGATTGGTTGGGATACGATGATGGCAGCCGATCACTTCCAAAAGATTTCCCTGATAATATAGTCGGGTTTCAAAATACCGCCGAAGGCAAAGCACAATTGGTGGAACTCAGCAAAACCTTGAACAATAAATGGAATCCTGTGAAAGGAAAAGCCGGTATTGATCAGAGATTCTCATTTGGTCTGGGTGGAACTATTAAGATAGGTAAGGCGAAACTGAGCAATATTACCTCTATCAACTATAGCAACACCAATTCGTATAACGATATCTTCCGCGCCTATTATCTGGAATATGATACGATCAACGACCGGGCCGACACCTCCTGGTATTATAATGACAAGCAGTATACCAATACCGTTAAGATGGGGGGCTTATGTAATTTTTCTCTTGTCTTTGGTAAAAACCAGAAGATAGAGTTCCGAAACTTTTACAATCATGTCGGGCAATCAAAAGCTACCCTGCGCGATGGAAACGATTTCGACAATCTGGCTACCCTGATCCAGGCTTACCAATATAGCTATATGGACCGCAGCACTTATTCCGGCCAATTGGGAGGAAGTCATCCCTTAATGACGGGGATGAACATCGATTGGACCTTGGGTTATTCATTGGCTAGTAAAAATGATCCCGACACCAAACGAATTACCTCGGCTTTATATAAGGATGATCCCGATTTCCCTTATTACAATAAATACTATGTTCTCTTGTCCAATTTTCCCGATCCGCGTTTGGCTGGAAAGGTAACCTCAAAACTGAATGAGAACATTATCAACGGCAGTGTCAATTGGGATTATAAAATCAAAATAAAAAAATTCGAGCCTACACTGAAAGCCGGATTTTATTACGAAAAGAAACAGCGTACCTTCAGCAGTCGTTTGCTGGGTTATGTAATGGCTTCCGGTGCCAGTTGGCAACTTTCTTTTATGCCCATCGACAGCATATTCTCGGACAATCATATCAATGCCGTCAAAGGAGTTTTTATCGAAGAAAAAACCAATCCGTCCGACTCCTATGATGCCTCCAACATATTGTATGCCGGATACATTGCTTTCAATATTCCAGTCACCAAAAAATTCAATATCTATACCGGGATTAGAATCGAAAATAATCAACAAACACTTAATAGTTTTTCCAGCGACTACAGTTTAAGGCCCGTGAAAGTCGACAAGAAAAAAACACATTTCTTTCCGTCAATCAACCTTACTTATAATTTTACGGATAAAGCACTTATTAGGGCAGCTTACGGCTTGACCATCAATCGTCCAGAATTCCGCGAAATAGCTCCTTATGCTTTCTACGATTTCGAAATGGCTGCCACCATCATCGGCAACGACACTCTGAAAGATGCCCTCATTCATAATGTGGATGTGAGGTTCGAATATTATCCTTCCCCCAATGAAACTTTTACAGTGGGGGGATTTTACAAAAGGTTTGTAAATCCTATTGAATCCATTATCATACCCGCAGGCAGCGATTTAAACTATTCCTTTGCCAATGCCGAATCGGCCAACAGCCTTGGACTGGAACTCGAATTCAGAAAATCATTTTCTTTTCTGAAAACCAACAAAACCTTCAAATTCCTCAAGGATTTCAGCCTAATACTAAATGGGGCCTATATCTATAGCCGGGTTAACTTTAATAAAGAACAATCCCTTTCCAACAAAGGCAAACGCCCCATGCAAGGGCAATCACCTTATATCATCAATGCTGGCCTGCAATATCAGAACGATAAGTTAGGCCTTCAGTTGAATATAATGTACAATGTCATCGGAAAACGAATTGTTTTTGTTGGCGATGTAAGCACCCCCGACATATACGAGATGCCTCATAATCTGCTCGATTTCACCTTTTCGCAAAAGATTTATAAATTCATTTCAATAAAAGGCGGTGTACAGGATATTCTGAACCAACAGATACAATTGAAACAATTCATCAACTATTCAAAGGACACCAATGGTGATGGCAGCAACGATGCCACAGTGAAAAGGTCGCAAAACACCATGAGCTACAAAAAAGGCCCGTATTATACCCTTGGAATTTCTTTGAAATTCTAAAAGAGTTTTGATAATAACCTGAATGGAATCCTTCTTTTTCTAGTGAGCAGGGTGGTGGGTTTATTATAGACAATCCTAACATAACGTAGTGAAATTCAAATTTTTGTTTACATTAACTTAATGTAGAAATAATAATGGCTTAACATCAAAGTGAGTCCAAACCTATTACTTTGCATCAACTAAATTTAAAATCAAGAAAATGAAAAAACTTTACTTTTTATTTGCAATCGCACTAATAAGTTTTAGTGCAAAATCATCAGCTCAGACAACCATTATTAAAGATTCCATTTCCACATCCCAAACCTGGACCAATGACCATATGTATCTCATACAGGGATTCGTTTATGTAATAAATGGTGTCACACTTACTATTGAACCGGGAACCATCATCATGGGCGATCATAATTTCACGGGTTCATCTCTTATAATTGAAAGAGGTGCAAAATTAAATGCTATCGGAACCGCTATCCAACCTATAGTCTTCACATCTGACATGCCTGCCGGTTCAAGAACCAGAGGCGATTGGGGTGGTATTATTATTTGCGGTAAAGCACCTATAAATCCTGCAGGTGGACAATCACAAATTGAGGGCGGACCCCGTTCGTTTTATGGAGGTACTGATGCAGCCGATAATTCGGGAACTTTACAATACGTTAGGGTAGAATTTGCCGGATATCCTTTTCAGGTTAATAAAGAGATCAACGGAATAACTTTTGGAGGTGTTGGCAGCGGTACTACCATTGATCATATTCAGGTCAGCTATGCCAATGATGATTCGTATGAGTGGTTTGGCGGTTCGGTAAATTGCAAATATCTTATAGCCTTCAGGGGTTTAGACGACGAATTTGATACCGATTATGGTTATGTTGGGAAACAACAGTTTTGCATAGGATTGAGAGACTCTGCAGTTGCCGATATTTCAGGTTCAAACGGATTTGAGTCGGACAACGATGCCACAGGAAGTACGAATACTCCAAACACTGCTCCTTTGTTTGCCAATGTCGGCTTGTTCGGACCCAAAGTTGACATGAGCAACCCGGTTAACCCCAACTTTAAAAGAACCATGCACATTCGTCGTAATTCAAGACTTTCGTGTTATAATTCCATATTCGCAGGATGGCCCACAGGTTTGTATATTGATGGTGACCTCACCGATGCCAATGCCAACAACAACGATTTGCAGATAGAGAATTGCATTATGTCGGGCATGGGTAAATTCATTGATGTTCCTTCAGGCCAACTCTGGTCAGCATCTACCGCAAGAACATGGTATTTCAATGCTACCCGTCATAACGATACATTGGCGACTAACAGTCTTCTTCAAATTACTGATCCTTTCAATTATAGCTCTCCTAATTTTCTTCCTTTAACAGGTTCACCCGTGTTGGGCAAAGCTTTATGGACAAACCCAAGGTTGGCAAGCGACCCATTCTTTGATAAAGTGACCTTTGCTGGACCAATGGGAACAACAGACTGGACTTCGTCCTGGGCCAACTGGGATCCTCAGAATGCCGTTTATGCTCTTTCAGTGAACGAAAACGCTTTGGCAGTTGACCGTGTGAATGTTTATCCCAATCCGGCATCGGGTAGTACCTCGGTTGATTTTAACCTAACCAGTGACGAAAAAGTGAAAATAGAAGTAATAGATCTTTCGGGTCGCACCATAATGGAAGTCCAAAACGGAAACCTCAACAGCGGACAACAACACATCACTTTCGATGCTAGCGCTTTACCCACGGGTGCTTATTTCGTAAGAATTAGTGTTCCTGCCTCTTCAACCAGTAAAAAACTTTTTATCTGTCGTTAATCAAAAGAAGCTTAGTTAATAATTTTCCTACAACAAAAAGCAAAAAAGCAAGTCGCAAGACAAGTAGATTTCTGAAAAACTAATGGTTAGTAGTTTAATTTAGAAAAAAGCCCGGCCAACACCGGGCTTTACTTTTTTGTGCTGGTCCAGGAGTTCTAAACTTAATCCAATGATAACATTCGTTTAATTAAGGGGTAATCAGCAGGTAGTAACTTTGTACCAAAATGTAAATGTAATGAACGAGAACACTTCTTATTGTCATCTGATAGAACTGGAAAAGGTAATTTGCCAACAGGAAAGCTATTTCGACAACCTGATAGAACTGGGTATGATGTTCGAAAATTCAGGTCAGCACCAAAAGGCATTTGATATTTATAAAAAAGGAGTTGAAAAAGCGGAGAAGGCAAAATCTGCATTGCTGGGAACTATGTTGGGATTGTTGGATTGAGCATTATTCCCCGGTTTTTTCCGCTGAGTTTTTGGGTTTATAGTAATGTCCTTCCCCTTGTATAAACTGTAACATTATGATAAGTAAAACCAATATGGATAGAAATTTAGAAGAACATCAAATCCTTCTCACTGCTCAGGAAAACTATTTTGCCGATTTACTGGAACTGGGTTTATTCTTTCAAAATTCGGGGCAACCTCAAAAAGCAGCCGATATTTTCAAAAAGGGTATTGAGAATGCCGATAAAGCCCAAAACGATTATTGGAATATAATGATAGGTCTGTTGGATTGAA
>CAZRFL010000018.1:28025-51096 GCA_964599365.1 uncultured Bacteroidales bacterium
ATTCTTACTTTTTCCCTTCGTTCAATTTCTTCCTGACCTCAAGCCAGAGCAAAAGGCCCTGTAGCATGCGATCCTGCATGGGCTTGCTAGTGTCCGCTTTGAACTCGTTCATCAGCACCTTATTGACTGAATACTGGAAAATTCCATTTTCGGTATTATAAACCAGCATAGGATTTACCAGGCTTTGCTTGCTGTTCTTCACGGTCATGATGTATTCCTTCTCGTTCATATACATCAGAGTTAGGTAATAGCTTCCCTTTAGTTCGTCTTTTGATTTCACCAGAAACAAACCACCATAAGCTGTTTTCTTGGGTCCGCAGACCATTGATGTTTCACCCTGCTCAAATTTCTTCACACTCAGTGTATATCCACCCTGCACCAGCTTCTGTGCCATAAGTGGCACTGAGGATAACAAGGTCAGCAATAACAACGCGAATAAATGGAAACGTTTCACTTCCTGATAAATTTGAAAAAATACAACTGCTGACTTAGCAGCGAATCGAGGTCTATTTAATCGTAGCGTCTTCTACAATTACCTTATAAAAATAGCCGGCTCCGAAATCTTTATCTAGTGCCACTTTACCTTCGATGGTAACCACGTCGCCTACTTTTGCAGTAGCTGAAGATGTAACAGTAAGGTCGAAATCGCCTTTACTGTCTGTTCCATCCTGAATGTGTATCCAGTTCTTGCCCATGATCTCGGGACTAAATTTAACTACCTTGCCTTTTATTTTAACAGATTTGCCCGAATACTGATCTTTTTTCGAATACAGATCGGCAATAGTGATACCTCCGGTGGCAGGGGTAACTTTCACGTCCTGTTTTTCAATCTGTGGTTTCACACCTTGAGTAGCGCCCTGGTTGCCCATGCCACCTTGATTGTCCATGCCGCCCATCTGTCCATGACCTGGTGTTTGCTGAGTACTTGCTTTCATTTCAGGATCGGTGCTGAGTTCGTTGATAAAATAAACCGTAGGGAAATCGCGGTTCAGCTCTTTGCTATGGAAATTGGTCATTTCCATGCCATCTTTGTAATAATAAGTTTTTCCTACTTCGGCTTGCATTGCAGTAACCGCCAGCCATAATTCGGCATCACCTTCTTTTACTTTCAGGTAGGTATACTGTCCTGCCTGAATCACTTCCTGCACTACAGCGGTGTGAATACCGTTCTTAACTCCGTTTCCTGAATTCTGACCCGACTGGCAGGCAGTCAGAAAAAACAGAACGCCTATCAGGCTCAAAATAATTCTCATAATGTATGTTTTTAAAGTTTAGTAAATTCGAACAGCAAAATTAATGATAATAATTGATATTGATTGCACTCACCTCACTTGAGTGAGGTAGATAAATGTCATGTTATCTATGATAAAAGTCCCCTATTATATGAGTTTCGTCGTTATTATTTCTCTAATTTTGTACATTATACCTCATTTCATCGTCTTTTTACACGAACATAGGATGAGGGTGATTTATGTCAGTTGGACTTTGACTGCATAGAACAACTGTTTTAGTAAATTTGAAAATAATTAAGCACAAACCATTAACTGAATGTTGAGATACTTTATACATCTTTCCGTCTGCCTGACTCTTACTCTCATTGGTGCATTTGTCGCTACGGCTCAGACCCTGCCCACTGATTTTGTTCACGAAGGCAGCATCAATAGCGGGTTGAATGCCCCCTCCAGAATGGCCATAAGCAGCACAGGGTTTGTTTATGTGGCTGACTCTTACGCCAAACTGATAAAAAAATATGATGCCTCCGGCAATTATCTGGGCATACTTCCCTTTGCCGGTGTTCCCTTATCCATAGCCATTAGCGACAACAACAACATTTTCATTGGCGATGCCGATAACAGCAGCATCACTCGTTTAGCTCCCGACGGAAGTGTTTCTGTAATTTATTCTGCTTTGATATTCCCTTTTGATATGGTAATCGGAACTGATAATCTCTTGTATGTGGTCGATGGGATATCAAAAAAAGTTTTGGTCATGGATTTTGCCGGAAATATTGTCAGGACTATTGGATCAGGAGTTTTGCTGGCCCCCCGCTGTATTGCTTTTGACAGACAGAATCACAGAATCATTGTTACAGAACATGGAGGAGTGGGCACAGGAACCAACCTGCATGCAGAGATCAGGATATTCGGATTGACAGGCAACCTTATCACCACCTTTGGAGGATATGGCAATGCTCTCGGAAAGTTCTACAGGATTCAGGGAATTACTGTGGGCCGTTGTGGAAATATTTATGTTTCTGACAATTTCCAGGGAATGATAAGTGTGTTCAATTCCAACGGAAGCTATATTACCCGTTTCGGACAGTTTGGCGATCTGTTGGGCGAACTAAACTCTCCTTTGGATATTGACTTTGATGCGCAACAAAAATTATGGGTAAGTTCGATGAACAACGGAGCCCTTGAAGTATTTAATATTGCTGACACAATGCCTTCTGCCCAAATACCCAACAACAGCGCCACACTTTGCCCGGGAGGCTCAGCAGATATTCCTGTTACCTTCACCGGAACACCTCCCTTTACGTTTACCTACACCGTTAATGGTCTTAGCCCGACTACTGTCAGCAATACCTATAACAACCCTTATGTCATCACCACTTCCGTTCCCGGAAGTTATAACATCAACGCACTGACAGATACTGCTGCAACGTCCACATGTTTTTCGGGCACCACCAACGTGGTCCTCAATCCTGCTCCCACTGCATCCATTACCAATACAACTGCATCCATCTGTTCAGGTAGCACATTCAATATTCCAGTGAACTTCACCGGAACCAAGCCCTTCAGTTTCACCTATACGGTAGATGGGATAAACCCAATTACCGTTAATAATATTTATTCCGATTCCTATTCCATTCCTGCTTCAACCTCCGGAACTTATGCCATTACTGCCTTAAGCGGCGGGGGATGCACTGGAACAGCTATAACAGGCAGCGCCACCGTTCTTGCAAATAATTCTCCCCATGGGATTATGAGTAGCTTAAACGCCACTCTTTGTGCCGGACAAAACATCAATATTCCGGTACAGCTGTCCGGAACAGCTCCTTGGTCTTTCACCTACAACATTGATGGACAGAATCCGATATTGGTATCTAATATCGCTGACAGCAATTACATGCTCAGTGTTTCTGAACCAGGAACCTATGAGATATCTGCACTATCAGATGCCATTTGCTCATTTGGAACATATTCAGGAGCTGCAGTGGTAACGGCCAACCCAATTCCAACCGCTTCTATTATTAGCAACAGCACTACCATCTGTCAGGGTGAAACGGCAAATATAGGTGTCAGTTTTACTGGCGTGGGCCCCTGGGATCTTAGCTACACAATAGATGGATTGAACACTATCACCTATACAGGTATAACAACAAATATCTTTGCGATTCCCGTTTCACAGCCTGGAACCGTTGAATTGACCTCGGTATCTTCTTCGGGATGCACTGGGACTCTGACTCCGGGAAATATTCTGGTTTCGGTCAACACTGCTCCAACAGCGTCCATATTAACTACGAATATTTCGGTTTGTTCGGGAGAATCGGCTTTAATACCTGTTACACTAACAGGCATTGGCCCCTGGAACTTGACGTACACAAATCATGGATCGAGTCCCGTGGTTGTCAATAATATTTTAAGTTCGCCAGTTATCTTAAATGTTTCTGATTCGGGAATCTATGAGATATCCTATGTTTCTGATGCTCTTTGCACCGGAATATCTTTTAGCGGGAGTACCCATGTTACCGTTATACCTCAAGCTTCGGCTTCAATTACGAGTGGTAATGCCAGCATTTGTTCAGGGCAGATTGCCTATATTGATGTCAATTTTACGGGAGCGCAGCCCTACTCATTTGAATATACTCTTGATGGTACAAACCCTGTAACGATTAATGGAATTTATAGCAATACCTATACCATAGAAACAACCCAGGGGGGATTTTATCAGATTTCGGACCTTGTTGGAAACTCTTGTGGTAGTACAAATTTCAGTGGTAGTGCCTTAATTAATGTTTATCCTTTGCCGATTGTTGATCTGGGAGCAGATACCGATATCTGTGAAGGAAGTTCGGTTACATTAGATGCTGGTGGGCCTTTTGTTAACTATATCTGGAATAACTCTTCCACCTCACAAACAATCACAGTAAACACAGGGGATACTTATACCGCAAGTGTCATGGATGGCAACGGATGTGTAAACCATGATGCACTCATAGTAACTTCTCATCCTGCAGTTGTTGGTGGATTTAGCTATTCGATAAACAATTTTAATGTCACTTTCACTAATACCTCACTGAATGCCAATTCCTGGCAATGGAATTTCGGTGATGGACAAAATAGCAATCTTCCCAATCCTGTGCATTTGTATAGTGCTTCTGGGATATACTATGTAAATCTTACAGCTTCAAACCCGTATTGCGGTTTCATTAGTATAACCGATACCATCGACCTGTTATTCACAGGAATTTCCTCTTCTGAGGCAACGGAAAGCAATTTTATTGTGTATCCCAACCCCACCAATGGATATGTCACCCTCGAAATAAGTAATCCTTCGAAAAATGATCTTGAACTTGAGATTATGGATATGACCGGTCAACTTGTTTATTCAGAAAAATTCAGCTCATACTTTATACGAAAGAAAATTGACATGTCGAAATTTGCTGTTGGTATTTATACCATCAGGCTTTCTTCTGCAAAGGACATTAAAACACAAAAGCTAATACTGGTAAAATAATTAGATCAGAAAATAATTAATACCATGAAAAATATCTTATTTTACACCCAAAATAGTTCAGTGAAGAAATCTTTTTATTTTTTAAAACCGGTTGTTTTTCTTTTTGCAATATTTGTATATACTTTTATAAATACTGCCTATGCTCAAATAACGCAACCCACCGCATGGACAAAAGCGTATGATGGGACTGCAAATATAATGACTGGTGTTTCGGTGCCGATTGCAGCTGGTTCAAACCGTATATTAATTGTAGGGATTTCACATGCTTTGAATGGATCTGCAACACAAACTAACCCAACTACAATTACTTATGGTGGTGTTACATTGACATTGGCAACTACCAATGGTGCTACAAGTGGAAGAATGCACACCTGGTTGTATTACTTAAAAGACAACTCAGTTATGGACGGAACCTCACGACCTTTGAATGTTACTTTGCCAGGAACGACACATTTGAATGTTACCGTTTGGTATTCAGTTTTTGCAAATGTTGACCAAACCCCTGTTTCTTATACGGTTGGTAACGGTATAAATAACTCATCTGGTAGCGGACCAGCTCAGTTAAGCGCTGCAATGACTGTTAATGCGAACCAACAAGCGATATACATGTCTTGTGTCTATAGCAATAATACGACCGCACCTGGCTATACAAAAAATGCAAACTGGACTATCATGGGTACTAATAGTGGGACCAATAATGTTTCATGGAAATATGATGTTGCCAACCGATCTATTCCTGGGGCAAATACTACGGACAATGCCGTAACTTCAGCAATAACACCTGCAAGCCAGATACGATATGCTATATCGGCAATGAGTTTGCCAACGGCAACAGTAGTTGCACCTACTTTTACGGTTACAAACCCAACAACTCCAGTTGTTACAACAGTTTCATGTGCATCTTCGACAAAATTGCCTATCCATGCTTTTAACATTACAGGCAGTGGAAGCACCGGGACTTTAACTAATTTTCAATTTACGACTTCCGGAACTTATGTTGCGTCTGATATCACAAACTTTAAAATCTGGTGGAATAGTACCAATAATTTAGGCACTGCTACCACACTTTCTACCAACTCTACACCCTCAGGTCCGGGAGTACAAACCTTCACCGCTTTTTTATTAAGTATTCCTGTAGGAACCTATTATTTCTGGATCACAGCAGATATAGCTGCCACAGTAGGAAGCGGAAATACACTGACTGTAAGTGGCTCAAATGCTACCGATATGACAACCACAGCCACAAAAGCCGGTGGACCTACAACAGCAAGTGGTACGCAGACCTTAAATACTGCACCAACAATAGTTACTGTTACCGGGGGGGGTACCTTCTGTGGCGGTACTACTACATTAAATGCGTCCGGCGGAACAGGCGGGACCATTTACTGGCAAAATACAACCACCAACGGAACTTCCACTACAACCCCATCATCAAGTCAGATAGTTGCTTCCAGCGGCACATATTATTTCAGGGCTTATGATGGAACAACATGTTGGGGACCTGAAGGAAGTGCCCTTGTTACAATTACAACTATTCCTACCACTGTTACTGTAAGTGGAGGAGGTACTTTTTGCGGAAGTACAACATTAACTGCCACTGGTGGAACCGGGGGTACTATTTACTGGCAAAACACAAGCAGTGGTGGAACTTCAACTGCAACACCATCAAGCAGCCAGTTGGTATCTACCAGCGGAACCTACTATTTCAGGGCACTTAACGGAACTTGCTGGGGACCAGAAGGCAGTGCAACAGTTACCATCAATACTGTTCCAGGAGCAGTTACTGTTTCGGGGGGGGGTAGTTTTTGTGGTGTATCAAATGCGACACTAACTGCAAGCGGAGGGACAGGAGGCACCATATATTGGCAAAATACGACCAACGGTGGAACCTCCACATTGACACCTTCCACTTCACAAGTCGTTAGCAGTTCCAATACTTATTACTTCAGGGCACAATCCGCAGCAGGATGCTGGGGTACTCAGGGAAGTGCTACTGTAACCCTGGGGACCACTCCGACTGCAGTTACTGTCAATGGCGGAGGTACTTTTTGTGGAAGTTCAGCTACCTTAACTGCATCTGGTGGAGTTGGAGGAACGATGTATTGGCAAAACATTACATCAAACGGAACCTCAACAGCCACTCCATCATCATCACAAGTAGTTGCTGCCAGCGGAACCTTTTATTTCAGATCTCTTAATGGTGGATGTTGGAGCACACAGGGAAGTGCCACAGTGACACTTAATCCGGTGCCGACCATAACACTTGGATCAAATCCTATTATTTGCTCAGGACCAACCTCGGCAAATCTTACCTATAGTGCCACCACAGGAACACCCAATCAATATAGTATTGATTATGATGCAACCGCCAATGCACAGGGTTTTGTGGATATTACAAATGGAACACTCCCTGCTAGTCCTATCGTTTTGGTTGTTCCCGCAGGAGCAGTTCCAGGAACTTATAATTTTACTTTGACTGTCAGAAACAGTACTACAGGTTGCAATAGCAGTGCTTATGCTAAAACCATAACCATTAATGGGCTTCCTGCAACACCCGGTGTTATTAGCGGCCTCACTTCAGTAGCTCCCTCAACTGCAGGTTTGATTTATAGTATATCCTCAGTACCAGGAGCCACTTCATATACGTGGACGGTTCCAACAGGTTGGGCTATTACAGCAGGTTCAGGGACTACATCTATTACCGTTACGGCAGGTATAGCCGGACAGAATGGGAACATTACTGTTAGGGCGTCTAATACTTGTGGTATTAGTGCTGCATCTAGTCTTTCTGTTGCTATTGCCACACCTCATAATAATTGTAACCAATGTCATATCAATCACAATTCTTATGGAACTGCACTTGCAATTGTTAATGGTAATGCCAATTTATGTATTAGTTGTCATAATACCAGTGGTACAGCCTCAGATAAGCCTTTTAGTAATGCGATGAAAGCAGTACCTGGTATTAGCGGGACATCCCATACTTGGGATGCTAATGCTGTAAATTACAAGTATGGGGCCAATCTCCCAACTGATGCAGGAATGCTTGCTCGTTTAGACGGGGGGAAATTTCTTTGTTCAACTTGCCATAATCAACATTCCAATACCTTTACTCCTTTCCTGAGAGTATCCAATGATGGTGATGCAATGTGTAAGCAATGTCATTCTGTTCGCAATGTGGGCCGATATATTGATAACCCTTCTGTGAATATTGGAAGCCATCCTGTAGGTATAACGTATAATGGTTCGGATGCTCGTTTTTTGTCGACACCCACCTCATCGACACCGCTGGTAAATGCAAAAGTAGAGTGTTCCAGTTGCCACAAAACCCATTATGCTGCATCATCAGATGGGTATGCGCTTCGAATGACTTATACCGATGCTATATGCAAGAGTTGTCATGTGTGGAAGTCCTCCAGAAGAAGTCTTGATCATGAAGGTATGGGTTGCATTACATGTCATAATGCCCATAAAGCAGGAAATACAAATATTATGCTGGTTCGCGATACCATCAACACACCCAACAGTGGTTTTAAAGCAATTGTTTTTACAGCTAATTCTTCTGCATCGAATTTTGCCAATGCAACGAATCCATTCAATGGTGTTTGCGAAGCATGTCATACCCTAACAAGTCATTATACTAATACTTCAGGAGGTACGAGTGATGCCCGTCATGTTCCGGCCACACAAAAATGCACCACTTGTCACCCTCACGAAGATGCTTTTTATGCGCAAACCAATTGCCTGGATTGTCATAAAAATATTGCTGGAACTCGGAGACAAATTGTGGATGCTAATGGAGATGGGACAGGCACAGGAGGCGATTTTAAACGCACTTCGCATCATGTTTCAGGTTCTGTACCAAATGTAACGGACTGCATCCTTTGTCATTATATGGGCGACCACAAGAGTGGAACAGTGAAATTAATGGATCCTGATCAGGGTTATTTAAATGTTATAAACTATGATCCTGCAAACAAATCGACTCTTGAGCCCTTCTGTATAAAATGTCATGATGCTGACGGTGCCGGAGGAGATTTGACACCGTTTTCAGACAACATTGCTGTTCCCGTCATTAATCAGACCATGTGGAATGCCTCTGCCCATAAAGGTAATGCAAATACCAATACTTGCCTAAGTTGTCATGATAACGGTCATGGGTCAAATAAAAGCACTTTGATTGGACCTTATAACAAGACAGCTGATGCTTCTGCTGACCCCATGGATGAAGAAGAAGAATTTTGTCTAAACTGCCATGGTGGAACAGGGGTGGCTTCTGTAAAAGTACACTTGGCCTTTAGCAGCTATACTAACACTGCGACCAGATTCTTTAAGCATGATCCGACCGCTACTTATCGCAAACATAATAATGGAGAAAATACTGGAGCAGCATTTGGAGGAACTAACCGCCATGTGGAATGTGTAGATTGTCATAATCCTCATGGGGCGAAAGCCTATGCTGCGACCACCGCACCAACAATTTATAATGAATTGATAGGTGCTTCAGGAGTGACTCCAGCTTATGCCGGAATAGGAGCACCTACAGGGTTTACTTTTAATAAGAATACTACTTATGAATATGAGGTTTGCTATAAGTGTCATTCCAGTTATACTACTCTGCCTACTTATTTACCTGATGGTATTATTAACGGAACCACTCCTACCTACCAGGCTGATGGGCTAAGGAAACTAACCACTTCAACAAACTCCCAGGTTCCAGATTGGCGCGATATGGCCAGAGTCTTTAATCCTGCCAATCTTGGATACCATCCTGTAATGGCAACCGGAAAGAACACCACATTAAACGTAAACACCCTGCAAACAGGATGGACTGCCTCATCAAGGATGTATTGTACCAGCTGTCATGATAATAATAACAATGGAGCAGGTTATGGCAGAGGACCACATGGCTCATCTAATTTACACTTATTGGATGGGGCAACAAATTATACCACTGCACATGGAGCGGCCCCTACACAAACTATGAACTGTATTATTTGTCATAGAGCGACATCGTATATTACCAATAGTACCAATTCTGGCTTTGGTGATCATGATCTGCATTACTCAGAAAACGCAAGTTGTTATCTATGCCATAATTCACATGGTGGTGAAATTATTCACATGATAAATTTCAGTCGTAATGAAAATGTGTCATGTATTACAGCTATGACTGGAACCTCTCAATCGGCATATACACATCCCACCGGAGGGTATAATAAATCAAACTGCAGGATTACCTGTCATACAGAAGCTCATAATTGATGAAATCTATTAAGATTAAATTTGCCAAGTAAAATTTAATAGCTCTGTGAAGAAGTATAGGTAATTACTTTTTCCTATAAGTTCTCCTAATTTGTGTAACGCAAATTTATTTATCTTTGCGCTCTGTTTTAGGCCCCGTAGTTCAACGCCTGCCTGCCGCAGGCAGGGATAGAACGGTAGTTTTAATGCTCCAAAAATGATTATTGTTTACGCCATCTATAGTTTAGAAAATAATCGAATTTACGTTGGACAAACAGAGAATATTGAAAAACGACTAAAAGAACACAATAGCGGGCAAACAAGATCAACCAAACCTTACATCCCTTGGGAACTATTCTATCAGGAACATTGCGAGAACAGAGCTGATGCCCGCCTAAGAGAAATTTATTTAAAACACGGCATTGGAAAAGACAAATTAAAGTTACTTTTGCAGAATAAAATATAAAACCGGCCCCGTAGTTCAACGGATAGAACGGAAGTTTCCTAAACTTTAAATACAGGTTCGATTCCTGTCGGGGCTACCAATTAATCATTCCAAAAAGCACCATGTCTATTCAGGTTCATCAGATCACCAAGAATTACGGCAAGCAAAAAGCTCTCGACAGCGTTTCTTTTAACATTAAGAATGGCGAAATTGTTGGACTTTTGGGACCTAATGGTGCTGGAAAATCGACCCTGATGAAAATCTTGAGTTGTTTCATTCCTCAAACTTCTGGAGATGCCAAAGTGTGCGATTTTGATGTACTTGAACAATCCATTGAAGTACGCAAAAAGGTAGGCTATCTGCCCGAAAACAATCCTTTATATCTCGAAATGTATGTGAGAGAGTTCCTGCTCTTCATTGCCGGAATTCATAAACTAGGCGACAAACGTAAAAGCAGGGTTGATGAAATGATAGAAATGACGGGGCTTCAGGATGAACAATCGAAAAAGATTGGAGCACTGTCTAAAGGCTATCGTCAAAGGGTTGGGTTGGCTCAGGCCATGATGCATTCTCCGCAAGTGTTGATACTTGATGAACCCACCTCAGGATTGGATCCCAACCAGATTATTGAGATCCGCAATCTGATTAAGGCCATAGGAAAAGAAAAAACAGTCATGCTTTCCACTCACATCATGCAGGAAGTGGAAGCCGTATGCAGTCGTGCCATAATTATCAATAAAGGAAAGATAGTAGCAGACGATCTCACCGAAAATCTTCACCTTTTATTAGTGAACAAAAATATTATCACCGTTGAGTTCGATAATATTGTCACAGCAGCCTTGCTGAAACAGATCAACGGAATTGTAAATGCCAAAAACCGAAAAGGCAATATTTGGGAATTACAATCCAACACCAAGGATGATGTTCGTTCGAACATTTTCAATTTTGCCGTACAGAACAAACTCACCGTGCTCTCTATGAACAAGGAGGATAACAGCATGGAAGACGTGTTTCATCAACTTACCAAAGAATAATATTCCCCCATTAAATTTTTTTTGCTTACTTTTGCACATTATTAGTGGAAAAATTTGATTGATTGCAACCACAGGAAAAAATGCTAAAGCAATGCTTTTCTGCCGACTCAATCCCAAACTTTCCAAAATTTTATTATTAACTAAAAACTATTAACAATGGGATATTTATTTACATCCGAGTCCGTTTCTGAAGGTCATCCTGACAAAGTAGCGGACCAGATTTCAGATGCATTATTAGACGAGTTCTTACGTTTCGATCCAGAATCGAAGGTAGCTTGCGAAACACTGGTAACAACCGGTTTGACCGTTTGCAGCGGTGAAGTAAAAACCAATGGCTATGTCGACGTTCAAAAGTGGCCCGCGAAGCGATCCGTCAGATTGGATACACTAAGGCCGAATACCGTTTTGATGCCGATTCCTGCGGAGTCATTTCAACCATACACGAACAATCATCTGATATCAATCAGGGCGTTGAACGTAAAAAAGAAGAAGATCAGGGTGCCGGCGATCAGGGAATGATGTTTGGTTATGCCTGCAACGAGATGGACAACAAAATGCCTATGCCTATCGAACTGGCACATGTGCTGCTTCAGGAACTGGCTGAGATTCGCCGCGAAGGCAAAAAGATGAAGTATCTTCGTCCGGATGCCAAATCACAGGTGACCATAGCTTATGACGATAACGGTAAAGCCAAAAGTATTGACACTATCGTGATCTCGACACAGCATGACGATTTTGATACGGAAAAAAAGATGCTGGAAACTATTAAAAAAGATGTTCAGGAGATTTTGATCCCCAGAGTTGCCAAAGTAAAAACACTTCCTTCTAACGTGAAGAAAATGCTGACCGGCAAATTCAAACTTCATGTGAATCCTACCGGAAAGTTTGTTATTGGCGGACCTCATGGTGATACAGGACTTACCGGCCGTAAGATCATTGTCGACACTTATGGTGGCAAAGGTGCTCATGGCGGCGGAGCTTTTTCTGGTAAAGATTCTTCGAAAGTGGATCGTTCGGCTGCTTATGCTGCACGTCATATTGCCAAGAATCTGGTTGCTGCCGGCGTGGCCAACGAGGTATTGGTTCAAGTGGCTTATGCCATTGGAGTTGCTCAGCCGGTAGGTTTGTATGTTAACACTTACGGAACTTCCAACGTAAAAGATAAGGCCGGAAAAACTTTAACTGACGGTCAGATCGCTGATAAGATCAATGCCATTTTCGATATGCGTCCTTATGCCATTGTAAAGAGATTTGGATTGAAGAATCCTATTTTCCATGCAACGGCCAGCTACGGACATTTCGGCAGGGATTATGTGAAAAAAGAAGTTGAAGTTTATTACACAAACAAAGATACCAAGACAAAAAAGATCGAAGGAAAAGAACACTATTTTAAAACAGTAGAATTCTTTGCCTGGGAAAATCTTGATTACGTTGATAAGATCAAAAAAGAGTTTCAGTTGAAATAAAAAAAAAGCCCGCAAATGCGGGCTTTTTTTTATGTCTTTATATTTTACTTGTGCCTTACGACAAGCTTTTTGGTAAACATAGCTTTGCCGTCAACGGTCATAGAGTAAAAATATATTCCTGAATTCAGGATCTCGGTATTGATCCTTGCTTTTCCTTCTTTCTCGTAAACAGGTATGATCTGTACTTTATTGCCTAAAATATCTATAACCCTGATCTCAGCATTATTGATATCAGAAGACATAGTATAATTAAAGAAGGCAGCATTGTCAGCAGGGTTTGGATAAATGTCAGTGACAGTAATTGGATTTTTTTCATTTAATCCTAAAGTAGCATCGAATTTTCCATGGAACATAATAGAATCCGAGGTGTTATTCATGTCGAAAAACCTGTATCTGATGATTGAGATACCGGCATTGCCATTGGCTTTATAATCGCCCGAAAATGCGGTGGAAGTTGCTCCCGCATTAATAATTTCAGGATCGGGTGAAAGATCGACAGATACAGCCCAACACTGTCCCCCCCAACATAGTTGATTTGTGGAGCCGGGAATCACATCAATATTGGTCCTCAAACATTTAACATTCATGGTAGCTGCGGAATTGTTGGTCACGTTGATGTGGCAAAACAAGGTTGATGTAAGATCGCCGGCAACGGTAATTGTGTCGCCATTTGCAACGGCATGTGCTCCATCGGAAAGTGAAAGGTTCTGAGCAAAAACACCCAAACCGGCAGTTAATAAGATGGCAAGAAAAAGTAATGCTTTTTTCATGTTTGTATGTATTAGTGTTAAATTATTACGATGAACTCTGATGTATTCCTTATTATCCATTGCAAAAATAATACAAAAAAATCTGTTTGCCTTACTTTAACTATAATTTAACTACAAAAAACATATGATTTGCCTGCTTTTTGCTTCATTATTGTACTTTTGTACTAATAAAACGACTTTCTATGAAAACTTATTTGCTTGCCTTGGCGATATTATTATTCAGTTCATCCCGGGTCTTTTCGCAGGATCCCGCTACCAATAAGGTGTTGGGCTTGAAAAAAATTCCGGTTGTTGAAGTAAAGACCGTAGATGGAAAAACATTTAACACAGCAGATATTAAAAACGATGGCAAACCTATCATTATCAGCTTTTGGGCTACCTGGTGCAAACCCTGTGTGAATGAATTGACGACCATTGCGGATGTGTATGAGGACTGGCAAAAAGAAACCGGAGTGAAGCTTATAGCTGTTTCCATAGATGATTCGAAAACCTCGGGCAATGTGAAGCCGCTGGTTAACGGTAAAGAGTGGGATTATCAGATACTGCTCGACATCAACAGCGATTTTAAACGCGCTATGAACGTAAATCTGATTCCTCATACTTTCGTGATCAATGGTGATGGCGAAATCGTTTGGCAACACACCTCGTTTTCGCAGGGAAGCGAACTCAAATTGATAGATATTGTCAGGAAAGTGGCAAAGGGCGGAGCTCTTGACAAAGAATAATTCTCTTTCTTTCTAATTTTTCAACAAACATGAAACACAGATTTACTTTTTTGTTTGTAATTTTTTTCATTGTCCTGGCTCATAGCTATGATGCCAAAGCACAGCAGGGATTTGAAAAGTTTTTACAAAACAGCCAGATCAGCGGAAACTTCGAATTGGACGGAATGTATTACAACAAAGATTCGCTGATAGGTGCTCCCGATGTCCCTCAGAAAGTGCTGATGAATGCTTTCGTAAACATCAATTATGTTTATGGTCCGTTTTCGGCAGGCCTGCGATTCGAGAATTACCTGTATGCTTTGCAGGGCTACGATTCAAGATATAAAGGGATAGGTATTCCTTACCGTTATGTTTCTTTCGAAAAAGATAAATTTACCATCACGGTAGGAAATTCATACGACCAGTTTGGTTCGGGAATGATATTCCGTGCCTGGCAGGATTTCAGTTTAGGATACGACAATTCGCTGGACGGTCTTAACATTAAAGTAAAACCCTGGAAAGGCATTACACTAAAAGGAATATGGGGATATCAGCGATTCTATTTTTCTCACAGCCCGGGCATTGTCCGCGGAGGTGATGCCGAACTGGCCATCAACGAAATGTTCACCAAGCTGAACGATAAAAACCTCAGGGTTACCATTGGGGGTAGTTTCGTTAGCAAATATCAGGATGCCAGCGACCCTGTTTACAACCTACCCAAGAATGTAGGCTCCTATGCCGGTCGTGGCAATATCGTTTATAAGAATTTCAGCATTTCGGGCGAATACGTTCATAAGATCAACGATCCTTCGGCCTTCAACAATCGTATCTACAAACCGGGGAATGCTACCCTGATGCAGGTGACTTATGCCAAAAAAGGAATGGGATTTTATCTGGCAGCTATTCGTACAGATAATATGAGTTTCAAGTCCGATCGCGATGCTTCGGGCAACGATCTCAACATAAATTATCTCCCTTCTATGGCGAAACAGACCACCTATAGTCTGGCGGCTATGTATCCTTATGCCACCCAACCCAATGGTGAATTCGGGTTTCAGGCACAAACCGTTTTTTCGTTCAAAAAGAAATCGAAGCTGGGCGGAAAATACGGGACTGCCTTTTCCATCACCTATTCGCAATACAATGACATTGATAAGCAACAGATAAGTTATTTCATACCGTTAGATTCTACCGGAACTCTTGGATACAAATCCAGTGTCTTTAGTCGAGATTATTCTAATTTTTTTGGTGTCGGAAAACAGGTGAACTATCAGAACTTCAATCTCGAATTTTCGAAAAAGGTGAACAAGCGCTTCAAGATGATCTTTAGCTACTTCTACATAATGTATAATGCCAAGGTGATTGAAGGACACGATATCCCCAATATCCATTCGCACATAGGAATTGCCGATTTGACCTACAATATTAACGACAAACATGCCTTGCGCACCGAACTTCAATATCTTTACACCAAACAAGGCGAAGGATCGTGGATGTACGCCTTACTGGAATACACCCTGGCACCCAAATGGTTCCTCTCGGTTTCGGACCAGTATAATTATGACAACCCCATAGTCGAAAAACGCATACATTATTATGGTGTAGCCGCTGCTTATGCCATAGGTTCTACACGCATTTCGCTGAATTACGGACGGCAGCGCGCCGGTATTTTCTGTGTTGGCGGTGTTTGCCGCTATGTTCCCGCTGCCAACGGACTTTCCCTTACTTTAACCAGTAGTTTTTAAAAACTTATTGCCATGAAAAGATTAGTAATATCAGTTATTGCCATCATGCTTACCGGTCTGGCCGGGTTTGTCATATCCTGTGATAAAATAGAGGCTCCCTACATGAACGTGGTAGATGTTTCCGACTGTCCTGTTCCTACGTTTCCGGATGTTACCACCCCTAAGAAAACAGTGCTTATTGAGGAATTTACCGGCCATGAATGTGTGTATTGTCCCGCGGGATCATTTTATTTGCATCAGATAGAGGGATCGTTCGGCGATAGTGTGGTAGTTATGGCTATTCATGCCAGCGGTTTGGCCGAACCAGGGCCTGCGCCATGGGATCTGGATTTAAGACCCCTGGATAATACAGGTCAGATACTGATTGGCGAGGACTATTATCTCGATTTTCAGATTCCTGCTGAACCCCGTGCTATGTTCAATCGAAAGAAATTTGACGGAACCAATTATTCCTATGGTACACCCGCAACCTGGCAGGACAAAGTGGTGCAGGAATTAAGCCTACCTAAGGAAATATCAATGCAAATGATCAATGATTACGATGCCGCGGCCAGAAAATTATGCATACACGTGAAAACAAAGTTTTTTGCTCCGAATTCACTAAATTTAAAGATAGCTGTTTTTATTACTGAAGATAGTATTGTCGGATATCAACTGAACAATAATGCAACCTATGGTACCACACCTGAAATCACCGACTATGTGTTTATGGATGTAATGAGAGAGGGCTTACTGGGTGCTTATGGTGAAGTATTGACCAGCGGCAGCGTGGCACAGGATTCGGCAGTGATACGTACCTACAAAAAGATATTGCCCGCCACATGGGTAGACAAACATTGCAAGGTGGTTGCTTACGTTTACGATGTAGACACCAAGGTTGTATTGCAGGCGGTAGAGGGGAAGGTGATAGAATAACCCCAACCCATAAAATATATTGTAAAAGGCTTGCCCGAAAAGGCAGGCTTTTTTATTGCAGAAGTCAGAATTATGAAGTCGGAATTTAGGAGACGGAAGTCGGAAGATAGATCTGTTTTGTCATTATTTTTCTCATTGAGGATACAAAAACAGAGTTTATAGCTAAAGACTTTGACTACAGGCCAAAATGGATTTGTTATAAACGATTTCTTTACCTTTGCACAGAATTTCGAACAAATGATCTCCCTAAAAACTGTTTTCCGGCATTTCGATACTAAAAAAACATGGCTGTATGTTGGTGCCGGGTTGGTATTGCTCCTTATTATCTTCTTTATTTTCCGCAATTCTATACTTCATTCGGTACTGGAAAAGAAGTGCGCCGCCTTTAAGGAAAAATACCATGCCGAACTGAAGATATCTGAAGCCAGATTTAGCGGACTTACCGGCATTACCCTGGAAAACATTTCGCTGCTGCCTGCTGAGAGCGATACCCTGCTGAAATGCGGCAAGGCTTATGTTCACATCAGGTTGTTTCCTTTGTTTATAGGCAAGGTAAAAATAGATGAAGTTCAGCTGGTGAACACGCTGATTAGCTTCAGGCGGCATAAGGGGAAAGACAATTACAACTTTTTACTGCAGTCGCATAAGGAAAAAAATGCCGACACCACAGAGGTGAACAGCAGCTATTCGGACCGTATTCATAAAATATGTAAGGGCATTTTTACAGCTATCCCCGACGATATCGAAATCCAAAACCTTAAGGTGGAAGCCTCACTGGACAGCAATACCTTTTCGTTAGACCTGCCCGAATTTACCATAGAGAAGCAGGGATTCCTTTCGTCGGTGGGCATCAAAGATAACGGCAAACAAAGCTTTTGTTTTCTGCAGGGCGAGATAGATAAAGACAAAAACCTGCTCAACTTTAAGATATATGCCGACTCGGGTGAAAAGGTGCAACTGCCCTACCTGAATGTACGATTCGGCTTGCATGTTGATTTCGACACCTTGAGAGTGGGTTTTTCAGCCGAAGGCAGCCCTGCGCTGTTTACGGTGAATGGAAATGCCATGGTGGCCGGGTTGCTGGTAAATCATAAAAGAATTGCGGAAACCGATGTCGTTTTCCAGAAGCTGGGTCTTACGTTCCGCGTTAACGCCACCGACGATTATCTGGAACTCGACAGCACTTCTACCCTTGTTTATAACCGTTTCGAACTGAATCCCTATATACGCTTCAGCCAGAAACCCCGATTGAAGGCTCATCTGAAGATAGAAAACGAATTTGTAGCGCAGGACCTTTTCGAATCGCTGCCCACAGGCATGTTCCATAATTTTGATGGCATGAAGACCCAGGGGAAGCTGAAACTGTATGTGAATTTCGATCTGGACATGCAACAGCCCGATTCACTGAAATTTGATGCCACCCTGAGCGGAAAGGACTTTTCTGTGATCAGCTATGGAGTAACCGATTTCCGAAAGATAGCCGGCACCTTC
This sequence comes from uncultured Bacteroidales bacterium, assembly GCA_964599365.1. Lineage (GTDB taxonomy): Bacteria > Bacteroidota > Bacteroidia > Bacteroidales > CAIWKO01 > CAIWKO01. The sequence goes on from CAZRFL010000018.1 coordinate 46,580, forward strand.
AGCTATACCGCCTACGAGCATGGCATAGCGGCGCGCACCTTCGAAGTGGGGCCGGAGAATCCTATGTACACACCCCTCGAAGCCATTTCGCCTTATCTGAAAGATGCCGTGCTGATATCCGAAAACGGCGGTTATTATTATAGTTCGGGATTTAATGTGGATGCTTTCAGACAATCCATTATTGATAATATCCATGCCGGACGCTTTGTGAGGGGCGGAAGCACTATTGATATGCAACTGGTGAAAAATGTGTTTTTGAGCCGCAACAAGAACATCACCCGCAAGGCCGAAGAAATATTGATAGCCTGGCTGATCAACAACAACAATTTGTGTACTAAAGAAAAAATGTACGAAGATTACCTGAACCTGATAGAATGGGGACCGGGCATTTACGGCATTTCGGAGGCATCGCACTATTATTTTAGTAAAAGGCCCGCCCAGCTCACTATGGCGGAAAGCATTTATCTGGCGAGTATTATTCCCAAACCCAGGTGGTTTAAGTCTTCTTTCGACCCCAACGGCATGCTCTCGGCGCGAAACCAAATTTATTTTAGTTTGATTGCCGGAAAACTCATTGCCAAAGGCAGCGCCACCCCTGCCGACAGCAACGATATGCTGCGCAAGGTAATCCTAAAAGGCCCCGCCAAACTTTTTATGGCCAAAGACACCATGCATTTTGTGATGGATTCGGTGATGATGGAGGAGAATTAAAAACAATTATAGGTACACGGGGAAAGTATTTCCCCGCGAGCGTGGAAAATATCCGCCACGGCGGACACCTGCAAGCGGAGGTTTTATAGTTGGAAATAAAAAAGGCCTGCCTTTAAGTGACAAGCCTTTTCATAATTATTGACCATTCAATTTATTTTATAACTACAATCTTTTTTCCCTCACTAGTATTACCTGCTGTTTGAAGTTGATAATAATACGTACCTGCCGGTATATCTGCAACTGAAACCAATAGGGTATTAAAGGTTCTGTCCACTTTAAATCGCTTTACTTCTATTCCTTTTAGATCGAATAAAACAATTTCGCCCTGATTTGCGCCATTAGGTAGCATGTAATCTATTTGAGTAGTATTTGCAGTGGGATTTGGATAAGCATTTGACAGGCCACTTTGTTCGATTAATAAATTGTTTGCTTGTGCAATATTATTAGTCAAAATACCTGGTAAACCAAACACTTTTGCATGCCTATTTTTATAACTAAGCATCATTTTTGTTCCCTGTGATGTATTATAAATTGGACATTGAATTTGAGGAACATTTATTTTTGCCAAAGGAGCTGCCGAATCAGAAAATATTGTTGACCCATCATGATCGTAAATATAAACACGGGCATAATTGGCCGAACCGGCATCGGTAGCATACATAAATTCAATACCATTATCATTATCAAATAAAGTTTCTGAAAGGTATAATACATCACCTAGGGCACCGGTAGTAATTGATGTGGGAAAGAAAGTTAGAGATATGGAGTTTACTAAAACATGATTCAAGTTATATACAGAAATTACTTTCGTCCATTTATCTATTTTAACGTAGCGTTCGCCGGAAATTTCAAAATTAATCATCATTAACTGACTGCTCACAGCCGGAGTACCACTGGCAAAGTTTGAAGCATTATCATAATCATGTTCAAAAACTACTTGGGCGTTAGTTTTTATAGCAACAACTAATAAAATGATTGATAAAATCTTTTTCATTTTTTTTGATTTTTTCTTATACAAACTTATAAATTATTAGTTACAATTTAAGCATTTTTTTTGTATCAATAATTTTATTGTTCACAACAAGAGAGTATGAATACATACCGGCAGAGAGATTACTAGCATCAATTCTAATTTCACCCATCCCTTTTGCTATTATATCAAATCTCTTAAGTTGACTGCCAAACTCATCATAGAAAATAATTTGTGCTTCAGAATTATCCGGAATAAAATATTTTATAGTTGTGCCTTCTCCAAAGGGATTTGGGGCATTTTGATAAAGTACCGCATTATTCGCAAGAGCAATATTGTCACTTTTAATTGAATCAACATGCATTTCACTTCCAACTTGCATAGTTTTATTGGTAGGGTTCTGATTACAGCAATTTATAAGTGAATATAGTAGATTGTCTGTTGCTTGTTGATGATTCTGTAAATTATTTATTAATGCTAATTGTACACTATCGTTCAATTTTTGTTGCTTTTTAAGACTATCAACGATCAAACTTAATTCCTTAATCGCATTTACAAGGGGAGCAACAAAAGTGGAATAGCGCAATCCATAAAGTCCATTTGGCTCGGTTGGCTTACTTATTCCACTAAAATCATAACCCATACTTTGAGCTACAGAATCAACTTGCTGTGCAATAAAACCCGTATACTGTATATTTTCGATAGCATATTTACCTGGCCAATAAGAGGTGTCAATTCCTATAGAATTTCCAAGCGTATCATATAATTGTGGATAACCAACTAATTCATTTTGCTGATGAATATTCAAATGATAAGTTACAGGTCGTAATAATTTAATAAAATTGAGACCTGGTACATTTTGTTTAATATTGTTTTTAACTCGAATATCAGATGTAGAAAACCAATCGACTTGTACCCACGGATCGGTAATTGAGGTATTTCCAGCACGAATATAATTATCCCCTTGAGCAGATGCGCCATAACCAATTGCAGTAGCATTGGAATAATTGCTTGCACTAACGCCCGCACTTCTACCTAATGCAGTATTATTGTTGCCACTTGTATTGTTAACCATAGTGCTATATCCCACTGATGTATTGTTACTCCCTGTAGTATTTGAACCTAATGCCTGATATCCTAAAGCACAATTCCCTGCGCCCAGTGTATTTCCCTGCATGGCAATAGTTCCGATTGCCACATTATCACCACCCGTGGTATTATTTGATAGAGATCGTGATCCATTGGCGACATTTCCACTTCCGGTTGTATTACTATAAAGTGATTTAAATCCCATGGCTGTATTGCCATAGGTTGTACTTGTAACAATATCCTCACCTGCTGTTGTATTGCTAAAAAGTGCTCTGAAACCCACGGCTGTATTGCCCGCCCCCGTGGAATTGTTTTTAAGCGTTTCATAACCTGAGGCCGTATTGCATACTCCATTGTTTGTAGAAGTGGGATTATTATTATAAAGTGATTTTGTCCCAATTGCCACATTGTATGTATAATATGCATTACCTGAATTACTCCATGATTGATTAGCAAGAGCATTGTAGCCAATGGCAACATTTTCATATGCTGTGGTATTATTAAACAAGGCACTGGTTCCAATAGCAGTATTATAATATCCTATTGTATTTGAATATAATGATTCAAAACCGCATGCAGTATTATATGCGCCTGAGGTATTTAATGCTAATGCGTGATATCCATTTGCTGTATTACCAGAGCCTGTACTATTATTTGCCAAAGTCCAGGCCCCATCAGCATTATTGTTCGTTCCTGAGGTATTATTGCCGAGAGCTAGAAAGCCTGTAGCAGTATTGTTATTACTTGTATTTTTAAGTAATGCGTTACTGCCAACTGCAGTATTATAGCTTGCACCAGTATTATAATATAGTGCTTCATAACCGATGGCGGTATTGTCTTGCCCAGAAGTATTGCTATATAATGCTTTAAATCCATTTGCAGTATTAAAAAAACCGACTGTATTTCTATATAATGACTTATAACCTACCGCTGTATTTTTCACTCCTGTGGTTAAAGAACTTGAATTATTGAAAAACAAAGCGGCATTTCCTACAGCAACATTAAAGCCACCCCAACCAGAGCCTGGATTATATGCTTGTGAATATAAAGCACTATCACCAATAGCAATATTGCATCCTGAAGATAAATTGCTGTAAAGCGTTCGGTATCCTAAAGCCGTATTTGCTGTTCCGTTCGCGTTATTATTTGATGCAGCACCATCACCGATAAACGTATTAGTGCAGCCACCGAGTGTTCCCGTTACGCTGCAATTGCCACTATTGATTAATGCACCACTGCCATAGGTTTGTGCCATGATTTCATTAAAACAGAAAGCTGTTATAATGATAAGAAGAAGGATAATCGGTTTTAAAATTGTTTTCATAATTTCATAATTTTAATTTTACTTACTCATAAGGCTTTTCAGATTACGCCCCCGACAAATACCTTGTCGGGACAGGCCCCTTTTTTACTAAATCTGTTTGGGTCAGGTTTGATTTTTTTTATGCTAGTTTCTCCATCAAAAACTCCAAGTTAAGCTTTTGTTGGGCATCGATGGTGAAGGTGAAGTCGATGTCGCGATAGCCGGGCAGTGTAAGGAGGGCCTGGTAGGTGGCGGGAGGAAGATTGAGCTTTTGGGCTATACCGTTTTCGTTGGTGAGGGTGGAGAATGCGATAGAGGGAATGGAGAGTTTTGCTTCTTTGAGAGGGGCTGAGGTTTCTTTGGCGCAGACCAGCACACTGAGGCCGTTTGTGAGGACAATTTTTTGGAGTTTGAAGGTGAGTTTAAGTTTTTTATTGTCGGAGA
>CAZRFL010000019.1:0-16473 GCA_964599365.1 uncultured Bacteroidales bacterium
AATAGTTCTTATACCCTTCGTGTAACTCCGCGTCTCATTCGTGAAACCCTGCCTGCCGGCAGGTTCGTGTAATTACTTTAGAAAAAAATTTCATCAAAAATTTCACTCAAATTGTTTTTGTATCATTAAAGTTTTGTAATTTTACCGTCTGGTTAAACCAAATGATTAAACCAGAAAGTCAAACCCAATAGATAAAATCATGCCTGAACTGGAATTGTCTACAGAAAAAATGATACTCGAAGCGGCTAAAAAAGTCTTTCTCGACAAAGGATTCGATGGCGCCCGCATGCAGGAAATAGCTGATGAAGCAGGAATAAACAAAGCCTTGCTGCATTATTATTTCAGAAGCAAAGACAACCTCTTCGATGCTATTTTTGAGGATGCCTTTATGCAGTTTCTGCCCAATATTGGTCAGGTTCTAATGTCCGATATGCCATTTCCTGATAAGATACGCGCTTTTGTGGGACATTATATCGACATGCTGCTTAACAATCCGCATCTCCCCATTTTTATCATGCGCGAATTGCAGAGAGCGCCCGAAAAGATAATCGCCCTGCTCAAAAAATCAGGAATACATCCGGACATGACCGTGGCAACCCTTAACCGGGAAGCTTCGGCAGGCAAGATCGTTCCCATAGCTATGTCGCATTTGATCGTTAATATGATAGGACTCTGCGTTTTCCCCTTTATCGGTCGACCCATTATCGAAGGGTTTATTTTTAATAACGATACCGAAGCCTATAACAAATTCCTTCTCGAAAGGAAAACGGTGGTTGCCGACTTTATCATCAATGCCATTCAGGTTAAATAACATTTATACACTATGAAAAAAATACTTTTAGCGGGACTTATCGTTTTTAGCCTCCCTGTTTTTGCTCAGAAAACGGATACGTTGAGCCTGCTCACTTGTCAGCAACAGGCCATGGACAATTATCCGCTGATCAAACAAAAGGATCTGCTTTCTTCTTCCGAAGAAATGAAGATACAAAATCTTAACACCTCATGGTTTCCCCAACTTACGTTGAATGGTCAGGCTACCTATCAATCGGCCGTCACTCAGATTCCACAAATAAACCCAATGTTTTCATTTCCTTCTATGAATAAGGATCAATACAAAATGACTTTGGATGTAAATCAAACGATTTGGGATGGGGGCCTAACATCGGCTCAAAAGAAAATAGAGCAGAGCGGTTTACAGGCCGACAAACTCAGTGTGGATGTGGAGCTGGCAAAGATCAAGGAGCGCATCAACCTGATATTTTTCAACATTTTGCTGGCTCAGCAAAACGAAAAGATCGTAAAAAATGTTCAGCATGATCTGCAATCGAAAATTAAGAAAATAGAAGCCGGGATAAAAGATGAAGTACAGTTGCAAAGCAATGCCGATGTATTACAAGCCGAATACATCAAAACGGAACAACAGCTTATCGAACTGGCCAATACCAAGGCAACCGCCATAAAAATGCTTTCGGCTTACCTCAACCGACCCCTTTCGACGGATGCGGTATTCGTCATTCCGGAAACGGAACTTCCCACGGCTACCTATGATAACAAACGCCTGGAAATGCAGTTGTTCGACCTGCAAATGAACAAACTGGATGTTTCAAAAAAACTATCAACAGCCCGTATCATGCCGCGCTTTTATGCTTTCGGACAGGGCGGTTACGGCAGACCCGGATTCAATATGCTGTCGAATGATTTCGATTTCTTTTACATTTTCGGCGCCAAACTGAGCTGGAATATTTCAGGCTTTTACCAAACCGGCCGTGAAAAAAAGATCATCGACATTCAAAAGAACCTGCTTGCGGTTCAGAAAGAAACTTTTGATAAAAACCTTAAAATTTCCACAGAGAAAGATCTGGGAGACATCACTAAGTACGAGCAGCTGATAGCCAAAGATGCCGAAATTGTAAAACTGCGCGAAAACATCACCCGTTCCGCTTCCGTTCAGCTGGATAATGGCGTCATTACGGCCACAGAGTATGTCACCGAGTTGGATGCCGGCATTCAGGCCAAGCTCAACATCGAACTTCACAAAATTCAACTTCAGATGGCCAAACTCAACTATTTGAATTCTCTCGGAAAACTTTAGCATTATTGATCATTTATTACAACAGAAAATACAAAAACATGAAAAAACTTGCAATTATCAGCGCAATGATATTCCTGGCAGCTTGCTCAGGAAAAAACAAAAAGTCAGACGCCTATGGCAATTTCGAAGCCGACGAAGTGATCATTTCTTCTGAGGTAAGCGGCAAACTGATCCATTTTGATCTGGAAGAGGGCAACGTAATTGATTCCGGTAAACTGATAGGATTGGTTGATACCACCGATCTGCAATTGAAAAAGGAACAGTTGATGGCTCAGAGGAGTGCCATTGCTAAAAAGTCGCCCAATATTGCTTCTCAAATCGAGGTGCAAAACCAGCAGAAAAGCAATCTGTTGATTGATAAGGCCAGAATCGAAAAACTATACAAAGACGGTGCCGCCACAAAAAAACAACTGGACGACATCAATGGCAGTATCAATCTGGTGGAAAAACAGATCCTCTCCATTCAGACGCAAAACGGCAGTGTAGCGGACGAGATGCTGGGATTGGATAAACAGATTGCCCAGATCGATCAGAATATTAAAAAGAGTCATCTGGTGAATCCAATCAAGGGCACGGTTCTGGACAAATACATGATGCAAAACGAACTGGTGACTCCGGGAAAATCACTTTATAAAATTGCCGATCTGAGTGCAATTTATCTAAGGGTTTATGTTAGCGAATCGCAATTGTCTGTAGTCAAATTGGGAGGGAAAGTGGAGGTGCTTATCGATAAAGGGAAAGATGAGATGGGGAAATATGAAGGCACAGTTACCTGGATTTCTTCCACGGCTGAATTTACACCCAAGATCATCCAAACCAAGGAAGAAAGGGTCAATCTGGTGTATGCCGTTAAGGTCAAAGTAAACAACGACGGTGCTTTGAAAATAGGTATGCCGGGAGAGGTGAATTTTAAGTAAGATGTATTTAGTATATGGTAAATAGCGTATCAAAAAAACCAATAACTACCAATGACAATTAATGACCATTATATGACGCGACCTGTCCCGTACACTGAGCTTGTCGAAGTGTCGGGAAGCAAATGACCATAAATGACAATAAAAAATGCAAACCGTAATCGCTGAGAATATAAGTAAGAGCTACAATAAGATCCCTGCATTGAACCATATTTCGTTCAGTGTGGATAAGGGCGAGATATTTGGGTTTATTGGTCCCGATGGAGCAGGAAAAACCAGCCTCTTTCGTATCCTGGTTACCCTATTGCTGCCAGATGAGGGCAAGGCCTCAGTGGTAGGATTGGATGTGGTGAAAGACTATAAAAAGATTAGAAAACAGGTAGGATATATGCCCGGTAAGTTTTCACTTTATCAGGATCTTACCGTTGAAGAAAACCTTACTTTTTTTGCTACCATTTTTAGTACCACCATTCAGGAAAACTACCATCTGATAAAGGATATTTACAGCCAGATTGAGCCATTTAAAGACAGGCGTGCAGGAGCCTTATCCGGCGGAATGAAACAAAAACTTGCCTTATCATGCGCCCTGATCCACAAACCCGAAGTTCTTTTTCTGGACGAACCTACCACGGGTGTTGATGCCGTTTCCCGAAAGGAATTCTGGGAGATGCTGAAATCATTAAAGAGTGCCGGAATCACCATAGTCGTTTCCACGCCTTATATGGATGAAGCTTCACTTTGCGATCGTGTGGCTCTTATACAAAACGGCGATATTCTGAAAATTGATAAGCCTGACATGATCACAGCGAGTTTTGGCAAGAAACTCTTGGCAATTCGCTCATCCAACATTCACAAGTTACTGTCCGATCTCGGAAATTATCAATATTGCGACAGCGTGTTCCCATTTGGACAATATGTTCATTATACAGCCAAAGAGAACCAAATGAATGAAGGTGAACTAGAAAAATATTTACTGTCATCTGGTCACGAGCAACTTGAAATGAAATTGATAGCTCCTAACATTGAAGATTGTTTTATGTCACTAATGAATCAGACTGCATGAAGACGCGTGAACCAATAATTACTGTCAGCCACCTGTTTAAGAAATTCGGGAGTTTTACTGCTAACGATGATCTTAATTTTACAGTTTATAAGGGTGAGATCTTTGGCTTCCTGGGGGCCAATGGAGCCGGAAAAACCACAGCTATAAAGATATTATGCGGTTTATCGAAGCCCACTTCTGGCGAAGCCACTATTGCAGGATACGATGTGTATACTCAAACCAATCAGATCAAGAACAGTATAGGCTATATGAGCCAAAAGTTCTCTCTTTACGAGGATCTTACGGTTACCGAAAACATAAGGTTTTTTGGTGGAATCTATGGAATGTCGCGTAAAGCTATCAAACTGAAAACGCAAAAACTGCTTGACAAATTGGGGCTGCAGGATTCGGCTAAAAAACTCATTAAGGATCTGCCTCTGGGCTGGCGGCAAAAATTGGCTTTTTCTATTGCCGTGGTTCATGATCCCAAGATTGTTTTTCTCGACGAACCTACAGGTGGGGTAGACCCAATTACCAGACGGCAATTCTGGAACCAGATATATGAAGCCGCCGCAGAGGGGGTAACGGTTTTTGTTACGACTCATTATATGGACGAAGCCGAATATTGCGACCGTGTTTCTATAATGGTTGACGGGAGGATAGCGGCATTAGACACTCCTCAAAATCTAAAGGATACTTTTCATGCAGAATCCATGAACGATGTTTTCATTAAGTTGGCCAGAAACGCAGAGAGGGAATAAAGTATTTAGTATTTGGTGTTTAGTATTTAGTATTTAGTATATAGTATTTAGGAGAAAAGGTAAGGATAGTTTTAAAAGATTTAAATTAATTTTAAGAACACAGCATATGCACTATTTTAAAGAATTAAAAGTCTGGAACCTTTCGATGGATTTAATTGTTGAAATTTATAAAGCAACAAAAACATTTCCGTCTGAAGAAAAATTTGGATTGGTTTCCCAAATTAACAGAAGCGCTGTTTCAATTGCAGCAAATATTGCAGAGGGATGCGGAAGAAATACAGTGAATGATTTTAATCACTTTCTGGACATGTCACTCGGTTCAAGTTTCGAACTGGAAACTCTTATCATTATCTCGCAAAGGATCGAAATAATGGAAGAAGAGAAAGCCAAAGAAACTTTGCTAATTATTAATTCTATTCAAAAAATGCTCAATGCTTTGCGAAGAGCAAATAAATAAAAAAAAGATCAAATAAACCATGTCCCAAAATCTATACTCCAAGGACTATAGACTAAAAGACCACATACCATATACTAAAGACTATATACCATCGACTAAATACTAAAGAACACATACTTCCTCAAAAATGAAACACTTCAAAGGCTTTATCATAAAAGAGTTCTACCATATTTTCCGCGACAAACGGACTCTGGCCATATTGTTCGTTATGCCGGTAGTTCAAATGTTATTGTTTGGCTATGTGGTAACCAACGAGATCAAGGATGCGAAAATCGCAATTTTGGATCGTTCTCAGGATGTGGTTACACGCAAGATTACCGACAAACTGGCTTCTTCTGGATATTTCATCATTGCAAAAGTGTTGACGAACGAAAACCAGATAGAAGAAAGTTTCCGCAACGGTTCTGTGAAAGAAGTCGTGGTTTTTGAAGCCAACTTTGCCGAAAAACTGCAAAGAGAAAACAAGGCTTCTGTACATCTGATTGCTGATGCTTCAGATGCCAATACCGCCAACCTGATTGTGAATTATACCTCTGCCATCATTAATGATTATGTGAAAAAAGAAAACTCCACACTAAGCCTCCCCATGCAAATTGTTACGGAATCGCGCATGCTTTATAACGAAGAGTTGAAAGGCGTTTTTATGTTTGTACCCGGTACCATGGCCATGATTCTTATTCTGATTTGTGCCTTACTGACCTCTGTCAGCATAGTTCGCGAAAAAGAACTGGGGACCATGGAGGTTTTATTGGTATCTCCTCTAAGGCCTCTGCAGATCATTATTGGCAAGGTTATGCCCTATGCGGCTTTGTCATTTGTAAATGTTATTACCATATTGTTGCTGAGCAACTTTGTATTTGGCTTGCCTATTCAGGGAAGCATAGCTTTGCTTTTAACAGAGAGCATGTTGTTTATCATCTTGTCGCTTTCCCTCGGAATATTTATTTCCACAGCTACCAATAGCCAGCAAACGGCCATGCTCATTTCTATGATGGGCCTCATGTTGCCTACCATAATATTATCAGGCTTTATTTACCCTGTCGAAAATATGCCCATGATTTTGCAATGGGTTTGCCACATTATGCCTTCCACCTATTTTATTATTATTGTAAAAAGCATAATGCTGAAAGGCCTGGGAATTGCGGGCGTGTGGAAAGAAACCATAGTTCTTGCAGGCATGATAGTGCTTTTTATTACCCTGAGTGTGCGTAAATTTAAGATCAGGCTCGAATAAACAACAGCAAAAGATGAAACCATGAGAACGATTTTATTCATATTACAGAAAGAGTTTTTGCAGATTCGACGCAACCGGGCCATGTTGCCTATGATTTTTATTATGCCGGTTATTCAACTGTTGGTAATGGTGAATGCCGCTACCCTCGAAATGAAGAATATCAGTATTTGCATAGTGGATAATGATCTGAGCAGTACTTCTCGCCAACTGACCAATAAATTTGGAAGTTCCCCCTTTTTCAAAGTGACAGCCAATACCTTTGACATGAATGAGGCCCGCAAACAGGTGGAAGAAAACAAGGCACAAATGATACTTAATATCCCAGCCGGATTCGAAAACAAATTGGTGCGCGAAAACCGCTCTGAAATACAACTGCTTTTTAATGCCATCAACGGGACGGTAGCTGGTATTGGCAGTGCGTATGCCAATCAAATACTCATAGGATATAACCGGGATGTAATAGCAAAATGGATAGGAGTTTCAAAGAATATGCCCGGCAATAAATCCATAGAGACTATACCTTCTTTCTGGTACAATCCCGACATGAACTACAAAGTTTATATGGTACCTGCTATTTTGGTGATATTGGTTACACTGATGGGCATGTTGTTGGCAGCATTGAATATAGTTCGTGAAAAAGAAATGGGAACTATAGAGCAGATCAACGTTACCCCCGTCAGGAAGATTCATTTTATTATCGGTAAGCTGTTGCCGTTCTGGATAGTCGCGCTGTTTATGTTGTCTTTCGGTTTGACTATAGGCAAATTGATTTTCAATGTCCCTTTTGTAGGAAGTCTGGGACTATTATTTGTAGTAGCCTCCATTTATTTGTTGATTGTTCAGGGCTGGGGGCTTCTGATATCAAACACAGCCAATACTCAGCAACAGGCCATGTTTGCCAGCTTTTTCTTTATGATCGTTTTTATTATGATGAGTGGAATTTTTACCCCTACCGAAAGCATGCCGCAATGGGCGCAGATCATTAACTACATTAATCCCATTGCCTATTTCATGAAGCTCATTCGTATGATATTGTTGAAAGGCTCTACTTTTGCTGATGTATACCAGTATATCCTGATCATGTTGGGTTACGGCATTGTGATGATCACTCTGGCGATTGCCCGCTACAAAAAAGTTTCTTCATAACTCTCTCTTATTTTCTTTTTCGGCAAGTAATTCGTTTTGTTTTGTTTGTTGAAAAATTTATTTTGATGTAATCTCGGGTTTTAAAAACCTGTTCGGTCAGATATTTAAAAAATTTCAAAATTATTTTCATCAAAATGCAAATCGCAAACTAAATATCATACATTTGTAACCACAAACCAACTTTTAACTCTATGAAAAAAATATTTGCCCTGGTTTTGATCGCTTGCCTGGCGACGAACTTATCAGCCCAAAAAGGTGTGACCTGGAATAAAATTGATAACCCCAAAGACGATTATCTGTTCAGGTATTTCTTCAAATGTTCAGATCATGGTTTCAAGGCCATTTTCACCATTCCTGAAATCAAACCTTTTCAGCCCATGAAGAACCAGATCTTCATTCGATCCTTCAATGCCGATCTGAGCAAGTTTGACGAACGCGGAATTCCTTCAGAATCACCTTACGAACTCGCTGTAACTTCCTTCAAAGATTACACGGTAATCTTTGGAAGTACCGACGAAAACAAAAACCCTTTCCTGCAATATCACAAAGACAATAAACTGGTAATTGCCGATGCTGAATTAAATCCGTTGGTGAATGTTTCTTACCCGGTTCACGGCAAAAAAAATAAGTTCGAGGGTTTACCCACGGTATATAAATCACATGATAGCAGCAACCTCATCGTAATTAATCACGAGATATTGGAATCAGAGGCCAAGCCCTTTAAAGAAACGCCTGTAATGCATTACATCAGTGTCTACGACAAAAGTCTGGCAATGGTGTGGAACGATTCTGTGAAATTCCTCGATATCTTTGGCAAGGATGTTTCCATCAATCGCTACAATTTCGAATATATAAACGATAAATTGTACCTAATAGCTTCTACTAACGGAAACAATATGAAGAAGGTAAAACCTACGCTTTTCCTGGTCAGGTTTGATCGTCCGCAATCATATAAAATTTTGAACAGTGAGATCTTCCTCAACTATGAGTTCCATTGGGATTATGTGGTGACTAAGGCACAGCAATTGATAGTAAGTGGGGTGAACATGCATCCTTCAATTACCTCAAAAAAAACACTGTTCTTTATGACCATGGATGTAAAAGGGGGCGAAAGCAGTGCGGCCATCAAAAAACAGAATATTGACAAGCCCTTTTTGGCGCAATATCCAACCTATAAATCCTTGCTGCCACAGTTTTTATATACCCCCACCGATCTATTACCAGTGAGCGACGGATTGGTTTACGTGAGCGAATACCACATTGCCGTAACACGTACATCCAGCTCAGGTAGTTCGAGCTACTCTTCGACCACTTATTATGTAAAACCCATCACCTTTATAAAATTTGATATGGAGGGTAACATTCAGTGGATAAAGATGATCGATAAGTATATCGCCAGTAAGTCTTATTACGATGAGTATTTTTGCCGGGCCTTTGTCAGCAATGGTCAGGTGGTGGTCTATTACTATGATTTTCTCGACAACATTTACAAAGATCGCTTCAAAGGCAAGCTAAGTTTCATCTCGGATGGCAAATATTGTTTGGCTCAGTGCATTGTTGATGCAGAGGGTAATCTGAAAAAATCTCTGGTGTATAATATAGGCGAAGGCGGTACCCTTGCCAACCTCACCACCATGCGCCAGTTAAATGCTACCCGTTTCTTTGTTGCCGGCAAAGGTATAAAGATCAAGACCCGTGGCGATTTTGCGACTTTCATTGATATGAAAGACGAAAAATAGCTGCTGATCTAAAGAAGTTTCTGCTGATATACTCAAATAGTTGTACCTATATTGACACTTTTTGAATTCTTAAATTATGGTAAAACACAATGTATCCCTCTTCCGCGCCATACCTCCGGCCTTTATTTTCTGGAAAGACAATCTGCTCAAGCTGGTATTTGCCGGTTTGATTGTCGCCATACCCATGCAATTTACCATTGAGCTATCGTCTTATCTTTTTTACGATCTCATGCCGGGTAACGAGTTGGAAAAGATCCGTCATATGAACAGTATATACAATCTGATCCGCGCTCTATTCTGGCCCATAGCTACCTTGGGTATTATAAATTATACTTTCAATCATTTTTCCGGCAGGGCGGAGGAGAGAAGTGCTGTCGGTATAGTGCTTTTTGGTTTGTTCAGGTGGCCAAAATATTTCCTGGCCAGTCTGCTGGCTTTCTTAAAAGTATTGCTTTATACCTTGGCTCTCATTATTCCAGGGATTTATAAGGGCGTTCGTCTCACCTTTGTGGATTGTATTGTTGCCACCAAAGATCCAGGACCGGGCAAAGCATGTGACGAAAGCGAAATGCTCGTTAAGAACAACTGGTGGAGGATATTCGGATTCGGACTTTTACTGTTTTTATTCGAAATGCTCATAGAAGGGACTATCTTTCTCCCGGCATTGGCTATGCCTGATTCACCCTTTATAACATTTACCCTGAGCATGATTGTAAAGTCTTTGGTAACCTATCTGGTGGTATTAAGAGCAGTTTATTATTTCGAAGTAGATAAGGTTCGTAATCAGGAGCTGACAAATGCCGAGATGGTATCCTCTGAACCTTTATTGGATAGCCAATCCGCTGCAAGCGAATCGGGAGACCAGCAAGTTTAATAACAGTAAGGACAGATGTAAGTTTAGGGAAATGCCATGGCATTTCCCTAAACTTTTTAATAGGTTATACTCACCTCCTGAAGAGTGAACTTTTTAAATTTGGTATAGTTTTTCATAAAATCAACCATGTTGTAATACCCGTAATCATATTCTTCCATCTCCGGTTTTACAACCACCCTGATAGGCAGTACAAATATTTCGCCAATGGACTGTGCATTCACCTTGTCGAGTACAATGGTGGTTTTTTGCCAGTTGATCTGGGCCACGGAGTCGCCCTCTGGTATTTCATTATTAAGCACATTGTCGAACATAAGGTCCTTTTTCTGAATAAGTTTGCCATTTTTATCAGAAATGTACAGACAAACCCACAAATGAGTTACTGAATAATCCGATCGGTTGTTCAGCATAAATGTCAGGGATGCAGAACCGTTCAGGTTTTTCATATCGGCCAGGGTGAAATCAAAATAGGAAGTGGTGTCAGGCTCAACACCATCTTCTTCTCTTACTGCGGCAATCGAATCATCGTAGATATACTGTGCATACTTTAACGAATCTTCGTAAGCTGTTTTTTTGCTTGCTTCAGAAGGGTCTTCTTTTTTCATATCAACCAGCCAGTTGCCTTTGACTTTAACCAGATTGAGACTTTCGTCCTTAAAATGGTTCATATAAATGCAATGTGCCGAATCATTATGTATCCTGCAACTGAAATTTTGTATGTTGAGTGTTTTTTCCTCTTCTTTCGTATTCGACAAATCGGCCAGGCTCCCAAACGATTCCATAATTTTAAGCATCTGTTTGGTAGCTGGGGTCCCCATTTTCATGGCTTTCTGATAATCCTTTTTGTTAAGAGCAGTAAGAAAATCTATAGATACTTTTCTTACTCGGGTTTCTTCGCTTACCCTGCAGGAGAAATACAGAAATGTGATAAAAATTATAAATAGCAAGGCTTTAACTGTTCTCATAATAGGAGTTTTGAATTGTTAATTTGAAGAATAAATATTGCAACTACAAAGATTAAGAAAAGTTGCTTACGTTTCGTAAAAACCTGTGAATAATTTTGTGTGTCCTACACAATTAATATTCTTTTTCATTGCCTTTGGTAAAAGTGATGCATTATGCCATTCAAGTGACGCACCATTTTACGACAGTGACGCACCATTTCACGACAGTGATGTAAATTTATCTACAGTTCCCTCGCACTATAACACATAATGAACGAATAATGGGGGTTTGTTAAATTATATCTGAGTAACAATCAATGTATTTCTCGTAACAGAACAATTACCTGTTTGTTTCAAAATGGGATGTTGAAATCTGGAAATTTCGAAACTCTTCACAATGCCTTAATAATTTTCTTAGCTTTGCTATCAAAATATAGCTTCATGATCATGAAAAAAAGCCTTGTACTGCTTCTCTTGGTTATTCTCACACTTTTTTCTTGCAAGGAAAAAGTAGTCGGATATTCTCCTGCCTTTCTTGGCTATTGGTATGGAGTTAACGGCAATGCCAAATACATTTTAAATATTGATCTCGAAAGCCATGCGGTCTATAAAATTGAGTGGCCTGATGCCAATTCGGTCACCTTCGAGGGTACGGCCCGTGCCAATACCAGCCGCCTGAATATTGGTGGTAAAAAGTACTTCGATGTTGTCGAATATCCTCATGCTATCGATACCCTCGCCGATCCCTTTTTTATACCTACAGGCGACAGTACCCTTTTCAGAGCGCGCTACAAAATGATTTTAAACGGACTCCACAAAACCACAGAAGATATACCAACCGGCGACTTTAAATTTTATAAATAGTAAGTTAAGGCTGAACTACTGCATACCAGCAGCAAAAGATGGTGTGATTACACGCATTATAATCCACTATATTCAATCAGCGTATTTTACAATAATTGTTTGTTATAAAACAATATAGCAATAAAACAGTTTAACCATTTTTTCCTTCTTATTCCTTAATGAATTTTTTCACAAAAGGGTTGCCGTCAAGGGTGAGTTCAACGAAATAGTTTCCGGAGGCAAGTTTCGATACGTCAATAGTATTGTCATGTTCTGCATCCGGTAATAGCGATTCCTCCAAGACAATTTGCCCGGCAGAGTTATAAACCTTTGCCTGCGTAACATTCATATCGGTACGCACAAATATTATTTCTTCCACAGGATTGGGGAAGATCACTATATCCATTGCTGCGTTTTCCTCACTAATTCCGCTTGGGTTGGTGGTAAGCACATTGGTATGCGTCCATGTATGGCTGCTGCCGTCGTCCATTAGCCAGTTGTAAGTGGCAATATGCAGTCCCTCACCAAACCATGGGTTCATATAGTTAATATTACTTCCGTTGATGCCATGTCCAACCACAAAATGTCCGCCTCCTGTATACCAGCCCCAGCGAACGATAAAAGGCCTGCCGGCACCGATTTCGGTAGTAATCTGGGGTAAGGTCAGGGTCCCGTACATGCCGTTGTTCTGTATGCCCCCGAAATGGATCAGTATATCCTGAATGCTGCCGGGATAGCCATAGTTGTAGTTCCAGTAATTACAACCCAAGGTAGGGTCAACGCAGCAATTGGTCGTACCGAAGTTATACCAGGTGATGGTTTGTCGCGCATAATCCGCAATATCACACTGATTCAGATTGACCCCATAATAGTCGAGGGTGGCCTTTGAAACCCCTGCCCAACACCATTGATCCTGCTCCTGTATCACCTGGGGTACGTTCAACAACTGTGCCTGCGACTGAAGCGCAAAAAGCAACAAAAAGATTCTGAGTAGATTTTTCATGGCTATCGGGTGTTTTCTTTATTGATTTTTTTCACTTCGCTGAGGGTATAGGCTGCCTTGTCTTTGGCGATACCTTCTGTCTTATTTTGCAGGTACATTTTAGCCGATTGCAAAGGAATATATCCTGCCTGTGTGATCAATGCCTTGTCGGAACAGGCGGCCACGAAATCGATATGCAACGCAAACAGCCGGAGAATAAAATGGTATTTCAGGTCATTATTCAGAACGGTTTGCAATTCCGAAGCCAGTTGTACACCTCCCAGGTCGACTATCTCAATGGTGTCGCTGTTCAAGCGGGCTGTAAAAAGAATACAGCTTTTTCCATCCTTCATTATGGGAATCCTCCATTCGTTCAATTCAACCAGTGCATTGTCCTTGTCAAGGGTCATCACCCGAATGGGTTTACCGGCCGTGCATTGTGCAAAGTCTTTTCGCGAATCGAAGCCAAAGGTTTTTTCACTTCCGGCAGGTATCTTCGATAGCTGAAAAACCATGTTTTGGTTCACTTTTTCTTCAATGGATTCTTCCAGATTCTGCGCCTGCAGACCGCCGGCAAACAGAAAAATTAGGATGAGTAATCGGTTCATTAGCAAGGTAGGTTTCATATTATTTCGTTTTAGGATAACAAATTTACGAAACATAATCATCTCTTTCCGGAATTTAACATTTCACTACGGTTCAAATCACGAAAATAACCTTGGATATGTGCTACCCTTTTTTGGTTTTCTTCTTTTTCCGGAACTTCAAATAGGGGATCACATTCTCGTTCTTGTTAGAGGTGGTGCCGTCGTATTCAATGGTAACTACAGGTATGCCCGTCACTTCTTCTATTTTGGCCGTCATGGCTTCGGTCACCAACGAGGGGCAGCAATACGAAGGGTTGGTCTGTATGAATAGGTCGAGGTCGGGATAGTTTTTCACCAAGCTGTGTATCTTCAGTATGTTTTCCAGCGCTTCGCCGCGATGCATGATATTCAGTCCGAAACGGTCGAGCCATTCCAGTGTCTCAGCGGCAGGAATGGTGATGGTGGTCCCCAAAACGCGGTTGAAATACTTATTGAACTTGTTCTCCACCAAAGGCGAAATAGACTTCAGAAAGGAATGTTTAACGTAATCGAAGTAGCGACCTTCCTTGTAAAGCCTTTCCATAAAGGGCTCAATGATGATCTTCATGTATTCACTGTAAGAAGTGGTTATCACCTCGCCTCCGTTGTCTTCTACCATTTGGATGAGGTCCTGGTTCATCATGTCGTTGTCACGCACATAAAGATCACCGAAAACGGCCACTTTCGGGCGGTTACGTTTGGTCGTTTCTATGGCTTCGAAGTCAGCTACTATCAGATCAATGACGGGCTCCTTAGGTTTGCTGTGGCGGAACATATCATAGAGCAGGGGCATAGAACGGGCAATCACGCGGTCGGTTTCCCCCTTATTCTTTTCATAGGGTCGTTTCAGGCAAGCCATTTTGCGCACCAATCCGCCGAACATATAGGCAAGGTAGGCGTTGATGGCGGTTTGCAATGAGAAATCATAGAACACCACATCACCCAGGTACATCTGAACATTCTCCAAACCGTTCCCCTGATCGTTCAGCAGCTTCTTGCTGAAGTAGGGAAACATACTCAGGTTGCACGACAGGTTGGAATTGATGTTCCAGATAACCGTCTCTTTGGGGTCGAGTTTGTGCTCCTGAATATAATCGATGGCGTTCTGCACTATGATGTTCAGCGGAAGGCATTGCCCGGTGTTATAGCTGAGGCTTTTCACCATGGATTCCTGGGTGCTGTTCACCATGCGGGCGTCCACGCCAATGTTTTGCAACACGGCTTCCAGCAGGGGACCGACCAATTGATCCCAGCAGGGCAGCAGCAGTATCTTGCCCGCCAGTTGTTCCGGCCCTTTGATCATCTGCTCCGAGAATTCTCCTTTGGGCGTTTTGATGCGCTTCAACGGATTGTTCACCAGCTTGAAATCAATAGAGTTGGCTTTCATGATCTTTTGGGCCTCCAGCTTCAGCGATTTGATGTAGTTGTTCCACTTCTGTTCGTTGTCAGGTTCTTTGGTGGCAGTGAGCACGGGGTCGTGCACATATTCGGTTACCTTGTGCGTGCCAACATGCTTGCGATGGTGGTTTCTGAAGGCTCTGATACCCGATTCTATGCGGGTTTCGTAGCCCACGGTCGAATCATGTTCGTCGAGTTGCAGTATCAGGTAAGGTTTCTTATAGGTGTTCAGAATCTCTTTGAAATATTCAATCACGAAACTGTCGGGCGTGCATTTGAAGGAAGTGACCAGCACCGGATAACAGTTCTCGGTTTTGGCGATAAGTTCGGCGGCATCCAGTATCTTGGAAGCAAATTTCCACTTCATTTTATCCAGCAATTCGGCAGTGCTGGGACTTTGCTCTGTTACGGGTGGAAGCATGTCCATAAAAAAGGCCTTCACCCCGTTTTTCTCTATGATCTCGGGTATGTGATTATTCATGGCCGAGGTCAGCACAGTGTAAGGGCGACCCAGCAGCATCACGTGAATGTCTTCGAAGCCGCTAACCTCAGTGGTGTAAATATCCCTCCACTTTTTGTTCAGCGAACGCATGAACCCCTGTGCCTGATTGAAAGCCAGCGTCACCTGAACTAAGCCAATGTCAAGTTTGATGGATTTTAGCATACGCTGCAGTTCCATGCGCAGGGCCATACCGCCACGCACCATTTTCAGGGTGGGGGTGAGGAACTTTTCTTTGGGCTGGAAACTCTTCTGCACCGAAACAATTGAGGAAATGAACTGGGTATAATAGCAGTACTGATTGCTTTTTTTCTTTTTCAGGTCTTCTTCCAGATAGATGGGCAGGAAGATATAATCGACCTTATCGAACACGTAGTTGACATGACCGTGCATGGCGCTGATGGGTGCGCAAAACTCGGCGCTGATGAGGTTCTTACCGTCGCGTACTGAGGTTTTCAGGTCTTCGCTGCTCACGGTTCTGATGTTCAGCAGGTCGAAGAATTTACGCCAGAACAGTACGTCTTCCGCTAGGTGAAGTCCGGCAGGAATCCCAATGGTAATGCCCGTGGCCATGGTTTTGGATTTGAAACGGAAAACGTCTTTACGTTTGTTGATGAGCTGGAATCCCGCTGTTTTGTTACTGACGAACTTATGAGTGGCATAATCCCTGCCACAGAGAAAGCCATAAGCTTCTGTGTCACCGTCTATATTGGCGACCTTCAGTTTGCAATGATTGGTGCAAAGGGTGCAGGTTTCCGAAAGTATGGGTATGTCCTTTTTGTATAGATCGAGCCCACGGAAACGGGTATTGCTGATGTTCTTGTCGAGCAGTTCGAGGGCAGCGCCCAGCGCCCCAGTGAGGTGACAGAACTTCGACACCATGATGGGCTTTTTCAGTTTCATCTCGAAGGTAGCCACCAGTGCC
>CAZRFL010000019.1:16483-39180 GCA_964599365.1 uncultured Bacteroidales bacterium
GCCTTATTCTTTGCTGTAGCTCCCTGAAAGAAGATCTTTTTTCCAATACTGCCGGTGATAGCCACTTTCGAAAGATAATTCTCGCGTGTGGAATGCAGCACGGCCGCCAGTATCTCGTCGACGGTATAACCCGCATTCAGAAAATAGTTGAGGTCGCGTTCCATGAAGACCGTGCAGCGATCACTGCTCAGAGGGGCAGAAGCGTTGGCAGCCCTTTCGGAATATTCCCTAAGTGGGCAGTTCAGACGTTTGGCCTGTTCTTCTATAAAACTTCCGGTACCTGCCGCACATACGTTGTTCATCACTGAAAAAGTCACCATGCCGTTGTGCATCACGGTGAATTTGGAATCTTGTCCGCCAATCTCAATGATGGTGTCGGTGTCGGGATCCAGTTCGTAAGCAGCACGCGCGTGTGCCGTGATCTCATCCAATATACTGTCGGCTCCCAATATCTTCCCTATGAATTTCCTGCCTGAGCCCGTGGTTCCGGCACCCAGAATGGTGAATTTCATGTTGTGCTTTGCTTCTATATCGCTGATGGTTTCGAATATGCACTGGGCGGCCTGCAGGGGCTGACCGGCGGTGCGGGTATACAATCCGGCCACCACTTCCTTTTGACGGTTGAGCAGCACAGCCTTGGTGCTGGTAGAGCCTATATCCAGACCCAGATACACTTCGGCAGTGTGTTCGGGCAGCACATACAGGTCCACTTCCACCGCTTTCATGGAAGTGAAATAAGTGCTGGTGAATTCGTATTGTTCGAGGGTGTTGAAATCGGGATATTCCGAAAGCTCGAGCCTGAGGGGAGGATAGTAGAGTTTTTTGGCCTTTTTGTCTATGGCCACTATGTCTGTTTTATGGCTGACAGGCATTTCGGGGATGCAGTCATCCTCCATGCAGCACAGGGCCGCACCGGCAGCGCCATACATATGCGCCATCCCGTCAACGGTGATATTCACTCCCGCCAGCTTTTCGATGTGTTTCAGTACTGCCTTGTTCAATGCCACACCACCGGATGCCACCACAGAAGCAAAGGAAGCAGTGAGTCCGACAGCATCCACAATGTTCTTGGCCAGACCGAACGACAGTCCGTCGCAGATCTCGGCCAGGGAATAACCTTCCTGCTGCACATGTATGAGGTCGGTCTTGGCAAACACGGCGCAACGCGAGGCTATCAAAGGTAGGTTGCCGGTATTGTTATAAGCGATGTCGCTGAACTCCATGATGCTTTTCAGGTTGAGGCGCTCTACTTGCTGGTCGAGAAAATTGCCGGTTCCGGCGGCACAGGAGGTGTTCGATTTGAAGTTCAGATAGTCTCCTTCCTGATCGAAAGTGACCAGACCAAATTTTTCGGCTCCGATGATGAGTAGAGCATTCAGATCGGGATGGAAGTGTTTGGCCGCTTTAATAAAAGCCACGCGGGTATCGCTGCGGTGGCCGGTTTTCAACACATCAGGTGTGGAGGACGTATAGCCCACCGCTTTGATCTTCGAAATGTCGACTTCGTCCAGCGCCTTGTCTAGTTGCTCGGCTATCTGCCCCCGGTGAAAGGCATAGGAAGTATGTATCACCCCGGCGGCCTCATCTATCACCACCACAGAAATGGAAACAGAACCAATATCGATGCCCAGAAAGTGCCTGCGTTCGCTCATAGTCGGTTGGAGTTGTTCTTAGTTAGAATAGGACTTGCAAAGGTAATTGAATGACGTATGTGAAGGAAAAAATTAACAATGGTATTGATAAAACTCATTGTACTACTATCTCATCCACGGCATGAAGTCCTTGTGATTAATCGTTTGGCGGTTTTAGAAGTAAAAAAATTAATAATCTCATCCTTTTCCGATCAGGTCAAGTATTCCGTTGATGAAGGTCAGGGGATGGGGAGGGTTGCCGGGAATGTAAAGGTCTACCTCGTGATTGTCCAGGAAACTGCGGTTTAAAGCAGGACTGCCTACAAATATACCTCCACTGATGGCATCGGTACCACAAAGTATGATGGCTTTGGGAGAAGGGGTGTCGCGCAAACAAATTTCCAGAGGTTCAGCCATATTCTTAGTAATGGGTCCTGTGATCACCAAGGCATCGGCATGACGGGGCGAAGCAACAAACTCAATACCGAACCTGCCCACATCAAATTGTACATTTCCGGCAGCATTCAGTTCCAATTCGGCGCTGTTGTCGCCACCTGCCGATACCTGCCGCAGTTTGAAGGAATTTCTGAACAGGCTGCGAATCTCAGGTCTTACTTTTTTGGGATCTAACTGCAAAGAGGTGTCTTCACCTTCTTTTATTATAAATGATTCCCTGCTGTTTACCGACAAATGATAATCTTTGGTGAACTTGATTTTATGAGGCGAATGAAAGGCACAGGCACCGCAAAAGGTACATTTCCCCAGATCGATACTAAAAGGAGAGGAGGTTATGGCAGCGGTAGGACAAAGCTCGACCAGTTCCTCATTATTGCAGGCTTCATCACTGATAACAGGCCTGCCTTTGAAAATACCGGGTACCTCGGTATGCCTGATGTCTCGGATATACTGACTACCCTGATGAACTTGTATCTTGATTTCTTTTAGCATAGTTTACAGATCGAATCCACAATAAGAGAGATTAAAACTTTTATTATTGATAGGGAAATCACTGATCTCGTTATTCCTCACTGCCAGTGCCAGCGCCAGCCAGTTGTGCATGGAGGGGTCCTTGATCTTATAAGCAATCAGGTTTCCCTCTTTATCCGTGAGCGCGCAATGGCAGATCTCGCCCCTCCATCCTTCGGTAAGGCTGATGGTAAAGGAAGAAGGCTGAGGTTTCAGATCTACAGGAGCGAAATCAATATGGCGGGGCATTTTATACAGCCAGTCTTTCAGATAACCTATAGATTGATGAATTTCTTCTTTTCTGAGTTGCGTCCTGGAAAGCACATCCCCATGATGTTTGATTTCTGGCTTATGCTGAGTTTGTTTGAACAGTCCATAAGGATGCGAACTGCGGATGTCCCTGTTCAAGCCGGCCATACGTGCCGAAATACCCACTGTTCCTATTTCTTCCACCTGTGCCTTGCTCAGGGCACCGGTTTTCTCCAAACGCGAAAGCAGGCTGGGAAGGGTTTTGATTCGGCCCCACATCTCGTTGAAATCCGGCTCGTAAGCGGCAAAAACTTTATGCAATCTTTCATTCAACTGTGGGGTAAACTCATAAAAACTTCCAAAAGGACGAACCAGGCTTTTGCCCAGACGGTTGCCGCACCATTCCTGAAAGAAATTAACCATGGGTGTCCTGAGTCTTCCCATTACCGCATTCCCCAACTGATAGGCCACATCGGTACAAATGGCGGCCAGGTCACCAGTATGTATCGCTATCCTTTCCAGTTCCATGGCAACATTTCTTTGCCAGACAAGGGCTTGGGGTGTTTCATATTGGCAGAGGCTTTCCCAGAGAAAAGCAAAGGCCGAGGCATGACCGCAGGCTGTATCTCCGGCAATAGACTCTGATAAGGCAATTCTCTCGTTAAGCTTGTTTTTGGTCAGGAACAAATGCTCGATCCCTCTGTGCTGAAACCCCAGTTGGATTTCTAGATGCAGAATCTTCTCCCCGTTGCAGATAAAACGAAAATGCCCCGGTTCGATGATGCCGGCATGTATGGGCCCTACACCCACTTCGTGTAATTCTTCGCTTTCGATGCGGAAGAAAGGATAGTTGGCGATAGTCTTTTCCATATCCTTACGGTTCCATGCATAACGCACAGGCTTCAGCCAGGGATGCCCTTCGAAATGTATGCCGAAGTTCTCGTGTATCTCCCGCTCGAACATGTAAAAGGTGAGGTTTTTCTCAGTAAGCGACTTAACGGCAGGCTCTTTTTGAGAATTTTTCCAGGAAAGAATATGAATACTCGCATCGTTGTCGTCGGCCAGACAGCAGATTAAATGCAGGCCTTCTTCCATCTCATAACCGAAATAACTGACACAATGAACCGTTTCGGCTGTGGCTATTTCCAACACATGGCTGTAGAAATCCGCATAGGAAAACACCGGAATGCCTTCTGTGGGAATGGTCTGCTGGTTATGTATCTGAAGGCTTCTCATAGTTGTTACATCGTGCATTGGGTGAGAAAATCAACAAAAACGGTTGGAGGGAACCAGGCCAGCCAGATAACTGATAACAGGAGTACTAGTATGGGCAGTAGTTCTATCAATCTTATTTTACCGTAAGTTTCTGTTGAGGAGGTGTCTTCCGCAAAAACAATATTCAGTGCGTTGCGGATAAAGGCATAAATAATAATGGTGAGCAAGATGAGTAGCAGGACCATTTCCCAGAAATGCGAGGCATTGAACAGCCCTTTAAAGATAAGGAACTCGCTCACGAAGAGCCCCGAAGGAGGAATGGCTCCCAGGAATAAGATAAGCATGAAAAAGACGAGGGCCGCGAGGGGCGCCTTGCCGAAATAGTCCTTAATCCCATTGATCTTGTACGTTCTGAAATGATGAAATACCGCTCCCAGGTGAAAGAAGAAACCCGATTTGATAAAGGTATGAAGTATCAGATGCAGGAATACCGCGTAGAGTGCGGGTCCGCCCAATGATAAACCTACCGCTATCAATCCTATATGTTCTAAGCCCGAATAGGCTCCCATTCGTTTCAGGTTTCCTACAAAGAGCATGTAGATGGTGGCTATCAGAATACTCAGCATTCCGGTCCACATCAGCAGATGATTCATCCATTCGGTTATGGAACCGGGGGATAAGGCATAATAAAATCGGTAGAGCGCCAG
Organism: uncultured Bacteroidales bacterium; assembly: GCA_964599365.1. GTDB lineage: Bacteria > Bacteroidota > Bacteroidia > Bacteroidales > CAIWKO01 > CAIWKO01. Next base: position 21,252 of record CAZRFL010000019.1, read on the forward strand.
AAATCCCGCATTCATCAATATGGTGGAAATGAAAGCACCAACAGGCGAGGGAGCCACGTTCAAAGCATCCACCTTGATGGCTTGCAAAGGAAAAAGTCCCATCTTGGTGCTGAATCCTACCAAAATGAAAAGAAAGACCATTTTCATCCAGAAAGGATTGGCAGTAGATGCCTGTGCCAGAATTGCAGAGAAAGAAAGATCGTACACTCCGCTGCTCTGAACCGCCATACCCAGGAAGATAATTCCCACAAAGGCCAGGGCCACTCCAATGGAACAAATGAAAACATACTTCCAGGTAGCTTCCAGGCTGAGGGTGCTGCGTTCGTGATAGATCAACAGCGATACGCAGAGGGTGGTAGCTTCCACGAACACCCAAAGAAGTCCTGCATGTTCCGAAAGGTACACGGCCGTCACCGAGACCAACAGCATTATGAGAGCGGTACAATAGATGGCAGTTCGGAACACATTGTCGCGGTTTCGTTTCAGATAAATAAAACTATAGTAGGCGGTGAAATAAGACAAAAAGGTTAGCAGTGCCAGGAAGAGCAATCCGGTATTATCAAAACAGAAATAGGTCAGCACTTTTTCGCCTGAATGCATAAAGGCATAGGCGGTGAGCAGGGTCTGCACTACCAGAAAAAGGATGAGTATAGCATAGGTCACAGTTCTCTTTCTCACCAGCATGGTCAGTGCCGCTAACAAGATTCCCGAAATAAAATATAGACCCAGCATCATGTTTTAATCCTTTAAGTTTGACAAGTTTTCTATGCTCATTTCTTCAAAAGTATTTCCGATCTTATTCATAAACAGACCCAATACCAGCACACTCACAAAGATATCAAGCAAAATCCCCAGGTTGACCATCATAGGCTGATGTGCCCCAATGGTAAGCGAAAGCAAAAATACCCCGTTCTCAAGTATCATATAACCCATCAGGTGGGTGATGATCTTTTTGCGGGTGATGATGATATAGATACCCGTCAGCAGGGAGGCAAAGGCCACAGTAAAATCTGCCTTGGTACTTTTTTCCAGCTCTAGGTAACCCGCAATGATATACGACAGAATAATGAAACCCGTGATGAGTATCAGCGACCAGAAGTAGGAAACAAAAGGTTCGGTCTCCCGGATGATCTTGTTCTTTTTCAACATATAGTTGAGGAACCAGGGAATAAGCACCGTCTTGAAGATGATGGTTTCCAGCAGAATCATCACCAGATTGAACCAGTTGATCTCTGTCAGTTTGAAAAAGGTGATGCCAAACAAAAGCAGCCCCTGTATGGCCAGCATGCGTATGAATGATGTCAACCGGTTGGCAATACCGATGTAGAGGAGGGTAAAGGCGAACAGGGTGAGGAGTATGGTTTCCATAAATTATTTTTCCAGGAATAATAATATGCCGACAAATATCAAAAAAGCCAGTGAAGTAAGCGTCAGTATGAACTGTGGGTTATGGTTCATGCGGAGGCGGGCCATGAAGGATTCCACAAAGGCAACGGCCATAGCCAGTATCATTTGTATGCCTAAAAAAATCAGAATGCTGTTCCAGAATACCGTCTCGAAAAGGAAGAAATTGGCGATGATGGTTCCGAATACGGCAAACTTCAGGTAGTTCGACAACTGCAGTAATCCCAGGTCGAAGCCGCTGTTGTCGAGTATCATCACTTCGTGTATCATGGTCAGCTCGAGGTGAGTGCGGGGGTCGTCCACGGGCAGGCGGCAGGTTTCTATCAGCGAGAACAGGAAGATCACAAAGGACGACATAATGCCCAGACCATAAGCAAATCCCGATCCGTCGCGCAGGGTGATAAAAATATCCGAAAACGAATAATGCCCCGTAAACAACACCAGCGACCCGAGCAAGATCAGGAAAGCCGGTTCGGCCAGCATTCCGAAATGTGCTTCGCGGCTGGCTCCCATGCCTTCGAAACTGCTGCCTGTATCCATGGCAGCAATGATGGCCATGAATCGGCCTAGGCCTAGCATATAGATGAAGAAAACAAAATCGCCGTTGAAGGATATAAGCGCCTTCCACGGACCTATGGGCAACACCAGCGAAGCACAAATCACCGCCGCAATGGAAATGGTGGGCGCCATGCGGAAGATGATGCCGGTGGTGCGACTATAAACACTGCCTTTGCGAAATAAACGAATCAGGTCCTTCAGGGGTTGCAGCAAACCCGGTCCCTTACGCCCACTGAACAGGCTTCGGGTGATGTTGATGACACCCGGGAAAAGTAATGCGACTATGAGGATCAGTATCAGGTTCATTTTTCTGTTTTACAATCTGAAAAATTCAATTACCAACACAATGATGATAAACAAAAAGGCATACATCAGGTAACTCTGGGTCTGTCCGTTCTGGAAAATGCGGAATCTTCCGAGGAACTTCAGCATCTTTTCCAATGGCCCCGTGATCAAACGGTCTTCTATTCTGTCACGCGAATGACTTTCGTAACTGTAAGCCTGTTGTGGAAAAACCCTGTCGATATTCACCTTGTTTTTTTTGATAAGCACCAGGGGTTCAAAAAGTTTACGGAAAGTTCTTGCAAACGAATTGGCGGTGTATTGCATACGCGTATTGGGCGCCACATATCCGCATCCCCAGGTTTCGGCCGATTCTATGCTCACCTTTCTTTGGGCCAGCTTTCTCAGCAGATATACCAGACCTATGATGCCTGCGAAGATACCCGAAACTATAGAAATGCCCGTCATGGTTTCCGTAAGTTCCAGTGAGATGGTTTGCAGATCGCCTGTGGGCACCATCAATGCCAAAGGTCTGCCCATCACTCTCATGATGACGGAAGGGAAAATACCGATCAAAACGATCAGCAGGCTGATGAGCATCATAGGGGCTTTTTTCACCCAACCTCCTTCGGTGGGTTCTTTTTCCAATGGATAACGCGGGCTTCCCTGGAAGACTATTCCAAATGCTTTGGTGAAACACAGAATAGCCAGTCCGCCTATCAGGGCCAGAGAGGCTATCACTATCACGAAAGAAAAGGATTCGGACAAACCGAACAAATGAATGGCGCGAAATAGTCCCGAAAAGATGATGAATTCCGAAATGAAGCCGTTCAGGGGAGGCAATCCGCATATAGCTATGGCGCCTATCAGAAAAAAAGCCGCCGTAAATGGCATTTTCTTTCCCAGACCGCCCAGATGTTCAATATTCACCGTGCCTGCCCCCTGATATACATTGCCTGCACTGAAGAAGAGCAGGGATTTGAACAGACTGTGGTTCAAAGTATGCAGCAATGCTCCGGCAAACCCCATAAAGGTAAGCATGGTGTTTTCGTATCCTATTCCCAATGCTCCCATGCCTATGCCTATGCCTATGATGCCTATGTTCTCAATGCTGTGATAGGCCAACAACTTCTTCAGGTTGTGCTGAATGATGGCTAGCATCACCCCATACAGTCCCGAACAAACCGCAAATATCATAATGATCCATCCTATTGTCACCATATCGGCAGGATTTTGAATCACCACACGCAAAATACCGTAAATGCCCACTTTGATAATCACCCCCGACATGATACCCGACAGATGCGATGGAGCTGCCGGATGCGCATGAGGTAACCAGGTGTGGAAAGGAATGAAACCCGCCTTGATGCCAAAGCCGATAAAAAACAATAAGAATATGACGAGAGCATGTTGTCCACCTGCCTCTTCGGGCAATGCGGCCAGATCGGTAAACGAGGTGCCTCCCGTAAGGAAGAACAGATAAAAGGTAGCGGTCAGCAAAAACACCACGCTCAGGTGCATCTGAATGAAATAGTTAATGGCGGCCTTCAGGGTGCCTTCTTTTTTTCTTTCGAACAAGATCAGTACGAAGGAAGTCAGTGACATGATCTCCCAGGTAACGATGAAGAAGAAGAGGTCGTTGAGCAGGGTCACGTATATCATGGAAGCATGAAAGATGGGCAGCAGCACAAAATGTACCCTCAGGTCCGATATGCGATCGGCATAATGTCCCAGGTACTCCTGCCCATAGAAACTTCCCGCCAGGGAAACGATATTGATGATAATGATAAACCAGGCGCTTAAGGCGTCCAACCTCAGCGCGTAATCGCCAAAAAAGGTGTGCAGGGGAGTGGTGAATACTTCACTTCCGCTCAGTACGGCAATGGCAGGGATGATTGAGAAGATAGCTATGAGCAGCGAAGCCGCAAACGATACCCATCCTGCTGTCTTCGCCCTGAACCAGGGAACGACACACAGGGCCACCACAACACCCGTAAGGGGAAACAGTAAGGCATAGGTCATAAGGCACTCATCATTTTTAATAAAAAGCTCAGCGCTGTTACTCATGAGGAGCGGGAGGCAGACATTGCACCAACCGCTTATCATGGCGTCAAATGTAATTCTTATTATACCCCTAAAATCACATCAAAAAAAAACAAATTAACCGTTAATGGTTAATTAATTTCCATCATAGAATACAGGGTAAATAATTTTTTTACGATTTTTTTTGCTAAAACCCCAAAAATATCTATCTTTGCACTCCTAAAATATAGTGCGGGGTGGAGCAGTGGTAGCTCGTCGGGCTCATAACCCGAAGGTCCTAGGTTCGAGTCCTAGCCCCGCTACAAAGAAAAAAAGCCTTGATCACTCAAGGCTTTTTTCTTTTTCTGATCATTGTACTTCCACCCATTCGGGTTTATCAGACTGTTATTACAATTAACAGCGAGCTGAGCAAGCTGTTAATTTCATACCTTTGCAGAAATTTTAAAACATACAACAATGAAAATGAAAAAAAGTTATATCGTTTGGGGAATAGTGATTTTAGTGGTCCTGATAACCGGTCTGTGGTTAAAAAGCGGTTACAACAATATGGTGACCATGAACGAAGGCGTGACGGCCCAATGGAAACAAGTGGAAGTAGCCTATCAGGCACGTATGGATAAGACAAAGAATCTGCTTGAAATCGTGAAAGGAGCAGCCGATTTCGAAAAATCTACACTTCAGGCTGTTGTCGAAGCCCGTTCGAAAGCTACCAGCATTCAGATAGATGCCGACAACCTCACTCCTGAAAAACTCGCCGAGTTTCAAAAGGCACAGGCAAGTTTTGGCTCCTCATTAGGAAGATTGATGGCCATTGCCGAAAATTATCCTCAACTACAGGCAGTAGAATCTTTCAGAGATTTCCAGGCACAATACGAAGGCATGGAAAACCGCATTGCTGTGGAACGCCGCAAATTCAACGAAGTGGTGCAAACCTATAACACTTACATACGCCGTTTCCCCAACAATATGCTTTCAGGCATGTTTGGTTTCGAAAAGAAAGCCTATTTCGCCTCCGACGAAAAAGCCAAGGATGCACCCGACATTAAGTTCTGATCATGTCAGCCAGGAAATTCTTTACCCGACAGCAACTCGACGATATTAAATTGTCAGTCGAAAGTGCTGAACTTGAAACTTCAGGCGAGATTCGTGTGCATATAGAAGAAGTGTGCAAGGGCGATGTGCTCGACAGGACTGCTTACCTCTTTCAAAAACTAGGAATGGCCAAAACCCAACTCCGCAACGGAGTGATGATATATGTGGCCATCATAGATCGTAAGTTTGCTATCATTGGCGATGCAGGTATCAACGAAAAAGTTCCTTCCGATTTTTGGGACAAAGCCAAAAACATCATGTTGAATGATTTCAAAGAGGGTCTTTTTACCGAAGGACTTTGTAAGGCCGTTTTGCTTGCAGGGGAACAACTCAAACAACATTTTCCCCATCACGACGACGATACGAATGAATTGCCCGATGAAGTATCTTTCAAAAACTAAATCCATCATGATGAAATCAAACTTTATACGGATATTCCTGTTTTTAGGGGTGTTTTTCACGGGATTTGCAGTGTTTTCGCAGGATGGTATTCCCGAAAAACCCCAACCTCCAAGACTTGTCAACGACTTTGCCGGTGTACTTTCTGAGGGCGAAGTAAATGCACTCGAACAAAAACTGGTACATTTCGACGATTCTACCTCCTCTCAAATTGTAGTGGTCACCGTGAATGATCTGGGTGGTCGCGACGAAACCGATTTTGCCGATCGTTTGGGCGAAAAATGGGGTGTGGGTCAAAAAGGAAAAAACAATGGCATTGTCATATTGGTGAAACCTACCGGCGGACAAGGCCAGCGCAAAGCCCGTATTTCGGTGGGTTATGGTTTGGAAGGAGTGATCCCCGATGCCACGGCCCGCAAAATTGTTGATTACGAAATGATCCCTTATTTCAAAAAGAACCAATTCTATCAGGGTATAGATGCTGCCGTGAATGTGCTGATGTCTCTGAGCAGAGGAGAATTTACCTCTGACCAATACAATAAAAAAGTTTCCAAAACGAGTCCGATGGTCTATATAATCCCCATTTTTATTCTACTATTGATCTTCGTCATCAGTAAAAACAACAAACGCAGAGGCCCCATGAGTCCGGGAAAGAGTTTGCCTTTCTGGATGTTGTTTGGCATGATGGGTTCCGGCAGCAGTTCATCAGGCAGTTGGGGAGGTTCATCTGGTAGCAGTGGAGGTGGTTTTGGTGGTTTCGGTGGAGGAAGTTTCGGTGGAGGCGGTGCCAGCGGAAGCTGGTAGCCAATATAAATTTGCCGCGGCTATGTCTGACAAACGAATTACGGTCTCGCTTTGTCGAGTAGCCTGTCCTTAGCGTAGTCGAAGGAGAGGCTAGACATAAAGTAGTCGTAAACCCTTACTTCTCGACTCCGCTCGAAGAAGCATCTTCCCATCCATCTTTTCCCCATCATAAAAAATCATCCGCGCAAATCATAATCCACATAATTAATCCGCGTCTCCTCTTCCTTCTTCGGACTCCGGACTTCCGTCTTCCAACCATCCTCCTGTCACTCCCTCAACCAAACCCCCTTATTCAAATACTGTTTGCTTTCTACCTGCTCCAGCATAAAAGCCGCCACATTGGCGCGGGAGATGCTGGAATTGCCTTTTATTTTGATGCTTTCGCTGCCGTGTTTCAGATTACCCGTTACAGGTCCGTCGGTTAAACCTCCCGGGCGAACAATGGTATACTGCAGCTGACTGCGGGTGATGCGGGTTTCGTTCACATTATGATCGGCCATAGGAACCCGCAGCATAAGATCCACTACCAGAAAACGAACGGGCTGAGGCATATATGAGCGGCTCTCGCCCACACCCAGACTCGACAGATAGATGAGGCGTTTCACCTGCTCTGCTTCCATGACGCTTATGATGTTGTCTATGCCCTCCATGATGCCGTGGCTATGTTTGGTAAGCGAAGCTCCGCCCAAAGTAGAAATACAGGCATCTGCTCCGTGTATGACTGAGGCCAGTTTGTCTTTTTCGTTGAGCTGACCTTCCACTATCGTTAGTTTGGGATGAACCGACTTTACCGATGTTGCATTACGCACATAAGCCATGACTTCATATCCCGCCGACAGGGCGGCTTCGGTTAACAGGGCACCGGTTTTACCGCTGGCCCCAAATAATACTACCTTCATATTGTTTTCTTGTAAAGGTAGTCATTTTTTCTAAATGAATCAACGGTAAGCAATTTATCCCCATACGATATTGATAATAATTAAAGGAAAACATTGGGGAAATAAGGCGTAACAAATTTATCCAAAAAGAGATATTATTCAATGCTTATTTTGCCTTTAGCCATGCCGAGACTTTTTTGGTTAGCATTTCGTGTTCAATGAACAATCCCTGTTCAAATTCTTTAATCGATGCCACGATTTCATCACGCTGTTCGGGACTTAGCGCAATGATTTCCGATTCAGACTTGGAATCAAGTATGGTTTTTATAGCCTTCAGAAACGAAATGTCATTGATCTCTGAAATACGGTGTATCAGTGCTTTTTTTAATTCCAAACTTGTCATAATTTTATCTTTTAACATAATAAAACTACGAAAAAAAATAATCAAAAGACAGAGAAAAGTATTTCAACAACTTTGGGAGGATTCAAAATCATCGTTAATCGATCAAATCAAATTAAATCCCTCCTTCATACCTTTGAATCTTCATCAGCTTAACCCTTTGCGAATAGATTTTCTGGCAAAAACGTAAAACGTAAAACAATTTTTTTTTATATTTGCGTTTGTATTGCTCTTTTGTTTTTGGTTTGAGTTTTTTAATTTGATTCTGCAAATTACTGATCTGAAACCAGCATGATGTTAGTCTGTTAATTAAAATATCTCGTTATGGAAATTGAAGATTTTAACCTTGAGGATTTATATTATTGGATGAATCTACACAATTTTGTATTCCCCAAAAAGTTATTGGTAGTGCTGGAGCAGCATGTGGCCGTATTTAATGGCTTTATGATTAAAATGACTAAGGCAGAAGATGAGCTTCAAAAACGAATGATAAAGCTGGTTTTAGACCAATATCCGGTGATAAAAAAGCAAGGGGATCAATTGGCTGAAATCGACGCAAGATGTTGCTGGGTAGATGCACAACTATTTATTGAGTTTTTCGTGAATAAACTTATTGAAGAAGGTCCTTTTGATCAAAAAACAAAAAATATTCTTAAAGACATTAGTAAGGGCAGAAGAAAGTCGCCCCTTCTTTCGTATCCCAATCTGTTAAAAGAAACGGACAGGCCTTATAATAGTCATTTGTCAAAAGCACAATGGAAATCCAAATGCAGCAAACACAATCAAAAAGCTTTAAGGGAATATAAATACCACAAGCGACGCATGGATGAGTTTTTGAAACTGACCTGGCTGGTATTAATGAAACACTTTCCTGAGATCAAAAATTTTAGTTCTGATCAAAAGCGGGATTACGATAATTTTATGCAGGAACGATATCGTGTTTATCGATTCAGTTGTGAACAGCAGCAACTGGTGTTGGACTATGATATGGATGGCTCTTTTATTCACAAGAGCAAAAAGGAACTGGCCCAAATCATAAGCAAACTGAGTCCTGCAAAGAGAGCCGAAGTAAACGATATTCATAAACGCCGGCTGTTGGGCGAAAAAATATAAACTACGAAGATTAATAAATAAAGTTTTTTTAACCAAATACCCAAATGCCATGAAAAAATATTATAAACTACGTGATTATGAGGCCGTTAGTTGGGCTATCGATCATTGCGACCTTTTATCTGAAGATCTGCAAAAAACTTTTGATAAGTTTATAGCTGACATACGCAGCCTGGATGATTTTCAGTTTCACTCAGATCAGTTTTTGGACAAGACCCTTAATAAACTTGCCGTAAAACAATTTCCCGGGATCGAAGCTTCTTATCATGACGAAAAATTCAATTTTATGGATGATAAGTGTGATTTTGTGGATTTTGTTCCTGTGATGGTACTAAAGATCATAACAGACCAGAAGGCAGGCAATAAGGCAGCAAAACTATATACTGATTTCGAATTGATGAAATCAGAAGCGGCTGAGGTGGCCAAACCCGAAATGTGGACCGATGCCGACCGTAATAAACTTCCTGCCATGAGCGATGCAAAATGGCAACTGGAATGCAGGCAACACAACAACGAAGCCCTGCAAAAGTTTAACTATAATGAAAAACTGAAAGCAGAATATCTGGTGACTATTAAAAAAGCCCTGCTAAAATATATGCCCGAAATACAAAATTTCGGTACTGACGAAATGATTGTATACGACCATATTTTAAACGAATCCTTTAAGGTTTATTTGAGAATATGCAGCACACTGGCAAAAAGGTTTGATTATGGCTTGGAGGACGAAGGCTTTATAGTTTTGGAATACGAAAAGGACCTTGAAAAAAAGATCAGCAAGTTGTCGAAAGCAAGGAAAGCCGAAGGCGAAGCCAAACAAAAAATGCGTTGGATGAGTGCAAAAAAATAATCAGAGGTGTCAGTCCTTTATCCTGCCATTGGCTTATCGTGATTTTCATCTGCCCGGGCACTTACTCCTGACTACCAATAACTTCTCGACTCCGCTCGAAGAAGCGATTGTGATAATCAATGCCAATTAATGACTACTTGTCACCCAAAGCAAATCATCAATTAAAACCTTATGTTGTCAGGATTTTGTCTTGTGTCCCACACGAAATGAATAATGATGGTTTGTGATATAACCGTATAGAAAATTTTATAATTGCCATGAATTAATACCCGAATTTCGTCCAAATCAGTTTTAACTCCTAAATAGGGATGTTTTAAAAGCAAGTCAAGTATTTCTTTGATCTCCTGATTTAGCTTGCGACTGTAAGTCTTCGACCCATTTCTTTCCAGATAAAACTCAAGTATAAGACTAAAAATTTTATCAGCCTTGTTGGTCCAAATTATTTTTTTAGCCATTTTTCGTTTCTTGCAAACACATCATCATTTGAAATGGTTTTACCGGCCAGGTATTCCGCCTGACTTTCTTTAATCAGGTCTTTTTCAAAATCAGAGAGCTTATATAATGACGAATTTGTAGCTTTATTTATTATGCTGTTCAAATATTCAAGCAATTGTTCATCATCCGTTTTCAATACCTGTCGTATGATACTATTTTGCAATTCAGAACGGTTCATGTTTTTATGATTCTTTTACACAAAGATAAGAAATTTTTTATTGGCTTATTCTTCCAATAACAACTAATAAAAACCAATGACTTCTCGATCCGCCAAACGGCGGACTCGAAGAAGCAAATCCACGATACTTCTTATACTGACAGGTAACAATGAATGACCATAAATGACTATTAATGACCATGAATGACTACTAATAACTTCTCGACTCCGCTCGAAGAAGCGATTGTGACTATGAATGACAATTAATGACCACTAATGACTACAAATGACCATATTTTCTTTTGTCACTTCCTAATCCTAAAGACTTAAGGAATCAATAGTTTTGAGAATCTCATCTTTTGCCATGACCATTTCCATTGGGATGGTTTTTAAAGGGTCCTTTGGTAAACGGATTAAAGGGTTTGGGAATTTCTTTGAAAGGAAATACCGGAATCACTTCAGGGGGAGCGGCTATGGTTATTTGAGGCGGACCCTGATATCCCTGAGGATAATGGGTGCGGAACTCCCTGAAATATTCGTTGGGATTGCTGCCTTTATAATCGGTGGATACCACTTTATAACCCCTGTACAGATCATAATCTTTATATCGTTTGGACAATTCAGGACGGTGGATCCACATGCCCTTGTCGTAATAAATAAACATGGCCGCCTGCACATCATAAAAGGCTTGCACATCGGGCAGGTAGTAATAATGTGCCGTAGGATAATCGGCAGGACCCCAGGGCGGTGGCACACCGGCTTTAACTTCTACCGTAAGCTGTGCCTGCAATTGAGCGGCAAACAAGAGCATGAATCCGATAAGCAAAAACTTTACAATTTTCATTTCATTTGATCTAAACGGGGCGAATACATTTTCACCACCCCACAAAGGTCGACAGGATGCTTGCCACAGGCTTTACATAATTCTGCAAATAAATTGCAGGATTAACGGCTAAGACAATTTAGCCTATTAATGTTTTGGACTTTGAAAAACACGAAAAATTATCTCTGAGCCTGCAAAAAGATAAGAAATAAAAAAAGACCCAATTTCTCAAGTCTTTGCTTCTTAGTGTCGATAGAGGGAATTACTTATCAAAATAATGACCCACAAGGGAATGAATGATGATCCTATTATCATCAACCTCATAGACAATACGATTTTTGTCATCAATTTTCACAGCCCAACATCCGGACAGATTACCAATTAAACGATGTGGTTTGCCAATACCTTCAAAAGGAGATTCCTGAATTTGATTTATCAAACGCTGAATACGGGATTGAAGAGCCTTACTTCCGGTTTTTTTGTAAAATGCAATATCGTTTAAGGCAGTCCTGGTATAGACTATTTCCATAAATCGTCTGTGTTGATAGATTTAAATTTGCCGCTTTTGTATTCTGCCCTGGATTTCTCAATTTTTTTAACCATTTCCTTATTGTAAGGTTTTTCAAGTTGAAAGGCAATTCTCATGCTTTTCAATATCTCAGTTAGCAAATCAAATTCTTTCTTAGACTTAGGGGCAATCAGAATGTTATCCATAATAAAATTGATTTATTACAAAATTACAAAAAAACCTTTGTTTTTGATCGCACTATTCAAATAAATGACTAGAAGTGACAAGTGACTATGATTAACTTCTCGACTCCGCTCGAAGAAGCAATTGTGACAAAAAATAACAATGAATGACTACCAATAACTTTCTTCCTAACAGTCTAAACTCCTAAACGCCTTCCTACAAATGACTATGAATGACCACAAATGACCACTTCTCCATCAAATCATTTCTTTCTTTGTAGGCTATTGTCTGATTATGAAATACAAAAGAGGCACAGCCTATCGCCAAAAGAGGGTCAGAGCAATCTTATTATATTTAAAAAAGAAATTGTATTTTTGGAGGAGCATTGATTTAATTCGACAATGGAAACAGCTGTCTATAGTAAGATTTGTCCGCAATGTAGTAAGGCATTTGTTACAAATATGCCCAACAGGAAGTTTTGCGGTAAACAATGTGAAAGGAAATTTAATTACAGAAAAAGACATCCGGCTATTAATAGATCGTTGGTGTGTCCGAATTGTAATAAACCCTTTGACACTAAAATTAAACATCAAATATTTTGTAGTAGAAAATGCAAAAAAATGCATTTGGAAGAAAGAAAAAAAGCTTCAACTGTTAAACAACGAAATTGCCTGACTTGTAATAACATATTTGAAACGAAATACCATAAACAATTATTTTGCTCTATTAAATGTCGAAGTACTTATAAAGAGAATTCCAGACCAAAGCGGGTTATTGAAACAAAATCCTGTGAGTTCTGTGGTAAGTCATTCGAAACAGATAACCACTTAAAAAGATTTTGTAGCCAAAGGTGTCAGCAGTATTCTTTTGTGAAAAATAAGCACTATCAGGAATACACAATTATTAATTGCAGAAATTGTAATAAAACAATAACCTCTGGCCATAGGAGAAGAATATTTTGCGATGGCAAATGCAAATCGGAATACTATAAGAATGTCTATTTTAAAAATTACTTTCCCAGGAAAGAGGTCTTTCAAAAAAACTGTGTCAATTGTAATAATCTGTTTGATACAAACACTCCTATCAGGAAGTTTTGTAGCAAGAAATGCCGAATCAGTTATACTGATAAAATCAGACGTATAAGGTTTACCGGAAATAAAACCTGTTTCAACTGTAATAAAGATATTGTATCATTAAAAGGTCGCAGAAAATTTTGTAGTGTGCAATGTTACACAGATTATTATCATAAGTCATACGGGTTACCGGATATTAGGGTAAAGATATGTAATAACTGTAAAAATCCATTTGAAACTCATACCGATAAAGGTAAATATTGCAGCCTAAAATGCAGGAATGATTTTGCTGCTAATAAGAGACGAAAAATACTGAACAGACCCTGTCTGAATTGTAATAATTTGTTATCCGGAGAAAAGAGAAACTTTTGCAGCCCGGATTGCCGTATCGATTATCAAAAAAATTTGGACAGATTGAGCGGGAAGCTTTTATCACGAAACTGTCTTAATTGCGAAAAACCATTCGAAACAAAATTCAAGAATAATAATTTTTGCAGCCCGCTATGCAAACAGAATTATTACAGTCTAAAGAAAATATCAGAAATTAAAAAATGCAGGTATTGTGGCGAAGTAATAAACTCAAAATTCAGCACTAAGAAGTATTGCTCGAAATTATGCTATTTAAACTACCATCGTAAGATAAGGCAATCTGCTGTTTCGTATGTTACTAAAAAATGCCCTTATTGTGATGAAAAATTTAAAAGTAAGATTAAAGATCAGACATTTTGCTCTATGGATTGTTTTAATTCATACTATAAAAACATGTTTTCTTCTGAACAGGCGGTTACATCAAATGTAAAATCTACAAAAACCAACCGTAGAAGTCAACACAGTAAAAGAAAATAAAAGAGGATTAATAAGGATTTATCATCACAGGCATTTCTTTTGCTCATTCTTTTTTATCCATGGTAACTTTCAGGATGTTTCGGATTTAGAGAACTACAAGTATGTAAGAAAAGATGATGAGGTGCAGCCTTTGCTTTTTGATTGATTTGATTTCCCGGAACTTTTCCTCTTTTAGCTTATTCTTCCAATAACAATAAATGACTACAAGTGACAACCAATGACACCTAATAACTTCTCGACTCCGCTCGAAGAAGCAAATGACTACAAATGACAATTAATGACCACAAATGACCACAAATGACTTTCTTCATAAAAGCCTAATAGTCTCCCGAAGGGATGCCTTCGGCATAAACGCCCAAACCCCTAACTATCAGTTTTTATTCCTTAGCTATTTTGGTTTTAAAATACAACACAGGCTGGGACCTGGCGCCGAAGGGGGGCTATTACAAAAACCGTATCGATATTATTTATTAAGCGATTGTAAAATAGTTTGTGCCCAGATATTGATTTCAGAATAAGTTTTTTCAAGATAACCATTCGACGCTCTGAAGAGAAGTTTAGGCTCTTCATAGTTTATTGAATTATCATAAACATACAACCTGTCAACTATTGTTGAAGCTATTCCGCAGTTTGCAATTGATTTTGAAAAACGACTGATAATTTTAGAAATAGGAACATCATGACCCCCCTCCAACACCCTCTGTGTGATTCGTGAGGCATTAATAGAAGGATGATCTGTACCCACAAAAAACAATCTGATAAAATAACCTGCCTCTTTGGCTCTCCTGATATAATCAATTTTGTCGTGAGCAGATAAAACTGTCTCAAACAATATGCCCTGTCTGTTTTGCAGACATTGTTCTCTGATTTCTTCGGCTTTCTTCACAGCTTTTATTACTGCTTCATATGAATTCCAATCACCAAAAGTGTCACGTGCTATTATATCAGGATTCACATAAACACAACCTTCAATCCATTGATGCTCCAATATTTTGCCTGTTACAGACGTCTTTCCCGAACCATTAGGACCGGCAATAATAATCAATCTGGGTTGTTCAGTTTTCATATATTTCTCAGGCCTAATAATTATTGAGCCTTTTGAGACTTTTTGGCTAATTGTCGGAGTTGACGCCAAAACAGCTTATCTGCCTTTTCTGCTTTTTTCTTTGCCTCTGCTGCAACTTCCACCATTAATAAATGCAATTGCATCTCGCTGGGTTCCTTATCGGATAAGAAATTATATGCTGTTTTCATTCTGTTTATCTTTCATTACAAAATTAAACTTTTTCCGGCAATCTAAACAATCCTATTGCTTATTAATATTAACATGAGTTCCATCAACTTATAGGCATCTTCCGCGGAGGAGCCACAATCTCTTTCTTCGGACTTCGCACCCTGAGCATAGTCGAAGGGCGGTCTTCAAACCTCCTCAATGACCATGAATGACTACAATTAACTTCTCGACTCCGCTCGAAGAAGCGATTGTGACTATGAAAGACAATAAATGACCACTAATGACAATGAATGACTACTAATCCACGATACTTCGTTTCGGGACAGGTGACTACTAATGACTATGAATAACTTCTCGACTCCGCTCGAAGAAGCGAATGTGACTACAAATGACGCATCGCTCCGCCGCGGCGGATGACCTTTCTCTTTTATCCTTTTGATGTTTTGCTTTTTATTGTAAATTACTTCGAATTTTCTGTCAGCAGAATGTTGTAAGTAATCCCAATTATTTCTTCAAAAATATCATCAGCATAAGAATCAATTTCAAGTTGATTTATTACTTTACTGTATTGGATTTTACCGTTCAAATCATAAAGATTTGTGGTAGTGTAATTTTTGAAAGTGGGTTGAAGTTCCCTAAAAATAATGTCGTATTGTTGTAAAATAAAATCCGGCTCCTTATCGAACTTTTTGAGCATATCTTCCAGATCACCTTTTACTTCAATGGCTTTAATGCGCGAAAGTAATTTCACTTTCATGGAGTTATTAAAGATTTCAACCAAATGGTTTTCAGTTTTTTCTTTTTGAAAATAAAAAAAGCTGAGCTTTATTACATCCACTAAAGTACCTCTTCCAAGTATTCTCCAAACATCTCCGGTTTTAGCCAATTCATTTGAGAATGATTCTCTGACTTTTTGAAATACGTGGTCCTCTTAATTATTGATTAGTGCGAATTTACTTAAGCCTTGATCTGCGAAACTTCATTCCAGATATCTTTTGCAATAACATCAGTCGGGCGGTCTGCATTGGTGATAAAAACGTTTTCTTTTTCTTTAAGTTTTTCAAAGGCCTCGAAGTAGGTGTTTCGTACTTTCTTAAGGTTTTCTATATTCTCAAATAAGTCAACCGAATTCCTGCCATTATTAAGTCTTTTAATTCCCGTTTCAGCAGGTATGTCTAAATAAATATTGATATCAGGTCGGAGTAATTCTGCACTCAATCGGTTGGCTTCGATCACCCATTCCAAAGGCATATGGGTGCCATGATAGGCATAAGAAGAAAAATAATAACGGTCCGTTATAACGGTATATCCTTCATCCAGTTTTTTAAGTATCCCGCAAGACTTGTTAAGCAAATGATCTAGTCTATCGGCAACAAACAATCCGGCAATAGTTTTATGATCGGCTTCGATTCTATGATTTAGTATATTTCTGATTACCGAACCAATGGGGCTATCCGTGGGTTCGAAAGTGAAATATACTTTGTGACCAGCGTTTTTCAAATTTTCGGTAAGTAATTTCACCTGTGTGCTTTTCCCGCTACCATCTATACCCTCAAAAGCAATAAACATTCTGTCTTTCATTAAAAGAATTTTTTATAAAATTACGAAATATCCCAATGTTACACTTAACCCCATCATAAAAAATCATCCGCGCAAATCATAACCTTCTTAATAAATCAGCGACTACTCCTCTGCGACTCCCTCCTCACAGCATCACAGACTTCCTATGAATCCACGATACTTCTTATAGTGACAGGTAACAATGAATGACTATTAATCCACGATACTTCGTATCGGGACAGGTAACAATGAATGACTATTAATGACCATGAATGACTACAAATAACTTCTCGACTCCGCTCGAAGAAGCAATTGTGACAAAAAATAACAATGAATGACTACAAATGACAATAAATGACGCAACGCAAATGACTACTAATAACTTCTCGACTCCGCTCGAAGAAGCGAATCCACGATACTTCTTATAGTGACAGGTAACAATGAATGACTATGAAAGACTATGAATGATGCGACCTCAACAATCTCAAAAACAGATTTTATTCGTTGGCTCTTTGGGGTTTATCGCATTGTGATTGCTCCGTAGGAGTCCTCCATAGGAGTCATTCGGACCTATGTGGCAAATTACGGCAAGCGAGGCTTTGTAGTATTGGTTTTAAAAAATCTTTCCTGGTTATATTACCGAAATACTTTCTTTCAATTCTGACAGCTCTTACGTGTGATTTTTTTGAAACATAGCCTTTCCTTTGGAGATATGATTCAACTACCTCATGAAAAAGAATTCTAATTTTTTGCTCACGCGTAAGAGTTCGCAAAATGTATATATCTATTCCCGCAATTGCTGTTGAACACCCGCTAAACCATGCTATCTCGTTGTCATCAATCCTATTTGGCTCCAATAAAATAATTAAAAAGAGTTCTTCATCGAATGTAAAAGTTTTATGATTATAAAACTTTAACTTTTCCAAAGTTTTAATAAGATCTTTTAGTTTATGATCCCGGATCACTACTCTTGGTGTTACTTCCATATACTTCTTTCAATCGGCTTTTTCACTAAAAGAATTCAATGTCTTTTCATGCTCCTTTTTGTGGCAGTTCGGACAGACGATTTTAAAATTGCCATTAGATAATCGTCTGTATTTTTCGTTGAAATCTATGTCAACCATTTCGTGTAGTTCAAAAAAATGCTCAATTACCACCTCTTGTGGTTCATATTTCATCCGGCACAAGGAACAGGAATTTCTAACAGGAATCACACTGCCGAAGTTTTTTTCG
>CAZRFL010000019.1:39190-41540 GCA_964599365.1 uncultured Bacteroidales bacterium
TAAGTTGATGAATCCATAATCGATAATGCTCATCGGTTATGTCCGGATCATATTCGATATTACATAATTGACCTATTTTACGATCTATAAAATCAAGTTGATCCTCCAACCCATAAACCGCATATAAATAATCGGGTTTGGCAAAGTCGGTTTTACCATACATATTCATTGCAGGCAATTGAAACAGGTGTTTTTTGTCGATATAAATTTTCTGTGAAACAACCGTAAAGTGTAAAGGAAATTGTTTCAGTTCTTTTGCGTACAGATGTTTTTGGTAAACAGCAGGTACATATTTCGGCATAGTGGGAAAATCGAGCATTATGCCTGCAGCGATAATCCCTTCCCTGCCCTCAATATCAGAATAAAAATATACAGTTGTATCCGGTCTAAGGTGATTAAGATTTTTGCCTGTTGCAATATACACAAGGTGATTGTCAGAATAAAAAAGATCTCTGATATCAATGCTGGGTTTAATAATGTAGTCTTCCATAATTATAAATTTATACCTTTTGATCTGTTAAGAGATAACGAACTCAAAAATACAAATTCTTTTAATCTGATTGAAAAGTAGCACAAAAATTTATTCCTAAAAACAAAACAATCCTTATAGAATAGTTAGAATAATCTGTGCATTATTTCTGTCATTTTTTCCGAAATCTTTTCACATAAAAGAAAATTTAACTAAAAATACAATTGTTAATGGTAATACCTGTCAAAAAGTCATGAAATCTGATTGAAAATTTAACGGAATATTATTTGTTTAAGTAAAATAAAACCGAAAATGCAAAGGAATTATTATCAAATTTTAGGGATAAAACGAAATGCAACTGAAAAAGAAATAAAGCAAGCCTACCGGAAATTGGCCTTAGAATGGCATCCCGATAAAAACAATGACCCAAAGGCTGGCGGAAAAATGCAACTTATTAATGAGGCCTACTTTGTTTTATCAAACGAAAAAGAACGAAGAATTTATAATGATATTTATGACAGTCATGTTCCTTATGAGTCGGATACTATCGTAAAACCGGGTAATTATACAAATTATGATGACTTGTTTAACTTGTGGAAGCAAAGAGCTGCGAAAGATAGTCCGTTCAACAGAACCTATAAACGGGGCTCTGGTTTTGATCCAATCAACTTTACGATCACTGCTGATGAAATTTTTTACAGTTCTCCATCTTCTAAAGATCCTTTAATACTAAAAGTTAAGTTTGAATCTGATGCTTTTGAAGATTTTGGAAATGGTTTAATAACTGTAAAAGAATACCACCACAGATTAACTCAAATAAATGAAGATTATAATAAAATAATGGGGATAAGCTAATAGTCATAAATGATATAACGAACTTTTCTTCGCTTTGACCTTTTTTGGAAAAAACCTTTACTTCGGAACTTATTACCTAAAATTTTCTCGCCAATAACCTACCTCCTTAAAAACCATTAGTATTTCATTTTCAGGTAACCGGAATTATCCATCTAAAACAGCAGGAGGGGCATTAATTTAAGGTGTAGCCTTTGCTTTTTGATTGGAGTTTTTGCTTTATCCTTTTCTTCTTTTTTTCAGGCATAGCCTGACATTATATTACGACGCAGACCGGTGCCAAGAGTCGAAGTGTTAAACTCATATTCTTGATTCAATTTCGACTTTAAAAAAAGCATCATACCTAATGTTCCCTAAATTAAAAATAATTAGATTTTTTCTTGCTCTGGTAAGACCTGTATATATTAATTCCGAGTTTGTAAAATCATCCTCTTCTTTTTCTATAATTAAAAATAACGTATCAATTTCCCAACCTTTGAAACTGTGAATTGTAGAAAGTTTCATTGTTCCAGTCTTCATCCAAAAGTGATTCTTTTTCAATTTCCTTATTTCTTCTAATTTATTATGTATTGCATTAGTTATTGGCGATTCATTTTTGTCTTCACACCCAGCCATATCTCTGTATTTTAATGCGATATCGTTTTTTATTTTATCAATTTCTTCCTTACTTTCAAAAGTTGTTGTTGTTTTTTCATTTTTGTTTGTTCTTATGAGAAAATCTATCTCCCTTAAAACATCAACCTTAGAACATAGAATACCAGTATCTGATGAATGAATTATATTTTTTGTCAAAACCGAATAAATATTTTCCAATAAGATTTGCGCATTATATTCATTAAAAAAATGGTATTCAATAATTCTTTGCTCATAATCAAGTTGAGATAAAATGCCTATCTCATCAGGTCTATATTTATTGCCAAAAATGGATTTTTGGAAATTAATTGCAATTTTACTGATATTACTGCCAAAACGAAATGAATTATTAAGAGTCCTATTCCAATTTCCTAAAATAGTTCTTACAATTGGTTC
>CAZRFL010000019.1:41550-42663 GCA_964599365.1 uncultured Bacteroidales bacterium
TTATTTTCATAAATATTTTGTTTTTCATCTCCAAATACAACAAATTCTGAATCTGACTTAATAAAATATCTAGTAATAATGTCAATCCACTCTTGCATATAATCTTGGATTTCATCAATTAATACAACATCAAATCGTATGATTTGATCCTTGATGCTTTCAAAAAAAGCAATATCACTCCATGATTCAATCCCATTTATTTCAAGATTATAATTGTTTGCCTGAGTTTTAAAGAATTGATGATAATTAGTGATGTAAAAATTGTTCCAATGAAATTCTTCTCTAACATCATTTATTCTATCGTGAATATAATTTTTCAAAGAAAGATTGTAGGTCAAGATTAGAATTTTACCATTAGTTCTTTTATGCGCATTAACAGCGCGTTTGGCAAGGACCAAAGTTTTACCAGACCCTGCTACACCTTTAATTTTTCTACGAGGTGAAATTTCGCTTCTAATTAATTCTTGTTGTTCTTTGGAATAATTTATTTTAATTCCATCTTCAATTTGATGTATAGGAGATTTCAGAAATCTATAAAAGCTATTGTATAAAATATCATCAAAATAGTATGAACTTTTATTTAACCAAAATTTGGTTAATAAATTGTCTAAGTTGATCTTAGCTAATGAGTCATGCCCGATAATACCAAAATGCCCCAAATATTTACGATAATTTCTATAGTCTTTTTCTTTTGAGTCTATCTGAAATCCTTCAATAAGAAAATTATTAAGTTGTTCCTGAGTTGCATTATGAAAATATACAGCACAATTTACTGTTGCCCAATGATTTTTATTCCTAATATTTTTATAAAACAATTCTTCAATATGCAATTGAAAAAGATTTTCTTTGTAATTATCTACCTGATGTAATGGCGATTTAATAAATGTATTGTCTTTTTTTAATCGCCATCTTGTTTTCTCATCCAAATAGTAAGACTCTAAATTCCAATCCTTAACTTCAATTAAAAGCACACCACTACCTTTCCTCATTATTGCAAAGTCAGGATTATCACCATTAAGAAATGGTTGAAAATACACCTCATATGAGTCATCCAAATTGTCTAATAGAAAATCTAGAAAAGTCCATTCACCTAATGTGGGTTGTACTTTTTGA
>CAZRFL010000019.1:42673-50116 GCA_964599365.1 uncultured Bacteroidales bacterium
TCTTTTTCTGTGAAATGCTTATTTCAAATCGCACTACGGAATCATTTTTCGGTGAAGTTGGAGCACTTATTAAAAACGATGTGTTTATAATATAACGAACAAAAAAAATCAAATTAACTAAAAAAAATCAGCTTTCTACAGCCATTTTTCAATTAAGCATAGAAATTTGTCATATTTTTGCATGTTGTATAAGTCGTTACTGGTTTGATTGATGGCTTTAGTAATATGCTCCTTTGCTTTAACTCCATTCCATTGGTTTACGTAGCCTTGGGCAATTAAATATTGATATTTGTGTTGCTGACTTTCCTTTTTTTGATCCTCTATCAACCTGATACCTTCTGCGGCTAATTCTTTGACCTTTGTCTTTCTGTGAATGTCTTGTATTGGATCTAATTCTCTGGAACTTTTAAGGATAGTGGACCAATTTATTAAAAACTCCCCAATGAATAAATTATATTGTTTATCCTCATTTATTTTTAATAATTCGCGACAACATTCATCCGCTTTCTCATAATCTGGGTTAACATCACTAGAAAGATAAGAGTTAACTAACGCAATTAAAATTTTAGGGTCTCTTTTACCGAGTTTGTAAATCTCTTGGTCTATCTTTTTCAATAGATCAATCGCTTGTTTTAGATCTCGTTTACGATCTTTAAGAAATAGCGCATAGTGGTATCGTAGCAAAAATGAATTTGGTCGCTTCTTTATTTCTCCTTTTAGAAAATACTCGGCATAATCAATATCCCCTGCATCTTTATATCCATTGAAAATTTCAATTATTTCCAATTCAACCATTGCAAAGTCCATACGTTGATCAGGTGTTAAATTATAAGATATTTTTTTTCGAATGCTTTCTGTGAGATCTTTATTATCAACAGATAAGCTTTTTGCAAGTAATCCTATTTGTGTACTTACGCGATATTTTTCTTCGATTCCCAAGCTTATGCGATCAATACACAAAAAGTTTAATAAATTTGGAATGTGCATGTTTATTTCATTAATTGGGATTTCTAGAATAATAGATATTTGTCTTGCAGAAATAGGCTCTCCAATAATTTCTAGTAATATCAATATCTTAAGATAGCAATCATCCTTTTTTAAATGTGATAAAACTTCAGAATAGCTGAATTTTATAACCTCATTTGATGATTCTGATAATCTTTTTAATATTTCGTTTAATGGTACTTGAAATTCAAATATCTGTCCCAAACAATGTTTAATTACAATTGGAATACCAGAAGTAGCTTCATGGATTAGTTTACATTGTTCAGATGTTAATGGGCTGTGGGAGTTTCTATATCTTTCATAAATACTACTTATTAGCAGATTAGACTCTTTAGCTTCCAACCCGTCAAGTTTTATTTGGTAGTATCCACTTGGAATTAATTCCCTAGAAGTGATTATTACTTTGAAGTTATTTGGAAGATGTTTTAGCCGTTTTTTAACATCGCTGCCAAAAAAATCGATAATCTTATTTGTTTCAAGTTTGTTTACAGTTTCAAAATTGTCAAGAATCAATAATATTTTGTGTTCTTCCAATAAGTCGAAAATTAAATCCTTAAGTTCTGTTTCAGTATACTCATCCACATCTTCATAATCGAAAAATCGAAGCATTATCTGAACTATATTTTCAAGTGATTCAAATTGTTGAGGGCTTGATATTGTTGAATTTTGCTCCCAATTATAAAAATTCGATTTTGCAGATACCCAAATAATGTTTTCATATAATATGTTTATTGTGTCTGAACAGTCGTATAGTTGATTACATAACTCAATTAATAATGCGGTTTTACCAACCCCCCCTGGGCCATAAAGTATTCCATTCTGATTTGGAATTTCAATGATTTCATCATATATTTTCCCAATTTGTTTCTTTCTTCCTATAAATTGTGTATTACCTTGAGAGGGGATGTTTGCTCTAATTTTATTAACGGGATTGGTGACTGGTGATACCTCTGTCCAAAATAGTGATTGAGAATTGCTTGAAGTAGATGTGCTAAATACGGAACGATTGAATTTCTTTTTTGATTTTACAGTATGTGTCTTGTTGTCTGTGAATGAAAAATATTGATAACCTGAGGTTTTTGTTTTTTTATAATAATAAGGTCTATCCTCTCTAAAAAGGATAAAAGGAAATAGATTATAAGATTTTTTTATTCCTTTTGCAAAGTCTAAAACTACTTCTGCCTTTTCATTCCATTGTTCTTCATACCAATCTTCAAGGTCAATACTTTCCTGAGAATTATTAACTTCTCCATTAAAAAAGGTTTTAGTATTTATAGAAATAATCTTATGGTCAATTTCATTGTAAATTTTATCAATTTTTTTGTACTTAATTTCGCAGGACAATATTGGTGCCAAATTAATAATAATCAATCTAAATGCTTCACGCCAAGCTTGAATATTTAAACCTAAATTAAGATGAGTATCTTCAATAAGAGTCATTATATTTATTAAATGTGCGGAATCATTTCTAATCTTTGTAAAATCATTTATTATATTTTGAAGCGTTTTTTTTGCATTTGAATTATAGATTGTTTTGGGAGCAAATTCATTTGGTTCTTCTAGCGTCTCTAACAGTTTAGATAGGTCATTAAGATAAGTGCTAATTGGGCCTAAGGTAATCAGATTATCCAAAGTGTTTTTCATTTCAATCAACTTGGCAGGTGCGGAATTGTCAATTAAGTAGAAACAACTTTTTGCCAAATTAGTTTGGCTTCCCAACGATGGTGCAACAAAACCTTTTCTTAATAAATCATTTACAGGTTTAGTTTTCTTTTTATAATCCTCCTCTTCTTTAATAAGATGGCCTTCATAAACCCTAATTGTGGATACGATAAATAATTGAAGAGAGAACTCAATAATATTTATTGTGGAATTAAATAAATCACAATATTGTCTAATTATAGGCTTATCCGAATCTAAGGTGTTTTCTATTAATGTGCTAATGCCGGGGATGAAGGTTTTTGAATCCATTTTTATTTATTGTTTAATATTTTGGTATTAATAAGAAAGGTATGATAATTCGCGGAAAAAAATGACTGTCTTTAAAAAAAACACAATGTTTAAGTTTTGAATCGTACTATTTTGTTGCTTCTAAATTTCTTTTGAATATTATCTTATGAAGTGATTGTTTGTTTATTGTTTCAACAATTTTTATTATCGCCTCTTTCGAGCATACTATTTTGTGAACTTCTTTTATTGCATCAAAAGTTTCTAGCCAAATGAACTTATTAAATTCTTTATTTATTGGATTGTATGGAGGATTTTCGACTTTAAAATTATCATTATCCACCCAACCTAAATATTTCATTACGACTTTTAATTGCACACTTGAAATTTTATAATTTGCCAACTTTAACACTTGTGTGAGCAACGTAGATAGTGTAATAAACTCTCTTGGAGTAGAAGATTTTATTTCTCCAACTATTTTGAATAATGGTTTGCCTTCATTGTCGGAAATTTTCCCAATTTCACCTGCTGATATTGCATTTAAAATAACATTAAATACACCTTCATTTGAAGTGTCAATTTCAATTTCACTGCTTGACAAAATATTCTCTTTCCCATTAAAACCATATATTTTATTGCTCTTGGGGTTAATAATTAGAACTTCTCTTGGATTTATATCAAAAATTTCAGGTAAAAGTTTTGACCATATCTCCATAAATTCTTTGTTTTTTTCGTTTGCCTTAATCTGAAGAAAACGATTAAAATCTTGTGTCGATTGATTCGCAATTTCGTTTTTGCTTGAAGTTCTATATATAATTTCACCTTTTTTTATATTGTATTCTAGGAAGTCGGCTATAGGGACAAGAACTTGATTTTGTTTCTCAATTAAAAGATAATAAAATCTTCTTGTTCCTGATTGAAATGATTGTAAGTCAATTCCGACACCAACTTTGGCAATTTTCTCAAACTTTTGAGTTATTAAATTGAGGTCAATTTTGGTTAATAAATCAAAATTATTCTTGTCTAAACCAATATCTTCAAGTGTTCCATTAATCTTATCTTCTTTGATCCCGATTAGAATTATCCCTCCTTCTGCATTGCAAAATGACAAAATATCTTTAACGAAATTTCTTGCAAAAATTTCTACTGGATCAGTTTGTGCAAAGAAATTAAGCTCTAATTTATAATCATATAAGTCATTCTCTTTAGGAAATATTCCATAATTCTTTAAGTTATTAATTGTTTGCAGGGCCAGTTCTTCGAGTTCCTTAATTGTCATATGAGTATGGTTATTTAATTCACGTCCCCGTTCGTTCAGATTTGTATTCTAAGCCCCCCCTCAATAAATAAATATTCTATCTCCAGAAATCTCCTCTTCCCAAAAACGAATGGTTTTAATAGTTTAACACCTCAAAAATAGAAATATTTCCATTCAAACTTCAAAAATTAACATTTTATCTTCCATACCTAAATAATTTCGGTAAAAACCTTCAAAAAACATCCCCTCTGGCATATTTTTTGCATATATTCCGCATAAGCACTTTATTGTCTAATTTTTTTAAAACCGAAGTTATCGAAACATTTAACCTCATTGTACTCCTGTATTAAACAAACTATTTTGTAAAGCACTTTCAGAGCCCTAACCTCAGGGACAAACTACAAACACTCATCAACAAACGGCATAAAGCAGGACGCAATCCAAAACGTCAATATTATGTCTGTCAAACGCAAAAAAAAGCCCGGGAGGAAACCCTCCCGCTCTAAGCTGACACCTGAGAAACGTCAGTCGAAATGCAACAAAAAATTTCTGGCCTGCAAGAAAAAAGAAATGCGGGAGGCCCTGGCCGACAAGCTCCATGTGCTGATGGTATTGTCGGACGGCAATTATGTATGGGTTTATTTTGACAATGCCAAACCCCGCCACCTTTACGGAACCTTCTATTATGCCACATGGCTGCTGCCCAACTTTTATTTCCGCACCATCAACAAAGGAGTGAGGGTGAATTTGCTTCATTTCGAAAGATTCCTGCCTAAGGACGAGCTGGTTTTTATGATTTTGAAGGGTGCAGAACCGGTTTTGATGGATGCCTGCAATGCAAAAAACCTCGAATGCCTCGGGAATATCTTGCTAGAGCCACGCATGATTGAGCTGCGAAATAACTATTTGGTATAAAGAATAATTGCTTTTTTGCTTTTTTTTATTTACTTTGTAAGTAAATTTTAATGGTTCTATGAAAGTATTTTTCAGCCCGGTTTCGTTTTTGGATGGCCCCTTCTTTGCGATGGAGCCGGGCCCAATTTGTGTGCAGGGGGTAAGCTTGAAACAAAACTAAAACTATGAGCGATACATGTAAAGCTATTTTAGATTTGTTGCCTACCGATTTCGATGGAGTGTATAAGCAAGGCACGGTTTTCCTGGCAAAAATGTACCTGGAAACCACTTTGTATGCTACGCCAATCATTGCGGAGGTCGACTTCAAGCCGTTGGTGAAAGATCTGGGTGATGCCAATATTGCTGCCGAAAACGGCGGTGAAGTGGAGTTGGCCGTCCAGATGGCCTGCAGTGTTAAGCTGCACAAAGCCATGGGGAAGAAACTGATTCCTTATATCAACAGCTTATGGGAAGATAACCGTGTGAATCTGGAGAAATCGGGGGCCAAGATCAGTGCTGAACGCAGCAAGGTACCGCCGCCTGAACAGCCGATTATTAGCAAGATTGAAGCCTATAATGAGGCCGGTAGTGTAAAGATCTACCTGGTCAGGGGCAAGCAATCTACTAATAAGAAGCGGTCCAAAAAGCAGTATCGCATCTTCATGTTCGAAAAAGAAGATGATGCCAAGGGAACTGAAATAGGCAGCTCATTCGATTCGCGCTATCTGTACGGATACGAAGTGCCTACGGCAGTTTACCGGTTTTTTGCGGTGAGGGCTGAAAACTCCGGTGGTTCTTCTCTTCTCTCAACCAAGGTGAAGTTTTACCTTCTTCCCTGATGGTTATGGAGCACGCTGTGATGTCGAATGAGGCATCACCACAGTAAGGGCAACAGTTCAGTTTCTGTTGCCCTTATTTTTTTTGTGCCGGTGATGGGGGTAAGCATTCCGGGACATGATCTTTCGCCTGAGAAAATTCGTGTTGTTTTATCAAAACCCCATGTTGTTTTATCAAATACCCCTGTTTGTTTATAAAAGCAGACTGTTTTTTAATTTGAGATGGATGTTGGAGGGAGATAGTTGAATGATAATACGGGAAACATCATATAATTTGATTGTAGCATGTATAAATCGCAAAATTTCATGAAAGAATTTTTTTTCAGGGTGAAACTATTTTTTCGTAGTATCAATATAAAAATTTTCAGGGTCGTTCTATTTTTTCGAAAAATGAACAGAATTTTCCAAAAGATGCATCTTTCGGTCGAAAAGTGTGACAAAACGCAAAAAAAGCTTCACCAAAATTTTTTTAGGCTTTACATATTCTTGCGTAGGGTGCACACAATTTGTCTCAGGCTTTACACATTTTTGCGCAGGCTTGACATATTTCTTCTCAGGCTTTACACAATTTTGCGTAGGATTGACACATTTTCGCGTAGTATTAACACATTTTTGCGATTCATTGATAACAGGAAAAAATTCATTGATACTACAAAAGTTAGTTTTCGTGAAAATCAGCGCATTAATTCATGCAAATAATAGCGATAGGTTGATTTTCCAGGCGAAAATGAGGGATTTTCGCGGCCTCCGTCCCCTGCCCAAAGGGAATATGTAAAAAAGAAATAATGGAGGGGAAGGGGAGGGTGAAAATTCTTTCCCGCCTTTTCTTTGCCTCCTGTCCTGAAGGATGGAAAAGCCGGTGAAGAATTTTGATAATCCCAAGTAATTCGTTTGTCGGATCTCCCTTTAGGGATGGGGCAAAATCCGACAAACGAATTACCTCCATTCCCCCATCATAATCAAATCATAAAAACAAATCATACCTTTTCATAATAGATCTGCGTTAATCTGCGTCTCCTCTTCTCGACTCCGCTCGAAGAAGCGTCTTCCGTCTCCGGTCTTCGGTCTCCGGTCTTCCATCCCTGACTGCCCGTCAGGCAGGCATTCCCCCATCATAATCCCATCATAAAAAGAAATCATACCTTCTCATAATCAATCCGCGTTAATCTGCGTCTCCTCTTCTCGACTCCGCTCGAAGAAGCGTCTTCCGTCTCCGGTCTTCCAACCTTTTTTTTCACACTTTATCTCACAAAACCCACTAATTTCATTTCTTTGTGTAAAATAATCCACCCCCTCACCTCATGAAAACAAAAACCATGAAAACCATAGCCCTTTCCCTGCTGATGTGCTCCGTGTTTGCGGTCAACTTCGCCTTCGCTCAAAACAAAACCAAAGAAGAAACTGCCCGCATGCAGTGGTTTTCCGATGCCAAGCTGGGCATCTTCATTCATTGGGGCATCTATGCCGTCAACCCCACTTCCGAATCCTGGGCCTTTCACAACA
>CAZRFL010000020.1:0-49410 GCA_964599365.1 uncultured Bacteroidales bacterium
CAAAGTATTATAATGATTTTATAACCTTACAAGGAATGCCGGCCGCAATAGCGTTGGATGGAATTGATTTTGTCACCATACTGCCATTTGCGATTACAGAATTATCGCCGATAGTAACACCTTTCAGAATAGTGACATTTGAGCCAATAAAGACATTTGAGCCAATAACAACATCATCGCTAGGATAACCTGTTTCCATTCTTTTTGCAGGATCTAAATGATGAAAATCGCTGGTATAAATTGAAAGATTTGTGCCTGCAATGGTTTTGTCTCCAATCTTAATACAAGCATTATCAGCAATAAGTACCGAACTGTTATTTAACCAAACATCATTTCCGATAATGACCTCAGCATTATTTCTGCGGAAATCGAAATGAGCATAACCATTAAAATAATAGGGAGAAGAGTAGAACCCAATTTTCGCATTTCCTAAAAATTTTAAAGTTCCACATCCCACAAGTAGCAGTGGCTGTTTAATAGTTGGTTTACCCAATAATTTAACTTGTGGTGAGGAAAGAATTTTATATTTCCAAATTCTAATGCTTTGACCTTTAAAGAAAATACTGCGAAATATCTTTTTCATCATTTTTCTTATTCAATTAAACCGTTCTGCTAGTTTTTTAGGACCCTATACGGATTGTATTTCCTGTTAATTTTCAGATTATTTAAAATTTCACAAAAGTAAGGTTGGGGTTGATGTTCTTTTTGTGATTTTACCAAGTGTGCCACCCGCCTTGCTTTTTTTTCAATGGGTCTTAATGATAGCCATTCGGACCACATTGTGCCATTTGCCATCGAAAAAGAAATGATCTTTGAATTTACCTTCCTGGACAAAGCCAAGAGAATTGTAAAGGGCGATGGCATTGCTGTTTGATTCGACCACTTCTAAAGAAATTTTATGCAGGCCCAACATGTTGAAGCCATAATCAAGTCCTAACTTCATAAGCTCTTTGCCATAGCCGCGCCCCCTCATCTCGGGGTTTCCGATGATGATACCCAGAAATGCATGTCGGTGGATCAAGTTTATTTCGCGAAGCTGAAAGTAACCGAAAAACTTACGGTCC
Organism: uncultured Bacteroidales bacterium; assembly: GCA_964599365.1. GTDB lineage: Bacteria > Bacteroidota > Bacteroidia > Bacteroidales > CAIWKO01 > CAIWKO01. The sequence continues at coordinate 1,065 of CAZRFL010000020.1, forward strand.
TGGTTGACCTCGGCGGCAAAATAAACATTCTTGTTGGAGGTATCGGACATAAGCTGGGATAGCCATTGCTTATAATTGTCGGAAGTGACAGGCCAGGGATGCATTAAGGCCAAAAAACGCAGTTGTTTGTCCTGGCCCCATTGATATAGCATATCGAGGTCGTCCTGGCAAAATGGCCTAAGGGAGATTTCTTCTGTTTTTAACACCATGACTATATTAATTTGATTAGCTTATTACGTACGATACTATCAATTTGTTCGGCTATTTCTTTAACTTCATGCAAAGAATCGGCAGACACGATGAAACAAGCGGGACGCTGACCACTATGTTCGATAGGAGGAATTATATCGCCGGGGTTAACGAATATGTGCAAAAAGACGAGGTTGTCGAATATTGGTTCGTCGGATTCCCGAATCACCTCTCTAACCTTTTTGCCAACGGGGAGCTCGACATATTTTATGTAAGAAAACCTGTTTCTCAGTTGTTTCACGTCGGGAGGCAGGCCAAGGGCTACCTGGATGGAGGCCTTATCCATATCGATACCTGTGGAGGCTTTGGTTAGATAGGATGAAATGAAATCGCCACCGAGTCGGGCACCGACCTCGACAACTTTAAATCCGCTTGTACAACATTTTACCTCCATATGTGAGGCAGAATTATCGATTTGCAGGGCATCAATAGTTCGGACCACCAGTTGGCGCAGTTCGTCTTTTTGCTGTTGGGTAAGGTTTGCGGGTTGTATATGCCCTAATTCGACAGTGTTGGGATAAGGGGTAATTATTTTTTCGGTAAACTGGATGATATGAGTTTGGCCCCTGAAAGTAATGGTTTCGATACTGTATTCAGGCCCATCCATAAATTCTTCGATGACTGCAGCCCCATCGGTTGAAAACAATACGGCTTTTTTTACAGCGCTAATCAACTCGGTGTAGTTATCCACTTTGACAACTCCCTGGCTTGAGTGGGCATCGGTTGGTTTTACGATCAAAGGGAAAATCAATCCGGAATCAGCAAACTTTTGTTCTGTGATCTCCGTTTCGTGTTTCACTAATAAGCCTTTAGCACAGGGAATATTATTATCTAAAAAAACCTGCTTCATGAGGAACTTGTTTCGGCAGTGTTCCACTATTTGGGGCGTGTGAAATATGAATCCGAGATCGAGTGCCAGATGAGCCATGAGGCGGAGAGGGTTTTCCATCTGGCTGGTGATTATGCCATCCACTTTTTCATTTAGCGCAATTTGCCTGGTTGATTCATAGTCCTGAGCAGGGACCTGATAAAAAACATCGGCTTTTGATTTTCCGGGAGGGTTATCGCTAGGGTCGATAACAACGGCTCTGATGCCTAATCTTCTTGCATTTTGGATTAAGGTGAGCTGATTTATTCCGGCACCAAAAATTAAAATGGATTTGGTTAGTAGTGTTCTTTCTTTAATAAGTTTAGCAGGAACTCCAGCCCAGATCTGGTTTTCGGGAATATGCCCGCTGACCATGCTCATGGCTAAAACTCTTGACTTTTTATCCAAAATAGAATTGGGGTTGACAATTACACTGGAATAACATAAGGCGCCTTCTTTAAGAAGAACAGGACCAGTTTTTTCATGATAATCATTACTATTCCGCATTTCATAATTGAAATCGCCAACGTGGGTCCATATCTGACAGTCGGCTCCGATAGCAATATTATCTTCGAAGGTAATTTTATCAGTCATATCTAAAATGATACGGTGTCCGATATACACATCGTTTCCGATGGTTAAATTTTTCAAAGGGATCTTGCTATCAGGGCGGTGAAGTTTTAAACCGGAATCAATCACCACCCCTGTGCCAATACTAGCACCATATTTTCGCATATATTTCAACAAAAAAAACAGAGGCATTTCCTCAAGAGTTCTAGTCAAGCCATATGGCCCATGAAGCCAGAATTCGTATCTGCATCTTATATTCCAAGTCAGATATTCCACAATCCACAGGAGCTTTTTCATCGTTATCGGTTATAATCCAGTTATTAAAATTTCAAGATCGTTTTTCAAAAAAGTCAGGCGTTTTCAGAAAGTATTTTCCGGACACTAGTAACCACCATTTCCCTTTCGCTGATAGAAAGCGAAGGATAGATAGGCAAACGAAGTAATCGGTTAAAAATGGCCATAGATCCGGGCATTTGGCTATCGGTGGACATGTGCTGATAGAACTTATTGCGATGCAGAGGAGTGTAGTGGACGTTGCTCATAACTCCCTCGGCCCGCAAGGCATCCATGATCCAATACTTGTCTTCCGGATTAACTAAAATTCCAAACAGATGCCAGTTATGCTCAACACCATTTGTCAATCGTAAAAAATCGAGACCTTCGATGCCCTTTAGTCCTTTTACATAAAAATCTGCAATATTTTTTCGTTGCTGATTCATCCAATCCAACTTCTTAAGCTGGGTTACACCCATTGCCCCGTTGATATTTGATTGAACATAGGAATTGCCAATGTCGACATACTCATAGTACCCTTTTGTAAGATTATCGGTGAGAAAAGAGTATTTATTGGTTCCTTTTTCGCGTAGTATTTTTACCCTTTCGGCAATTGCATCGTCGTCGGTTACCAAAGCTCCCCCCTCGCCTGTTGTGAGATTTTTTGTACCATGGAAACTGAAGGTAGAAACATCGCCCTGGCATCCGGTTTTGCGACCTTTATAGACTGAGCCAATGGACTGGGCCGTGTCGTGAACCACATATAAATTATGCTTTCGGGCTATAGCAAGGATTTCGTCCATTTCGGCAGGTATGCCTCCATAGTCGACTGCAGCGATAGCGACAGTTTGGGGGGTAATATAGCTTTCGAGTTTACTGACATCGAGGCTTCCATTGTCGGGATAAACATCGGCAAGAACAATTTTTAAGTTATTGTACATTGCCGCAATAGCGGTTGAAGTATAGGTGAAATTTGGACAAATTACTTCGCCTCCAGCAGGAAAATTCTTAACCCTGAAGGCAAGTTCGAGGGCTGTTGTAGCCGAATTGACAAATAAGACGTGCTTGACGTTGAGATATTCGCCCAATTGCTTTTCGAACAAGCGGCATTCGGGGCCATCGCCGGAAAGGAAAGTGCTTCGCATGGCCCTGTCGACTGCAGCAAAATCATCTTCATCTAAATAGGGCTTGTGTATAAGTATTTGTTCGCTGGAAACCGGGGTTCCACCATTAATGGCAAAATCGGGGTTTTGTTTATTTAAGGATTTTTGATGCATTATTTGATTATTTTTTACAAGTTTACGACTATTCTTCGAAGTAATATTCCTATTTTTTTATACGGCTATTTCATATCTCTTGCCTGCAGAATCGGATCGGAACATGGCCATTTTATATCGAGTTCCGGATCGTTCCAAAGGAATGTCATCTGTTCGCCGGCATCAATATAATTACCTTGATAAGCAAGTTTATAATGAAAAACAGCCCAATCGGATTCGACATAATATCCATTTACAAATCCGGGAGGAATGAGAACCTGAGAATAATCATCGGAAGACAATTTGAAAGAATCCCATTTTTTAAAAGTTACAGAATCAGGTCGCATATCGACCACGACTTCGTAAAGGCTACCCCAAACACAAGAAACCAGTTTCCAGGTTTTATGATCTCCATGTAATCCCCTAAGAACATTTTTCTTTGATTGAGCAAATTTATCGTGCTTAAAATCCAAATTTAAAGACAGAAGTTCTAAATAAAAATCTTCGTTGAAAGACGAATAGATGTTGCCCCTTTCGTCCCAAAAAACGGATGGCTTAATAATTTTAACTTCGGGTAATATTAGCGAGGCAGAAACCTCAAAATTCTTATACGACATAAAAATAAGTTTACAATTGATAAAATAAAAACAGGCGACTACAAGACATCTTCAATTTGTGGTAAGATATCGAATCCGCCCTGTCGAAGGTAATTGTCTTTTTTCATTAGCTTAAGGTCACTTTGGATCATCTCCTCCACCAGCATTTGGAAATTATATTTAGGTTCCCATCCTAATTTTTGCTTTGCTTTGGTAGGGTCACCCAATAAAAGTTCCACTTCAGTAGGTCGAAAATAAAACTGATCGACCTGAATAATAATATCCCCATTTTGCAGATGGTCGGGCTTAATCCCAATCTTTTCTTCGAAAAGGGTTTTGTTAATATTGGCAATGTAACCCACCTCATCTTTTCCGTTACCTTTAAAACCAAGCTCAACACCGAAATAAGCAAAAGTTAAGGAGCAAAACTCCTTGACGCTTCTCGTAATACCCGTGGCAATAACAAAATCATCAGCAATGTCCTGCTGAAGCATTAGCCACATAGCTTTTATGTAATCTTTGGCGTGCCCCCAATCTCTTTTGGCTTCGAGGTTCCCCAAAAACAAATGTTTCTGATATCCCAATGCAATATTTGCGGCAGCTCTTGTAATTTTACGAGTGACGAAAGTTTCTCCTCTGATAGGAGATTCGTGATTAAATAATATTCCATTGCAGGCATACAACCCATAAGCTTCACGATAATTAATAGTTATCCAGTACGCATATAGCTTGGCCACAGCATATGGACTTCTGGGATAAAACGGAGTATTTTCATTTTGGGGTATCTCCTGAACCTTGCCATATAACTCTGAAGTAGAGGCCTGATAAAACCGGGTCGTTTTCTCAAGGCCTAAAATTCTAATGGCTTCGAGTAAACGTAATGTCCCCAAGCCATCAGCATTACCCGTATATTCGGGAATGTCAAAACTTACTTTAACATGACTCATAGCGGCCAAGTTGTATATTTCGTCGGGCTGAATCTCCTGGATCAACCTTATTAAACTGGTGGCATCGGTAAGGTCCGAATATGCATAAAAAAAATTGGTCGGTTTTTCCTTATCTCTTTCGAACAAATGATCAATTCTCCCTGTATTAAACAAAGAAGATCTTCGTTTTAACCCATAAACCATGTAGCCTTTTTTTAGAAGAAATTCTGATAGGTAGGCGCCATCTTGCCCGGTTACACCTGTAATAATTGCTTTTTTCATTATGTTATTAGTTTAAAACTTTTACAATCAATCATTGAAGAATTTTTTTTGAAGGTCGAAACTTGATCAACCTTCGGGTATTTTATTAAAGCTAAAGCTGACCTTTCGCATGGTAATTCAAAATGCATTCAAACAATCTATAATATGATTTACTTCGACATCGTCCAATACCTGACTAATAGGCAAACTAAGAACTTCATTGTGTATTAATTCAGTAATTGGAAAAGACAATTCGTTCATGCTCTCATATGCCTTCTGCTTATGGGGAGGTATAGGATAATGTATTAAGGTTTGGATTCCCTTTGCCGTAAGGTACTCTTGCAAACGATCTCTTTGAGGATGACGAATTACAAATAAATGCCAAACATGACTTAAATTTGATAAAATACCATTTTTGTCGCTACCACAAGGAAGGACTATGTCGGGATGAACTATATTTTGACAATACGCAGAGGCAACCTTCCTGCGTAGCATATTGTCAGAATCTAAACGACTCAGTTTAATAGATAGCACTGCAGCCTGCATTTCGTCCAATCTGGAATTCAAACCCTGATAATCGTTTACATATTTTTTTCTGCTACCATAATTAGCCAGACTTCTGATGACATCTGCCAACTCATCGTTATTAGTTGTTACAGCCCCACCATCACCCAGAGCTCCCAGATTTTTGCCGGGGTAAAAACTATGCCCAGCAGAATCACCTAGAGAACCCGTGCGTTGATTTTTATAAAAACAACCATGAGCTTGGGCATTATCTTCAATGATCCTAAGATTATAAGTATCAGCCAAGCGCTGAATTTCAGGATTCATGGCATTTTGCCCATAAAGATGAACTAATAAAATACCCTTGGTCCTTTTATTGATTTTTTCTTCTATTAGAGACGGATCTACATTATAGGTCGTTATATCTGGTTCCACTAAAACAGGAAGCAATCGATTATCGGTTATTGCTAAAATCGTTGCAATATAGGTATTTGCAGGGACAATAATTTCATCCCCTTCTTTCATTATCCCCAGCTCGATATATGCCCGCAGAATCAAACGCAAAGCATCCAACCCGTTTGCAACTCCTATGCAATGAGAAGATCCAATATACTTTGCATAGCTTTCTTCAAAAGACTTTAATTCAGAACCGAGCAAATACCAACCTGATTTAGTTACCCTCTGAATGGCTAAACTAATTTCAGCATTTAACTGATCATTAATTTTTTGAAGATCAAGGAATTTAATCATATTTTAGACTAAAAAGATTGGTTACTTTGAACAAACTAAACCCGGCCTTTTCCCAAACCCGAATTGCAGGAATATTCGAAGTCTGAGTTATGGTAGTTAAGTAATCTGAATTCTTCAATGACAATTGAAACATCATCTCCTTCAACAGCTCTATCAATTTTCCGCTATGAACAGAACTGTCCACCGCAGCCAGCACCAGTTTTGAAACAAGTTTTGTGCAAATGTTAACAGGATAATTCGAGGCTAAGAAACCATATGGAACTTTGTTTTCGTCGATTATCTTTAAGACAATATCCGCAAAACCTTTTACCGATTCTTCAGCAAATTTTGCCAAGTAATTATCGGCAACTTCGTCAGAAAAAGTAGAATCTGCATGCACTCTATCAAACTTGTTTCTCATTTTAACAGCAATTGCTTTTAAGATGGGAATGTCGGATATATTAGCCTTTAAAATTGAATCATTATTAACACTGCTTATATTTTTGTTTATCCTTATAAAATAATGCAACCTTGATTCTACTAAAACAAATTGGTTGGAACTTATAGCCTTAGTTAAAACAAGGTCTTCAGAAGGAATATTAATCGTAAAATATGACCCTTTTGGCAGTTGTGTGCTGACAAAAAGATTAATCGCGTCTCTTAATACTTTATAATCATCATGCTCAAACAATATGAAGTCAATATTATAACAAGGGAAAGAAAAATATTCACTATCCCAAGCAAGCTTTTTTATAATGAATAAATGTCTGTATTGCTCAATCCAGCAAGTTTTTACTTCGACCTCCTCTGAATTAATACTCTTTATAAGAGGGTTCAAAAGTGTGTCGGTAAAAATCAAGTCGACATCAACTTCCCGAATAAATCTATAATTATTGTAAAAAGCCAATCTGTCTCTATGTTTCAACAGATCATCCCTTGTAATTATCTCCATTTGTCTTTAAATAATTTAAGAACTCATCGTATTTTCGGATATAATCAGCCTCGTCAAATTTTTTAGAAGCCAAAACCAAACAAATGGCACCAGAAGAAAAGCCTTGCTCTGCAGCCCAAATGCCAGGAGGAATATGCAAACCGTAATAAGGTCTGCTTAACATAACTGTGCGCTTGGTAATTCCATCATCCAATCTAATTTCAAAACTGCCACTAGCAGCAATTAAGAACTGATGACATTCTTTATGAGCATGTGCCCCTCTATTTTCACCACCAGGAATATCATAAATGTAAAACACTCTTTTTACCTCAAAAGGAATTTCACTATAATTTGTCACCATCGTAATGTTTCCGGCCCGATTCTGAATACGAGGCAACTCAATTATGGAACAATCAAAAGCAGTAATCTTACTCATGGCAGCATAATTTTATAAAATCATCATAATTACGAACATAATCATCCGAATTGTAAATAGTAGAGCTTAGAATTAAAGCCAAAGAATTAGTAGAGAAGTTTTGCATTTGTCTCCAAATTCCAGATGGGATGTATAATCCATAGTAAGAACGATTGAGTGATAAAACAACTTTCTCCTTGCCATCATCAATCAAGACATCAAAACTCCCGGATAATGCTATAATAAATTCTTGCTGTTTTATAAAGGCATGCCCCCCTCTCAATTCTCCTCCAGGCACATCATATATCCAGTAAGTACGTGCAATTTTAAAAGGAATATGCAATTCCTCTTCAATAAATGAAAGATTCCCGCGGATATCTTCTATTTTAGGAAGTTCAATTATTTTTACTTTATCCTCCATTGCTTAAAGATTTACTTCAAAAATCAAATTTCAGTATAATTATTAGACAGTACCAATTTTTTTATTCCTTCTTGAAAATTCGTCTTCACAGTAAATTTCAATTTCTTCTTAGCTAGCTCAATTGATGCTAAAGAATGCTTCACATCTCCCAACTGTGTCGTTTCAAAAACTGGTTTCACATTCGTTTTCAAAAGGTCGTTTATAGAATCCACTAAATCAATCAAAGTGTAACGCTCCCCACATGCGATATTAAAAACATCACCTCCTATTCCCGGAGTAGAGCAAGCCAAAAGATTAGCTTCAACATTATTACTTACAAAAGTAAAATCACGGCTTTGTGAACCATCACCATAAATTACAGGAGAACGGCCCTCTTTTATCATCTTAATAAATTTAGGAATCACTGCACTATACTGAGAAGTCGGATCTTGGTTAGGCCCAAAAACATTAAAATACCGCAATGCAACTGTCTCTACACCATATAACTTATAATAAATTTGGCAATACCGCTCGCCAGTGTACTTTGTAAGAGCATATGGCGAAAGTGGAGCAACAGGCATACCTTCTTCTTTAGGTAAAACTTCAGAGTTGCCATAAACTGAAGAACTACTTGCAAAAACGACTCTTTTTACTTTACAATCACGTGCTGCCTCCAGAACATTTAACGTACCATTTATGTTAACCTCATTTGTAGTAACAGGGTCTTTTACACTTCTGGGGACTGAAGGCAAAGCCCCTTGATGAAGCACATAATCAACATCCACAAATGAATCGCGAACAATATGATATGACCTCAAATCACCCTCTATTAACTCAAAGTTTGGATGTTCTCGGTAAGGATTTAGATTTTCCCGTTTTCCAGTCGAAAAATTATCTAAAACTCTAACTTTCTGTCCTCGGAAAATCAATTCTTTGACAAGATTTGAGCCAATAAATCCGGCCCCTCCAGTAATTAAATATAATGACATTATAGCTGATTATTTCAATATTTATATCCTGCTTTTACCCGACCTATATCATTTGAATAATTTCACTTCCGAAAACACATGAACAAGCATTTTTATTTCCCACCAAAGATCTTCTTTATAAGTCCTTTTTTCTTTTTTGCGGATTTAGCTTCGTCCGACTCATAACCATAGCCATAACCGTAGCCATAACCGTAGCCATAACCGTAGCCATAACCATAGCCATAAGCATTTCTTAATGGAACATCATTAATAATTATAACTGGTTGAGGAATATTTCTTAATTGTATTCGCGATAAAAGGTCCATAAAAATATTCTTCCTGGTTTTTCTAATTCTAACAATAAAAGCATTTAAATCACACTTTGCCATTAGAATATTCGCATCCGTAACACTTATTGAGGGGGGTGAGTCAAAAATAATGATGTCAAATTGCTCACGTAATAATGTTATGAGTGTATTTGTCATCTCAGAATCAAGCAATTCTGAGGGGTTGGGAGGCACTGTTCCTGAAGGCAAAATAAAAAGATTGGGGTTCTCAGTAGTTTTAATTACATCCTCAAGAGTAGCTTTATTTGCCAAATATTCACTTAATCCGGGCTTCTGAGGGGTACCTGTTATTTTATGGATTCGACCTCTTCGCATATCAGAACCAACAATAATTGTTCTGCGCCCTGACATTGCAAATGTGTAACCAAGGTTAACAGATATAAAAGTCTTCCCACTTTCCGGCATATCGGAGGTAACTTGCAAAACAAATGAATCCTTGTCTCCCGTAAAAAAATTAAGGTTTGTTCTGAGATTCCTGAAACTTTCTCCAACAGCAGAGCGGGATGACGAAGCGAATACCTTCTCCTGCTGTTCCTCATTATGCATAATATAACCTGCTATTGGAAATGGTGCGACATCTTCAATTTCGCGAGTAAAAGTATAGGTGTTTTTCATATAGGAAGGTAGAAAAACTATTGCTAACGCCAGCAAGAGGGCAATAATTAAAGCATTGACGACAAACAATCCAGTTTTTGGAGCAATTTGCTTAATATTCTCGATTCTGCAAGGATCTAATACCTGATTATCAGGCATATTTGTTGCCGCAGTAATTTGTGCCTCTGCCTTTTTTTGTAATAGGAAAATATATAGCTGATTAAAGAGATTAAATTCCCTTTCAAAATCAAGCAATTTCCTTTGATTAGTAGGTAAACTTAGAATCCTTGAATTGACATCATTGGATCGGACGGTTATGTCTCCTAATGAAATGTTACTTAGCTTAATATTATTTTGAGTGTTCTCTAAAATATTCTTTCGAGCCGACTCAATTTGTCCCTCTATCTTTTGCAGAGCTGGATTACGGTCTGTTGCACTTTGGCTCAGTGCCGATTTTTCGCTGTATAGCTTGGCGAGTTCTGCAAGTATACTAGCTGTTGAAGGATCTTCAATGCCCATTGAAGAGGGCACAATAACATACGTTGGATCTTGATGAGATTCAACATACTCCTTTAAATATTTGTAATATTTGTTTTTTAATTGAAGCTTGGCCTTTTCATTATCCAACTCCTTCATATGATCAAATATACGCTGAGCCTCTTCATTAAGATCCAGTAGTCGATTGTCTTTTCTGTAAGTTTCCAGATCAGATTCGGCATCAGTAAGCCTTGAGCGTATATCTAATAGCTCGTTATCAATAAAATCAATCGTACGATAGGCCACTTCATTTTTTGTAGCTAATCCCGATTCAATATATTCTGCTGTAAGTGCATTCAAGAAATCTTGCAAAACTTCAGGATGAAAAAACCTAAAAGTAACCTTTAAGACAGAAGAACTCTTACTTGTTGGCTCCACTGTAATTCCTGCCTGAAATGTATTAACTAAATTACTAAGCCCATTCAACTGAAAACTCAACTTCGAATATTTATAGGAGGCAATATCATCCGGTCCTTTGACTAAGCAAAAAGTAAAATTAGGCGTACTGATTGTGTCGCCAAATTTATGCTCCTTTTCATATGCTATATTTGGCGCCATAACAAATTCGTCTGCTTTCTTTATCTGTCTATTCGTTGAATACTTATAAATGGCGCCCCCATTTTTATCAGACTTGAGAATAAATTGGTCTGGACCAATAAAATCCACAAAAAAAGTTGCACCTGGAACTTGCGGCTTAGTTGTATCTATAACCACTATGTAGGGCCCGCTCTGATAGCAACTATTTGTCCGCAATCTGCCTTTTGCATAATAGGACACCTGCCACGGAATCCTTTTGATAGCATCATAGGTTAAGGTAGCCGATTTTAGAATCTCTTGCTCATTTTCCACAGGGGATTGCGTTTTTCCAACACTAAACCCAATTAAAGATTGTGCATCTAATACATTCTTTGACTTTGGATCTTTTAATAGAATTGTTGTATACCCTTCGTATATTCTATCCGCTTTTTTTAAATAAATCCATGAAATACTGAACGATATAATGAATGATATTAATAACACATACCACTTTGACAATAAAACAGCAATTATAAGTCTATAATCAAGGCTCTTTGTCTTGCCCCCCTTTAAATGTTCTGCATTTTGCGATGATTTTTCCTGTGATGAATTCATGTCCTACTCGTTTTTTATTTAAAAATTGAATAAATCAACATTATTGTGCTAAGCGTTGACAATAATAAGGCATATGGAAAAGTATTAAATCCATACTTTTTCACTTTTAGTGGCTCTATATATATCTGATCATTTGGCTGTAAGTAATAATATGAAGAAGAAATTATACTTTTTGAACTCAAATCCAACCTCTCTACACTTATCCGATTATTCTGGCATTGTCTTGTAATAACAACATTAGTTGCATTATAGTATTCCGTTGGCTTTGCCAATGAAAGAACCTCAAAAATACTTACACGAGTTCGGTAAAACAAGAATGTTCCAGGGTTTTGAACTTCCCCTAAGACACTAACTCTAAAACCGGCAAGTTTAACAGTAATTAATGCTTCTTTTATAAACGGTTTTAAACTATCTGTAAGCATTTCTTCAACCTTAAGAGGTGTCAGACCAACCACCTTCAGACTATCCAAGTAAGGCAATCTTATATTACCATTTGATTCTACTTCGTAACCCTCAAAATAGAGATTCTGTTCAGATTGTGTCATCTGCGTCCGAGCCTGAGCGCTAGCTGCACCATTGATAAAAGCAGAAGCATTTTCGTCTAAGGATTGAACCTTAATAAATAGGACATCACCACATTGTACCTTATATTCTTCAGGAAATTGTACATTTAGTGTATCATTTATAATTTTTTGAAATAAAACCGTTTTCTTTCGTGATACACATCCAGAAACCAAAATCAAAACCAATACAAATATCAAAATGCTATTTTTTAACATCCTGAAAAAAAATTTTTGTGTCATCTAGGTAAAAGTTAGTTGTTAAACAAAGACAGAAAATTTCGCACCTCTAAACACAAACTTAAAGTGCAGCATTATTATAAAGAAAACATTAAACACAAAATTCATGTAGAAGAAACAGGTAACATTATATATTTACTCCATTTTTTCAATTCCACAAAAAAATGTGTTTCACCTTTAATTCTATTCATCTCTTCTGAAATACTCCTAGGTGTACCTGAAGAGATTACATATTTATGACCCATATTAGGCAAATTATCACGTAATTCTGAAAAAGTATCTGTATTTACAATCTCTCGAGTACTATAAATAGTACCTTTATATATTTTAGCAGGACTGCCTCCAAAACGGACATACTTTACTCTTCCAATTTGGGTTATAGCTTTAAAATACTCATGTGAATAAAGGTATACAAAAATAAAAGATGGAAATGCAGGAATTAGAATTTGCTTTACTCTATCTGACCACTTCCTAAATTCCTTTCGAAGTGGCAAAAAATATTTAATCCCAATACAACCAAGCCTTGGGGCTACTTGCTTTTCAGCACGAGCTGAGGTACAGGCTATACGCCAACATCTCTCATTATCAGTTTGTTTAATAGGTTTATCCTTCAATGGTCGACTGCTCTCTATTAATACAATTCTATAACATTTTACATACAAAAGTACACAATATTATGTTACTAAAAAAATAAAAGCAATTTTCAATCAATTAATACATAACAATAGGGGCTTTGTGAACACTTGAAGGATTTATAGGAATTTTAATAATTAAGTTCTAATTTTGTAAAATTGCAATTTCATTATGCGTGAATACTATGTCGAAAACAATTTAATTCTCCTTTTGGTTATTGGAAGGCAAAATGAGATGGAAAAAGATCTTATTGACAATGCCATTACAACCGTAAGAGACTGGGATTATTGTTATAAAAGCCTAACGTTTAATGGCATTGGATCACTAGCTTATGTCATACTAAAGAATAAAAAACAATTTGCTCTGATCCCAGAACAGATTCTCTTAAAGCTCGGACAAATTTATCTCAAAACACTATCACGCAATATTATTTTTTACGAGCATTTCAAAATTATTTCAAGGGCATTTTTAGCAAATAACATTGATATTATCCCGTTAAAAGGGATTTATCTTGCTGAATTTTACTACAATGAGATTGCCATGCGCCAAATGAGTGATATAGATATACTTGTCAAGGAAGAAGACTCCATCAAATGTGTTCAAATCCTTAAAGATCTTGGTTACTCCGTTATTGAAAGAGTTAAGTCGGAATTTATCAAAAAAAAATTTAGTTCAAAACATTTGCCAACTATGGAGTTAAATGGCGTAAGTGTTGAAATTCATTATAGAGTATTCATTGACGAATCTAATAATCTGATTAACATAGATGAATACTGGACAAATTCAAGGCCATGCTATCTAGAAGAGATACCCTTTAAGGCACTATCCCCTGAAAATCACTTGCAATACTTATGCATTCATTTAGAGCGTCACTTTAATGAAGGGAAAATAAAGTTATATCAATTTATTGATATGATACAAATTCTACGAAAGCATGAAAAAGATTTTGATTGGGACTTCTTTGTGAATTCTTGCGAAAAAAACAAATGCATTAAAAATGTTTTTACTATGCTCAGCTTATTAGAGAGGTATTTCTGTTTATCCTTTCCTGCAAATATTCAGCAATTGACAACTAAAAATGCAGACAGTAAAACTGAAAAATTATTTATTTCTTTTTTACAAAATAGCACCAAAGAAATTTCGAACCTAAAAGGAATTCAAAACATCAAAAACTTAAGAAAAATTAAAGGGCCACAAAATCAGCTTAGATATTTATTAGGAGATCTCTTCCCGTCTTTCACATTTATGAAGAACCGTTATAAGATTAGATCATTTCCGGCGATTCTTGTATTTTACATACTCAGGATTATTACCGGCATAACATTATTAATTAAACACCTTGGCAATTTTTTCAGATAAAAGAAAAAAAGTGTTAAATTATCGCAGAGTTATACATCTTAAAATATCTTCCTTCTAAATGCATAAGTTCTTGGTGACTTCCGAATTCAACAATCTCGCCCCTTTCCAGAAAATAAATCATATCGGCCCACCTAATAGTAGAGAACCGATGACTCACAATAACAACAGTTTTATCTTCTGCCAATTTCCTAAGATTCCCTAATATTTCTTGTTCCGTCTCGCTATCCAATGCGCTCGAAGGTTCATCAAGTAAAAGAATTGGGGAATTTCTATAGTAGGCTCTCGCAATGGCCATTTTTTGCCACTGTCCAATACTTAAGTCCTCTCCCTTTTCGAACAAATTGCCAATTACGGTTTTATATGATAAGGGTAATTTCTCTATTACCTTTGAGATGTCAGCCTTTTGAGCAGCATCTCTAACAAAATCAATAGATTTACCACGATTAATGTCTCCCAAAAAAATGTTTTCCTCAGCTGTCAGATTATATAATGAGAAATCTTGAAAAACAGCAGTTATTTGGGACCTCAAAGTGTTTATATTTATTTTGAAGATATCTTTGTCATCAAAACGTATAACTCCATTCTGCGGCTTATAAAAACCACAAAGTAATTTTATCAGCGTAGATTTGCCAGACCCGTTTTTACCTACTAAAGCGATGGTCTTTCCCTTTACAATCTCCATTGACAACCCATTTATTACATTTTTGGTACTTGATGGATAATGGAAACTGACATTCTCAAATACAATTCGTTCCTGAAATATCATTTCCGATTTTTCAGCAGGTTTTTTATCCCTATTTGTAGGCAGATTAATAAAACTAAAAAAATCCCGAATGAAAACATTATCTTCATATAGGCCAGCTATAGATTGGAAAAGCTCTTTTACAACAGAATAACCCCTTTGAAAAATTAAAAAGAATAGCATAACTGTTCCTAAGGTAACGTACCCTAATATAGCCAAATAAATAACGAATCCAAAAGAAAAAACAATCAGAAGAAATGCAAATACTTGGGAATAAAGCTCCGGCCCAATGTTTCTTCTTATCACACTGTTCTTGTTTAAATAGACTCTATCTTGTGCTGCTGTAAATTTCTTGATAAAAAAATTACTATAACCAAACAACATAGACTCCTTGGCAAATGAAAATCCTGTTAGGATCCTATTATAATAAAATGCTGCTCTTTCAAATCTAGTATTTAAACGACTGAGGTTGTAATAGTTTCGCGAAGAAAGAATCTTTACCCAAAATCCAGGAATAATTGATACCAAAACAATAAAAAACACAGACCAATGAATTGAAAAAAGCAGAACTGCAATAAATATACAAGATGCTAATGACTGCCAAATTAAAAGATACTGATTAATCATTTTATTAGGACGCAATCCCGCCTCTTGAACAGCTCGATGAATTTTGTCTTGATTATTCGAATCTTCTAAATACTCCAAATCTAAATTTGTATATTTCTCATGCAACAACCCATAAACATAAACTGAAACTGACTGTGATAGTCTTTCCCTAGCTAATCGAGACAATATAGATAACACTGACAGAAGCAGAAATGTGACACCTACCCCAAAAACCAACAGATACAATAACCAGTAATTCCAGGGATCGATACTTACAAACTTAACTCGTGTCATTTCATCAATTAGCCACTTGACAATATAAATAGTAATTAAGGGTAATAATCCTAAAACAATAGAAAGAAAAACATTAAAAGAAAGAATTCTTCTTGAATTGACTGTGAGAAATCTAAGGCTTTTTTGTGTTTCAGTCAAATTTTTAAAAATCTTCCGCTTCAAAAATAATAACCTTATCCATATCCGATTAAAAAGAAAAAGAATAGCAGATTTTTGTGTCTGTCGGTCTTTCTTAAAACAACTTAGAGTAGATCGAATATCAAATCTTTCACCCTTTCGTGAAAATTCAACAACTTTCGCAATTACATTTAACTCATTTACAGGCAAATCTTCTTTTACACATGAATCGCCTTTAGTAATAAAAAACTTTTTTCCATTATCAAAAAAAACCTTCCTTATCCTATGTGCAATCCACTTATTTCCTTTATTAAAAACAATAATATCTCCAATCTCTAGCTGATCCTTCTTAAAACGCCTAATTTTTATTAAATCTCCAGGCTTTAAAGAGGGGTACATACTATACCCACCAACTTCAACTGCAACATCCTGATTTGACTCCAGCAAATCACAAGTAAACCCATACAACTCAGAGATAAGAATATCAGATTTCATGTGACTTTATAAAATGAATTACATTTTTATCTGGAAAAAAGCCCAAATCAAAAATAGGAATTTTGCTGCATAACTCATGAACAAAAGCAAGATGACGACTTACAAACAATGGATTATATGCATGCTGAATACAGAATGCTAGTACGCCAGAAACAGCCATTACCCCATAAACTTGGTTTAAAGCATTTTCTCGTGAATGATGAATAATAAACAGATTATCTACCCGACTTTTCTTAATGGAATCAGTGTAAAACATCGGGGTGTTATACATAAAGTAATTGCCATTTTCCTGCCGTACAATAATTCTATCATCATTGATAATTTCAGACCCTTCCTGGCCCCAAATAGATGCCATAGTGCTCTTCCCACTTCCTGAAAACCCCGTAAAAAGATTGCCGCAATTTCCATCAAAAACACCGGAAGCATGAATCATTATCATTTCAAATTTAACTGTAAGGTAATAAAAAACCAATGGTCCCATGGGATACATTAGAGGGAAAACAGTATTACTACTATCATTTGCCTCACAATATATTACCCATTCATTTAATTCTCTATTTAATAAGGCAATTTGCTGAATCCTGTTTTTGACAATAGGATCATATATGTAAAACGCATAGGTGTCATTATGACAATAAATTCTGAAATAATTCCTTTCTTCATCACTTGCTTCAAATAACAACTTCCCAAGGAATTCATTAGGCTGTTCCAAACCTCTTCTTACTTCTATAACTATCTCATGATCTGAACATTCATCAGAAATCATATATGGAATATAGCCGGCATCAAACCCAATATCTATATTCTCTTTAGATTGAAGCCTTATTTTTATCCCGGCAATACTAATCGTTTTCAAATCACACTATTTTAACAATAATTTCGGCAATCGAAATAGAAAATCAGACACATCTTTTTCTGCAATAGTACTCTCTACGTCAAACTCTTTAGATACAGCATCTACGATATCAACTTCACTATTTTTACCATCTATAATATTCCAAATAAAAGTTCCCACCTCATTTAATGTAAATAACTGATTCATATCAGAAACACTTCCTTTCAATGGAACTACAATAAGTTCATCTCCTACTTGTCTGGTTACAAATTGTGATTTTGCCAAATAAATTTCCTTCAAATCCATTTTTTCTGTAAAATTAAAAAATTACTAGCACCCTTGACTATCACTTCCCATTGATTTCTATAAAAAAGATCCGCACCAATTGCGCAAGCAATCTGGTACGGAACTTTCTTATGGGAACCTTTGGGGATTCCTATCTAGAGATATCTCTCCGGGTTATTGTTTTACTATCCTGAAACTCTGCTTTCCACTATCAGTTAATACGTTCAACAAATAAACCCCCTTCGTTAATCCAGAAGCTTCTATGTTAAATGTATTTTCTCCCTCTGACAATGACTGAGTCCCTTGTATTACAACCTTGCCGGTCATATCATAAATCAACCAGCTACAGCTCGTTTCTTTGGTCGTGCTTATCGCCATGTTGATCTGCTCTACAAATGGATTAGGATACACATTCATCCCGGTTTCACTCTGACTGTTTTCAGTCACGGTTATTTCCTTAGTCGATCTGCCTATCTTCTGCTCCTTCGTAGTTCCCCACAATACTCCACCTATCATTACGCGCATCTTTACCCAATAATCCTGTCCGGATACTATGGGGAATATGCTTAAGGTGGTGTTCGAGGAAGTGGTCATACTTACCCAGCTTACAGCAGGATTCTCTGAGCCTATGCAATATTGCATCTGATAAGAGGTAGCCCAAGAGGTCATCGAGGGTAACCAGGTCAAATCCATTGAGGTATTATTATCTACAACGGTGGTGAAGGCTACTGCGCCTGTATGTATTGTCGAGATTGCACTTACACCATATAACAAACCACTCTTATATACATAGAGGCGGAATTCGTAGTCAGAATCAGCTTGCAAATTACCAACCTTTACCTGTCCGGCGGTAGTTCCTATGGCTGTCCAGCTTGAACCTCCTAACGGACGATATTGTAAGGTGACATTACTTGCCCATGATACCGGTGTCCAACTCATTAATAAGGTCGTACCTATATCCTGGCTCGTGCTAAAGCCCATGGTGCCTGTATGGAAGGTGCCTAACTGGCAGGTACCCCACAAGGTGTTGCTTACATTTACACGTACCTGACATTCATAATCTGTGTTGGGCAACAAGTTGGTCATCTTGGCCGAATTCGTCGCTGAGGCTACACTTACCCAAGTCGGGGTACCTATCTTACGATACTGCAAGGTATAACCACTGGCAAAGGCAAAACTGTTCCAGCTCATTAATGCTGTCGTGCCTATATCCTGGGTCTTGGTATAAGTTACATTGGCAGTAGTAAAAGTGCCTATCTGACTGTATCCCCACAAAACTCCATTCTTGTATATTCGTACATGACACTCATAATTGGTATTCGGTAACAGGTTGGTCACCTTTACTGTATTGGTGGGTGCAGAAATCCCTAACCAGGGAGTATTACCAGCAACCCTATATTCAAACGCATACAAATAAGCGCTCGGTTGTGAGGTCCAGGTTACCTTTAAAGTAGTTCCTATATCCTGTGTTGTGGTAAATGCAAATCCGGCTACGGTAATTACTATGGGGTAAGCATTGCTTACACATCCAGTCGTGCTGTTCCTTACTGTCAAGGTAGCATTGTAATCTGTCGCGCCTGCTCCTGCAGGTATAGTTACTCCCAGTGTGCCTCCGCTAAACGGTACATTGGTTACATCTACAAAGCCCATCGTATTCGCTGCTGCATCAAAATCTATACTGTAGGTATCAGCACCATTGGTCGTACCACTATATATCAAGCTACCACTCGTTGTGCCTGCTGCAATCAATAATGCGGAACTTGTCAAAGATATCGTGGGTAAAGGATTAACTGTAATAACAGCATTACCAGTCATAACTGTTGTTCCTCCTTCGTTAGTACCTTTAACAGTATAATCACCAATAGTTTGGTTTCCGAAAGAAATCGAATTGCCTGTACTTCCTATTATAGTTAACCCTGTTGCTGCACCATCCTTCCATAGTTCATAGGTAACTCCGGTTTCTGAGTTGCTAACACCAACAGGTGATCCACTACCATCCTGACAATACGCACCACTACCAATTACCGCATAAGTCAAGGGAGCAGGTGGTAATCCAACTATATTCGACCAACTTTTCGATATTCTAATACCATCCAGTTTCAAGGTCGGAGCAATTGCAGTAGTACCCTGACGTAAAGCAACAGAACCTAATTCTGTAAGATCAGTTCCCGAAGCATCGGTGTTGGCATACCATCCACTTATGGGTTCCATTGTATTAAACGCAGGATTAACAATTAGTGACGAAATATCATTGGCAACACCACTAATAATACTATACTTTATTGCAATTAAATAAGTCGTTCCCAGCGAATACGAATAAGGAGTATAATTTGCTGCTGAAGTGGACTGCGATATACCAAAGGCAATATTTCCTGTACCATCATTTTTTACAAAAATCCTTGCTTTGTAGTTTCCGCCAATCACTGTCTGCCCTAAATTGAAAAAATAATCACCTGTTGTGGTAGCACTACTGATATTTACCAAAAACGAAACATAAACAATTCCGGAATTTTGGGCAACAAAAGTCCTGTTTACGTCTTCACCAGTTGTCGCTAACGAAACCTCATTAGATACTCCAGAAGACAAATAGCCAGGATATGAAATAGTACTTGCTGCAACAGTTATCGGACTGGCTCCTGCTCCACTATGTGCAGTCCAGCAATTATTTGTTAATATTGACCCTGCTGCAGAAGGAAAATCCTCATAAAATGGAAAAACTGGAGTACAATCCTGAGTAACGATACCACTGCAAGTCACTATTTCATCTGAAGCCCCTGCTGAACTTGCAGTAATTGTCTCGCCGTTATAATTTCCAAGACCCAAACCTGCTTTGAGTTGCACATAAATAGTAGTGCTTCCTACTATTCCTTCAGATCTAAGTAGGGTAAGTGAAGTCCCAAATCCACTTCCTGATGATATTTCATAATTCGTTGGTGCAGAAATACTGATATCGCCGGTTAAGTTCGCTCCACTAATAGTGAATGATTGAGGTGGAGTTGATGGTCCATTATTATAGACATAAGTGAACCCGGACAAAGTATTTGTGCTAAGTAAAATTAAGGGTGAAGGGGCAGCTGTTATTTGACTGTTGGGATTATTAGTTGCGGCCGAAGTAAGGTACTTTGTTGTCGCTCCGCTTCCATTATATTCATAAGCCCTGAACCAATAGGTTGTGGAATTTGACAGTCCGGTAACTGTAAAAGAATTGCTGCTATTATTGTAAACAACCTGTTCTCCACTTCCACTATAAACTGTATTTGCTGTCGGGTCAGTGCCATCTGTTGGATCAGTAAAGCTATTTGTGGTATTCATGATCACAATCCTTTTTGAACCATCACCATTTGTCCAATTTACAGTCATTTGATTCTGACCAACACTCGGGAAACCAATACTTGAAGATTGAATTATTGGAGCATTTATAGATGCAGCACCAACAATATCAGCCCAAGTGGTCGCAACTCTGATGCCATCAAGTTTTAAAACTGGCGAGTTTGAAGCAGATCCCTGACGAAGAGCCACAGAGCCTATGTTTGCAAGGTCAGCGGCGGTATTGTCAGTACTGGTTGTCCAACCCGTTACAGGTTCAACAGCATTTAAAACAGGATTTATATAAATTGCTGCGTAATCATTCCCTGTTCCACTTAGAATTGTATATTTTAATACAAGGAGATAAGTAGTTGACACGGAATAGCTATAAGGAGTAAAAACTGCAGTCGCTATAGCTCCAGCTTTAGAAATTCCAAAAGCAAAATTAGTGGAAGTGGCATCTTTTTTAATAAAAACTCTGCCATGAAAAGTAGTACCAATCGTAGATGCCCCAAGATGAAAGAAGTATTCACCAGTTGTTGTGGATGAGGTAACATTTATCAAACATGATGTATAAATTACCCCAGAAGTCTGACCAGTAAATGATTTATTTACATCCTGACCTGATGTAGCAAATGTTACTTCATCTCCAATACCGGATGACAAGTATCCTGGATAAGAAATTGAAGCTGTCGTAACATTAATCGTAGGGGTTGCAACTCCTTGCACCGCCCAGCCGTTAGTACTAAGTGCTGTGCCAACTGTATAACTAAAGTTCTCATTCAGTAGTGGCTGACCCACTCCGTGAATGCTTATCAGCAACATTGCACACAACAAAGCCGATAATTTCAGCCCGAGATACCGGGCCTTTTTTGTAATTACATTTTTCATAATTTATTTATTTTAGGTTATTAGTTTGGGTTAATTAAAAACTTCTTTGCAGACTTTAAAACATTTGAAGACTCATAAAAATCTCCTGAAATATAGTGCTAAAATACAAAATGATTTCACTCCATTTTAACAAAAGAGAAAATTAATCAAAACTTAATAGAAAAATAATAATACCAGTATGTCGTGCAGGCAATATAACAAAGAATTTTCTATGATAAAAACCATCTCCTGCCTCCTTCGATAAGATATTATTGCTTAACTATTTTAAAACTCCGTCTTGCCTCCTTTGAGTTTATTGAAATTATGTATACACCTTTTGGAAGCTCAGCCGTTGAAATATTGATGGTATTAGATTCAGGTAGAACAAAATCATTTCCGCTTTTAATTTTATTCCCTGCAAGATCAATAATTGACCACGAAAAAGGAGCTTGATCATATGGCATAAGTTCCACCTTAACCTGATCTGAAAAAGGATTTGGGGAAACTACAACGTTAGTTTTATTGTAAAGAGTAAGCCCCTCCATATCCGAAATGTTTCCTTTTGAAGGGATAGTCCTGCCAATCTTTGCCTCTTGACTAATACCCCACAAGGTCGTACCAATAAAGATCTTAAGCCTGATAAAATAATCCTGACCATTTATTACAGGAGATATTTGCACATTAGTATTGGTTGTATTCGCCGAATTCGACCAGGACGTTGATAAGGGTAAACGATATTGCAAAGTATAGGATGTGGCCCAGGGAAGAAATGAATTCCATCCCAATTGCATTGAAGTTACGTTATCCGAAATTATATTAAAAACTACCAATTCAGTATGCACAGTATCCATAGCACTGTAATCCCACAAAGTTCCGTTAGTATAAACAGCAATGCGGAATTCATAATCTGTATCCGGAATTAAATTTATGGCCTTACATTGGTTGGGAACTGAAGCGATTGATGTCCAAGGCGTCGCCCCTAAAACCCTGTATTGCAAAGCATAATTTGAAGCCCAGGTAAAACTTGTCCAAGTCATAAGCAACGTTGTTCCCATATCCTGACTTTTTGATAGGCTCATAAATCCTGTATGAAATGTACCTATTTGAGCAACGCCCCATAAATTGTTGCCAATGTATACATGGACTCTGCACTCATAATCAGAATTAGGTACTAAGGCTGTAACCTTAGTATAATTTGGTATCGATGAAACACCAAACCAATTGGTGGTTCCAATAAGTTTGTACTGAAGTGTATAATTAGTTGCCCATGGCGCGAAATTATTCCACGTCACTTGAACAGCGGTACCAATATCCAAAGCTTTAGTATAGCTTACACTTCCGGTGGTAAATCCACCCACTACACTAATATTCCATAAAGTGCCGTTCTTATAAATGTAAATTCTGCACTCATAATAAGTATTGGGTGTCAGATTGGTCAATTTCACCTGATTGGTATATGATGGGGTTCCAATCCAACTCCCACCGGGTAAACGATACTGAAAGGCAAATAAATTTGCATCAGGAAATGCGGTCCAGGTCATCAATAGGGTAGTTCCTATATCTTTTGAAGTCGTAAAGGTTACCGCAACAGGTATAGGCGCTTTTTTTGTCAGAGACAAACAAGGCTGCTTATCAGGCATAGAGTTATAACCATATTGGGAAGCAATCATCGTAATATTACTGCGATTACCATAGACAACAATAAAGTTAGCCAATATGAGAAATAAGAGCAGAAAAACAAATTGCCTTTTCATGAAAAGTACATTTTTATACAAAAATAAGAAAATATTGCCTTGAATACAAATATACCGATAAGAATCCTAATATTCGAAGATAATCATAACTAAAAAAGTTCCGCACCAATTGCGCAAGCAATCTGGTACGGAACTTTCTTATGGGAACCTTTGGGGATTCCTATCTAGAGATATCTCTCCGGGTTATTGTTTTACTATCCTGAAACTCTGCTTTCCACTATCAGTTAATACGTTCAACAAATAAACCCCCTTCGTTAATCCAGAAGCTTCTATGTTAAATGTATTTTCTCCCTCTGACAATGACTGAGTCCCTTGTATTACAACCTTGCCGGTCATATCATAAATCAACCAGCTACAGCTCGTTTCTTTGGTCGTGCTTATCGCCATGTTGATCTGCTCTACAAATGGATTAGGATACACATTCATCCCGGTTTCACTCTGACTGTTTTCAGTCACGGTTATTTCCTTAGTCGATCTGCCTATCTTCTGCTCCTTCGTAGTTCCCCACAATACTCCACCTATCATTACGCGCATCTTTACCCAATAATCCTGTCCGGATACTATGGGGAATATGCTTAAGGTGGTGTTCGAGGAAGTGGTCATACTTACCCAGCTTACAGCAGGATTCTCTGAGCCTATGCAATATTGCATCTGATAAGAGGTAGCCCAAGAGGTCATCGAGGGTAACCAGGTCAAATCCATTGAGGTATTATTATCTACAACGGTGGTGAAGGCTACTGCGCCTGTATGTATTGTCGAGATTGCACTTACACCATATAACAAACCACTCTTATATACATAGAGGCGGAATTCGTAGTCAGAATCAGCTTGCAAATTACCAACCTTTACCTGTCCGGCGGTAGTTCCTATGGCTGTCCAGCTTGAACCTCCTAACGGACGATATTGTAAGGTGACATTACTTGCCCATGATACCGGTGTCCAACTCATTAATAAGGTCGTACCTATATCCTGGCTCGTGCTAAAGCCCATGGTGCCTGTATGGAAGGTGCCTAACTGGCAGGTACCCCACAAGGTGTTGCTTACATTTACACGTACCTGACATTCATAATCTGTGTTGGGCAACAAGTTGGTCATCTTGGCCGAATTCGTCGCTGAGGCTACACTTACCCAAGTCGGGGTACCTATCTTACGATACTGCAAGGTATAACCACTGGCAAAGGCAAAACTGTTCCAGCTCATTAATGCTGTCGTGCCTATATCCTGGGTCTTGGTATAAGTTACATTGGCAGTAGTAAAAGTGCCTATCTGACTGTATCCCCACAAAACTCCATTCTTGTATATTCGTACATGACACTCATAATTGGTATTCGGTAACAGGTTGGTCACCTTTACTGTATTGGTGGGTGCAGAAATCCCTAACCAGGGAGTATTACCAGCAACCCTATATTCAAACGCATACAAATAAGCGCTCGGTTGTGAGGTCCAGGTTACCTTTAAAGTAGTTCCTATATCCTGTGTTGTGGTAAATGCAAATCCGGCTACGGTAATTACTATGGGGTAAGCATTGCTTACACATCCAGTCGTGCTGTTCCTTACTGTCAAGGTAGCATTGTAATCTGTCGCGCCTGCTCCTGCAGGTATAGTTACTCCCAGTGTGCCTCCGCTAAACGGTAGATTGTTTACATCTACAAAACCCTGGGCATTCGCTGCCGCATCAAAATCTATACTGTAGGTATCAGCACCATTCGTGGTGCCACTATAAGTCAAAGTACCAGTGGTATTGCCTGCTGCAATCAATAATGCCGAACTTGTTAGGGTTATCGTTGGTAAAGGGTTTATGGTAACAACTCCCGTACTAGCCGATGCAGTACATCCAAAACTGTTCTGAGCGATTACTGTATAATCGGTGGCAACGGTAGGTATAATTCCAGTAGGATTTTGTGTTGAAGAGGTAAATCCCGAAGGACTGGATGTCCAGGAATATGTTGCAGGTAAAATTGTTGTCCCTGTAATTGAAATGTCATCTACATATAATACGTCTTGGTCAGCATCCGAATAACAATTAAACCCAAAATAATAGGTACCTGTGGTAGGCGCTGTATATGTCGCAGTACCCTGAGCCCATGTAGTATTAGTTAGGTTTGAACCGCCATTATTATTCCAAAGCACATTACTTTGTGCAACCACGGTTGCGGCACTGCCTACAGTAACTTTTAGTTTTTCTGGATAAGAGGCAAGTGCAACTTTATACCAGAAAGACACGGTATATACAGTTCCGGCATTCAGGGTAATTCCCTGTGTCATGCCCCATGCATTGGCAGCAAAAGTTGAACTAAATGTATAAGCCATGGATTTACTCCCAGTATAGAAAGAAGAGTTTGTTGCCCATTGGTTTCCAGATCCTGCATTAATAAATGTCCAACCCGTTGGAGGCCATGTTTCGAATCCTTGTGTATAATTCACAATATTATCAGCATTTGATACTGCTGATGAAGTTAGATTTACTGCACTACCAGTACAAACTGCATTGGATGAAGCAGTGGCTATTACAGACGAAGGAATTGGATTAACTGTTACATTGACGCTGCCTGTCATAGTCTGGCTACAACCTGTTGTTGTATAAGCAGCCGAAATGGTATACGCGCCAGTGGCAAAAGCAGTCGGTCCAAATGTTAAGCTACTGCCTGTTCCACTTAAAATAGTAACAGGAGATGTAGAAAGAGTATAATCAACATCACTCTCCGAACCACTTAGTATGATACTTGTACCTGTACTCCCGGCACAATAACCTCCATCTCCGCTAACAGTATAGACTACAGGTAAAGGATTAACAGAAAATTCATCAGTACTGGTAGCAGTTCCTGCCAAAGTGGTAACTGCAACAAAACCCGATGTGCCGTTTCCTACAGTAACTGTAATTTCTGTGGCTGAATTGGCTGTTATCACTGCTGTGGTTCCACCAATAGTTACTTGTGTTGCGCCAGCCAAATCAGTACCCGATATAATCAATGATGAACCAGTACAACCTCTTGGGGCACTTAAACCCGATATAACAGGTAATAAAGGAGCAACAACATTAACTGTATAATCTTCAAAACAGGTATATGTTGCACCTGTTGTGCAAGGTCCCGGGGCAGCATCGTCTCCTCCTCCGATACGCATTCTGTGATTACCAATCGAAGTAGCTCCAGGAATTGTTACCGAAGCATTTAATGTATTTGGAGATGTGCTTCCTGATAATCCACTGTAAACTTCTTCACCGCTATCAGCAAAATCAAGATCGTTGTTTAAGTCAATCCAGATTTTTGTATTATAATCATAGGTTGAAGTATTGAAGGTAATGGCAATAGTAGCAGTAGCTCCCTGAATCACATCTCCAATCATAGCAGAATAGTTACCATAATTATTGGTTTCATTACTGGTGGTATTGTTGACAATATTAGGAGAGTTACCAAAGGTGACATTTGTAATACCTGTTCCATCAACACTTGTTGCGGATGGAATACAATATCCTGTATAGAATGAAGTATATCCTGCCCAACCCGACAGATCGCCTCCACCGCAATTCGAGCGTACCCATGCATAATAGGTAGTATTAGCTGACAGTACGTTTCCTGTAGAATAAGTAGTAACGCCAGCTAAAACTGAACCGCTTGGTGTTGTTCCTGAATTAGGAGCAGTGGAAGAAGTGCTATAATATACATCATAGCCACCGGAAGGGGTTGACGTAGAAGCTGTCCAGTTAATACTTGAACTTGTAGCAGTAATATTAGTAATATTTATAGCAGTCGGTTCAAGACAAGTAGGTAAAGCCTCTATGGTAATGTCATCCACATATACACCCTGGTAGGTGCTTGTTCCAACAAATTTAACGGCCACATAAACCCCGGAGCCTGCATAGGAATTGAAATCAGTTACTCTTTCTGTCCATGTACCTGAAGTTGCATAGGAAGCCATTTCAACAAAGGTAGAGGCATTGGTTGGGTCAGTCATAACGCCCACTTTAACTGGATACGTACTATAACTATAAGCCCAAAGTTTCACTCTTACGGTATTCAAATTTTGCACAATGGCTGGTGAAATTAAATAAACTTCAGAGGCAGCATCACCTGAATTCGACATATACACTCCATTGGGTGAAGAATGATAGGTTGTGGTGGTAACAACATTTGCACTAGAGGTCGAAACAATTTTTTTCGACCAGCAGTCAGGTAAATTGGGTGTGGTAACTGAATTGAAGTTTTCGGTAATAGGAATGCTAACAGCATCACACAATGTTTTAAAACTGCCTCCCGATGCCCAGGGACTATAATCACCACTACAATTAGACCGAACCCAGGCATAATAAGTAGTATTGGCAGACAATACGTTTCCAGTTGCATAGGTAGTTACTCCTGCTCCTACTGAACCGTTAGGTGTAGATCCTGAAGTAGGCGCAGTTGAACTTGTGCTGTAATATATGTCATATCCACCAGAGGGATTTGAGGAAGAAGCTGTCCACAATATATTTGCTGAAGTAGCCATAACACTTCCTGAGGTCACACCCGTCGGTGATAAACAGGAGGGAGGTGATTCAATTTTAATATTATCAAACGCCAGATCATAGTCGCCGGATGTCCAGTTGCCAACAAATCTGATTAAAATATTGTAGCCATTATATGCATCCAGGTTATAGGACTTTGATTGCCATCCGGCAGTTCCATTGTTTGCCACAGTTTCAAGAGGTGTAAAATTAGTACCATCAGTGGAAACAGAAACCACAAAATTTCCTGAACCACTTGCGGGAGGAGCGTAAGGAGAAGAGTAGTCAGCCAACTTATAATCAAATGTCAGCAACATGCCTGTACTTACCAGTCCGATTAAACCTGTGGTATAAGTTCCGGTTGCTACAGAACTATAAAGGTTTTTGTAAATGTTGTTGCCCGGATTACCAGTAACTCCACGTGTGCTTCCAATAGTCCAGCCAGTGATGTTCCAGCAAGCAGGTGTGGTTGTGGTAAGGAATCCTTCATTATACGGTGTAGCCCCAACATTCAAAGTCACCAATAAAGGATTTGAAGTTCCTGTATTTCCCGAACAGGTTACCAGACACTGGTACCAAGTAGCAACAGTTTGAGAAGTAGTTTGTATAGAAGCGGTACCTAAATTTGTCCATGGAGCTCCGCCGGTAGTAGATGATTGCCATTGATAGGTAACGCCAGTACCGGGAGTTGAATTTTGTAATGACAATGTAAAATTTGTTCCGCCACATACAGGATTTTCCGAAGCGATTGTGTTGCCCGGGGTGGGTGTACCGGAACATGGTGGTTCCAGAAAATACAACTGCATTTGATTTATGTAAGCTAATCGTCCGTTGGCCGTAGGTGGCACAGCAGGATCAGGATTTGTACCATCACTCCGGTAGTGTATAGCCCTGTTAGCAACTGGAGTTGTCCAAATTCTAACATAATTTGTTGACAAATTATAACCACTTGCATTTTCATCTATGGCAACAACCAAATTATCGGTATTGTTATAATTAAACCCCGCCGTTAATGTAATTTCATACCATCCGGCAGCAGGGGTTGCGGCAATAGTACCGGTATAAACTTGGGTCATACTTGCAAGAGGCACCCAATCAGAATTTGAGGAGAAACTGGTTTTGGTAGTATGCCCAAGATAGATTGTCCAATTATTTGAACTTGACAATGAAATACCACCCACCATGTAAAAATTCAGTTTAGTGATTTGTCCAGCTCTTGCAATTTCACTCTGCAAAACTATTTGCTGACTATAGGTATAGCCGTAATTAGAATTAACTGGTATCAGATATCCGGTATTGGTACCTGAACCAATTGTAACTAACTGTCCCCATGAACTCCCCGTCCACAAGAAAAGAATAATTAATAATGTCAATAATTTTTTCATAATTTTATTTTTAGGTTAGTAATAGGTTTTTCGGCAAAATGAATCACCAAAAATAAGTAAAAAAAGGACTAAACAAAATTAATTAACATTTTTACTGTTAATTAATGTTAAAATACTTGCCATGTCTGTATTACAGCCTTTTAAAATAGCTCATTACCTGCATTTTGCGCCATTTTAACCATGTCAACTTTTTTGTCAAAAAAAAACTACTATCATTGACGACTAATGACAAATTTTTTCTCAAATATTTGCCGTTTCTCAATAAAAAAGCCCCCTCACTTCCCGGAAGAGCCTTTTGATAATAGTTAAGACTCCGTTAAGGATATCCATGGTTTCTTTTACCGGAAGCCTCCAATTTAAAACCCCAATAGATATATAATATGGTGAGGCACCCCGGCACTATGTCTATAGTCTGCATGGGATGCATAGTTGAATGGAGGGCACAGGCGATACTCTGTCAGCCAAATCCTGTCACATAGCGTGATATCGGTCCTTTGCCCATTAAAAATTTTATGCTGAATCGCATTAGCGCTCTTTGATTCAGACAATATAAAAAAAAGTAGTGCTGCCGGAATTGTTGTTGTACCAACGAAACTTCTTATTGGTACAAATAAAGTTTTTATTGTACCAAATACACTCTTTATTCGTACAATTATACCCTTCATTGGTACAAACAGACTCATACTTGGTACAAACAAACCCTTGATTGTACCAATCAAACCCTTCATTGGTACAAGTATGACCTTCATTGGTACAAATAAGACCTTCATTAGTACAATCAAAATACTAATTGTACTAAGCAAGCTTCTTATTCGACCCATAAGAACTTTCATTGGTACAAATAGAAGTGTTATTAGTACAATAAGCCTTTTACATGGTAGTGTTATGAAATTTCCCGATTCTCAAGCCGAGCTACGGATCATCTTTTGCAAATCTGTTCAGTGTAGTTTAAAATTACGGAACCTTTATCATTCCATCCAAATGCAAGGTCGGGGTAAAAGAAATAACTGTAATAAAAAAAGACCGGCACAAATGGCCGGTCTTTTCACAATAGCAATCGATACAATTATTTTTTCACAACAACCTTCTTATTTACGGTTCCATTGTCAAACATAATCTGTAAAGTATATGAACCGGCTGAAAGTTGACTCACATCAATACCATTCTGGTTGGTTTGTAATGGCATATTCGATTCGAAACAAACCTGTCCCAATGAATTGAACAATTTCATTGAATTAGGAGTCTCCTTCAATTCGTTGAAGTTAACATAAAGTCTGTCGCTGCTTGGGTTGGGATAAACATACAAAGAGGTAACGTCCATCAAATTGGTTTCAATTCCTGTACAAGGATCTACTATCATAGCAGTACTTCCTGATGTGGCAGGGTTTCCTGAAACGCAGGCATTTGACGAGGTCATTACAACCGAAACCTGATCAAGGTTCGAAGGAACAAAGGTATAAGTAGGCGAATTGGTTCCTATAGGGAAACCATTCAAATACCACTGGTAAGTTGGGGTCCCGCCGTTGGTTGGTGTAGCTGTAAAGGTAACGGATGTACCTGCACAAATATTATTCTGGTCGGGTCCTGCAACTACACTAACAGGTAAAATAGGGTTAACAACCATAGTAACGGCTGAAGATGTAGCCGGACTACCTGTAACACACTGGTAGGTGGATGTCATAACCACACTTACCTGATCTCCATTCGTTGGAACATAAGAATAAGTTGGTGAGTTTGTGCCCACAGGTGTGGTTCCTAAATACCATTGGTAAGTAGGGGTTCCACCGTTGGTCGGTGTAGCAGTAAAAGTGGAAGAAACGCCTGCACAAATATTGTTTTGGTCAACGCCGACACTAACACTAGCTGGCAGGGTGGGGAGAATAACCATAGTAATATTACTCGAAGTAGCTGGATTACCAGTAGCACAAGCAACATCAGAAGTCATGACAACATGCACAACATCACCATTGGCCGGAGTATAAGAATAAGTAGGCTGATTGGTCCCTGTTGTCGAACCATTAAGATACCATTGATAAACAGCGGTACCACCATTGGTGGGTGTAGCTGTAAATGTAACAGGAACGGCTGTACACAAATTATTTTGGTCCACACCTACAGCAACGCTTACTGGTGCCGAAGGCGACTCTGTAATTACCGTACTATCGTTCATCCAGAAATTACCGGGATTTCCTTTCACTTTATAAATACCGGCTGTCTTGTTCCCAAAACTAAGAGCAGTTCCTGTACCGGGAAGGGTAGTTCCGGTTGAAATACCATCCTTATATAATGTGTAGTTAAACGAGAGCTGAGAATTCGAAACATCTACAGGCAAGCCTGCACCACCCTGACAATAAGAACCTCCAGGTAACATATTATAAACAACAGGTGCTATTGGATTCAATACGATATTTCCTGTTTGATCAGAATAAAAATTGGTATCGGTCACCAAAGTGTTCAACCCACCAACATAAGCATTGACATCCGATTTATAAGGAGTGACGGTAAAAGACCATTTAAAGTTTGGTGTTGAGTTAGCTGTAAAATCAGCAGTATTAACAAGTCTGATTCTTGTAACCTGCACTCCGGGAGCAACAGGAATAAATGTCCCTGCAGCAGGGGTTTTTGCAGAAACCTTAACACAATTTTGCGCCGCAGTAAAGGTAATCGTATTCGGTTGACGCGCAAAAGGCAAACCCGATTGAATTACTGTTGTAGCTGGAGGTGTTGGGGTTGTCCCATTATTGATGGTTTGCCCATTATCCGTCTTCACGAAAAAGGCAGATATTGTTCCACCATTTTTTATACCAGGATTAACTTTGATACCATATTGAGCACTGGCATATTCAAAATCGGAAACTCCTGTATTTGTAATATAGATATCAAATTCAAGAATTTTAGTTGATACTTGGGCAGCATTACGCAGTTCGACAGTAAATACCGGATTCTGAGCTTTAACTCCGGTAAAAAGCAGGATGAATGCTGTCATCCATAAAAATCTGAAACGGAAATTGTTTTTCATATAATTAATTTTAAGTGGTTGATTAAATTTGAATAATTATCTTAAAGGCGGTTTTATTTGTTATTATGACGAATAAACGGTTTTTTTGCATTTGGTATAATAAATCCTACAAAATTGGATGAATTGTTATCAACCAATCCCATATCTATGGTACCAACACTGCCATCACCATCAATATCCTCAGGAATATAGCCTCCACCAAATGAAGCTGACTGGTTGTCAACAAGACCCATATCCGGACTTCCAACACCGCCATCCATATCAACATCACCACAGTAAATGGCAAAATTGCCGTCTAACATATCTTTCTGATTATCACCATAGGCTTGTGAAGCAGATGAAGCAAAACTATAATTGAAAGGACCTGCACCTGAAAAATCAACAGGGATTGCGCTCCAGGTTTCGATACTATTACGATGTTTGATAGCTATATAATAAGACCCCGTTATGGCTGCATCCAATGTACTTATTGTTATCGTGCCATCAGTATTTAAGTCAACAGGCGTAAACGTATACGCTACTCCATAGGGTGCAACATCATTATGTAATTCAATGATAACCTGATCGGCAATGGTTCCGGCATACTGATCAACGATATTAAAACTTCCATCATAACCCTGAGCTTTTCTCATAGTTCCAGCACCAGTATAAATTCCCTCCAAAAAGGCAGTTAAATGTAAAGTTTTGTTCTGAGGTGCCTCAGTTGCATGTATCACGATATTGTCAACACGGTTATTACCCGATGTACTTGTCGCTCCATTAAAGGTAATTCGCAAATAAACCGTGGCTGCATTATCAAGTTGATCAATAGTACTCATATCAAGAGTCTTTGTTAAAAAGCTTGTTATGGTAACAGCTGTATTAACACCAAAAGCTGTGTAAGTAATGTTATCAGTACTCCACTCCCATAGCTGAGAATTAAACCCGGTACTGGTGCCTCTGGTCGCAAAAGTTAATATCGGATCCTGGTAGTTGGTCATCGAAAATTTCAGAACCATACTTTTTCCATTGGCCGACATTCCGGTTCCCGCTACGGGGCTATAGGCAAATCCGGCAAGAACATTTGCTCCTTCTCTGGGATCGTTGAGCGTTGTCCCCGAAAATGCTGTAAGTTCATTTCCTATAGTGGCGGTTATCCAATTGGAAGACCCATTGGTTCCATCAGCATAAAACATAGCTGTAGTTGCTTGTACCCCAAAATTAGCCGCAACAGATGATGGTGTATTTGGAGCAACAGCGGTTGCATCAAAAGTCCAGGCAGCTAAAGGCTCTACAAAGACCAGAGTTATCACATCGCCCGCAGGTGCAGCAGGAACCAATTTGTAATTAATATTAGTACCGGAATTAGTATAGGCATATATTTCAAAATAATAATGTGTTGAACCAACAAGTCCTGTCCAGGTGAATGTTTGAACTCCATGCAATACATTAGCAACACCACTACCATCCGCGAGAATAAAATCACTGGTCTGTGCAGTACCATCAACAGGAGGAGTGAATACTCCGGTGGTATTAGCCAATATCAGGAATCCTGTAGCGGGCTGTATTCCGTCATTGTCTGCCCATGTCAATGTTACAGAAGAATAATTGGGTGCTGCAACCTGAAAGTTACTTGCATGATTGGAGGGTTCTACATAATAAACTGTACCCGTCAAACCAAGGTCAACCTGTGTCAAATTCGTACTTGCATGAGTAATATTTCCAGCAACGGCTCCTCCGGTAGCTGAGGCCGTAATTCTCACATAAACCATTGCTGGTTCGCCCGTGATATTTCCACCCGATTGCAGCAATACTATGCTTGGCGAAAAAGTTATATTATCAGTTGAAATCTCGAAATTCGCAGGAGCAGTAACGGTTACATTATCAACCAAATAATCAGCTGATGCCGTATAGGATTGTGAAGCAGAATACGTACCGGAAACAGTTGAGAATCCGCTCAATGAAGTGGGAGTTAACGTTAATATAGGGGTAGGAACTGATAAAACGGATCCATCGCAGGTAACGGTTCCATTTGTTGCGCCTGTAGATGTTGCAGTAATTGTTTCTCCATTATAAGTATTGGTTGATAAGCCTGCTTTCAAACGAACATAAATGGTTGTAGAAGTAACTGAACCTCCACTTTGGGTTAATACTATTGGGTCTGTCGCTGAAAAACCCGCACCTGTTCCGGTAGAAATCTCATAATTGGTTGATGGTGCAATAGAAATATCAGAAGAAAGATTTGCCCCACTAATGGTAAAATTGTTTTCGCCTGAAGGTCCATTTCCCTGAACATAAGTAAACCCACTTAATGTCGTCGGATTTATGGTTATGGTGGGAGTTGAACCAGCAGAACCAACAATGTCTGACCAGGAATTACCGACTCTGACACCATCCAATTTTAAAACTGCTGCAGTACTGGCACTTCCCTGACGAAGGGCAACCGTTCCAATATTTGCCGGATCAACTGGCACATCAGTACTAGTTATCCATCCACTTACAGGTTCTGCAGCATTCAATGTGGGATTTATAAAAATTGAAGTAACATCATTACCTGTCCCACTTACAATGGTATATTTTAAGACAATTAAATAGGTAGTTCCCATTGAATAGCTAAAAGGTGACCAAACGGCAGTCGCGGCTGCACCTGCATATGAAATTCCAAAAGCAAGATTGTTTGATGCATCTCTTTTTACAAATACCCTGCCTTTGAAAGTGGTCGAAATAGGAGTAGGACCCAAATGGAAAAAATACTCACCAGTGGTAGTCGCAGATGTCACATTAACCAAACAAGAGGCATAGATTGTTCCTGATGTCTGAGTTGCGAATGTACGATTAACATCCTCACCGGTATTTGATAAAGTTACCTCATCTCCAATACCTGAGGACAAATAACCCGTATAAGAAATAGAAGATGCAGTAACCAATACCAATGGCGTTGCAGCTCCCTGTACAGCCCAACCATTCGCACTAAGAGCGGTACCAACGGTATAACCGAAATTATCTTCCAGTAACAATTGTGCAGATCCCCTGAAAGGGTTAAATAACGATAAAACTAAAAATACAAAAATAAATAATACTTTTTTCATAAAATTATTGTTTTTACTGTTTAGGTCTATAAAACCATTCAAATAATATTAAAAATGGTCTGAAATAAAAAATTTTTTCAAAGATACAACATTCCAAAATTAAAGTGGTAAAATACCCTCTGTTTTTAGTTTATTTTTATGAATCATTAACAACGATTATTATAAAAACAAATAAAAACCCGGTTAATAAAATTCACACCTCAATTGAATCCCTGCCCTGAAATTATTGGGACCTTTTTTGCAATATTAATCCTTGCTTCGTATTTTGGCTCCTATTTAGGATTAAAAAATGACAACAACAGTATCCATCAAGCTTTTTCCATGACTTTAGTTAATTTGTCAATGATACAACAAAAAATCCAAAATTGATACAACTTGATCCAATTGAAAAACAGAACGAATGATTAGATTATTTAAGTACCATACCAAGCAACTTTGATAATCCTCATGAATTATTATCTCATCCTAACACATTCTTATACGAGTTCAAATCTATTTAACACCAATTTCCCTCCTATGGTTTTACAACCGCAACAAAATTAGAAGAATTATTATCAACAATTCCCATATCAACAACACTGATACTTCCATCTCCATCTATATCTTCAGGAAGGTATCCCGAAGCAAATACCGAAGACAGGTTATCAATAAGACCCATATCAGCAATACCTACACCACCATCCTGATCAACATCGCCCGCGTAAATAGCAAAAATATCACCCATTTGTTTTAAGTTACTTCCAAATGCAGTAGAAGCTGAGGTAGTAAAGTCATAATTCACATTTACAGGTGAACTAAAGTCAACAGCATTATTACTCCATGTTTCAATACTATTTCTGTGCTTAATAACTATCCAATATGAACCACTCATTGTTGTAGGGATGTTGCCAACAATAGCATCCCCATTGGTAAGGAGTAGAACACTCAGGTCTTCATAAACAACATTAGTATAAACCCCATTTTCGTGTAATTCTACAATTATTTTGTCTGCAATGCCAGCAGCATACTCAGGGCCTACTTCATTTTGAGCCTGATTCATCAACCCAGATCCGGCATATAAGCCTTCCAGATACATTTTAAGATGTAACGTTTTATAAGTAGGAGTCAATGTGGTAAAACTGTATGGTCCATGCCACACACTGTTTGAACCACTGCAATTGGTCTGAACATAATAAGAATAAGCAGCCCCTGAACTCAATCCATTCAGATTATGTGATTGTGTTATTATTCCATTAATCATAGTGCCACTGCCCTGTGTATAGCCTTGAGGACCAAACTCAATATTCCATGAAGATCCGTTCAGGTCGGTCCAACTCAAGTCTGCACTGTTGGTTGTTATATTCGACGCCCCCAGATTTGAAGGAGAACCAACTATCCAACCTACTTCACTAATGCCAGATGTATTGCATCCACTAACAGAAGAAGTTCTGTATGTTCTGATGTCTACCGAACTGTGTCCTGCAGTATTCAAGGCCATTCCTGAAACATAAGGTATCCAACTTCCGCCATCATACCTGTATTCCAGAATATCTGTAACGATACCGGCACCACCCGTGCCGACTGTAGCTGAAACCGAAACCTGTTGTCCTTCGCAAATTATCGTTCCCACCGGATTTTTTGTAAGTCCACCAGCAAAGGGTTGTTCATGAATTGTAACCGCAACCGTTTTAGTATTATCACCTACATTAATACTACAGGGAGCCGTTGCTCCTTCACCTCTTACGTAATAATTATTTGAGTTGGTCGGAGTAATTGTAAGGCTTGCATCAGCAGCAGATATCTGACCACCCACAGGATTTGTATAAGCAGCATCAGTATACCATTGCCAATAAGCTCCGGTGCCCAATGTACCTCCAGACTGAGTTAATGTTATACTGGTCCCCAAACAAATATCAATAGCAGATGCATAAACCTGCAAAGCTGCCACAGTAGGCTGGTTAACAGTCAGAGTAGTAGTAGTGGTTGAAGTACACCCATTGGGCCCAGTTGTGACAACATTATACGTGTTCGTTCCCAAAGGTGCATTCGAAACAGCAGAGGTGCCTGTTTGATTCCCCGAACCACTATAATTTACTGTTCCTATCGATCCGTTACCACTAAATGCATGTGTTATCGTACCTGCAATCCCGGTGATGGTCAAATCAAATTTTGTCAATGTTCCGGTTGTCCCTGCTGCATCGTCTGCAACAAATAAAGTCCAATTGCCATTTACAGGACAGCCTGTCAGAGCTGTCGCTGGTAACGAATACGAGCCGCTAAACGCTCCTGTAAGTATTGGAGTTGCTATCAATGTACCTTCGGGCCGATAAGTTCCCGAAAATGGAGCAGTATTATTTCCCGTCGTACCAATAATATTGGATGCGCTGGTAGAGAGTATAGTGTTAGTATAGTTTGCACCAGTGCTACCATTATCAGTACTTAACAACATGGTTCCACAGTTAGCAGGTCCGATTAAAAACATATCAATATCTGAATCTCTGTTTATTGCTATTGAGACTGTCACCTGTACATTTGAATTGGCATCAATATTACCTCCTCCTGTAGTAATAGACAATGCCCTCGTAACTCCTGTATTAGAACCACTTGGAATTGTCATATTAAGGGTCCCTGAGGCAGCAGAAGCAGTAAATGAACCACCACTGGCTGTAGCTGTGGCCGAAAGATCGGCTGTACTACCCGCACAGATGACCGAAGGAGTAGCGGTAAAGGAAGTTATATTGGGACTGGGATTAATTGTAACCGCGGTATTTCCTTCAGGTCCCCAACAACCTGCTGACGACTGTGCCCTGAAATAATAAGTGTCAGTTGTTGATACTACTTGTGATACAGATGGAATTGCAGTGGAGGTTCCACTAGTAGTATTCCCCTGAAAATAAATTGTGCCATCTGAACCATTGGAAGCAGTCAATGTGGCACTTCCGCAATGTGTACCTTCCCCGCTTACAATCACTGCTGCGGGCAAAGAATTCACAGTGACAAGGTAATTCGCTGAAACAGTTCCGTTGCCACATGAATTTGTTCCATAAACACTCAGATTTCCGGAAGTCGCATTCGAAGCAAAGGTTATGGTAATACTATTGGTTGTACCGGTAATGGTTGCACCAGTGCCGGAATAAGACCAAAAATAACTTGCCGCATTGGTTATAACTGGTACCGAATAACCTACAGAAGACGCACCCTGACATACTGATGAGGCTCCCGTGATAGTTCCTGCAGCAACAGGCAAAGGAGTCACAGTAATGGGATAATTGGCAGAAATGGTTCCGTTTCCGCAAGTATTGGCCCCATATACAGTCAAATTGCCTGAGGTGGCATTTGATGAGAAGGTAATGGTTACACTATTTGTTGAACCTGTTATGCTAGCCCCGGTGCCTGTATAAGACCAAACATAGCTGGTTGCATTGGTTATACTCCCTACAGTATAGGTTATCGAAGTAGCTCCCTGACAAACACTGGAAGTACCTGTTATTGTTCCGGCAGCAAGGGGTAATGGATTCATTGTTATAGGGAGACTTGCAGAAATAGTCCCATTTCCACATGTATTAGTTCCATAAACCGTAAGATTGCCTGAAGTGGCACTTGCTGAAAAAGTAATAGTAACATTATTGGAGGTGCCTGTAATGGTAGCTCCAGTGCCGGAATATGCCCATACGTATCCGGTCGCACCAGAAATAACCGGAATAGAATAAGCGACAGATGTTGCGCCCTGGCAAGCGGAGGCAGAGCCGGTAATGATGCCGGCTGCAACAGGGGTAGCATTTACAGTAATCGGGAAATTGGCTGAGATAGTTCCATTGCCGCAAGTACTGCTTCCATAAACGGTAAGATTTCCGGAGGTGGCATTGGCGGCAAAGGTTATGGTAATACTACTGGTCGTTCCTGTTATGGTTGCTCCCGTACCAGTATATGCCCAGACATAACTCGTTGCATTAGTGATAGCAGGTACCGAATAACCAACAGAAGATGCTCCCTGACATACCGAGGCTGTTCCGGAAATATTACCAGCGGCCAATGGTGTTCCATTGACCATTATTGGATAATTGGCAGATACGGTTCCATTTCCACAGCTGTTCACACCATAAACCGTAAGATTTCCAGAAGTGGCATTAGCTGCAAAAGTAATAGTTACACTATTGGTGGTACCAGTAATGGTCGCACCGGTGCCAGAGTAAGCCCATGTATAACTTGTTGCACCCGAAATGGTCGGTACAGAATAACCCACACTGCTTGCCCCCTGACAAACGGTTGCAGTTCCTGTTATAGTTCCGGCAGCAGATGGCAATGTACAGGCACTGCTAATACTTACATCATCCACACAAACCCCATATCCATATTTGGCATTACCTTCAAAGGCAATGTAATAATCACTGGATGCTGCTGGAAGGGTTATCGTTTCCATTTGCCAAGCAGTGATACTAGCAGTATAAGTAGCTAAAACCGTCCAGCTTCCGGCAATAGAAGTCCTGTAATATACAATCAACTGATCCTGATCAGGAGTCCAGACCTGTTGAGTGTGCCAAAATTGAAGTTGAGGGTTGGCGACTGCAGAAATATTAAGAGCAGGTGTAATAAGTTTGGTTTTATTATCTGGAGAATTTGCATCAATGAGGCACGCATTATACGTTCCAAGGTGAGCTGTTGCAGGATGACCGCTACTGCTACCTGTAATAAACACCCAATTTATACCTGAATTTGCCACTTGTTCCTGAGACCAACAATTTGGGATTGTACCGGCATTTTCAAACCCTTCATTCCACGGGAAACTACTAATCGTACCACAAAGAGTCGTAAATGTTATATCCTCACCGTAAAATGTTCCATTAGCATTAGTTGCATAAGCCCTTACATGATAAAGTGTATTTGCAGCCAATCCTGTTATAGAACTGGTGAATACTCCTGTTCCTGCGCCATTTGTTGTGAAATTTCCGGAAATAATAGGATTGGCAGTAATACTCCAACAAACGCCTCGCGCAGTAACGGTCGAGCCCCCATCTGTTATAACATTTCCTCCCGATGTAGCAGTTGTAATGCCGATTGCGGAGACAACAGTTGTTGAAATACTTGCAGAACCGGGTGTAAATATCAGGTCCGCTCCATTTGCTGTTCCATCGCTGTTTGTAGCAACAATACGGAAATGATAAGTAGTACCACCAACAAGTCCTGTTATAATTGCATTTACAGCTACATTTGATGTGCCAGATCCTGCCGAGGTTGCTGTAGTTGTATTTCCATAGGAAGTTGTGGTGCCCCATTGAAAATAATAAGTTGTTGCCAATCCGTTTGGATTTACTGTACCATTTAGGGTTGCATTGGGCGCAGCAACATTTGTGGCTGGATTGCTAGAAACTATTGGTGCACTCCCAATTCTAAAAGAAGCGATTTTCGTTCCCTTTGTTGTTCCACCTGTTTTCACATATTCACTCGTAAACCAAAATGTTTCATCGTCATTAGGATCGATCGATAATAAGGCATAGTCGCCCCAACGCATTCCGTAAGTGGAGTTGACCACTTGAGCCACTGTTCCGTTATGAATAACCTCTTCCGGAACATCCATGAGTCCTGTAGCATTTGCGTAAGCACTCGTCGATTGCCCGCAATAACGGATTCCCGGATAAATAGTTGAACTTGAAATGGAATATGCCATGGCTATCTTTCCATTTCCATTTAGCATAATGCTTCCCATCCAGCGGGAATGTGCATCAGGGGCAAAGGTCCCTTGTTGCCGGATTGTCCATGTGGTTGAAGGAGGTGTTTTTCTGAGTTCATACCAACGTATGCCAGAATGATTGGTGGCATCAACATCCACGGTATGACAACATACTATGGTTTGATAGGTGCCAAAATTTCTATATTGCGGTGCATTCATGATAACCTGTGGCACAGCATCCAGTTTCTGCGCATTTGGTTGGGTTATATCATTCCAAGATGGATCAAACTGGCTATCAAAAGCCGTTACATTGAGCTGCTGCGATCTGACAAAGGTGGAGTTTGCTGGTGTTGTCCAGTTAACCGCTAACTCATAAATCCACAACTGATCCGTTCCACCTGCCACTGCATCGTCATTAAAAGCGATAAATAAGCCCGGTGATCCTGCAGGGGCAAATGTAGCATCATTATCTAATGGTGGTACACATAAAAATCCTGTTCCGGGTCGCCATGAATTATCAAAACCAACCATTTGTGCAGGAAGACCCTGAAGCATTTTTGATCTTTCCATCACGTAAATATCATTCCCAGAACCAGTATTGGTACCCATATAATAACCATCCTGCCAAATTCCAATTTTTTCATAATCAGGCGTATCAGCAACATCAAATGAATAAGCGTACCAGGTTCCGGTAGGATCGCTACTGGATGAAACTGCCACCAACATAAGATCGTTTACCCCACAGAGCGAAAACTCCACAGCTATCCATCTTTGAGCCTGTTCATCGTATTGTACCAGGGGATCACCATCATTACAGTTTGTACCTGAAACGCCGTTGAACAGAAGGTTCATATTTGTTGGGCCTGCCAGTATGGTTCCGCTTTTATTATAAATAGCATAACTAGAATTTACCGTCTGCATATAATGACTGGGGCCAACGGTACCGTTACAATCTGGTGGAAAAGATGTTGTGGTTTGGCCTTCAAAGTTAATAACCGGAGCTTTCGATGAAGAGGATTTCACAAGAGATTTTTGCCAAACGGCATCTTCTCCAATAGGCAATGCTGTAGATGCATAGGGGTACAAACGAGGTTTAATCACTTTGTTGGCCGCTTTTTTTAAGGCCTTTTGTTTCATGAATTCAACTTCTTCAGCAGTTAAAACAGGTAAATCCTTCAAAGGAGGGGTTTCTCCCAGAAAAACACCGTTTATAACGACAGTCGGGCTCAGCGGTTTATTCTGAACTGTCAAGTCGGTTTTATCCTGAGCTTTAAGACCGTTTAGGACAAAGCATAGAATTACCGTTAAAAAAAAGGTAATATTTCTCATTATATCTTGGTTTATAAAATTCTATTTGCAAAGTTACGGGGAAAGAAAATATCAGGTTACATTATTTTTTTAACATCAACCTGTTCTTAACTCTCCTCCACAATCTATAGACAAAATTACAAATAATTTTAATTAGAAAAACTCTTTTGTCATTATTTTTCTTTATTTTATCATGTTTATTTCATTTTTCATCTACATGTTTGATTGAATTAGCGCTTTGAAACAAACCATTTAAGCGATTCTAATTAAAACCGAAAATGCCTGTCTTTATCTGAAAACCAAAAAAACATTGATATATTCCTTATTCGCAATTCCATATACAATTCATACCTTTGTACTGCTATATTTTATGTACTTGTTAATCTCAATGCTTAGAACTTTTACAAAAAAAATCCGGTAGCGCCCAATCATATCATGCCAAACACAAAAGGAACTATCGGAAGTAAACCGGATACCGCATCGCAAAAAGCCAAGCAGGGCAAGCCCAGCATCTTTCGTGTGCTGAAGCCCTATTCGCGGACAGTGGCTGGATTAATTGTTATGGCATTGCTTGGAAGCAGCATCAACCTCCTCATCCCGAAGATCATCGGAAGTGCCATAGATGCTTTTACCGAAAAGCATTTTGTGATGGAAACGGTGATTATAGAGTTTCTTATCGCTGCCGGTGCCATCTTTGTTTTCACTTACCTGCAAAACATCATCCAAACCTATGCTTCCGAGCGGGTAGCCAAAGACTTTCGCAGCCGTTTATCGGAAAAGATATCGCGTCAGAGCTATACCTATATTTTACGGTCCAACCCGTCAAAACTGCTGACCAATCTTACCTCTGATGTGGATTCTATAAAGAATTTCGTATCTCAAGCCTTTGTCATCATTATTTCGTCGGCTTTTGTGATCATAGGGGTTTGTGTGCTGCTGATCACCATCAACTGGAGGCTGGCATTAGCAGTGATAGCTGTAATTCCTATCATTGCCTTTACATTTTCTGTAATTTTCCGCAGAGCCAAGGTATTGTTCAAAAAAAGTCGCGAGAACATCGATGCACTTAACCGTATCATCAACGAAAGTATCATTGGTTCGGCCCTAATTCGTGTACTGAATTCGCAACAGCCCGAAAGCATGAAGTTCATGGATGCCAACATTGTGTCGCGCAATCTGGGCTTATCGATATTGAGGCTTTTCGCCACACTAATCCCAGTTATCATGTTCGTTTCGAATGTGGCTGTGGTAATCATTTTGTCATTGGGCGGGCATTTTGTGGTGACCGACAGCATGTCGCTTGGTGATTTTGCCGCATTCAACAGCTACCTGATGATGCTAATATTTCCACTTTTAATGATAGGGTTTATGAGCAACATGATAGCATCAGCATCGGCATCATACGCCCGCGTGTACGAGGTGCTGGAATCTCCCGAACCTGAGGATACCGGAACCATAAGCAGCAGTATTAAGGGCAATGTAATGCTCGATAATGTTTCCTTTTCTATTGGTGAAAAGCCTATCCTTAAAAACATTTCTTTCAGCGTGAAGGCCGGCAGCCGCACAGGTATCATTGGCCCCACGGCTGCAGGTAAAAGTCAACTCCTTTATATGCTCGCTAACCTCATCCATCCTACTTCAGGAAATATTGAGTTCGACGGCATCCCCATCGAAAAATATACCCGCGAACTGTTTCACCGCGAGATAGGATTTGTGTTTCAGGAAAGCGTCATCTTCAATATGAGTCTGCGTGAGAACATTGCCTTCAACGACCGTGTGACGGAGGAATCGTTGCAAAAGGCCATAGAAACTGCAGAACTGAGTGACTTTATTGAAACCCTTCCTCAGAAACTCGAGACCGTAGTTTCGGAAAGAGGAACCTCATTGTCTGGTGGCCAAAAACAACGTATCATGCTGGCCAGGGCTTTGGCGATCAATCCCAGAATATTGCTTCTCGACGATTTTATCTCACGGGTGGACAATAAGACCGAAAATGCCATACTTTGCAACCTCGAAAGAAACTATCCCGGCCTGACCCTCATATCGGTTACCCAAAAGGTATCCTCCATACGGAATTTCGAACAGATCATTCTTTTGATGGAAGGTGAGATCATTGCTACCGGCACCCATCAGCAACTGAAGGAAAAATCTTCGGAATACAACCAGATCAATAATTCGCAACGAAGCACCCGCCATTATGAACTATGATCTGAATCAGGCATCGGAACAG
The DNA here is from genome assembly GCA_964599365.1 of uncultured Bacteroidales bacterium. Taxonomy (GTDB): domain Bacteria; phylum Bacteroidota; class Bacteroidia; order Bacteroidales; family CAIWKO01; genus CAIWKO01. Next base: position 45,856 of record CAZRFL010000020.1, read on the forward strand.
GCGGAGAAAAAAACCTCCACTTTTGCTTCTCTGCGGAAGCTGCTCGGGCTTATTGGTCAGGAGAGACGCAACTTTATCATTGCCTTCGGAGCCATACTGGTGAATGCCACATTGAATCTGCTGGGGCCTTTCCTGGTCGGACATACTATTGATACTTACGTTCAGACCAAACAATATCATGGAGTACTGGTTTTCTCAGGCATCATTCTCTCGCTTTATGTCATCGCCTTTTTTGTGAATTATGGCCAGATGCGCCTTATGGGTGGCATTGGACAACGCATGCTTTACAGCCTGCGCAATAAACTGTTCAACAAGATACAGGAATTGCCTGTCGACTTTTTCAATCAGAACAAGGTGGGCGATTTGATATCGCGCATCAACAACGACACCGATAAGGTGAACCAGTTTTTTTCGCAATCGCTGATGCAGTTTCTCGGAAGCATCATTACGATGATAGGTGCTGGAGTTTTTCTTTTGAGCATCAACCCGGTGATAGGGCTGGCAGCCTTATCGCCTGCTGTGATTGTATGGCTGTTCACCCGTTTTGTGTCGCCCTGGGTGAAAAAACGCAATGCCGAAAGCATGAAAAGCACGGGTATGCTGAGCGCCGAAATACAGGAAAGTCTGGCGAATTTCAAAGTGATCATAGCTTTCGACCGACGCGATTATTTCCGCAAACGTTTCGAAGAGGCCAATCAGGAGAATTATAGTAAATCCGTTAAGGCAGGCATAGCCAACAATACGCTGATGCCGGTCTACACCTTCGCTGCCAATATGGGGCAACTGATAGTGCTTTCGGTAGGGATTTACCTCATCATCAAAGGATATTTCACGGTAGGACTTTTAATCAGTTTCATTGCTTATGTGAGCAATTTTTACAATCCCCTGCGTCAACTGGCGGCACTGTGGGCCAACTTCCAGGTAGCTATGGCCGGATGGGACCGCATTTCCCACATCTTATCCCTCGAGAGCAATCTGCCGGTGGTGAAAGATGAAAACTGCTATTCCAGTTCGTCCTACCTTTCGTTCCGCAATGTTTCTTTCAAATATCCCAACGGAAAACAAGTACTGCACAAGGTGAACTTCGACCTGGAAAGAGGAAAGACTTATGCGTTTGTGGGTCCGACAGGAGGAGGAAAAACAACCACCGCATCAATTATTGCCCGCTTGTATGATGCCACGAGAGGTTCGGTGTTGCTCGACGGCAAAGACATACGTTCTTACCAACCCGAAGAACGCAGCAAAAAGATAGGTTTCATTCTTCAGGAGCCATTCCTGTTCACGGGAACGGTTCGGGAGAACATTCTGTATGGGAACAGCGATTATAAAGACTTTAGCAATGAGCAACTGTCAGAAGTCATCATAGCTGCAGGACTCGAAAATCTGCTCAGCCGATTCGATCAGGGACTGGATACACCCATTCAAACCTCAGGCGAAAGCATCAGCCTGGGACAAAAACAATTGCTGGCTTTTATGCGTGCCGTGTTGCGTCAACCCGAACTGCTGATATTGGATGAAGCTACTGCGAACATTGATACCTTAACGGAACAATTGCTGGAAGAGATACTTCAGAAACTTCCCAAATCCATTACCCTGGTGATCATTGCCCACCGATTGAATACGATAGAGAATGCAGATGAGATCTTCTTTGTGAATACCGGCACCATTACAAGGGCCGGTTCTTTGAATGATGCTGTGAAGATGCTGCTGGACGGGAAGTCGGAGAGTTAGCATCATTGTAATTCGTTTGTCATAGTTCCACTTCGACAAGTTGTTCTTCGAAAGATTCAGGTATTTGGTATTTTTCTGGAACAACTTCTCTGTGTGACTAAAATGATCAAGGTCAGTCAGAGCCGTTATTCCTGATGCAACCATAGTATAGCGAACCACATAGAATAACGTGTCGAAGACGACCGTAAATAAACGCATTCGATGAAACCCATTTCTCTTTTTGTTTTAATTGTAACTTTTTTGCTTGTCCAAAAAAGTAACCAAAAAAAGACAGACCTAACGAATGATAATTTACGTTCTTTCTCCTTGATGAGAAAGAACCAAAGAATCAAGACTGCCTGAATTTTCTTTATTTTCTACGTTTGAAAAATCCCCGAAAACAAACTCCTCGTCCGTCAGAAAAATGACGGACTCGTCAAACAGCGTTTTCTTAGCTATACCCAGCGCCATTTTTCTGCACTTGAAAATTACAAGAAAATTCAGAAGGTCGGTCTGGATGGTTCTATGGTCTGAAGACCATTTTTATGCGAAATAAATCGGTTTGGATATAGTAGGATTATTTACAAACACTTTAAAATTATTTGAAGCCACAGTTTCTTAAAATACGTCCAGGTTAGACGTTCAATTATACTTTTTCTAAGGCTACAAGTCAGTGTTAAACGACTTACTCTACCACCGTCAAAATTCCCCTCAGGCGGATATCTTTACACGAAGCACCTATCATGATGCGAAAATCGCCGGGTTCCACAATCTTTTTCATATTGATGTCCCACATAGAGAGCAGTTCAGGAGTAATCATAAAACTCACGGTTTTGCTTTCGCCGGGTTTCAGATGTATGCGCTGAAAGCCTTTGAGCTCTGTTATGGGTCTGGCCACCGAGGCCAGTTCGTCTCTAAGGTATAGCTGAACCACTTCGTCTCCTTCTCTTTTGCCAGTGTTGGTTACAGTACATTTCACCAGGGTGGAGTCGTTGGAGGTTATCCTGCTCTTCACTATTTGCAGTCCCGAATACTCAAAGCTGGTATAGCTTAATCCATATCCGAAAGGAAAAAGAGGCTGGCCCGTCATATCGTCGTAATCGTCGCCCCTGCCAGTAGGCTTGTGATTGTAGACCAGGGGAAGTTGTCCTTCCGTGACCGGAAATGTAATGGGTAGTCGGCCAGCCGGATTATAATCTCCAAACAATACCTCCGCCACGGCATCACCCCCTTCTTCACCGGGATACCAAACGTCAATGAGTGCAGGGGTATTATGCAGCCAGTTGTTCATAGTAACTGCACTTCCACCGACCAGGACGACCACCAGGGGTTTACCACTCTGTGAAAGTTTGTTGATGAGTTCCTCCTGCCGACCCGGCAAACCCAACATGGCCCTGTCCCGAAACTCACCTTCTTCAATGCCTACCACGACAATTGCCACATCGCTTTTGGCTGCAAGAGCTTTTGCCTTGTCAATTTCCTGTGACTGATCGTCTGCAATGCCATAATTCCAAACCAAAGCAAAACGGGCATTGCCTGTGGGTTCAAAATATTCTATGCGCAAGTTATATTCTTTGTCCTTTTCGAAGGTAAAATCTTTGACCAGGGTTTGTTTGCTCACTTTTTTCCAGTCATCTATCAGCAGACTGTCGTTCACGTAAAGGCGGTAACCGTCGTTGCCATCTATACCGATTTTATAAGTACCCGAAGCAGGGGCTTTCAGTTTTCCTGTCCAGCGGACCGAATAGAAGTCATAGGTCAGCTTGTCGGGATCAGGGGAAAAGAGGGTCCACTGGAATTGTATCTGAGCATCCGTTCGGGTGAAAGCCGGTTTGCCGCTCAGGG
>CAZRFL010000021.1:0-30249 GCA_964599365.1 uncultured Bacteroidales bacterium
CAGCGCAAGCCTATATTCCTTTAAAACCTGTTTACACAATCTGCTTTACTCTACCGATGATTTATAGTGACTGTTGTGATGAGAGCAGGATGCTTTTTTTTGATTTGGAAATTTCGTACCTAAACAATCAAAATAAATTAACCTTATTCAAACAAATTAATTAAACCATTTAAAAACAAATTATTATGAATAGAGAACAACAAGCGCAATATGATGCAAGTCTGCGCCTAAAAAATTTCGTTGCCGCCAATCATGATGTGCTGGTAACTAATGATGAATTTGTATTGCTTCTGGTTATTTTCAGCGATTTGCTGGCCAAAATAGAAGAAGCCCGTTTGCTACAAGCCTCGGATATAACCGTGTATAGCCCTGACAAGGAATTGCTTAAAATTATCATGGCTGCTATTGTTATCAAATATGCCAAACTGGGGGCGGTTAAAGCATATTTGGTGAAAAATGTGGAACTGAAAAGGGCTTTGGATAAGGCCGTTAGTTATATTACAAAAGTGGATGCTGATTTGGCGGCTGACCGGGCCACGGATATGAAAAATGTGATGAAGGATAATCTCACCATCCTTACCAACATCATACAGGCCAATATCGACGAAATGGTAACCGCCATCAAGGCTTTCAAAGAAATAAAGCCTATCCCCATCGACAAAATTCGGGAGCGGAAAGCACTGGGAACCGACCCCATGCCTCAATTATGTATCGATATGGAAGAATGTAAAAAACAGATAGGCAACATCGTTGAGTCGGCTTTCAATTCTTTGTTCGAAACTTGGAAAAATAAGGTAAAAATAGGCACCGCCCCTGGCACCAGACACCTTTCTTTATCGGTACAATATCTCGATGAGGCAAACGGGGCACGCTTACGCCGCGTCAATGCTATCCTGGTCAGCAATGCCCAACCTCTGCAAATGAAAAGCACCAAATATGGCTACGTAAAAGGCTACAGCCTGCCCGAAGGCAACTACACCCTCACATCCGAACTGGAAGGCTATCAATCCGACACCAAAACCAACCTCCTCATCCGCGACAAAAAGCTTCTCAAAATCATAATCAAACTAAAAAAGCTCATCTCATAAATCCCAATTCACACTTATACTCCGCCTATTGCTTAGTGAAGGCTTCACTTTTTATTGGTGAAGCCTTCACTTTTTCCTAAACTTCATGTTTTTTCCAAAGAAAAATTTAAAACAGTTTTTTAGTGTTGAAATAATTAGGTATTTTTGAAGTGAGGAAAGCATAAAAGGCGAAGCAATAATACGACCATACCAAAAACTTAAAAATATGAGCAAACAAGATTTGATTACTTACGACGAACTCAGAGAAGCTCTGGAGTTGAACACCACAGAGGATAATTATTCCATAGCCGGCGACTTCCTTTTAGATGCCCTCACCGATTGGCCCACCTTCAACCTGACGGAACCTTTCGACCTGCTTGCCACATTGAAAGATGAAGTTAAAGCCCCCCTGACCTTCGATAATCTGGAGGCTTACCGCGACAGTTTAGACATGGAAAATGAAAACGGCTGGAAAAAAGAATCCCTGACAGCCTTGCTCGAATTGTTCGACTTCACCCGCAGAAGCCATTTCGACAAAGCAATAGAACTAGACACCATCCTCATCCAATTGACAGAACATTTCAGGGCGGAAGAGTAGAAAAAGTTGTTGATATTCCTTTGTGGATTAAAATGGTAAAGCCTAATACCCTGAGGTATCTAAAATGAAAATAACCAAATGGATCATACTGATAGTGGTTTGCATAGCTGCCTATGCTACCGGTAATTTCCTCATGTCGATTTATGGGATGGACCCGCCTTATATTTATTACTATTCCGGTTTTGCTTTGGAAATTATATCTGTTATTATGAGTATCATTGCCTTGGTGTTTTTGATAATTACCCTGATTAAAAAGAAAGGATAGGGATGCCGTTCCAAGGGGCGTTGCAATATCCGGATGATTTATCCGCAGTGAATCTTAAACGTCTTATCATAAAGGATCATCAGCGTAAATCATAAAATTCTGCGGTAATCTGCGTCTCCTCTTTTTCATCTCACTCTATGCGTTCTTGGCATAGCCACCCCTATGGGGCTAAGTCTCCGTGGTTTCTCTTCAACTCCAAACTTCTTCCCGTTGTTTCTCCAAATTAGTTAAATTTGTATTTAAATTCCACCCCCATGAAGATCAAAGCACTTACACTTTCACTTTCGTTGCTGTTGCTGTCGGCCTTTTCCATTGCCCAATCGGTTGACGAACTCTTTGTTTCGGCATTTACCAAATATCAAAGCAACGATTATCAGGGAGCCGTGGACGATTATTCACAGGTGATAGTACAAAAACCCGATTACGCCGATGCTTACTTCAACCGCGCCATAGCCTACGAGAAGCTGGAAAAATACCGTGAAGCTACCAATGATTATACCACTCTGATTGTACTGCAACCTAACGATGCCAATGCCTACTTCAACCGGGGCATGTTAAACGAAACTACCTCATCCTGGCAAAGTGCCCTATCCGATTTCACAAAAGCCCTGGAGCTTAACCCCGAACTTTCGACGGCCATTTACCGCAAGGCCCTAATTTATGGAGTGCTGGGAGCCGATTCGCTGGCTTTGGAGAATTATTTTGTTTACCTGGAAAGCAATCCCAACAGCATTAAAGTGAATTTCTCTCTGGCCCAACAGTACGACCTCATGGAAGAATATCACACGGCTATTATGTATTATACCAAGGTGATACAGTTGGATTCTGGCAATGCCAAAGCTTATTATCAAAGGGCCTATGATTACGAGAACGTGATGAAAAAGCAGCAAGCACTAGATGATTACTCAAAGGCCATAGCCCTCGACCCGAAATTTCCTGATGCATGGTTCAGTCGGGGATACTTATATAACGAATCCTATGAGTTTGAAAAGGCCATTGCCGACTACACTAAGGTGATAGAACTGCAACCTGCCGGTTCGGATGCTTACTACAACCGCGGACTGGCCAAAGCCAATGCCGGTATGAAAAGCGAAGCTTGTGACGATTTCTGGAAAGCTGCTTATCTGGGGGATAAAATTGCGAAGAAGTATTATAAGTTGAATTGTAGATAATTTTTCCCGCAGATATCGCAGATTTTAATGTTATTAAAAATTCTGCGTTTATTTGCGTCCGCCAGTTGACTATGTAGGAAGTCTTTTTAGTGTTTCTTAGTGATCTAAGTGTCTTAATAATTCTTTTTCCATCCGTTGCCGTGAATCTTTTTGGTGTTTCTTAGTGTTATGGTGTCTTGGTGGCAAGGAAAAGTTTTTTTTTCTGCGTTAATCTGCGTAATCTGCGGGAAATACTAGAGAATCAACCTTTCATCAGTTTATCCGCCAGCAACATTATCATCACCCCCAGCATAAAGACATTGATGGAAATGAAAGCTACTTTCAGCTCACCTTGCTTTTTATAGAGGTCCTTCATAAAGATGATAACAAAAGCCAGACACAAAATGCCGGTTGGTATCTGAATCGCCATCAGGTGAAACACCCCAAAATACATCATCCCCGCAACCACCGTAAGCATAGCCACCACACCCGAAGTAATGATGTCTTTAACCGAGCGTATGGAATATGTATCGGTCAGAGCCGGGAATCCTGCCCTACGGTAATCCTCCTTATAGCGAAGCATCAATAGTATAAAATGCGGCAACTGCCAAACTACCATAAACAGGCAGATGAACATAAAGGTCAGATCGGTCAATGACCCACCGGCCGCTTCCCAGCCAATTATGATGGGAATCACTCCCGTCAAAGTTCCCGGCACCATAGCAAAAGCCGTGACGCGTTTCAAATAAGTATACAGAATATTATACCAAAACAGGCTCAGTAAACCCAGCAGCAGACTCAGTAAGGTTCCGAAAACCAACAGAAGAATGAGCCCTGATAGGAGAAGTGACAGGGCAATTACCAATGATGTATTCAGGGATAGCGCTCCATTGGGAATCGGGCGGAGGTGGGTGCGCAGCATTTTGGCATCGAACTTCCGTTCCTGAATCTGGTTCATTGCCGAAGCCCCTGAGGCCAGCAGGAAGATACCCAGAAAAAGGAAAGCAGGAGGGAGGCCCATACTTCCGGATGCAAGCAGATATGCCACCAGGGTAGAGAAAGCTACCGACAGTGAAAGTTTAAAGCGCGAAAGCAGTGAGATCTGTTTGATGAAGAAGGATAAACTTTTCAAAATGCTTTTTTTGTGATAAAGGGAGGGTTAAATTAGCAATAAAAGTGAAAAGGACCACTAAGGTACTAAGAGCACTGAGGTACACTTAGGGGGATGAATTTCTTAGTGATTCTTAGTGTTCTGCGTGTCTTAGTGGTAATCGAAAATAATAGTAAAATCACTTAAGAGTCTTCAGATATTCGGTAATCTTTTTCACATCAGCATTTTTCACCACACCTTTGTATGATTTCATTACACCATTGGCAAATCCTTTCACCACTTCGCTGCCCGGATCCAGAATGGCCCTGCGAATATAAAGTTCGTCAGCAACCACCTCTTTGTCGGCGTCTCCCACAGTCAGGGTTCGGTTCGAGCCGAACAATCCCTTAAAAGTAGGTCCAACCGCTTTGGCTCCGTCAATGGAGTGACATCCGGTGCAACCATTATTTTTTAAGAGTACCAGTCCTTCGGGTTCAATCTTTTTAGGTTGCACATTGGCATACCATGTGTCAAATTCGGCTTGGGGTATTACCTTCACCTTTGAGCCCATAAAAGAGTGATTTAATCCGCAATAATAAGAACAATAGATTTCATAATCGCCCAGTTCCTGAGGAATGAACCAAACCATATTGTCTTTGCCGGGAACCACATCTTGTTTGATACGAAACGAAGGCACCGAAAAACCATGAATTACATCCAGTGATTTCAATTCTAATTTCACCGGTTTGTCAATTGGAACAAATAATTCGGTTGATTCCTTTCCGTTGGGGTATTCGAAGTTCCATGACCACATTTTGCCAATGGTTTTTACCACCATCGACTCTTTGGGAGCATCTCGCATGGGACTGTAGGCAACATATCCGTAATAGAACATAAACATTACCAGTATGGTCGGAATAACAATCCAGGTAAGTTCAACCCATGTTTTTTCTTTCACCTGTGTGGCTGTCGGGTTTTTAGATCTACGGTATTTTCTGACAAAGAACAACATCACAATGGTAATGCCTATCAGAAAAAATATTCCTATTCCAAAAATGAAATAAAATGCGAAGTCGACACCGGCTACAAAATTTGAACTTTGTTGAAAAAAATCCATAATATTTTCTATTTAGATTAGCGATACAAATAATCAAGAAACGTAATCAATACAATCACTCCGAAGAAGATAACCACCCCGAAACCCACCACCTTGAAAATCTTTTTCTCGTATCTCAGGTGCATAAAATAATACATAACCAGAAACCCCTTCACGGATGCAATGGTAAGTGCCACAGTCACAGTAAAAGTGGATAAATGCACCATAGTGACTGCTATGGTAAGCGCAGTCATAAATAACAAGATAACCAGTATTTTTCCGTGCGAAAAATAGGGGACAATATGTTCGTGTTCTTTTTCCATGTTACTAAGTTATTAAATACAATAAAGGGAATAAAAATATCCAGATAAGGTCGACCAGATGCCAGTATAAGGCGCTGTTTTCGAGTAAAACATATCTTTCTTTGTTAACACGGCCGCTTTGTACTCTCACATAAACAATGATGAGCAAAGTCAGCCCGACCAGAATATGAAGTGCATGAAGGCCGGTCATGAAATAATACAAGCTAAAAAAGAGTATGTGCCCCTTATCGAGTTCTATCATCAGATCGGAGCCGGGATAAAGTCCATGATGAATTTTTCCGGACCATTCGAAATATTTGTTTACCATAAAGATCAAAGCGCAGAAAATGGTAACAAGCAGTAAGGTTAAGGTCAGTTTTTTATCTCCTTTTTGCATTGCAGTTATCGACATTGCCACAGCGGCACTGCTCACCAGCAGTACAATTGTATTCACGGCACCTATCACCACATTCAGATGCTCTGCTGCATCATGAAAACTCTGGGCATAATTATGCCTCATTACCGAATATACTATGAACAGGCCGCCAAACAGAAGTATTTCGGTACATAGAAAGACCCACATGCCAAATCTGGCACCCTCCGGATCGTAATGTTCTTCAACGTGATTCATGAGCTATTTATAATTATAAGGTTCTGAAGTAATAGTTGGTATTTCATCAAAGTTCTCTGTAGGGGGTGGCGATGGTATCTGCCATTCCAAAGTTGAGCCTCCCCAGGGATTTGCCGGGGCAATGGGTCCTTTACGTCCGCGGATCAGATTTACAATCATAATCAATAATCCAACTCCCAACACAGCTCCGCCAATGGTAGAAACCTGGTGTCCGAAAGTAAATTGAGGCAGGTAATCAAAATAACGGCGGGGCATTCCCATGATACCAATTACAAATTGAGGGAAATATAAAAGATTGAAACCAACGAAAATGAAAAACCAGGCAATATTGGCTACTTTGAAATTGTACATATGCCCGAACATTTTCGGATACCAATAATGTATGGCAGCAAAAAAGGCAAAGCCCATACCTCCGAATATAATGTAATGGAAATGCGCAGGGATATAAGAAGTGTCGTGGACATGAATATCGGTAGCAACTGATCCCAGTGTTAAGCCGGTAAGTCCGCCAATCATAAACAGAAAGATAAAAGCAAGGGTGTATAGGAAAGGTGGTTTCAAATCGATAGAGCCTTTATACATGGTAGCCACCCAGTTGAAAACCTTGATGGCACTGGGAACCGCCACGATGAAAGTCAGGAAAGAGAAGAACCATTGTGCGGTACCGCTCATGCCAGAGGTGAACATATGGTGTCCCCAAACAAAGTATCCAACAAAGGCAATGGCCAAACTGGAAAGGGCGATGGCTTTGTAGCCGAAAACTTTCTTTTGGCAAAAAGTAGGAACTATCTCGGTAATTACGCCCATGGCCGGAAGTATCATGATATACACAGCAGGGTGAGAATAAATCCAGAACAGATGTTGATAGAGTACGGGATCACCTCCCAATGCCGGGTCAAAGAATCCGATCTTAAACAAACGTTCGCCAATTACCATTAGCAAAGTAATACCAACTATAGGAGTGGCTAAAACCTGAATCCAGGCAGTAGCATAAACCGACCAGGGGAAAAGAGGCATGCGAAACCATGTCATACCCGGCGCACGCATACGGTGAACTGTCACAATAAAGTTCAATCCGGTTAAAATTGATGAGAATCCTAAAACAAAGGCAGCTGTGACGGCAGGAATAACGTTCGAACCTGATTGTGTGCTATAAGGTGCATAAAATGTCCAGCCTGTATCGGGAGGTGCTGAACCGCCAAACAATGCGTAAAAAGCAATCAAAGCGCCCAATACATAAAGATACCATGAAAATAAATTGAGTTTTGGAAAAGCCACGTCTTTGGCTCCAATCATGATGGGTAAAAAGAAATTTCCAAACACCGCCGATAAACCGGGAATTACAACAAGAAAAATCATGATAATTCCATGGACAGTGAAAATGGCATTATAGGTCTGAGCTCCATAGAACTGTTGTCCGGGCCACAGTAATTCCAATCGCATGGCTTCGCCTAACAGCACCCCAACCACAAAAAAGATTGCAATGGATGTAAGGTAAAGCAACGAGATCTTCTTATGATCCGTTGAGGTTATGAATGCGAGAAGACCTTTTCGATTGCCGTTGTCTTTCAGATAACTCAACGGTGAATGATTGATGGTTTCAGTAGGCATATTTTACGATTTATTTTTAGTATTTCTTTTCTTTTTTCTCGACCTGAGCAGCAATATGGCAAATAGCAATACCGCAAAGAACAGAATTACGATACCGGCCACTCTGGTAATGTCCAAAACATATTTTTTCCCGGCCGGATCATAACTGAAGCAGAATTCGAGCAGTTTGTTAACTGTGGGACGCGACAAACCTTTTTGAGCTTCTATTATCGCCATTTTTACATCAAACGGCTGAAAGCGTGTTCCATATAGATAGCGCGTGATCTTTCCTTGCGGGCTTAACACTGTAATAACGGCCGGGTGAACAAAATCGAGTCCTGTTCTTTGAAACCTGAACCCGACGGCCTCTGTCAGCGAATAGATGTTCAGGCTATCGCCAGTCAGATAAATCCAGTCCTTTGCATGCTGCTTGCTTTTAGTTCGCAAAAAGGTCTGTTTCATTTTGGCTGCCTTTTCAGGATTATCCAAAGTATTGAAACTAACGGATACCACCTGATAGTCTTTACCCAGCTCAAGATCTGTTTTTTCAACTACATCCGAAACTCCGCTCAAAATGGCAGGGCACACTCCCGGACAATCGAAATAGACTAATATCAGTATGGTGGGTTTATTAATGATCTGTTGAAGTGTAACTGTTTTATTGCTGTCGTTCGTAAAGGTAAGTTTCAACGGAATCACTTCATCCAGATGTTCAATCACTCCGACTTCTACATCTTTAGGATCCACCTGAGCAAAAGTGCTCTGAGCAGTAAAGAGCAGAATGCTGATGGCAAAAAGAAACCATAAGGATTTTTTCATTTTTTTATGGATGAGGTTTTATCAGAATTAATTCCCATTTTTCTCATTTTCAACAATTGTGTTAAGATGTAGAAAACAAAACCAAAGACAAGAAATACAGCGCCACAATATGTAATAACTAACCATAAAGGTGCATTTCCACGAACGCTCCACATGGCCCGGGTGTCAATCAGGCTTACGGGCGTAAAGGGCATTCCTACTTTAAGTCTGGTTTTGGCTTCGCCTTCGCCGAAAGCTCCGACTTCGTCAACCAGAGTCACCATCAGGTTTATATTCCCTGCGGTGTCGCCGGGCAAGTTTTTTGGGAAAGTGAATATGGCTTCACCATTGTTATCCGTAGTTTTCTTTTTGTCGACAGGCAACATTCCGAAATATCTTTCTGCAAAGAGAGTTACATCAGCACCTACCACTTTAACCGGGGTTGGATCTTCAATGGTATAAGCAATGGCTGTAACCTTAACTTTGTTGCTGGTATCATTAAGTCTGGCGATCGTCATCTCCAGGATATAATCTATCAGGCCTTTGGCAGGAATAGTATCGGGCTGAACATATTTTTGGTTGAAACTGCGCATATAAGATATCACAGACCACCTGTCTTTATCAGTAAGAATATTCTTAAACGAAGGCATTGGTGTGCGGCCGTTGGTGATCTTATAGAACAGTTCTCCGTCGGTCTGGACCTGAAATCTTTCGGTAGCAGGGTCGCCGGGTGATGGTGTCATCAAAGCAAAATTGGCTTTTCCGGGCACACCATGACAAGCAGAACAATTGGCTGTGAATATCGTTTCACCGTTTTTGATCACTTCAGCAGTAAATTTGAAGTTGGCTGTTTTCAGTTTTTTTACTTCGGGCACTTTCCAGGGTACCTGTCCATTACTTACTGATACAATAAAGATGAACAACAAAAGTAAGGATGCGGCTTTATATCTTTTCATAATCTGTAGATTCTTTCTGTTATACAATAATATTATTCAATGATTTTTTCCTCTTTGGCTGTTTCATATATGGGAACTACAGGGAAGAACTTAGCCAATACTGTGATTATCATCAGAACCATAATAAATGATCCCATGGTCACAGCAATTTCGACCAAAGTAGGAGAATATATCTTAAAGTTTAATGGTACATGTTGCACAGGAAGGAAAGGATTTTCCATGGTAGGAACCACAATCAGGTATCTTTTGAACCAGGCCGCCACAAATATGGCAATGGCAATGATCAGCAGAGGTAGTGGCTTCCGCATCCGCCGGAACAACATTAATATAATAGGAATAATAAGTCCGCCCAACTGAACCATCCAGAATAAAAGTGCATTTTCTCCAACAAAAAGATCATGCAGATGAATGGCATCAGCAGTTTTTAGTTTGTAACCCGGCACCAGATATTCGTTGATGTTAAAATAAAGGTATACAAAAGAAACCAACACCAATAGTTTCCCCATATTGTTGAAATGCTTCTCGGTGATGTATTCATGAAGTTTATAATTCTTCACAAATACGAACATAGCAATGATGACTGCTGCAGCTCCAGCTACAAAAGCACCTGAAACAAAATAAGGTCCGAAAATGGTGCTGTCCCAACCCGGGCGGTGTGTTACGGCAAACAACCAGGAGGTTACTGTGTGGATAGATAAGGCAGTTGGAATGATCAACAGCAATAAGATTTTGACCACCCTGCGGATGATGTCGTTTTGTTCGGGTAGGTTCGACCAACTGAACGAAAGGTATTTGTAAGCCAACCTGACCCATTTGGGGATATTGATCTTTTTCTGATAGATGATAGAAATATCAGGTATCATGGGAATCAGGAACAGCAGGAAACTCAACAGAAAATAAACTGTAACCACAGTAACATCCCACAGAATGGGTGATTGAAAACGACCATAAATAAACACATTCAACAACCTGTCAGGACGCCCCATGTCGGAAACAATCACCAATCCGGCTACTGCTGAAAAAGCTACGGCAATGATCTCAGCAATACGGGTTATGGGTGTAATCCATTTCATGCCTATCATTCCCAAAACAGCACTGATAAGCATCCCTATCAAACTGGATGCTACAAAAAATACAAAGGTCGAAATGTACATGCCCCATGAAACGATATCACGCAGACCTGTCACTCCTAGCCCTGTCTGAAGCTGGATGTAATATGCATACAGGCATACAAATAGAGCTAGTGTCAGAATTGTCATCCAGGAAAGGTATCCCTTACTCATTCGGATATGACCGGTAAGATCGCCGGTCAGTTTGTCTAAAGCTGTATTATTCTCAAACATAAATGCTATTATATAATTTCTGATTCGATTTTGTCTTCAGTATTGTTGAATTTCAGGGTTCTGTTTTTTGGAGGTAAATAGTACACCCTGGGTTTGGTTCCCAATTCCGGCATTAGCTGGTATCCGGCATTTGCTTCGAGTAATTCGCTCAGTCGGACAGTTTCTTTGGTGGTGCCATTGGTCACGGCATCTTCATTCTCATCACCAAAATAATATACCCCATTGGGACAAGCCGAAACACAATACGGTAGCTTGTTTACCCTGAGCTGATCGGCACTAAACAGACATTTGGTAATAGTCCCTTTTTTCTGAGGAACATTCAACTCTACATTATAAGGTGTCATTTGGTCCTTTTCGGCATCCTTAGGTTCTACCCAATGGAAAGCACGGGCTGAGTAGGGACAGGCAGCCATGCAAAACCTACAACCTATGCATCGCTCATTATCTATCAGTACAATTCCATCCTGCCTTTTATAGGTAGCATCCACAGGGCAAACTGAAACGCAGGGTGGATTGTCGCAATGCTGACAAGGCTTAGCCATGTGGTAAGGTTTGGTGTTAGGAGTATCCTGTATTTGCAGAACATTGATGTGAAACTGATAGGGATATAAATGATGGGCACTTTGACAAGCACCAATACATTTGCGGGCATTCTTACATTGTGCCAGGTCGACCACCATCACCCATCTTTTACCGGCAATACCATCGCGACCTTCCGATTGAAGAATATCTGCCGGATCTTTTTCGATAAATGCCATCGCTAATGAGTCCACTTCAACCAATTTGTTGTCTTGGGTTAATAGTTTGGTTTTTTTACCCGAAGCATCTTTTCCTTTTTCAAAATTCATTGCGGAAAATATGGCTCCGCCTCCAGCTGCGACGCCAACGCCGATTAAACCAACCTTTTTCAGGAAATTTCTCCTGCTGTTGTCTTTTTTATCTTCTTGTTCTTTTGCCATACGTGAAATATTACGATTTTCTTGAGTTCATATATCAGAAAAAAACCTGTTTTTTTGTTCAAACATACAAATAATTAATTTTATAAAGCAACGTTTTACGAAGTTTTTTTTTACTTTTAAAGTCGTATTTAAGTAAAGCAATACCTAAAAGCGTGAAAAAGAAAGCATTCTTCCTTATTTAGACGCAGTAAAAAATAAATAATTGGGTGAGAAATTGTTGGTCATAGATTCTTTTGTATTTTTGAAACTTTAAAAATAGTAAGTCACAATTCTAATTAAATAACAATGTCGAAAATCGTTAGCATTTCAGAAGCTGCTTCTATAGCTATTCATGTAATGGTATTAATTGCCCGGTCGGGGACAACAAACATGAATGTTAATAAACTCTCTGATTTGACGGGAGCTTCGAAAAATCATATTGCCAAAGTTATGCAACGATTGGTAAGGCTTAATTTCGTAAAATCGACGCGCGGACCTGCCGGCGGTTTTGTTTTGAATATGCCTGCCGCCGAAATTTCATTGCTTAGTATTTACGAATCGGTGGAAGGCCCCATGGAAATGCCAGATTGTCCTTTCGATAATAAAATTTGCCCCTTTCACACCTGCTTGATGAACGGTATCGTGCACAAACTAACAGAAGAGATACACGATTATTTTAAAGATCAGAAGTTAAGCAATATGCTTGAGTAGTCATACTATTATGTAATATAAAAGGGAGTTTTTTAGCTCCCTTTTTTTATGATTTCATTATTTTTTTTGTTTTTTGTTTGAGGTGTTTTTTTATTTGTATATTTGCGTATTCAAATACCTAAATAGATGATTAAGTTTTTATGAAACGAACTATTATTAAAATTGATGAAGAAAAGTGCAATGGTTGTGGCATTTGCGTGAACGGATGCCATGAAGGCGCCCTGCAAATTATTGACGACAAAGCCCGACTGATTAGCGAATTGTTTTGCGATGGATTGGGTGCTTGCATAGGAGAGTGTCCCGAAGGAGCCATAGAACTGGAAGAACGCGAGGCCGAACCCTATGATGAAGTAAAGACTATTGAACGAATTGCGCTGACCGGAAAAAATACTGTGCTTGCACATTTGCGTCATTTGCGCGATCATAACGAGAATGAATATGTGAAACAAGCCCTCGACTATCTTAAAAATCAAAATAAATTTACTGAACTAATAAACGAATTTCAAATGGAAACAAATCATCACGAAGAAGAAGGCAGCTTCTGCGGTTGCCCCGGTGCAAAAACAATGGACCTAAGAAACAATGAACCTGTTGCTGAAAATACAAATGTAAACATCGATTCGCAGTTGAGGCAGTGGCCTATACAGTTGCACCTGGTGAGCCCTGTGGCTTCCTATTTCAGAAATGCCGATGTGGTGATAGCTGCGGATTGCGTAGCTTTCTCTTATGGGAATTTTCATAACGATTTTCTGAAAGGCAAATCGCTGGTGATTGCCTGTCCTAAGCTGGATTCGAACAAAGAAATTTACGTGGAGAAGATCAAATTGATGGTTTCGGATGCCAAGGTGAATACATTAACCGTGTTGCTTATGGAAGTTCCCTGCTGCGGAGGTTTGTTGCAGATGACCAAACAAGGTGTGGATCAATCGGGACGCAAAGTTCCTATAAAAGCCATCACCATCGGCATATCCGGAAAGGTGCTTGCCGAAGAGTGGGTATAATATCCCGGCTATTTTGAATGAATGGAAAGGCGGAATTTTTTCCGCCTTTTTTGTTTGAAAATTTTACGTTCACTATGACAGAAAATATTTTCAAAATGCTTGTTCGCATCGATTATATTTATAAATTCGTGGCCGTAATTAACCTTAATTAAAAGAAAGTATATGCTCAATATCGACTGGAAAAATCTGCCCTTCGGTTATCTGAAAACCGATTATAATGTTCGCTGCTATTATCGTGATGGTGCCTGGGGCGAACTGGAAGTTTCGTCGTCCGAAACCATTAATATTCACATGGCCGCTACCTGCCTTCATTACGGACAAGAAGCCTTCGAAGGATTGAAAGCCTTCAAAGGAAAAGATGGCAAGGTGAGGGTTTTTCGTTTTGAAGAAAACGCAAAACGTATGCAACGCTCGGCTGAAGGCATCATGATGCAGCCTATTACTACCGAAATTTTTAAAGCCGCCATGGAACTTGCCATTACAAAGAATCTGCGCTGGGTGCCACCTTACGAAACAGGATCGTCGCTTTATATTCGTCCGTTGTTGGTTGGCTCGGGCCCGAAAGTAGGGGTTTCACCGGCCGATGAGTATTTGTTTATGATATTTGTAACGCCTGTAGGTCCTTATTTTAAAGAAGGATTTAATCCTGTGAAAATGCAGATCATTCGCGACTTTGATCGCGCTGCACCAAAGGGAACCGGTAGTATAAAGGTAGGCGGAAACTATGCTGCCAGTTTGAAAGCCGGTCAAAGAGCTCATGCCGAAGGATTTTCGACGGCCATTTTTGTTGATTCAAAAGATGGGAAATATATTGACGAAGCTGGCCCTGCCAATTTCTTTGCCATAAAGAACAACACTTATATCACACCCGAATCGCCATCCATTTTGCCATCCATTACCAATATGAGCCTTCGTCAGTTGGCCGAAGATATGGGAATGAAGGTAGAACGCCGTCAGATTTTGGTTGAAGAACTGGAAAACTTCGAAGAAGTAGGTGCCTGCGGAACGGCTGCTGTTATTTCGCCTATCAAAATGATTCAGGATCGCGATACCGGAAAGGTTTACGAGTATTGCAAAGACGGTAATGCCGGACCTGTTTCGACCAAACTTTACAACAAGCTGCGCGCTATTCAGTATGGCGATGAGCCCGACACCCACAACTGGGTTCACGTGGTTGCTTAAGAATTAAAAAACTCCGAAAGGAGTTTTTTTTTTGAATATAGTTTTCCCTCAATTTTCTGTTTTATTTTTTCTATTATTGTAAATTTTTTTTTAATTTTGTAATAAATCATTTTGATTATGACTTGCTGTAATCAAAATTGCAATATTATAATTGAAAATTTGAAAATTGAATTATTATCATGATTGATCAGAAGTAGCATTTACTTACTATAAAGTAGTAATGTCTTACTGAAAAAAAGTATTGATAAAAATGAAAGTATTAATACTAAGATTTAAAATTGTATGATAAAACTTAAGAAAAGTATAGATAATAACTAAAGTGGAACATTTAAGATCAAAAGAATTATTAATTAAAGTAAAAGTAGTATTATCGAAATCCAAAGTAGAAAAGCATAACTTTAAAGTAGAAAAGCTATAAAACAAAAGTTATCGTGCTATTGCAAAATGTGATCAAAATAAATACTAAAGTTATTGCCCTGCAAAGGCAAGTTATTTCGACAAAACAATAAGTTACAAGTAGGTAAACATGACAAATTCGCAAAAATCATTTGAGGTACTTTACGGAAGATTCGTAAATGGCGATACCTTGATTCAGGATTTAAGCAATTACGATCCGCAAAATGTTCTGTTAAAGAAAGCCAACCTGTCGATTTTCATCGAAGATATACAGTTGAAAAACAATGCCGTTATCAAATCGGAAATGCGTTTCAAAGATTTAGTCTTTAAGCGAAAAAAATTTTCGTTCAGGCGTAAAGATTGTGACGAAAACTGTCTCGAAAACCGTATGCGCAATGCACATTCGTATATTGGCAGCGAAATTGGCAAAGACAGCAGCGCATATAAAATTATCGGTGGATATCTGAAGGTTTTAAAACCGAAGTACAAGAAAAAAGAAAAGGGGAAAAAGGGAAGTGCCCGGCGATCCACTTCGGAGCAGAGTTATAATTCGTTGAACGGCTATGCCCGGCAGACACTCGAAATCATCGATTCTTTGGGCACGGCCTATACGCCACAGAACACCAATATTCAATATGCGAATTTCGAAGCTTTTGTTGAAGAAATGATTGTATTATCCAACAAAATAATCAAGGCTAATGTGGTATATTCGACGGCCACCGCCGAACGAAGTGTGATGTATAAAGGTGATGAAGGATTGCTAAAACGTCAAAGCCTGATAAAAGGCTATCTGGCCAGCTTCAGCGGAGGCAAGAAAAGTCAGAACTATATAGAATACGATAGGCTGATAAAGGGAAAATGAAAGGAATTCAGAATGCAGAAGTATGAATTCTGAATTAAATCTGAAATCAAAAATCTCAAATCTGAAATCTAAAATCTTAAATTATAGCGTACTTCCTCAGCTCCGTTTCCATTTCCTTCTGAAGCTTTTTGGCTTCTTCGCGGGCCTTATCTTTGAAATCTTTTTCGGCCGAAGCATACAGAATGCTACGCGATGAATTCACTATCAGTCCGCACTGTTTGTTCATGCCATATCTGACCACCTCGGGCAAACTACCTCCCTGTGCACCCACACCGGGAACCAACAAAAAATGATCGGGAATGATTTTGCGGATACCTTCCAACATGCTGGCTTGTGTGGCTCCCACCACATACATCATATTGTCGGCCGAGCCCCATTTTTTCGATGTCTCGAGCACCAATTCGAACAAATGTTTTTCTCCTTCAGGAGTCATGATTTTTTGAAACTGGAAATCGAAAGCACCTTTGTTGGAAGTCAATGCAAGCAGTACCACCCATTTGCCTACATGCGACAGAAAAGGCGAAACCGAATCTTCTCCCATGTAGGGAGCCACCGTCACGGCATTAAAATCGAAACCCGAATCGGTCTTATCAAAAAAAGTCTTGGCATATTGCGAAGAGGTATTGCCAATATCGCCGCGTTTGGCATCGGCAATCAGGAAGACTTCGTTGCGGTAGCCTTCCAGATAATTCACTGTTTTCTGAAGGCTCTCCCAGCCGGGTATCCCGCGGGCTTCGTAGAAAGCAATATTGGGTTTATAGGCAACGGTATAATCGATGGTGGCATCGATAATGCTTTTGTTAAACTCGAAAACGGGGTCGTCTGCTGATAACAGATGTTTGGGGATCTTCGATAATTCTGTATCCAGACCCACGCAGAGGAACGACTTTTTCTTTTTTATGTTTTCGAATAATTCTTTTCGGGTCATGATGTGGTATGATTTGAAGTTGTTCTTACTGTATTAAGTTGCCGGATTGCTATATTTTTGAATTGCTAAATTGTTTGATGATTAGAAACAGCAATAAATGACAACAAATGACTATTAGTGACTATCAATGACTTTTTCCTCTTCCTCATTCTTCTCCGGCTGCTTTCAAACGTTCGGCGTTTTCGGCCAACTGAAGTGCATCTATGAGTTCCTGCACTCCGGCTCCGTCCATTACATTTTGCAGACTGTATAAAGTAAGATGAATACGATGATCAGTTACACGGCTTTGAGGGTAATTGTAGGTACGAATCTTTGCCGAACGGTCGCCGGTCGACACCATAGTTTTACGTTTGGATGAGACTATGTCAAGATATTTTTGATGTTCCGTTTCATAAATACGGCTACGCAACACCGACATAGCTTTTTCGATATTCTTCACCTGCGATTTCTGATCCTGGCAGATCACTACGATTCCTGTTGGAATATGTGTCAACCTGACTGCAGAATAAGTAGTATTCACCGATTGTCCACCGGGGCCTGATGAACAGAAAGTGTCGCGACGGATATCGCTTTCTTTCACATCCACATCAAATTCGTCAGCTTCCGGTAAAACTACTACCGAGGCAGCCGAGGTGTGAACCCTGCCCTGGGCTTCGGTTTTCGGAACACGCTGCACACGGTGAACTCCCGATTCGTACTTCATTTGGCCATAAACATTATCGCCGGAGATATTGATGATAACTTCTTTGTATCCGCCTACAGTTCCTTCGGTCATATCTACAGGTTCCACTTTCCATCCCTTAAGCTCGGCAAAGCGCAGATACATGCGGTAGAGGTCGCCGGCAAAAATACTGGCTTCGTCGCCACCCGATCCTGCACGTATCTCAACAATAGCGTTCTTACCATCTTCGGGGTCTGCAGGGATCAGCATAATGCGGATATCTTCTTCCATTTTGGCTTTTTCCTGTGTAAGCAGATCCAATTCTTCTTTGGCCCAGGCCCGCATTTCTTCGTCCTTTTCGTTATACAATACATCCTTGGCCGATATAATATGTTTCAGGAGGGTATCGTATTTTTTATAAGCGTCAATAATGGGGCTAAGTTCTTTATAGTCTTTGCTGAGTTTAACAAACCTTTTGACATCGTTTATAGCTTCCGGCTCGTTCATCAACCTTCCGATCTCTTCCCAACGTGTATGTATAGCTTCGAGTTTTTCAAGCATAAATGATTATTTTGGCTGCAAAGGTAATAGAAATTTCAAAATTAATAGGTAAATTGCCCGTAGGGAGATGAAATGGTCAGGGCGGGACTGTCAGATTTTGCGCAGCTTCCGATGATGCGGGCATCGATATCGAAAGATTTTGAAAGGGCAATAATATCAGATGCTATCTCCTGAGGAACGTATAATTCCATTCGGTGCCCCATATTGAAAACCTTGTACATTTCTTTCCAATCGTAACCCGATTGTTCCTGTATCATAGAAAAAACGGCAGGGATAGAAAAAAGGTTTTCTTTAATCACGTGCAGATTCGAAATGAAATTCAGAATCTTGGTTTGAGCTCCACCCGTGCAGTGAATAATCCCATGAATATTTTTACGGTGATGCTTTAATATTTCGAGTAGGAGAGGAGCATAGGTGCGGGTGGGTGACAAAACTGCTTTACCCACATTAGATGGCAACCCGGGCAAACAATCCTCAACATGATATTTTCCTGTAAATACTAAGTCATCTGGAATGTGATTGTCGAAACTCTCAGGATATTTCTTAGCATACTTTTTATGAAATACCTCGTGTCGTGCCGAGGTCAGGCCGTTGCTTCCGATACCGCTGTTGTAATCGTTTTCGTAAGATGCCTTGCCGTATGAAGCTAGGCCCACAATAACATCTCCTGCGGCAATATTTTCGTTGGTGATTACCTCATCGCGTTTCATACGACACGAAACCACCGAATCTACCACAATTGTTTTTACCAGATCGCCAACATCGGCTGTTTCGCCCCCCGAAGAATAAATCGAAACACCATAGCTTCGAAGCAATTCTAAAAATTCTTCCGTACCGTTAATGATGGCCGAGATAACTTCGCCGGGTATGAGGAATTTGTTTCGTCCGATGAGTGAAGAAAGAATGATATTCTGGGTGGCACCTACACAAAGCAGGTCGTCGGTATTCATTACAATGGCATCCTGCGCCACACCTTTCCAGACAGAGATATCCCCTGTTTCTTTCCAATAGATGTAAGCCAATGAAGATTTGGTCCCTGCACCATCGGCATGCATCAGGGAGCAATAGATAGGGTCGTTATTATAAATGTCTGGAATTATTTTGCAAAAAGCTTTTGGGAAAATTCCTTTATCAATATGCTTAATCGAATTATGCACATCTTCTTTTGAAGCAGAAACTCCGCGTTGATTGTACTTTTCTGAGCTATTCATGTTTTCTGTAAAAAAAGCATCCCGACACAAAAGTATCGGGACGCTCAATTATTTCCTTATGTTGTTGCAACTATTTATTTCCGCCATCAGGTACAACCGGGGCATCAAATATCAGCTGTTTTTTATCTTCATCAATTGAGAATTCACCAAATTTCGACAGTGTTTTCGAACCTAGCAGTACATCAGGATTGAGTCCTTTTACAATAACAGCACTTATATTTGCCTGTGATTTTGTAGCAATATTGATCTTTTTCAGATTGACAACTGCATTAGGTTTAATACTGCCATCTTCGTTAAAGGCTTTGTCCTTATCCTTGAAGTCAGAAACAGTGATCCTGTATTCTTTTAATAATCTTAGTGCAAAATCGGTTGAAATTTGCATGGTATCGCTGGTAGACTCATATTTGAAATCGGACGAAATACCATTGATGACCAAACGACCTTCGAATGCTCCACCACCAATAGGTAATATGGTAAGAATATTATCCATGGGGTTCACTTCTATCACCATGCTTTGGGCACTGGAATCGTTCACCATAGGCGGAACAAAGTCTTCGCTAAGAATTGTAAATTCTGTACGACGATTCAGCTGATGTGCCGCTTCTTTTTCACAGGTAGTTTTCAATCCTTTTATGTAGGCTTCGGTCATTTGAGTGCCTTTTGCAAAGAAGAAGTTTTGACCTTTACACTGCGGATATTTCTTGGTATCCAATACAACATTCTTGTCGCGATCCAAAATACGAGGACGATTTGCACCATATCCTTTAGGTTTGATTCTGAAAGCATTGATTCCGTTAGAATCAACAATAAAATCCACTGCCGATTTCGCTCTGCGTTGTGAGAGTGAATCGTTGGTCATAGGAATAGGCCTGATATCGGTGTGAGATGATAATTCAATCACCCAACGTGGGTTTACATTAAGAATATTCACCAACCAGTTCAAAGAATCCTTGGCCTGTGGAGTGAGGTACCATTTACCCAAATCGTATAATACATCAGGAAGAACAACCGGTAAAACAGGGATGGGGACCAGGTTGAAATCGTGTACCAGATCTTTACTGCTTTTCAAACCAACTGTAGTTTCACGACCTTTAGCACCAAAATATTTTGATTTTGCAACGGTAAGATCATAAGAAGTATTCTCCAGAATCTGTGTCTTTCCAAATTGGTACAAACCGGTAGCATCTGTTTTAACTTCCACAACGGTTCCGTCGGAACCAACCAGTTTCACATCAGCATCAGGAATAACCTGTTTGGTACTATCGTCTCTTACAACACCCTGCAATGTAAAGATCAGTGGAGGTAATATAAACGAATAAATATCGTCTGAGCCTTTAGTCCCTTTACGATTGGAAGACAAATAACCTTCTTCCTTCGGTCCTTTAAAAATAATTCCGAAATCATCACCGGCTGAATTCATAGGGTATTTCAGGTTTTCAGGGGTTGTCCATTTTCCATTCTCCATAGTAGTTTTGAAAATGTCTAAACCTCCCATTCCCAAACGCTCATAACCATCCGATGAAAAATAAAGAACACCGTCGTCCCTTAAGTAAGGAAACATATCGTTTCCGGCAGTGTTAACTGTAGGTCCAAGATTAACCGGGGTTTCAAAAGGTTTTGTTTTTTTAGTCCTTTTAGCCATCCAAATATCTTTTCCACCTAAACTTCCAGTCATATCCGAAGCAAAGTAAATGGTCAGTTCATCTTCGTCCAAAGTGGGGTGGCCAATGGCTACACTCATATCGGAGTTTAATTTTAGTGTGTCAGGTAAAGCCCAACCACGACCTTGTTTTTTTGCATAATATATCTGGCAACCGATCTTTGATTTTTTTACAATGGGGCAACGTGTAAAGTATATAACGTTTGCCTTTTTGTTTAACCAGGGAGTTCCTTCGTTTACTTCCGTATTGAGGTTTTCGTCAGCAGGTAAAGGTTCGCTCCAAGCTCCTTTTTTATCAAGTGTGGTAACCCAGATATCGGAGAAATCCTGTCCTGTCCATCCGTCAACCGCATTGCCTGTTGATCCTTCACGAGTGGAAGTGAAAACAATTGCTTTATAGTTTTTGTCTGCCCAATATGGAGAGAATTCTGACATTTTAGTGTTAAATTTCTTTACATTTTCGACCACATAACGTGTTGGATCTTCTTTCCATTTGATGGCCAAAGAGCATGACTCTACTCCATAACCACCTCGTGGGTCATTTGGAACCAGCTTTTTGTATTCGTTGTATTCAACAATCGCCTCGGCATATTGCTCATCAATTTTCAAAGCATCAGCCAAGTAAAGGTGAGCAACGGGATCAGGATAGTTAGATTTTACCACCCTGGTATACCAGTTTATCGCTTGTTTCTGATTGTTTGTTTTTCGGTAACATTCGGCCAAACGGAAAAGTACACGGGCCTTTTCAGCTTTGTTCTTCTTGATTTTATTATAGGCTTGCTTATATAAGTCAATTGCAACGGTGTATTGTTCTGTATCATAAGCTTCGTCAGCATCTGATCCAAAATTACGTTGTGCGAATGTTTCTCCTGCTGTAAAAACAAGAAAAACTAATAGAATAAGAATTCCTAGACGATAAATTTTCTGATTCATAAGAATGATATTATACCCAAATTTAATAGGGCGCTAATTTAGCTATTTATTTGTTATAAAAAAAAGACAATTTTTGTTAAATACCCATACTATTTTTCAAAAGTATAAAAATCAATAGTTTATTGTTATTATTTTTTGAAAGAAAAATAAACTTTTGTTGGGCTTAATATTAGATACAAAAAAAAATGCCTCGTACGAGGCATTTTCTTGTTTATTATTTTTTTATAAGCAAGGCTTTCTTTTCTCTTCGTTTCTGCTGCCACATCAACAAGTCATAAGCAATTGGTGTTGCGTTTAAGATAGACGAATAGGTTCCGATAACAATACCGAACATAAGAGCAAAAGCAAATCCCCGGATTACTTCACCACCGAAAATGAACATGGAAAGTAGTACCAAGAATGTGATACCTGATGTATTCAAGGTTCTTCCCAAGGTGCTATTAATAGCGTCGTTCATATTGGTTTTCATATCACGTTTCGGATAGAGGGTCATATACTCACGAATTCTGTCGAAGATGATCACAGAGTCCATGATAGAATAACCAATAATCGTTAAGATGGCCGCAATAAAATGCTGGTCAATATCGAGACTAAAGGGCAGGATTCCATATAGCAATGAAAAAACAGATACAGTAATGAAGGTATCATGCAAGAGCGAACCCACAGCACCTAAACCCCATTGCCACCTTTTGAATCGGATTGCGATATAAATAAAAATGATGAGCAGTGAAAAGAATACCGCGAGATAAGCACTCTTCAACAAACTATAAGCGATAGTGGGTTCAACCTTTTGAGAACTTAAACGACCCAAAGCCTTTTTATCTTCGTGAGAAACGAAATCTTCCTTGGCAATTTTGTTTTTATAGAATTTAATTAATCCTTCATAAAGTTTTAATTCTACTACAGAGTCTGCCTTGGTAGTTTTATCGCTCAGCAAGTAAGATGTGGTTATCTTGACCTGGTCGTTTGGTCCGAAGGTTTTCACCTCAGGTTTGTTGCCTTCGAATACATCGGATAAAGCAAGCCGAACGTCTTCCGTTTTAACATCCTGATCAAATCGAACTACATAGCTTCTTCCTCCTGTGAAGTCAATTCCATAGCTTAGTCCTTTGGTTAAAAGGGATGCTACACCGGCCACAACCAGAACCAATGAAAGAATATAATAGTATTTTCTTACCCCAATGAAGTTGATGTTTATCTTGGTTAAGAAATTCTTGGTAAATTTGTTCCAAACATCAATGTGTATATTTTTGTTCATCATCCATTCAAAAATAAGTCTGGTAATAAAGATTGAACAGAACAAAGAACTGATGATACCAATGATTAATGTAGTAGCAAAACCCTGAATAGGTCCGGAGCCGAAGATATATAATATGATACCGGTAAGAAGCGTAGTTACGTTACTATCAATAATGGAAGAATAAGCATGCTTGTAACCATCGCTTACTGCCAGTCGAATTCCCTTTCCCGTTCGAAGCTCCTCACGAATACGTTCATAAATAAGCACGTTTTTATCAACGTCCATACCAATCGTTAGCACAATACCGGCAATACCAGGCAATGTAAGCACCGCTCCCAGTGAGGCAAGAATACCAAACACAAAGAACATGTTTGTAAATAAAGCGATATCGGCAACTATACCAGCTCTGTTGTAATAGAATGCCATGTAGAGCAGAGTCACGATGAAGGCTATGATCATTGACCACAAACCTGCATTGATAGCTTCTTTACCTAAAGTCGGACCTACCACAGCTTCTTCGACAATACGTGCAGGAGCAGGAAGTTTACCAGCTTTAAGAATATTGGCCAAATCTTTGGCTTCTTCAATGGTGAAGTTACCGGTGATAGATGAGTTTCCGTTAGGAATTTCATTTTGTACTGTAGGGAAAGAATATACATAGTCGTCGAGTACGATAGCTATAGATTTACCAATGTTATTGGCAGTAAGGTTTTTCCAAATCGAAGTTCCTTCGCTGTTCATGCTCATGGAAATTTCGTTACCTTGATCCTGTGCAATATCCTGACGTGCGTCAGAAATAACACCACCGCCCATAGCTGCTGAACCATCGCGGGTAGCTTTCAGAGCGATCAACTGTAAAGTGGTTCCTTTTTCGCCGGTAGCTTTGATTGTCCATCTGAAACGAATTTCACGTGGGAAGATCTGCTGAACCATAGGATTGCGAAGCATCATTCCTACTTTGGCGGTATCGATGATATTACAATAACCCACGACTGGTCCTTTGTTAGGAAAGTAACCTCCTTTTTCGTCCTGCACTAATGCTGGGTTCAAATAGGCAAATAAAGGATGGTCTTTTGCATATTCTTCGAATGATTGCTGGTCTTTTCCTTTAGCTTTGGAAGTATCATTAGCTGCCTTATCTTTGGCGGCGGTTATCGAGTCTGATTTCGCTTTTGCATCAGCAACTGAGGCTTCTGTGGATTGTGTAGAATCAGTTATTGCTTTGGTAGTATCAATTGAATTGATGATGGCCTTTAGTTTATTATCGGCAGCTTCCATGAAGCCATAAACTTCTTGATATTCATAGGTTTCCCAGAATTCGAGTTGTGCAGTTCCCTGTATGAGTTTTCTTACACGTTCGGGATCTTTGATACCCGGTAATTCAATTAAAATACGACCACTGGTTCCCAGTTTTTGAATGTTGGGCTGGGTAACACCAAAACGGTCGATACGGGTACGAAGAATATTAAAGGTGCGGTCAACAGCATCATCAGTTTCTTTTTTGATTTGTACCAATACTTCTTCATCGGGGGTATTGAAGTTGATCTTATCTTTTAAGCCTATAATAAAGAATGATGCCATTTTGGCATTGGATTTATTGTTGGCTTTGAATGATTCTCCAAAAAGAGTGACAAAGTCTTTGTCGCTGTTTTCGTGCATCTTTTTTGCATCATCAAGCACCTTGGTGAACAATGGATCTTTGGTGTTTTGAGCCATGGCTGCGATGATATCGGGCACCGATACTTCCATGGTTACGTTCATACCACCTTTTAAGTCAAGACCAAGATTGATCTCTCTTTCCTGACATTCTTTAAAAGTATACTTACGAATCCATAAAAGATTGTAAACCACTTCCTGAGACATTGAATCAAGATAGTGATTTTCAAGACTTGTTCTTAATGAATCGTAAAAGTAGGATTCGTTTTGAACATTCCCCTTGGATAAAGTTTTAACAATAGAATCAATATTTGCCCCACTGGCGTAGGTTTTAGCGTCTTTCTGAACCATCCGTGTACAAACTGTGAATGAAAGTTGAAAAATACACGCCAACGCAATTAGTATAGCTAAAAACCTGAAAGCTCCCTTATTCTGCATAATTCCTTAATTTTTTATTACTATTTTTTTTTGAGGGTGCAAATATAGAACTTCCTCAGTTAATAACCAAAGTTATAAGCAAACTTTATTCGTTATTTTTGGCTTTCGACCCTATTTAAGTAGTAAAATACTCATTTTTTTTAGTAAATTTGTTCATTACTATTTAAACGTTTGTTATGAAATTTCGAAATGTATTGTTGCTGTTTATTCTGCTTTTTTCGTCATCTGTTGTTTGGTCGCAAGTGGTATATGATTTCGGATTTGAGAAGAAATTGAATATTACTGTTACTGATAGTATGGGGACCATGCTGCAGATACCCTGGATAGGAGGGATGAACTCTATGCAGTTTTCGGAGATCGACCTGAACCTAGACGGTGTGGATGACCTTTTTGCATTTGATAAGGCAACAAACAGGGTGCTTACTTTCATTAATCAGGGCATTGCCGATAGCGTGAGTTATTTGTATGATTACAATTACGAAAAATATTTCCCTGCGTTTTACGGATGGGCTCACTGCATCGATTATAATCAGGATCAAAAGAACGATATCTTCGCCTATACCGCCATGGGCGGCATTATGGTGTACAAGAATATTTCGGATACTGTACTTACATTTCAACTGATGTATCCCATCATCAATTCCGATATGGGTTCGTCATCGTCCAATATATTTGTTACCAGCGACGATTACCCTGCCATTTATGATATTGACCGTGACGGTGATCTGGATATACTTTCGTTTTTCGGTTTGGGGACTTTTATCCAGATGCATAAGAACCTTTCGCAGGAATTATATGGTAATTCTGATACCCTGATTTACGAACTTACCCGTCAGTGCTGGGGCGATATCGCTGAGAGTGCTGCCAGTAATCATATTTTTCTTGATATTAGCTGTCCGAACCGTTGTGCCGAAATTGTTGCCGACAAAGCCACAAGGCACACAGGCTCGACCATGCTCGCCGGGGAGTTTAGCGGCGATTCTCTTACCGACCTTATATTAGGGGATGTCGACTACTTCAACGTGACTTTGCTCACCAACGGAGGAAGCATAGATACGGCTCACATTAGCACTTCAGATACTATTTTCCCTTCAAATTCGCTGCCCATAGGTTTCAATTCTTTCCCTGTAGTGAATTCGGTGGATGTGAACAACGACGGACTGCAAGACCTATTGGCTTCGCCTTTCACTTCAAACATAAGTATTCCTGAAAATCTGAATAGTGTTTGGTATTATAAGAATACGGGCGATAGCCTGACGCCTCAGTTTACTTACATGCGACCTGATTTTCTGCAAAAGGGCATGATCGACTTTGGGAGCGGAGCCTATCCGGTGATTTATGATGTGAACGGTGACGGCCTACCCGATTTGATGATCGGCAATTATGGCTATCTGGATTCGTCCTATTATCAGTTTGGATACCTGAAATCGAAGATACGTTCGCAGATTGCTGTGTTGCTTAACACCGGCACTCTCACTAATCCTTCGTTTCATATGGCTACAAGGGATTTTGCGCATTTGTCGGCTTTGAAACTGACAGGTCTGACGCCCACTTTTGCTGATTTGAATGGTGATGGCGACATAGATATGATTTGCGGGCAATCGGACGGTACGCTTATCTATTTCGAAAATATTGCCGGTCCTCCGGGAAATATGCCTTTATATATGGCTCCCGTGTTTAATTATAAGGGTATTGATGTGGGCGATTTCAGTGCTCCTCAGCTTTTCGACCTGAACGGAGATAACCTAAACGACCTGGCCATCGGGAAGAAGAACGGCTTTATTAGCTATTATCAGAATACTGGGACAGCCGGCAATGCTGTTTTTACTCATATCACCGACAGTCTGGGTAAGGTGTGCGTGGTGGATGCTTCGGTTTCGTATACGGGTTTCAGTGCACCTTGTTTTTTCAAAGATTCGGGTGCAATCAAACTTTTTGTGGGCGCTGAAAACGGACGTGTATTTTATTTTAAGGATATTGTTGCCAACCTCAATGGTAAGTTTACCGCGGTGGATTCGGTGCTGGCATTTACCGATCAGGATTCGGTTACTTATCTGATAAAGGAAGGTATTCGCAGCGGTGTGGCCGCGGCCGACCTAAACACCGATGGTTATATGGATATGGTGGTCGGTAATTTTGCCGGCGGATTGGCGTGGTATCAGGGCCGTAAACCTCATGGTTTTGTGGGCATAGAAGAAACGGAGGCTGATGAGCCAGTGAACTTCAATATTTATCCGAACCCGGTTTCAGGAAAACTTCACATTATGGTTGGAGATATAGGCCCGATGCATCTGAAGGTTGAGATTTTCGATCTGATAGGCCAGAAGGTTTTGGAGAAGGAGTTTTTTAATACGGGGGATGCCGAAGTGGATGTGTCGGCTGAGAAACCCGGATTTTATTTCTGTCGCATACGAAAAATAGATAGTCAGGGAAAAGGGCTGGTTTCGGGAAGTAAGAAGTTTGTTATTGCGAGATAGTTCAAAGTATGGAGTAGGGGCGTATGGCATACGCCCTAAATATAAAAGGGCGAACATTTGTTCGCCCCTAAATTGGTATATTATTTTCTGAAAGGGCGTATGCCATACGCCCCTACAATCGGCCTAGAAATTCGGTTTCAAAGAGTATTTCTTGTAAAAACTATCGATGTAATCTACGGCTTCTTCGGCGGTGTCGACCAGTTCGAACATGTCCATGTCGCTGGCATTGATGTTTTTCTCGGCCACCAGTTTCGCTTTCATCCAGTCGATGAGGCCCTGCCAATAGTCTTTTACTACCAGCACCACAGGGAAATTGACTATTTTACGCGTCTGAATCAGGGTAACGGCTTCGAACAATTCGTCCAAAGTACCAAACCCGCCGGGCATTACGATGAATCCCTGTGAATATTTGGTGAACATGACCTTGCGTACGTAGAAATAATCGAAGGAGAGGTATTTGTCGGGATCGATAAATACGTTGGGCGATTGTTCGAAAGGCAGCTCGATGTTCAGTCCCACCGATTTTCCGCCGGCAAAGTGAGCGCCTTTGTTGGCAGCTTCCATGATGCCGGGGCCACCGCCCGAGATCACTCCGAATCCATGTTTGGCCAGTTTGTAAGCTACTTCCTCGGCCAAATGGTAGTATTTGTGTGAGGAAGGGGTTCGGGCCGAACCGAAAATGGTGACGCAGGGACCTATTTTGGCCAGTTTCTCGAAACCATCGACAAATTCGGCCATGATTTTGAATATCTGCCACGAATCGTTGATCTTGATCTCGTGCCAGTCTTTGGGGTTGATGGCTTCTTTCAGGCGTTCTTCTTCTTTTTCGTCGAGGGTATGCATGGGGGTGTGGGATTTTTTTTGCAAAGATAGGAAAGAATTAGGAAGTCAGATTTTAGAATTCAGATTTCAGAATTTTGATTTAAGATTTTAGAATTAAGTCGGCAGTCGGCAAAAGGCAGTCGGCAAACAGAAAAAGCAAATGGAGATCGTTCGAATAGAGACCTTTTTTTTTGAAATTAGGGACTATTAAAAACGGCACCCATTACATCAATTTCAGTCACCCAATATACCACTTTCAGTCACCCATTATACCACTTTCAGTCACCCATTATACCACTTTCAGTCACCCAATATACCACTTACAGGCACCCAATATACCACTTACAGGCATTCACTATACTTCTTACAGGCATCCATTATACCTCTTTCAGCAACCTATTATTCCCTCTAACGGCACACATTATCAATCTTTCAGGCATCCATTATACATCTTACGGCATCTGTTGTACTTCTTTCAGGTATCCATTATACCCTCTTACGGCCTCCATTATGAGTTTTATACTACCTATTGTATAAGTAAACACCCCCTAAAGTTTGGGGCGGTTGTTGTTATTGTTATGACATAAGGCTGTTTATCAGCTACTTTGATAGGGTGTTGTTATTTTTAATCTTGCAGAAACTCCCGTATTTACCTCTTTTACTAAATTGATATCGGGTTTACCGACCGATTGAATTTTAACCTTGTAATTGTCGGGGTTGATATGTGGAAAATCGGCTTGTCCTGCGTCGTTCGTTACCTTAGTGATGGCTATGCCTGTTTCTGATTGAATTATGATTGTTGCATTGGCAACCGGCAGGTTTGTGCCTTCTTCTTTTAAGTCTATTCCTAAACTTGCACTTCCCGGAGGGCTAATACGTGTTTTGATTACTGAGAACATGAATTGTTTCAGTGCTTCGGGGTTGTTACGGAAAACTATATGAGCATCGTGTTGTAAGTTTTGTAAATCCAGGTAAACTAAATTGTCGGCAGTGATTTTTGCACCCGTGGCAGTGGACGTTTGTTTTGATGACTTGAATGCCGCATACTTTAGTGCAAATTTATCTTCATCACTTAAAACTTTTGCTTTGAACGTTACCGGCATAAAGCCAGTGGTTAGTTGGGTTGGGTACAAATCAATGAAATCTTTCATTTTTTTGTTTAATGCAACCACATTGTCCCAATTGTAATGTAATGCAGCATCGTAAACTGTCATGCCTGCCTCATCATATTTTATTTTCCATTGGTTTTTTGGGAAACCGTCGTGTATGTATCCTTTTAGGACTTGAAAATTGTCGCAACAAATTTCTTTTAGTCCTAAAAGTTCTACTCTGAATGTTTCGTGAATTGAATTTCTTTGGATCTCATCAGGCATATTGAATGCCGTGTTTTTTTTTGCTTTTAATGCTAAAATAAAAGCGGGGGTGTATTTGCCCGGTTTTTTATCCTCAAATGCTGCAAGGTTCGCCGGTTTTTCCAAATTGCTGTACATTGTGTCGGCAATGGAGTACAGTTCCTGTTGTGTGGAAGGGTACTTTGGGGTAGTGGTGCGTGGCATTTTATTTTATATTAAAATTGTTAGCTGTGAATGTTTGTTGTTGCAAAAATAATAATTCGGATGGAAAGATTGGTGTAATTGGGAAAACCCCAACCCCTTAAAAAGGGGCTATAACAGATTGTGGATGGA
>CAZRFL010000021.1:30349-45077 GCA_964599365.1 uncultured Bacteroidales bacterium
GTAATTGGGAAAACCCCAACCCCTTAAAAAGGGGCTATAACAGATTGTGGATGGATGGATGGAAGGTTTTCTTTGTGTAACTTTGTGTTCCTTTGTGCACCCTGCCCGTCCGGTCAGGCGGGCTTTGTAAAACAGCCTTTTTAGTTACACAGAGATTCACAGAGTAATTGGAGATTCACGGAGAATAAATTCTTAGTGTTTCTTAGTGTACTTAGTGCCTTAGTGGTTTTTGTTCCACTTGAAAATTGATTATTGATCATTGAATATTGAGAATTTTTTCAATCAGGGCGTATGCAATATCCCGACACTTTGTGTGCGGGACAGGCTGCCCCTACGGCACCGAACTTTAGCCACTTACCTCCCTTCCTCCAGCACCTCTTTAAGATACTTCGCCGTATAGCTTACTTTATTTTTTATGATCTCTTCCGGGGTTCCGGTGCAGATGATTTCGCCGCCGCGGTGGCCGCTTTCGGGGCCAATGTCGATGATATGGTCGGCTACTTTGATCACATCCATATTGTGTTCGATAACGATGACCGTATTGCCTTTGTCCACCAGTTTGTTCAGCACCCGCAGCAGTACATTGATATCCTCGAAATGCAATCCTGTGGTAGGTTCATCCAAAATATAGAGGGTTTGTCCGGTATCTTTTTTCGATAGTTCGCCGGCCAGCTTCACTCGTTGTGCCTCGCCTCCCGAAAGGGTGGTAGACTGCTGCCCGAGTTTGATATAACCCAGACCGACATCCTTCAGGGTGCGTATCTTTTGTATGATGGATGGTATATGTGCAAAAAACTCCACGGCCTCGTCAATGTTCATCTCCAGCACATCGCTGATGGATTTGCCTTTATACTTCACCTCCAGGGTTTCGCGGTTATAGCGTTTGCCGTTGCAGCTTTCGCAGGGCACGAACACATCGGGCAGGAAATTCATCTCGATAATGCGAACTCCGGCTCCTCCGCATACTTCGCAGCGTCCGCCCTTCACATTGAACGAAAACCTTCCGGGCAGATAGCCGCGAATCTTGGCTTCGGGTATCTGCACATAGAGCTTGCGAATATCGTCGAACACGCCGGTATAGGTGGCCGGGTTGGAGCGGGGTGTGCGGCCAATGGGCGATTGATCGATCTCTATCACCTTGTCGATATGCTTGATGCCTTCGATCTTTTTATACTCCAGCGCCTTGTGTTCCGAGCGGTAGAAATGTTTGCTCAGTATGGGATAGAGGGTATGATTGATGAGGGACGACTTGCCGCTGCCCGAAACCCCTGTAACACATATCAGCGTGCCTAAGGGGAAGGTTGCCGTTACGTTTTTCAGGTTGTTGCCGTTGGCACCAATCAGTTTTATCTCCAAGCCGTTGGATGGGCGGCGGGTGGCAGGAATCTTTATCTTCTTCAGTCCGTTGAGGTAGATGGCTGTGGGACTGCAGGTCTTCAATATCTCTTCAGGGGTGCCGGTGGCAACAATTTGTCCACCGTTCACGCCTCCTCCGGGACCAATATCAACAATATAATCGGCGGCCATAATGGTTTCCTTGTCGTGTTCCACCACTATCACCGAATTGCCGATGTCTCTCAGTTCTTTCAAAGCGGCTATCAGCTTCAGGTTGTCTCTTTGATGAAGCCCTATGCTGGGTTCATCCAGAATATACAGCACATTCACCAGTTGCGAGCTGATCTGTGTCGCCAATCGAATACGCTGTGCTTCTCCTCCCGAAAGTGTAGCTGCAGGGCGATTGAGCGAAAGATAATCCAGACCCACTTCCAGCAGGAAGGTGATGCGGTTTTGTATCTCGCGGATGATTTCGAAAGCTATCTGTTGGTTCTGTTCGCTTAGAGATTTCTGTGCGGTTTCCAGTTTCTCTTTCAGGCTGAACAGGTCGCTGTGGGCGAAATCGGCAATGGTCAGCCCGTTGATCTTATAATGAAGCGATTCTTTTTTCAGGCGTGCCCCGTGACATTCGGGACATTCTATCTTGTTCATGAAGCTGTCGGCCCATTTCTTGATGCCAGCCGACGAAGCCTCGTTGCTCTGGTTGATGATGAAATTCACAATGCCGTCGAAATTCATTTTATAAGGTGAGGTCACGCCCAGATATTCGTTCTTTACGGAGAATATCTCGTCGGTGCCGTAAAGAATAACATTGACGGCTTCCTCGCTGAAGTCAGTCAGAGCCGTATCCAGCGTAAACTCGTACTTTTTGCCGATGGCTTCCAGTTGATGGAATATCCAGCTGCTTTTGTATTCACCAATGGGGGTGAGGGCTCCTTGTTTGATGGATAGGGAGAAATCGGGAATAATCTTATTAATGTCCACCTCCGATATTTCGCCCAGGCCCGAGCATTTGGGGCAGGCACCGTAAGGCGAATTGAAGGAAAAAGTATTGGGTTCGGGCTCGCTGTATGAAACACCGCTAACGGGGTCCATCAGCATACGGCTGAAATGCTGCACCTCGTTGCTGTCGGCATCGGCCACCATCAGCGAATTCTTGCCATGTTTCAGTGCGGTTTGTATGGTCTGGCTCAGTCGCACCCGGTTGTCGTCATGAATGGCGATCTTATCAATTACTATCTCAATATCATGCTGTTTGTAGCGGTCGAGTTGCATACCAAACACTAGGTCCTTTATCTGCCCGTCGACCCTCACTTTGATGAATCCCAGCTTGCGTATCTGTTCGAAAAGTTCGCGGTAGTGTCCTTTGCGGCCCTTCACTTTAGGGGCTAATACAATGATGTTTTTCTTTACATACTTTTCGAATATCAGGTCCTGTATCTGTTGTTCGCTGTAGCGGACCATCTTCTCGCCGGTCACGTATGAATAAGCATCCGAAGTACGTGCAAACAGCAATCGCAGGAAGTCGTATATCTCGGTGATGGTACCCACCGTCGAGCGGGGATTGCGGTTGGTCGATTTCTGTTCGATGGAGATAACCGGGCTGAGGCCTGTGATCTTATCCACATCAGGTCTTTCGATGTTGCCCAGAAACTGTTTCACATAATTCGAGAAAGTCTCGATATAGCGCCTTTGCCCTTCGGCATAAATGGTATCGAAAGCCAGGGAAGATTTTCCGCTGCCGCTGAGTCCGGTGAACACTACCAGCTTGTTGCGGGGTATCACCAGATCGACGTTCTTCAGATTATGCACCCTGGCGCCGTAAACGCTCAGCTGCGATTCTTCATCCACCTGCAGCTCCCACTCAGTGTCGTTCATTTCCTTCATCTTCTCATCCATATCCTCAGCAGGGGTCAGTGTATCTGGTCTATTTTTATCGTATCGTTGAATAAATGATCTTCTGTTTTTACAGTACCTCTCAACGAAGAGTAATTTTCAAATCCCGGTTTGGGGAATCTGACAAGGTAGGTTTTATTTTCCTTATTGGTTAAGGAGTATTTCAATATCCAGGGATTCAGTTCCTTCAGGATGCGGTAGTTCGATTTGTTCTTAACAGCAAAAACAGCCCAATCGGCCACGGCAGAATCAACGACTACGGTATAAGTGGGTATCTCAGGATACAGATCAAGGTTTCTCAGGTATAAGCCATACAGCACCGGCGACTGATAAATCAGTTTCATAGCCAATATGCGATAGACATAGCGTTGGGTTTCCTTGTTCAGGTATAGGTCGTAATAGTTGTTGGCCTTTTGCTTTGCCATCACATCGCTGATGCCTTCCATACCCATATTGTAGGAAGCCGCAGCCAGGGTCCAGCTATTATATTTTGCTTTGGCGGCTTTCAGGTATTTGCAGGCGGCTACACTTGACTTAATAAGGTTGTAGCGTTCATCTATCTCTGTATTTATGGTCAAACCGTTTTCGGTTCCTGTCCCTTTCATAAACTGCCATACACCGGAAGCTCCGGCAGGTGATACAATGTTTTCCAGTCCGCTCTCTATCATAGCCAGATATCTGAAGTCTGCCGGAACCTGATTGGCTTTCAGCACCGAATCAATGGTAGGGAAACATCGCTGCGAACGTTTGAACATTAGGAAAGTGTTGGAGTGCCAGAAAGAATTTACCATCAGTTCTCTGTCCAGCCCTTCCCTTACGTAAAACTTGTCAAGAGGCACTGCTTCGCCAGCAAAATCAAGTTTCTCAGGAATGCGTACCGTAAATATTTTATAGAATCGCTGACTGGCATTATAATAGGCTTCATCCGATTTCTTATCCTCCTGCATCTTATCCGAAAATACGAATACCTTCAGGGTGATGACGAGAACGAGAAGTGAAACGACAACGAAAGCAATTTTTTTCAGGAGCGTCATTGGGCTTTTGGTTTACTGGTATTGGCAATGGTAAATAGGACAGTAAACACTATCACAAAATAGGCTGCAAATCCAAGGGTATACCAACGGGTCCATTCAGTCAGGCTAAGACACCATAGCCCTAGACATACAGACACCAATGAAAGGGTAGTAAAAACCAAAGCTACTTTGGTGTCTGACAAACCCAAATAAACCAGATGGTGGGTAGTATGGTCTTTTCCTCCCACAAAAGGCGACCGGCCTTGCATGAGTCGTTTGATGGTGACAGTTGTAGTATCTATTAAGGGCAAGGCAAAGATAAGCAGTACCGAAATGATCTGTTTGGCAGGTATATCAATTTGGTTGGCTTCGCTGTGGTTCCACAAATAGGTAATACTGAAAGCGGCAAGCAAAACTCCCAGAAACTGGCTGCCGGTATCGCCCATAAACATTCGCGAGGGAGGAAAATTATAGACCAGAAATCCTACCAATGCAGTGATGATTCCCAAAAGCAACATATTGTTGTAATCATTCAACCCCGATCCCAGAGCGTTGTCAATAAATATAGCCACGAAGATGAAAATGGAAACAATAGTGGATATCCCGTCCATATTATCCAGCATATTAATTGAATTCATCATGCCTACAACCCATAGAACAGTAAGAATGTAGTTGAGTATGTCATAATCAAAGAGGGTTATGGTCGTGCCTGTAATCACCAATATGACTCCACATAGGATTTGTGATAGCAGCTTTACTATAACTTTGGTGTTGAAGGCATCATCGAAAAGCCCGGTCAGAAAACCAACAGTAGTAGCGAAAGCAATACCAAGCAGTTTTATATTGTGAAAAAGGCTGCTGTTATCGAAAAAGAAGGAAAGGCAGCAGATAGAAATGAGGAAAATTATAAAGAAAGATATTCCTCCGAAGGATGGTTTCTCCTGAACATTCCAACGGACCTGATTGCCGGTGTTGCTCCGGGTGCCAAGATTTCTGGAGAATTTTACCAATAAACCATTAATTAATACTGCGAAGAAGAGTGTAACGACGAAAAAAATGCCGTAGGCTATCAACAGATAAGTTAATTCTGGTTTCAATAGAATAGATTTTCTGCAAAAGTATAAAAAAATTATACAAAAGGACTATCGAACTCTTTAAAAGAAAGCCCGTGTTTGTCTCTGTCAGAAACTATTGGATTTTCGATGTTCCAATCAATGCCAATATCGGGGTCATCCCATTTTACAATGCCTTCAGAGGCTTTGTTGTACAGGGCAGTACATTTATAAAAGAATATTGTTTCAGGCTCAAGCGTAAGAAAACCGTGTGCAAATCCGGGGGGGACCCACATCATGAGTTTGTTTTGTTCGGAAAGTTCTTGAGCTACATGTTGTCCATAGTATGGAGAGTTTTTCCTAATGTCGACTGCAACGTCCAAAACCGCACCTTTAATCACCCGGACCAGCTTCCCTTGTGCAAATGGGGGGCTTTGAAAATGCAATCCTCTCAGTACATTCTTTTCTGATAAGGATTGGTTGTCCTGAATGAAACTAACCTCAATCCCCTGGTCAAGAAATTTTTCTGAGTTGTATGATTCGAAAAAATAGCCACGTTGGTCCTCGAACACATTCGGTTTTAGGAGAATGATATCGGGTATTGATGTGAGAATTTTCTGCATAAAGTCCTGCCTATTTGCTTAGCCTGAGGAATCTCAGTATCTTGTGGAACATTGTCGTTTTTTTTCTGACGGCGGCCTTGGAATTGTCGAAATACCCTTCAGCATCGTCGCCATAACCATAACCATATCCGTAACCATATCCATAACCGTAACCATAGCCCTTGCTCTTACCTTTTTTATGTCCATTACGGCCCTTATATCCGTAAGCGGCATTGATCGGCTCAATAGCATTCAGCAGCAGGGATATATGGCTAATCTTGCTGTCCTCAACCATGCGCTCCATATCCAGAATGTAAAACTTCTTCGAATAGTTAGCCTTAAGAACATAGATGGGATAATCTGCCATGGTCATTGACTTAACTCCATCAGTCACCAATCCAACCGGTGGATTATCGATAATGATATAATCGTATTTGGTTTTTAAATAATTAACCACTTCTTCAGTCATAGAACTGAAAATTAGTTCCGAAGGGTTTGGAGGTACGGGTCCTGCTGTAATAAAGTCAAGGTTAGGTACTGTACTGTGCTTGATACAAA
This sequence comes from uncultured Bacteroidales bacterium, assembly GCA_964599365.1. Lineage (GTDB taxonomy): Bacteria > Bacteroidota > Bacteroidia > Bacteroidales > CAIWKO01 > CAIWKO01. The sequence continues at coordinate 36,806 of CAZRFL010000021.1, forward strand.
CATCAATTTCATCCCTTTTTGCCAGAATGGTACTCATCCCTTTTTGATTCGAAACACTAAAGCCAATATGGATTTTTGGTTTACGAAGATCAAGGTCGATAACGATGACCTTTTTGTCGGAAAATGCTATAATACCGGCAAGATTGATAGCTACAAAGGTTTTTCCCTCGCCCGAAATTGTAGAAGTGATCGCAATAACTTTTGAAGTCTCATCATTGCTGATGAACTGCAGATTGGTACGTATAGACCTCAATGCTTCCGCGATGATAGATTTTGGATGCTGATCTACTATAAGCTGTGAAACAGGAATGTCGTTAGTGTACTTGGGTACAATGCCTATTACAGGGATATCTGTATATTTAAAGATGTCATTCAGAACCAAAATGTTGTTGAAAAGAACATACTTGACAATAATAATACTCAAACCCAACAAAATGGCAGCCATTATTGAGATGAGATAAATGCTTTTCTTGTTAGGAAATATAGGCTCTGTAGCGACAGTTGATTTCTGCAGGATCACATTTTGTGAAACATAGCCGGCTTTATCAATGGAATATTCGGCTTTTTTTTGTATCAACTGGCTGTAATAATTCTCGTTAATTTCAAAAATTCTCTGTAGGCTTGCCAGCTCAATAGGATTGTAATCGCTCTCTTTAATGTTAAGTTTGTTTTCGTACATTACTATTTTGTCCGAAACTTCATTTTTACGCTGCGAGATATTTTCTTTAAGATATTTGATACTCTCTGTTATCAACTTCTTTTGTATAGCAATCTGATAATCGATTTCCTTGATCTGACCGCTGTTTTCTGTAACATTATATAGTAACTTTTCCCGTTTTAACGTAAGATCCTGTAGGGTGGAAAGTAAACTTCCGATGGATCCCTTAAACTCACTGCCTGATGTTAGAGCGATGAGTTTATAGATATCAACGTTCTTGGTTGATTTTATGTTTTTATCAATTTCATTATAAATATTCTCCTCAAGTTCTAAATTGACGATTTGATTCTGATAATCGTTAAGTCTTGAAGTAAAACTGGGCAGAGGTTTATTGGTGTTGGTGTCGATATTGTGCTCTCGATAGAAATTGGCTATATCGCCCTGTGAGTTAACCAACGTATCATAAATTAGAGCAATTCGCTTGTCAATATACTCAAGAATTTTATCAACACTTTCGCCTTGTTTTTCTACATCATACACCTGAAATTCTTCAGCTATGGTATTAACAATTTCTGTTGATTTTTCCGCGCTTTTATCTTTGTATGTTATGAGTATGGTATTTGCCGCTTGATTCATCACCGAAATTGTCAGTTTCGAGGCAATATTAGGAACAATGTTCTCCGGGTTGTTAATTATGAAATAGTATTTATCGCCGGAAATGAAATTGGTATTTTCATCAATAGATTTGTAGTCAATATTGGATATAACAATGTTCACATCCGGGAAAACGGCTTTCTGGTTGAGATATATCTCCTGAGTATAATGTTTGTTCTTATCAAGTTTGTACGAAAGCAGACATTTTGAATTGTCGAGAAATTCTATGTTGATAGGTTTGTCGTAGATCTGTGGATTTGTGACACTAACATGTATTTTAAAAGGCGCTTTATTATACTGCTCATAATCCAAAACAGTGCCTTTCACAAAATAAGAAATATTCAGAGGCAGCCTGTTGGCAACCCTCTGAAGAAAAACTTCAGAACGCAGCAGTTCTATCTTTTTTGCCAGGAAATTATCATCCTGCATCATAGAGGGATTGAGAGAAAATAATGAGTTGGTCTCATCGTTCTTCTCAATTTGCATAATGGCTTTAGATTCAAAGATTGGGTGGGTATACCTGAGATATAAATAAGCCCCAAGCAAAGCGATCACCAAAAAAACAACCGGAAAAAAGTAATTTTTCCTGACAATGAAATAAAATAGCTTAATGTCTATTTCATCGTTTATGGCTGATATTTTCTTCTTCTTTGCCATTACTTCCTATTTAACAAAAAGACCATAGATCAGAAGAATTGTAGACACCAAGGAGAGCACCGGGGTCACAGTTTCAAATATCTTATTTGGAACTTTGTATCTGGGATTCACGTAAATAATATCATTAGCCTGAAGGATCAGATTGGCCTGGGTCATACCTTCAACTGTCGATAGGTCAATGTCAAATACTTGTGGATTTTTTAGGTCGCCACGAATAAGTTTAATTTTATGGGCCTTGCCATCCTGTATACCTCCGGCTTTTGCCAGAGCTTCAAAAAGGGTAGTATTTGGATTGTCCAGCACAACTACCATTGCCTGACTTCCCTGACCTCCCGGGAAAATGGTAACCCTGTTGTTTGTTACTTTAATTTGTACAAAAGGATAGTTGAAATACACGGAATACTTCTGTTCCAGCATGGATTCAGCCTCTCTCAGAGTTAGGCCACCAATAAGTGTCCTGCCTAATACCGGCAATTTAACTAGTCCGTCGTATTCAACCAGATAAGTAAGTGTCGAGGTTTGTGCTGCCTTGCCTAAATCATCACCAACCGGGTCGATTATCTTTTCACCATTGTTCGTAAAAACATTGATCTGAAGAACATCGTTTGGGGCTATCCTGTATTCTTTTTGCTTAAGGGTGTCGGGAAACTGAGATATTGGATATTTCTCCTGGCGCAACATTTGCGATGGTACAAAAACCTTGCAGCCGGCAATGAAGATCAGAAGGAATATGAAATATACAGAACGCTTCATTCTAAAATATTTTCTACAAATTTAATAAATTATTACTTGAGTTGTTTTTTCTCCTCAAGCAATTTATAGTAAAGTTGTTTCATGTCTGATACCAATCGTGTAACATGAAATTTTTCTCTTACAAAATTCCAACCATTATCAGAGAATTGCAGTCGCATAGCATCGTTCTCAACCAACTGTAAAAGTTTTTTACCGAACTCCTCAACACTATTATTCTCTGTAAGAAGTGCAGTCTTTCCGGGAACAACAATATTTTCAATTCCACCCACATTGGTGGTGATAATGGATTTGCCGGCGGCCTGTGCTTCAATAAGACTTACCGGGGTTCCCTCGTTTAGTGAAGTTAATGCGACAATATCCATTCCGGCGTATACATAATCAACATTTTTAATCCATGAGGTAAACGTTACTAACCCCCTTCGTTTTTCTCCGGAAGTTTCCGCATAATCCAGACCCAGATCAATACATTTCTGAACCAGATTGTCTTTATCTTCACCATCGCCAACAATGAATGCTCTAACTTTCCTTTTTGAGTTGTCGCAGACGTATTTCAGTCCTTCCAGAAAAAGGGCATGATTTTTAATTGGAACCAGTCTTCCAACTATACCAATCGCAATCTCATCATCTTCCAGACTGAAATTATGACGGAATTGTTTCCTTTTTTCATCCATGTCCTCACGAAAACGGCTTAGATCAAAACCGAGCGGTATGATTTGTACCTTTTCCTCAGGACATATTTTATATTTTTCAACCAGATCGTATTTCTGGGCTTCGCTTAAGGCAATGATCTTGGTGGACTTTTTGGCAAGATTTCTTTCAATATTCTGATAAACAGACGACCTTACACCACTGAAATAAGAATCGAAAACGTGACCGTGAAAAGTATGTATTATAACCGGCACACCCATATTGTATGCAGCCCTGCGTCCCAAAGCTCCGGCTTTGGAAGCATGTGTGTGAACAATGTCTGGCTTAAACTCTTTTATTATCGATTTAATCCTTGAATAGGCTGCATAATCTTTCATAGGATTAATGGTTCTGCGCATCTCGGGCAAGATAACAGGTATCAGACCCAGATTATGAACGATATATTCAGAGTTTTCTTCAGAGTCGTCTTTTTGACCACCCAATAAAAAGGTTTTAAATTCAGGAGCCAGGTATTTAGTCAAATAGGAGGCATTATAGGTTGGTCCTCCCAGATTAAAACGGTTAATGATCCTTAAAATCCTTGGCATTTAATAATTCCTTACTTTTTAATATTCTTTTTCCACCAATACTGAAACACTATTAACCCCCAAATTTGAGCATGAACATCGCCCGGATTATTGGATTGTAAACGGATTTTAATTTTTTTTGTTTCACTTATATTGAAAATGTTTTGTTCTTCGATAAAATCATCTGCCAGCAAATCGTCATTTATTAAGGTATACAGTTCATTCCGGAACCATTTGATGAGTGGAACCTCAAAGCCATGTTTCGGACGATGATAAATTTCTTCTGGCAATAAGTTCCTGAAAGCATCCTGCAATATCCTCTTTCCTGTATTTCCATTGACCTTATAAGAATCAGGCAGCGAAAATACATAATTTACCAGATTATAATCCAAAAAAGGCACCCTGACTTCAAGAGAATTTGCCATTGACATTAAATCGACCTTGGTGAGCATATCGTTTACCAAAACATGGTTCATGTCGGCCAGCAACACATCATTCAAATTGCCGTTGGGGTGGATGAAGTCTGTGATGGAATTTCTACGTTTATGATATTCTTCAGGGGCGCAAGTCTGTTTCATCAATAAGGCGGCATCTGCTTCGTCAATAAAGGAACACCAGCGCCAGTAACGGTCTTTCGCTGATAATGATAAGCCATTAGCAAACTTGGAAGCCTGCCTGACCTTGTTCGTAAAAACCGAATTGCGCGATTGAGGCAAATGTTTCAGCAAAGGTGCCAGAGTTTTGAGAACACTTCCGTTAAATCCTGCATTGCGTATCTTCAATTCTGCGGCATGCTTCAAATAGCCTCCGAACAATTCGTCGGCACCATCTCCCGATAGGGCCACGGTCACTTTTTCGCGGGTCTTGCGGCTGAGGATGTTTACGGCAATAGCCGAAGAATCGGCAAATGGGTCGTCGAGGTAATCCAGCACATCGAAGAGCACCGAAAACAGGTCGTCGTTGGTCAGTGAAAAGACGGTGTGGTTGGTGTTGTATTTCTTGGCAACCAATTGGGCATATCGGGTCTCATCAAAAAAAGGTTCGTCCTTAAATCCAATAGAGAAGGTATTCAACTGCTTCGTAAATCTCGAAGCCAGAGCCACAATGATGGAAGAATCTATCCCTCCGCTCAGGAAAGCTCCCAAAGGAACATCGGATATCATCCTCTTTTCAACAGATTCCTCCAACAGCGAAACAATCCGTTTCTGTGCCGTTTCATAATCATCGGAATGAGTGATGAGGGTTCCGGGTTCATAAGGAATGCGGTAATATTGTTTTGTTGTGACCTCCCCGTTTTCTATCCAAAGGTAATACCCGGGCTGAAGTTTATAAACATCGCGCAGCATAGTCCGGTGAGCAGGAACATAGTTCATCTGCAAATATCCCAGCAGTGATTCCTTATCTATCTCTTTGCGAACTCCCATGGCAAAAAGGGCCTTCATCTCCGAAGCGAACATCAGTTTATCTTTATCGCAGCTTATCAGCAAAGGTTTGATGCCCATGCGGTCGCGGGCTATAAAGACTGTCTGTTTCAGCGCATCGTATATCGCGAAAGCGAAAAAGCCATTTACCTTTTCGAGGCAGGTGGGTCCTTCGTTGATATAAAGATAAAGCAACACTTCGGTATCGCTGTTCGATACCAGCCGCACGCCCTCTTTCAATAATTGTTCGCGGTGGGTCTTGAAGTTGAAGAACTCCCCGTTGAAAATGATAGTATATCTGCCCGAAGCATCCGTAAAGGGTTGCGCAGCGGCATCCGAAACATCAATAATGGAAAGGCGGTTGTGCCCAAAGGCTACCTGGTCTTTAACGAAAACTCCCTGGTTGTCGGGACCGCGGCTGTGCATGGCCGCCACGGCATCATGAATCTTACCCAGAAACTCAGCTCCGGTAGGGTTAAAAGCAACTATGCCGGAAATTCCGCACATGCTTCTAAAGGTTTACAGGTGGATTACTTCACCATAAGCAGCGGCCACGGCTTCCATCACCGCTTCCGACATGGTAGGATGCGGGTGAACGGAATTGATTATCTCGTGGCCGGTGGTTTCCAGTTTGCGGGCCACCACAGCCTCGGCTATCATTTCTGTCACGTTGTCGCCAATGAAGTGAGCCCCCAGCCATTCGCCGTGTTTGGCATCGAAAATAACCTTGATAAATCCGTCTTTGTTTCCCGAAGCGCTGGCCTTGCCCGATGCCGAGAAGGGGAATTTCCCCACCTTTATCTCGTATCCGGCCTCAATGGCCGCTTTTTCGGTATATCCCACCGAAGCTATTTCGGGCGAAGTGTAGGTGCAACCCGGAATATTGTTGTAGTCCATGGGTTCCGGTTCTTTGCCGGCTATTTTTTCCACACAGATGATGCCTTCGTGCGATGCCACATGCGCCAGGGCAGGGCCTTTCACTATATCGCCAATGGCATAATATCCTTCCACATTGGTGCGGTAAAAATCATCCACCGTCACTTTGCCTTTGTCGGTAGCTATGCCGGTTTCTTCCAGACCCAGACCTTCCAGATTGGTGGCTATGCCTACCGCCGACAATACTATTTCGGCTTCTATCACCTCTTCCCCTTTGGGGGTTTTCACCGTCACTTTGCACAGCTCGCCGCTTATGTCCACACTCTCCACCACCGACGAGGTGAGCACCTTCATGCCGCTTTTCTTGAAGCTGCGTTCCAGTTGTTTCGAAATTTCTTCGTCTTCAATCGGAACCACGTTGGGCATCATTTCCACCAGGCTTACTTTGGTGCCCAGGGTGTTGTAGAAATGAGCAAATTCCGAGCCTATGGCGCCCGAGCCTATCACCACCATACTTTCGGGCTGTTTTGGCAGGGTCATGGCTTCGCGGTAGCCTATAATCTTTTTTCCGTCAATCTTCAGGTGAGGCAGCTCGCGCGAACGTGCGCCCGTGGCCAGTATGATGTGCTGAGCTTCGTACACGGCGGTACTTCCGTCGGCAGCGGTCACCTGCACTTTGCGGCCGGGCTGCACTTTGGCCGTCCCGCTGATAATCTCAATCTTGTTTTTCTTCATCAGAAACTGAACCCCTTTGCTCATGCCGTCGGCCACGCCGCGGCTGCGGTTCACTATGGCTTCGAAATCGGGGCGTATGGCTCCGTCCAGCACAATGCCGTAGTCGGCGGCGTGTTTGGCATAGTGAAACACCTGGGCCGATTTCAGCAGGGCCTTCGTGGGGATGCATCCCCAGTTGAGGCAAATGCCTCCCAGTTCGGCGCGTTCAACAATTGCCACTTTCATTCCGAGTTGCGACGCCCTGATGGCAGCCACATATCCTCCGGGACCGGAGCCTATTACTATGATGTCGAAGTTCATTTGGATGGTTTTTTATTATTTTGAACGCAAAAGTAGTAAAAAGAAGTCAGAATTCAGAAGTCAGAAGTCAGAATTGGGAGTTTGGAGTTGAGGAGCTATTACACAGAGATACACAAAGGAGCACAGAGTTACACAGAGAAATAGCCCCAGATAATTGTTTGCCACAGATTATTCACAGACATTATTTATTTCAAAGGTGTTCATGAGGTCGCTACGCTCCGTTCGCAGATTATTTTTAAGAAAAGAATTTGCACAGATTATTTGTGCGAAGTTGAAACTTCGCACGCTGGTAAGTCGTTGACATTAAATGCATTTACATAACGGGTTTGATGTGATGCAGAACGGTGTTGAACTGATGCAGAACGGTATTGAACTGATGCAGCACGGGGTTGGATTGATGCAATACGGGATTGAACTTTTACAGCACGGGGTTGAACTTTGACAGGACGGGATTGAATTGATGCAGGACAGGGTGTCATATTTACAGTACGGGTTTTGAGCTTGACATGACAGGGTGTCATATTTGTAGAGCGGGTTTTGAGTTTGACAGGGCGGGGAGTGATATTTACAAAACGGGGTTGAATATTGACAGGACGGGGTGTTGTCTGAACCGGGATTAAGCAGATTAATGGATTAATCAGATTGGAAGACGATTTATTTGCCCTGAAGGGGCATGAACAAAAAGCACAGGGCAGCGCCCTGTGTTTTTTGTTAAGGGGGGATTTAAGCCCTGAAAGGGCGAAAGCAGGCTTGCGCCCTTTCAGGGCTAATATATTAAGGTGATTTTTTATCACAGGGCGTTGCCCTGTGTTGGTGTATTAAGCCCTTTCAGGGCTAATCAGCCCCTACATTTTTTTATAGGACGATTGCGACCGGTGCGACATTTGTGACGCGAGGTGCGATGTGAGAATTTGGCAGGTGGATGGCTCGCGGCGTGAGGGATTGTAATGGAAAGGTACTGTCTGAAAAAGCAAATCATTTTGAAGATTTTTTTTAATTTTGTT
>CAZRFL010000022.1:0-42657 GCA_964599365.1 uncultured Bacteroidales bacterium
AAAGCGGAACAGCCTTCTGCCCCGGCGGATGACCATGAATGACAATCAATCCACGATAATGCTTATCGGGACAGGTGACAATCAATCCACGATAATGTTTATCGGGACAGGTGACCATTAATGACGCGTAGCAAATGACGCTTCAGCAAATGACTATTAATGTCTCCTAACTACTTCTTTTTCTTACTGAACAGATCGGTCACATTGGTGGTAATGGTAAAGGTGTGAGGCGAGGCTCCCAGATGATACTTCGACCAGGCATAACTGATCCTGAACTTATACACATTGATGCCGCAACCCAGAGAGAAGCCTACTATACCTTTTTTTACTTCGGTGCGCATTTCGCGACGGCGCTGGTAATTGTAGCCCAGGCTGATATAGAAACGCTTTACGGGATAAAACTCCACGCCCAGCACAAAGTGCCGCATCAGTTTGTCGGTAAACTGCTCAAACCCGCTCACCTTAATGGTATCGCCGCTGATGGGGTCCACATTCGATTTGCTGGGATCGCTATACGTCAGGTTGAACTTTTCCAGATGGTTATACACAATAGAATAGCGTAGGGGCAGGGTATTGAATTTTTGAGAAATACCCAACTGTATCTCAAAAGGCAGGGGTTCGCGGTTGCCGGGAACATAATAATCCAGTTGGCGGCCTATATTCTTAAAAAGAACCGTTCCCATAAACCCGCTTTTCTCATGATAATAAGAACCGGCCACATCCACCGCCATACCAAACGAATTGTATTTTTCCAGATCGGAATACACCAGTTTCAGGTTGGCACCTATCAGGAAATGCTTGGTAAGCTTGCGGCCCCAACCCACAGTAAGCGCATAATCGCCTCCGCTGAAGTTGCCGTAGGTTTGTCCTGTTTCGTCGGCTTCCAGAAATTTTCCGTAATTGATAAATTGAAAAGCCGAAGTAAAACTTCCTGCTTTCTTAAAAGTATGCGAATAAGCCACCATGCCGTAATTGGCATCAGCAAAATAATCTACAAAGGTCAGGGCCAGTTTGTGATTCAGCTTCTCGTCAATAATAGAAGGATTCACGATAGCCATGCTCAGGTCATCGTCTTTGGCAGCCACAAAATTGCTTCCCAAAGCAGCCATACGTGCGCCCCAGGGGAGATTCAGAAATTCATAGGCATTGTTGCCTCCCGTTTGCGAAAACAAAGTGGAAGTCAGCAACACAAAGGCAGAGAATAATAAAGTCTTTTTCAAAATGAAGCTCTCTTTAGTAATACAAAGATAACAGTTTGCTTTTATATGATGAGGGGTAAACGGATTAAAATTAAAATTATTGTGTTAACTTTGTCGCAATGGCCGATTATGAAAAATATATGCAGTGCTGCCTCGATCTGGCGCTCAACGGACTGGGCCGCGTAGCGCCCAATCCTATGGTGGGTTGCGTGATAGTGCACAATGATGTCATCATTGGCCAGGGCTATCATCGCGAACATGGTGGGCCTCATGCCGAAGTTCATGCGCTGAATTCGGTTGCCGACAAAGATTTGTTGCCCGAAAGCACTCTGTATGTCAATCTCGAGCCCTGCTGTCATCATGGCAAGACGCCTCCCTGCACCGATCGCATCATACGCGAAAAGGTCAAAAAGGTAGTCATTGGCATGCAGGATCCTTTTCAGTTGGTTGCCGGCCGGGGAATTCAGAAGTTGAAAGAGGCAGGAACAGAGGTGATAATAGGAGTGCTCGAAAAGGAAAGCCTGTGGCTTAACCGCCGTTTTGTGAGATTTCATAAGTCGTGCCGCCCTTATGTGATATTGAAATGGGCACAGACCCTCGACGGTTTCATCGACAAGTTCAGGGAATCGAATGAGCCGCAGATCAACTGGATCACCGACGAGAAAACGCGGGTAATCGTGCATAAATGGCGCACCGAAGAGCAGGCCATCATGATAGGAGGCAATACTGCCAAAAAAGACAATCCCCGTTTGACCTCAAGAGACTGGACCGGCAAAAATCCGGTACGAATCGTAATTGACGATACCGGTACCCTTGACAAGGCGCTTCGTGTGTTCGATGTAGAAGCGGATACCTTGCTTTTTTCACCGGTATTAAGAGATATGGGGCTGAGAACCCAAACCATAATCACCGATTTTTACCGCCCGGTTTTACCTTATGTTCTCAATGCTTTGTATGAAAGTAGTATTCAATCAGTCATTGTGGAAGGCGGAAGGCAATTGCTTACTTCGGCAATAGAATCAGGTCTGTGGGACGAGGCCCGCATCTTCACAGGCTACTGCAATTTCCACCATGGTGTGGAAGCCCCGGAAATATCGGGTCATCAAATCTCCAGCGAATACATAGGCCTCGACTTGCTCGAAGTACTGGTCAATAAGGATTCAGGATTTAAATTTTAGATTTTTGATTTAAGATTTTTGATTCATTATTGTCCGGTTAAATATTAACATACAATAATGTCGTACCTACGGCACTTTATGTCCTTATGCAAATGCCTATTCTATCCGCCAGCTGGCGGATCGTACCTACGGTACTGTTTTAAAGCCTCGTTAGAGGCGGTCCGCCAATTGGCGGAGTAGAAAGTTGAACAAAAAGAAAATCAAGCCCCATTAGGGGCGACATTATAAAATGACTGACAATTAAGAATTTCAATAGTTTTCCAATTTTTTACCGGACACCAATATTTTTGATTTTTGATTTTTGATTTAAGGTGCCAACTTTAATCTTTGAATCTTACTGTAATAAGTCAAATGTTAAATGCTAAATGTTAAATGAAAAATTCTAAAAACCTATCTTATTCGCTTTAAACATTTCCTTATCCTGAATAGACTGCAGGGCTTTTTGGAAAACTTCGTCGTCCTGATTGGTGATAAAGAAATAAGCTTCATAATCCCACAGGTTGCGTGCTATCCAGGCTTTGATAAAGTTCTTGATGTATTTCTCTGAGGTCTGAAAACCTTTTTCGTCTTTTTTCACGCCTTCCGCATCTGCATAATCCACAAACCGGGTCATGAAGCCATCCTCCAACTGATAATTCTTGCTGAATGCTTCCACATTAGCGTATTGACTTTTCAGTTTGTCGCGGTTCTTATCCAGGTAATCCAACACATACTGGTTGATGATGTTCTTGCGAAGCAGGTTGGAATAATAATCCGAAATACGGGTAGTGTCCAAAGGAATGAAGATGTCGGGCATGATGCCGCCGCCTCCGTAAACCACTCTCTTGTTGGGAGTGTAGTATTTCAACGAATCAGGGAATTTGATGCTGTCAGGGTTCACCAGTTCGCCATGTTTGAATCTGTCCTGAAGATCTTTGAAATATTTTTCGGTTCCTTCGTTATAAGGTTTCTGAACGCAGCGACCGGTAGGGGTATAGTAATGAGCCGTGGTCAGTCGGATCACCGAACCGTCGGGCAGATTGTAGGGGCGTTGCACTAGTCCTTTTCCAAACGAACGTCTGCCAATAATCAGTGCCCTGTCCCAATCCTGAACGGCACCTGAAACTATTTCGCTGGCCGAAGCCGAACCTTCGTTGATCAGTACCACCAGTTTGCCCTTTTCAAAATCACCTTTGCTGGTAGCAATGCTGCTTTGTTTGGGCGAAGAATGACCTTCGGTATATACACTCAGTTTTCCTTCCGGCAGAAACTCGTCAACCATATCAATGGCCGTATTCAAATATCCGCCTGAATTGTCGCGCAGATCGAGTATCATACTTTTCATTCCGGCTTTCTTGAGTTTGGCCATGGCTTCGTGAAATTCGTCCATAGTGTTCTGGGCAAACTTATTCACCTTGATGTAGCCAATCTCAGGAGTAGCCATATAAGCCGCATCTACGCTGTTTATAGGAATTTTATCTCTCACAATGGTATAATCCAGCAATCCGGCCTTACCGCGACGGAAGATGCCCACTTTAACCGAACTCCCTTTTACGCCTCTTAATCTTTTCACCACATAATCAGTCGTGACTATCTTGCCTACTGCATCCTCACCATCTATCTTAACGATCTTGTCGCCCGAAAGAATACCTACCTTTTCCGAAGGGCCGTTGGGAGTAGGAGTGATGACCACAATGGTATCTTTAATAAGGTTGAATTGTACACCAATGCCGTCAAAGTTTCCTATCAGGGGCTCATTGGCTTTTTCCACCTCTTCTTTCGACATGTAAACCGAGTGGGGGTCCAGTTCTTTCAACATGGCAATTATGGCAGTTTCTGTCAGTTTATTTTCATTAACTGTGTCAACATAGGCCAATTTTATGATTTGCATGGCAGAAGTTAGCTTTTGGTCCGATGTTTTCGGGTCATATCTTTGAGCAGAAATCTGGAAAGCAGAAATGCAAAATAAGACGGTTAGAATAGCAAATATGTTGGAAAAACGGTTCGAATTTAATTTCATGTTTTTGTAGAGTTAAGGTAGTTCTTAATGAATATTTAATGCAAAATTACACAAATAGTGCATAGGGTAACTCTTGAAATCCTGAATTATTGTGTGAATACGAAGTTTATTTTATAATTTTAACCATGCAAATCTGATGAAACAGATGAACCCTGAATATAGAAAAATACTCCGTTCCATGTTGTTCCCATTACTGATAATAACATTGATGTGGGTGGTCAAAATAATTGAATGGTATGCCAAAACTGATTTTTCGGTACTGGGCATACTTCCCCAATCTTCTGAGGGCTTGTTGGGATTGATAACGGCTCCTTTCATTCATGCCGACTTCGAACATCTCACGGCCAATACCGTTCCTATGTTCGTCACCCTGAGCATCATCTTCTACTTTTATCGCGAAATAGCCATGAAAGTATTTTTTCTGGTTTGGCTGTTTACGAATGTATGGGTATGGTCTTTTGCTCTTCCGCATACTTCTCACATCGGAGCCAGTGGATTGGTCTATGGTTTTGTTACTTTTCTTTTGTTCAGCGGATTGATCAGGCGTAATGCCCAACTTATGGCCATATCCATGCTCATCATTTTTCTTTATGGCGGTTTGTTTTGGGGCATCTTCCCCGATTTCTTTCCTCACCGAAACATCTCCTGGGAGTCACACCTTATGGGAGGTATTGCCGGTTTTGTGATGGCAGTGTATTTTCGTAAAATTGGAATCCAGCGGGAACTATATTCCTGGGATCTGGAAGAAGAAGAGGAGGAGACCGATATCGATTATATGTCGGGTGTGGAAGGGGAAAAAGAGAAGGAAAAAGAAAAGGAAATAGAAAAGCCCGTGGATAACCAGAATATCACAAGGCACGATCCATACGTGAATTGATGCTTTGAGCCGCAAGATAACCGGTAGAGAAAGCTGCCTGCAGGTTATATCCTCCGGTATCTCCGTCAATATCCAGTACTTCACCGGCAAAATACAAACCCGGAACAATTTTCGACTCCATAGTTTTCGATGAAACTTCTGCCAGTGAAATTCCTCCTGTGGTTACCATGGCCATTTCATAACCGCCCACATGGGAAATAGGGAAGGAATGTTCGCAAAATGCCAGAATGATCTGATTGCGCTGTTGCTTATTGATGCTGGCCATATTATGGCTCAGATCAATGCCTAAGCTCGTAAGCAGGAATTCAATGAGGCTGTTGGGGATGTCATACTTTTTCAGGAAGGTTTTCAGCAGTATCTTTCCTTCCTTTTCAGCCGTATTCATAAATTCGGCCCTGAAAACCTCCTGATTAATCCTGGTGAAATTGATCTTTAGCTGGTCGCCTTTATCAAAATACCTTGAAAAGTCTAGTATTCCCGGACCCGAAAGACCTTTATGCGTAATGACAATGTCGCCCTTATGTTCGTTCACCTTTTTGTTTTCGCGATAAAGATAAATGGTAACATTCGGCAAGGTAACGCCCGACAGTTCCGACATAGAGAAGTTGTTAATGAACGCAGGAGTAAGCGAAGGCTTCGGCCGGTTTATACTATGCCCCAGTTGACGGGCAAAGATATATCCATCACCTGTCGATCCTGTTTTAGGGTAGGATAATCCGCCTGTGGTAATGATAAGGTTTCTGCCGAAATACTCCTGGTTGTCGGTTTTTATAATAAAACAATCTTCCTTATGTTCTACTTCCGATACCTCTTGTCCCGACCTTAAAATGACACCATTAGCTACACAGGCATCCAACAGTATTTGTAAAACATCCGTCGATTTATCCGAATCAGGAAACACCTTATTGTTCTTGTCTGTATAGGTTTTCAATTGGCGGTCTTCGAAAAAACTAAGGAGTTGATCATTGGTAAAACCCAATAAAGCTGTCTTAAGAAAACGGCTGTTGTTTCCATAATGTGCAAAGAAATCTCTGATGTCGCACTTATGGGTCAGGTTGCATCGCCCTGAGCCTGCTATCAGCAGCTTTCTTCCGGCTCTTTCTTTCTTTTCGAGCAGCAAAACACTTTGATTTTTGCAATGAGCGGCAGCAAACAATCCGGCAGGGCCTGCACCTATGATTATGGTATCGTATATCATCTGCTCCCTCCGGCAATGGTGTCAAGGTGAGTGAAAACAAAAACATCTTCATCTTCGAACTTCCAAACGGTATCTTTACGAAGGTTAAGAATAAGTTGCTTTTCGGCGAAATATCCCACTTTATCCATACTTCGGCTATAATAAATGTAATAATCAGCCTTTCGGTTCAGCTTTTCCCTGTCCTCAGCATCCTTAATAATAGTAAGGTTAGGGTATTTGTTCTTAGCGGAATAATATCCTATGGATTTCTCGAAGGGCCAGGAAAAATCAACGCTCATTACTTTATTCTTCTTTATCCCTTCCGCATTAATGTTGCTCAGGATTTGCTCCGAATGTGCTTCAAAAGGCCAGGAAATAGTTTTCTTAAAATTGGCGTTGATACCGAAGTTAACAAGAGCCAACATGCAAAAGGTAACAAATAAAAGGGCCGCAATCTTATTGACATGCCGTGCCTGAAGTTCTTCTATCCAATACGCCGCAGACATTATAAACAATGGAATGTAGAGCAGTGCCGTACGGTCGATAAGGTAAGGCGTACCCGTAATGGTATGATTTGTCAGGTTAATAATTATTATCAGGCCGGTGAGTAAACTAATCATTTGCGTCTTGCCGGCAAGAGACGGTTCGCCTTCTACGTCTATTCTCATAAAACAGTACACAATGATTGACCCTGCCAGAAAGAGAAATATATTCAGGACAATCTTAGCCAAAACTGTATGGTAAGGATGGTACAAAATGTAAGCAAACAGGGATACCAAAGTGTCCTTGTAGAACCCATCGGTTCCTCCATAGTAAAAACCCCCGTTCATTATCAGCTTGATTATGGGTACAGCAATTATGGAAGCCAGCAGTAACAATGCACTGACTGCAATAATAATCGTGACTCCGATTTTTATGTTGTTTTTGAAATAGATAAATGAACTGCCGACACTGAACAGGAAAACGGACAAGAAAAAATACAAAAAAGTAAAATTACTGAGCACCGCAAGAATACCCAGTGAAAACGATAAAGCCAATTTCTTCCAATTATACGAACTGAAGTAAGCCATTACATAATGCAAACAACCCATCTGAAATGCCATCGCCAGTCCGTAGCCTCGGGCCAGACTGAAAAAATCAAGTACGAAAGGATTGTACAACAACAGAATCAATAAGAAAGCTCCGGTAACAATACTTCGCGAACGTTTAGATATTCTGAAACAATAATATCCAAAGACCACAAAAGCCAGTACATTAGGCAAACGGGCAATAAATAATGAGTGGTTTCCGAAAACATAGAACAACTTGATCAAAAGCGTATTCAGTAATTGATTGTTTGCATCGGCAGGATTGTAAAGCAGTATATCTTTGATGTCAAGCGGTACAAAAGTGCTCAGTGTCCATACTTCATCATAAGTTATGCCCAATAGTGCCGCCCTAATGGTTACATAGGCAAGAAGAGGAAGAAAGATGATCAGAAAAACCAGTTTGTTGTTCATAGGCGGCAGTATTGCTGATCAGCAAAAAGCGTCAATCGTGTTCTTTGCGGCTAATTTCGCGTTTCAGGTCTTTATCTTTCAGTGTGTCGCGTTTGTCGTACGAATGTTTTCCCTTAGCCAGTGCTATGCTCAGTTTCGCCAGACCTTTTTCGTTGATATATAAACGAACCGGAACAATAGTGAACCCTTTTTCTTTTACTTTTCCCAGCAGTTTTTTCAGTTCGGTAGCGTTCAACAGAAGTTTGCGTTCGCGCTTGGGGTCATGATTGTTGTAGGTGCCATAAGTGTACTCGGCAATATGCATGTTCATAACAAACAATTCCGTTCCCCTAAAAGTACAATAAGCATCGTTGATACTGGCTTTGCCATCGCGCAACGATTTTATCTCGGTTCCGGTAAGCACCATACCCGCCTCGAATTGGTCGAGTATGAAATATTCGAAACTGGCCCGGCGATTTTTTATATTGATTGTATTAGCCATGAAAGGGAATGCTTCAGAAGTTAAAGATTAGAAAGCCGGCTGCGGCTTTGGGTTCTTATAAATATGGCGATAGTAGTAGTCATAAATCTCATTATCGGTCAACTTATAGGTGAGATAAATGCCTATTCCCGGCGAAAGAAAATTACGTTTGATGCCGTCATAATTAGGGTCTTTATAAGCCATAACATTATAACGGAATGTAGGAGCAAGGGTCAGCGAAAGCTTTTCTGATAAAGGGATTCGAACGGTTATGGAAGCCAGGGCCTGAACATCCAGATCGGGGCCTGATTTGCCATTCACTGTCTCGTTATGGTCTGCAAAATAGGAAATGGTGCGGCGGCCCAGAGATATTACAGGAGCTACACCAATCCCAAGATCGACAGTTGTTTTTTTGATGTGAAAAAGATTGATCTTAAGTAATACGGGAATATTGATGCTGGCATATCTTACCGCACTATGGTATTCTTGTGTGAACAACAGCGAATCTCTATAATTTACCACGGAATCCATCAGATTGCCGGTTTTATATCCCTGACTTTGAAATGCCAGTCCGAAATCAATTGATAGACGTTTACTCAATGGTCGATTCACCGAAAAACCAAGGCTATATCCTACGCGGGGTAGGTTGATATCCTTCATATCCGAAGCTGATATCCCATCATTTGAGCCCGTTAGTAAAGCCATATTGTAATCAACAAACCCGTAACCACTGATATCCCAATAGGTAGAATCTTTATCCGTATTCTGCGAAAAAACGCTGGCAGACATTAGTGATGAAAACAAGAAAAGTAAAATTCTATACTTCATTTGTATTGTTTAAAAATTTCAAATCAAAAATAGATAAAAATGCACTAATACCTATGCTTATTGTAAAATACTTTCGCAATTCTTGTTGTCAAACTTCCTTAAAGTAACGCCACCATCCGCCGCGGCGGACACGAAGACACCAAAAAACACCCATATTTTTCCCGCCCTTAATATCAATGATCATCAATCTCTATTAATCCACGATAATGCTTATCGGGACAGGTGACAATAAATGACCATTAATGACTATAAATGCCTAGTAATGACCTCTCCAAACTTTAGACACTTAAGGCAATCAAGACACTTTATGCACTTCTTCTTAAAAATGTTAACAGAAGTTAAACTCTCAGCACCTGCCTCTTTTTCGGTCATTAAGTACTATCTTTGCACCCTTAATTTAAAAACTAAACTTAATTACATGGAAAACAGCAATTATCTTAAGGGTGGAGAATTTTTAACCAGGAAAAGCACAGATATTTTTATTCCGGAAGAATTTAATGAAGAACAGAAAATGATTGCAGATACCTGCAACGATTTTCTTGATAAAGAGGTCTTCACAATTCTCGACAGAATAGATGCTAGCGAACCTGGTTTGATGCGCGGACTCATCAGCAAAACAGGGGAGATGGGCTTATTGGGTATTTCCGTTCCTGAAGAATATATGGGCTTCGGACAACCTTTCACGACTTCCATGCTGGTAAGCGATAAGATGGGCTCGGGTTTTGCTTATTCTGTGGCTTTTTCGGCTCATACCGGTATTGGCACCCTGCCTATATTATATTATGGTAACGAAGATCAAAAACAGAAATACCTTCCCAAACTGGCCACAGGCGAGTGGGCAGCAGCTTATTGCCTAACCGAACCCAATGCCGGTTCCGATGCTAATTCAGGAAAAACCAAAGCGGTGCTTTCGGAAGATGGGAAACATTACATATTGAACGGACAAAAAATGTGGATCACCAATGGAGGTTTTGCCGATGTGCTTACCGTTTTTGCGAAGATCGACAACGATAAAATCCTGAGTGCATTCATCGTCGAGCGCGATTATCCGGGAGTTACTTTTGGTGCCGAAGAGAAAAAAATGGGCATCAAAGGTTCATCTACCGTTCAGATATTCTTCAACGATTGTATGGTTCCTGTTGAAAACCTTTTAGGTAAACGCGGCGAAGGCTTCCGCATTGCCTTGAACATTCTTCATATTGGCCGCATAAAACTTGGTGCCAACGTAATCGGTGCCTGCAAACGCGCCACCATGCATTCAGTAAATTATGCCAACGAGCGCAAGCAGTTTGGCCAACTCATTTCTAATTTCGGAGCCATCAAATACAAACTGGGCGATATGGTGGTCCGTACATGGGGCATCGAATCGGCCTTGTATCGTACGGCACGTTATGTGGATGATACCATC
Source organism: uncultured Bacteroidales bacterium (assembly GCA_964599365.1). Taxonomy (GTDB): domain Bacteria; phylum Bacteroidota; class Bacteroidia; order Bacteroidales; family CAIWKO01; genus CAIWKO01. The sequence goes on from CAZRFL010000022.1 coordinate 10,626, forward strand.
GATATGCATGTGGCTCAGGGGATGGAACGCACCCAGGCTTACCTGCAAGCCATTGGCGAATACGCCATGGAAGCTGCTATTCTGAAGGTAGTGGGTTCCGAATCACAGGATTATATTGTCGACGAAGCCGTTCAGGTGCATGGTGGAATGGGTTTCTCGGCCGAGATGCCTGTCGACCGTTGCTATCGCGATTCGCGCATCAACCGTATTTTCGAAGGAACCAACGAGATCAACCGACTGGTTTGTGCCGATATGCTTCTGAAACAAGCCAAAAAAGCTGACTCTGTTATCTTTGCGCAAGCGAAAGAAATTTATGACAATATTGCCGGTTTCAAGAATCAGGCCATGGCCACCGACGATTATTTCGGTTATTACGAAAAGGTTACCGCTTATTTCAAGCAAGTGGTGTTGCTGGTTATGAGCCGTGCTTATGAAACTCTCGGAAGCAAATATTCTTCGGAGCAGGAAGTGCAGATGGCAATTGCCGATATCAATATGCAGGCTTATGCTGCCGAATCGCTCTATTTGCGCGTGAAAAAACTTGCCGGAATGTATGATGCCGAAAAAGCAAAGATCTACAAACACATCCTCGATGTTTTTGTTTACGAAGCAGGCGCCCGTATTACCAAATCGGCCAATGATGCCTTGAATTCATTTGCCGAAGGCGACGAATTCCTGAAACTTAAGAATGCCGTGGCAGCGCTCACCCTGTTGAAACCAATCAACATTAAGGAGGCCCGCCGCGCCATTGCAAACAAGTTGATCGAAGACAATCGTTACGATTTTTAAGGAGAACTTATCAATAAAGTTCAGGGGGCAAATCACAATTTGCCCCTTTTTTGTTGCCCTAATGTTCCTGGGTTTTTATTCAGAAATCACAAAAGATACTTTTTATAACATTACTTCGTTAATAAATAATACCAATGATTTCCGAAACCAATCCTTCAATGCTCTAATTTTATTCTGAAATTTTCCAACTATGATAAAACCACTCAAGGCCCTGCTTTTTCTTCTTCTTTTTCTGCCTTTGGCAGGGGTGCTTGTATCCGCCATAATACTTCCGTACTCCAACAATATCAACGATAATCCTGCTGAAAAACATTGGGTCGACTCTGTCATGCAGCGCCTTACACCCGATCAGCGACTGGCCCAGCTTATCATGGTGGGGGCATGGTCGAACAAGACGCTGGAAGCCGATTCCAACATAACCAACCAAATACTCAAATACAATATCGGCGGCATCTGCTTTTTCCAGGGAGGGCCCATCACCCAGGCACGCTACACCAACTATTGGCAATCGCTGGCCAAAACACCCCTGCTGGTTTCCATCGATGGCGAATGGGGCCTCGGCATGCGGCTTAAAGATAGCACCGTCTCCTTCCCCCGACAAATGACACTGGGAGCCATTGCCGACAATAAGCTCATCTACGAAATGGGAGCAGAGATAGCTCATCAATGCAAACGACTGGGGATTCAGATCAATTTTGCACCGGTGGCCGATATCAATTCCAACCCCAAAAACCCTGTCATCAACGCCCGCTCTTTTGGCGAAGACCGCAAAAACGTTGCTGCAAAAACCCTTGCCTATATGAAAGGCATGCAGGACAATGGTGTTCTCGCTTGCGCGAAACATTTCCCCGGCCATGGCGATACCGACAAAGATTCGCACAAAACCCTGCCCATAATCAGCCACAGCAGAGCCGTCATCGATAGTATAGATCTTTATCCCTTTCGGGAATTGATCAAAAATGGCATAGCTTCGATAATGTGCGCGCATCTGTTCATTCCTTCTCTTGATACCACCCAAAACCTTCCTTCGTCCCTGTCAACAAAAATTGTAAGGGACATTCTGATCAATCAATTAGGCTATAAAGGATTGATCTTCACCGATGCTTTGGGAATGAAAGGTGTTGGAGTGCCTGATTCGGCAGGTCGCATTGAGCTTCGTGCCCTGCAGGCCGGAAGTGATATATTGCTCATGCCAAATGATGTTCCCGCTGCCATATCTTTCATCAAAAATGCTATCACAAAAGGCCTTATCACTCAAAAAGACATAGACGACAAATGCCGCAAAGTACTCACTTATAAATATAGGGCCGGTCTTTCGAAGCTAAAGCCAGTGGTGGTTGAGAATATTACGGCTGATCTCAACAATCTCAATTCCGATATATTAAATCTTAAATTGCACGAAGCTTCAATCACTATTATTAAAAACAACCTCTCTATCTTGCCCCTCAAAAATCTGCAAAACCAGAAAATTGCATCGGTTTCGTTCAACACCACAGCCAACGATAAACTGGATCAAACCCTTGATAATTATGCGCCTGTCAAGCATTTTAGTTTCGATAAGACTTTCGCAGCGACCAACATCCCCGATCTAAAACAGCAATTGCTCGACCGAAATCTGATCATCATCAACGTCCATCAAACCAACATTACCGACAAAAACAATTACGGTCTTTCCGACGATATTATCACTTTTATTCAGGATATCAAGAAAACAAAGCGCATCATCATCAATCTGCTTACCAATCCTTACTCCCTGGATAAACTGACGGATACATCCTCAATAAGCGCCATAGTCGTGGCCTACCAGAGCAATGAATTCTCTCAGCAGGCTTCAGCCGAAGCCATATTTGGAGGTATTTCCGTTAGCGGGAAATTGCCGGTTACAGCTTCCGCCTTGTTTCCCTTATATTTGGGATACAACACCGCCAAGATGCGCTTGGGATACACTTTCCCTGCCACAGTGGGTATGGATCATAAGAAGCTGGAGAAGATTGATTCTATTGCTAATAAGGGCATAAAAGACTCTATCTACCCCGGTTGCCAGATATTGGTTGCCCGCAATGGGTGTGTGGTTTATCACAAATCTTTCGGATTTCATACTTACGATAAGAAAGAGGCAGTCCAAAACAGCGACCTATATGATCTGGCATCCATTACCAAGATCGTAGCCACCACCATTTCGGTAATGAAGCTCAGCGAAGAAGGCAAAATAAGTGTTGATTCGGCTTTAGCTAAATACCTTCCGGGCATTGATAGCTCTAATAAAGCTCATATTCTGCTAAAAAACCTGATGACTCATCAGGCGGGCCTAAAAGCATGGATACCCTTTTATAAAGACATGATTAAGAAGGGCACATTGGATTCTAACCTATACAGGAAACAGCCTTCCAAAGATTTTCCTGCGCGTGTTGCTGAGGGCATTTATGTCAGCAAAAGCTATCAGGATACCATTTTTCAAGGAATCATAAAATCCGAATTGCGCTCAAAACAAACTTATTTGTATAGCGATCTGGGGTTTTATTTATTGAAATTTATCATCGAAAAGCAGGTAAATGAAGGTATTGACCAATATGTGAAAGAGAACTTTTACGAGCCTCTTGGTCTTACCACTATGTGCTACCAACCCCGCAAATACATTGATCTTTCCAGAATAGTCCCATCCGAAATTGATACCAGCTTCCGGCATCAGCTACTTCAGGGAGATGTGAATGATCCCGGTGCTGCTCTAATGAACGGAATTAGCGGGCATGCCGGTATATTTTCTAATTCAAATGACCTGGCCATATTATTGCAAATGATCTTGCAAAAGGGAGAATACGGTGGTCGACGTTATTTCAAACCCGAAACGATTGAAAAATTTACATCTTATCAGTTTGCAGGGAACAGGAGAGGCTTAGGCTTTGATAAACCCGTTCGTGAAAAAGGAGGGGAAGGACCTACATGCGATGAAGCCTCAACGGAGAGTTATGGTCATTCAGGTTTCACCGGTACCTTTATATGGGTAGATCCCAAATACCAGTTGGTGTATATCTTTTTATCTAATCGTACTTATCCATCTTCCGTTGAAAATAAGCTCTTATCATCTGGAATACGAACCAAGATTCAAAAGACTATTTATCAGTCGGTAGAGGCCAAATAAAAGGGTTTCAACATCGATTTTAAGCTCTCTACAGCTGAATATTCGGCGTAATGTTTAGCGTTATCTGGAAATATAAGCAGGAAAACCTACCTGTCTTCCAATTCGAATTCCTCATAAACCTTATATATCAAAGGATTCAGCAGATACATCCTTGGAAAGCATTATCCTCATTGAATTTTTAAATGAAAGGGTAGGATAGGACTACTTACTCAAAATATTTGATGAGTTATTAAACTGTATTTGGTTATCCTAAATTACTAGGCATAGGAAATGGAATTTATAAATTCTATACAAGAGAAATGCTCTTAATTAGAGTTGACATTTGTGATAATTATAGTAATTTACAAATGACAATTCTAAATAAACAATAACTTACAAATGTAATTAGTAATTGTAATAGTTAATAAACCAAGTAATTAATACAAAGATTACAAATGTCACAATAAGTGCAAAGATTCACACAATACAACTAACGCTAATTACTATTGTAAAAGCTATGTTTTACGTTATAACAGCCTAATTTATGCTTTTATTAGACTTAAAACCAGTTTTTAAATGACATTACCTTAAGTGTTATAGTAGGTATAAACCTAACTAGCTCTATAAATTTCTTGTTACTTTTACATAATCATATTCAACTGTTAATAAGGAATTAAACAGATTTAATCTCTTGTCTAGATTCAAATTTATTGATATGGTAGTGAATTTACAAAGATGAATTTAACAATATTACACAGGTTAATTGAAGATTTGTTATCTTTGTGAACTTTAATTTAAGATTGTAATTATGGTAGAAAGAATTTTATTGGTTTTAAAGGTAAAGAATTTGAGCCCATCAAAATTTGCTGATGAGATCGGCATTCAGCGTTCGAGCATGTCACATATTATGTCGGGGCGAAATTTGCCTAGTCTGGATCTAATCATGAAAATCATGAATAAGTTTCCGGATATAAATCCTGAGTGGTTAATGATGGGAATTGGTCAAATGATGAAGTCGACCCAAATTGAACTTTTTGATCCCACTCCGGTTATTGAAGAAAAAAATGATGAACCTTTGTCAGAGGAGATAAAAGAAACTAAACCTGTATTAGAGGTCGTAAATGAGGTAGAAAAAGAAATTGCTGCCGAAAAACGCTCAGAAAAGGTCTCAAATATCCCACAAAATGATAGTAACCCTATTCAGAAAGAGGAAATTAAGGCCGATTTTTCGGATAAAATAATATTACCTTCTCAACCTGAAATAGAGAAAATAGTAATCTTGTATAAAAATAAATCGTTTAAGGAATATTATCCTTCTTTGTAAAACTGTTCGCTTTTTGCGAAAAAGAAATTACTTTCGATAATAGCGTTTTCGTCGCTATCGGAACCATGAACGGCATTGGCCTGTATGTCGGTTCCAAAATCGCGTCTGATCGTACCTTCTTCAGCTTCGGCAGGATTAGTCTTGCCGATAAACTTACGGTAATCTTCCACCGCATTTTCTTTTTGAAGAATTGCCACCATAATAGGGGCTGAAGACATAAATGTTACCAGATCGTTGAAAAAAGGTCTGCCTTTATGAACCGCATAGAACTTTTCAGCCTGTGCCGGGCTCAAATGAATGGTCTTAGCTGCAACCAGCCAAAACCCAGCACTTTGAATTCTTGAAAGTATTTGTCCGGCAACATTCTTTTGGAATGCTACGGGTTTGATCATAGTAAATGTGATATCACCTGCCATATTTCTTTTTATTTAGCTACTGCAAAAATACATATTTTTATCTGCCTTTTCGATAATAATTTTTGATAAATTTGCAGAAAAACCAACTTGGATAAAAATTTTATTCTTTCTGTCAAAGAGCATCTTTCGGCAAATTCTCCAATAATTATTCTTACACATTATAATCCAGACGGTGATGCTATAGGCTCGTCGCTTGCAATGTGGCATTTTTTAAGACAACAGAATTACGATGCTCATGTAGTTGTTCCCAACGATTTTCCGGACTTCTACAAATGGATGCCGGGGGTAAATTTAATCAATGTCTTTTCTAAGCACAAGGAGAAATGTCTGGAACTGTTCAATAAAGCAGGATTGATCTTTTGCCTCGATTTCAACATGCCCGATAGGGTAGAAACACTTACAGATGAATTGTCTGGTTTTAAAGGTCAAATTGTCCTTATAGATCATCATCAAATACCTTCTGATTTCTTCAAACTTTCTTATTCCAGAACGGATACATCGTCGACTTCTGAAATGGTGTATGATTTTATGAGTGCCATGGATGGGGAAGCCTTTATTAATAAAGATATTGCAACCTGCCTGTATGTTGGTATCATTACGGATACCGGATCGTTCAGCTATAATTGCGATTTTCCCAATACTTATAAAGTAACTTCTGAGATATTTAAGAAAGGAATCAACGGCGAAGAAATTCATCGTTATGTATATTGCACATTTTCTGAAAAACGCTTACGCCTGCTGGGCTATTGTTTAAGTGAAAAGCTAACCGTCGTGGATGATTTAACTACAGCCTATATCTCCATTTCAAAGGACGACATGAAGCGATTTGATTTCAATAATGGAGATAGCGAAGGCATAGTAAATTACGGACTAACTATTAAAGGCATTAAGGTTTCAGCCTTATTTTCTGAGAAAAGGGAATATGTTAAATTATCTCTGCGCTCTACTGGTAGCTTTAATGTGGGCAAGTTTGCACGTGAACATTTCGGTGGTGGGGGACATAAGAATGCTTCCGGTGCTAACATCAAGAACAGTTTGGATGGTGCCATTAAACTTTTCCTCGAAACTTTGGCACAATATAAAAGTGAACTTACAAAATAATTCAGGCATGAGGTCATTAGCCATATTATCCTTATTGATCACAATATTGTTGTTTTCCTCCTGTGGAAACAAACCCAAAAAAGACCTTACTATTCAGCCTGAGCAGTTTAAGAACGATCTGGAGAAAGTTAATAAAACTTTGGTACAAAAAGAAAACGAAGATATCGAAGACTACATTGCCCGTCATGAATGGAAGATGAATTCTACAGGAACGGGGCTCAGATACAATATATATTATAAGGGTAAAGGCGCAAGCCCGAAAGAAAATGATAAAGTAGTGATTCGTTTTATTGTGAATCTTATCAATGGCATAGAATGTTACAATTCGAAAACAGACGGACTGAAACAGGTAGAACTTGGTAAAGCAGAAGTGGAAAGCGGATTGGAAGAAGGCATTATGCTTATGAAAGTAGGCGACAAAGCAAAACTTATCATCCCTTCACACCTGGCATTTGGATTACTGGGCGATGAGAATAAAATTCCAAAAAGAGCCACATTGATCTATGATGTGGAACTTATCGAAATCAAATAGACATTGCTGTAAGCCTATTTGAAAGCATTTGTATCAAATTAATTTGCTATTAATTAGCCTTGATCTTTACGGTATAGCTACCTGTGTTTGCAGCGTTATAAACAGTTTCGTAAATTGACAAATAGATATAGCCAGTAGAAGTTGCTGTTCCTTTGTACAGGGCTCCGGCTTTGGTCATGATGCCATTTTCGCCTATTTTGAAAACCAGATTGCCATAAGTAGGATAGGATGATGAGCTACCTGAATAATCTTCATCACCATAATCGCTATTTACACCAGCTACCGAACTTTGTCCTCCTGGCTTATATTTATAGCCAGAAAGGCTGGCCAGTGTTACTTCGCTGCTTGCAGTAATAGAAAAATGCTGGCCGCTTTTCACGTATATTCCAGTTTTCAGATAGCCACCGTTGGTGTTGCCGCTGATATGCTTATTGGCGTTTAGTATGTAGGTGGATTCGCTGCCATCATTGCTTTTGAAAAATATCTCCACACTCTTTATTTTGGCACGCGGAATCTCAAGATTTCCATAAGAAGTCTTCAGGCTGATGTTCTTCAGATTGAGTGAACCTCCTATTCGATATCCATCGCTGGTTACAATAATATCCTCTGCCTGAGTGTCGTCCGTATAGTTATAAACAGACTTCAATTCGTTAAGAGCCATAGAAGCATTGTAGTCATCATTGAGAGAAGCCGAAAATTCAGGAGAATTAATGTATTCATCCAGCACAGGAATACAGCCTATGTTAAGTGCTATAAGGCTTTCATAAGCTTTCTTTCGGATATCCAATGTGGCATTGTTCAAATCTATCACCAGAGCCTTGATCTTATCCTTAGAGGATGTTTCGGGAGTTACACCTAATTGAAGTTCGCTGATATCTTTCAAAGGAACATCCAGTTTGCCCCATTTTGTCGCAAGGCTAATATTGTCTATCTGGGAAGTTCCTGAAATAATATTGCCATCTCTCAGTGTGAGACGGTAATCAGTGGATTCTTTTTGAGCAAAGGTTTGTGCCGAAAGGCATAACAATGCAAACAGGCTTAAGGTGAGGATCTTTTTCATGAAATTATGGATTAGTTTTTTGATTGAACGCATTGCAAATTATTTACCAAAAATAAGCAATTTAGAAAATAATTCCACAAAAGTTAAGGCTTCTTTGATTAGTCGATAATAGTTATGATTTCACAAAGTCTCCATGGGTTATAGAAAGAATGGAAAAGGGCATTGCTATATATCAATATGCTTTATTTCCAACAAAAATATTTTAACTTTGGACACTTTTATTTTAAAACCCATGAGCATTTTAGTAAACAAAGATTCAAAGATCGTTGTGCAGGGATTTACCGGCAGCGAAGGCACTTATCATGCCACACAGATGGTTGAATACGGAACCAACGTAATTGGAGGTGTAACACCAGGAAAAGGCGGCCAAACCCATATTGGTTTACCGGTTTTTAACACGGTGGCTGAGTCGGTGAAAGAGGCTGGTGCCAATGTTTCCATAATTTTTGTTCCGCCTCCATTTGCAGCGGATGCTATCATGGAAGCAGCCGATGCCGGTATCAAGGTTATTATTTGTATCACGGAAGGAATTCCGGTACAGGATATGGTAAAAGTGAAACATTATCTGGAAGGCAGAGATTGCAGACTTATAGGACCTAATTGTCCGGGAATTATCACTCCGGGCGAAGCTAAAGTAGGCATTATGCCGGGGTTTATTCATAAGCCTGGTGTGATAGGCATTGTTTCGCGCTCAGGAACCTTAACTTACGAAGCTGTTGACCAGTTGACCAAAGTAGGTTTGGGCCAATCCACAGGAGTAGGTATTGGTGGTGATCCAATTATAGGCACTACTACATTGGATGCTGTGAAGTTGTTTATGGAAGATGATGCCACCAAAGGTATTGTGATGATTGGCGAAATTGGCGGAAGCATGGAAGCCGAAGCTGCCGAATGGATCAAGCTGCATGCTACCAAACCGGTAGTGAGTTTTATTGCCGGAGCTACCGCACCCAAAGGACGTACTATGGGACATGCCGGAGCCATTGTTGGCGGAAAAGCCGATACCGCTGAAGCTAAAAAAGCCATTCTTCGCGATGCAGGTGTTCATGTGGTGGATTCGCCAGCACAGATAGGAGCGAAGATGCTGGAAGTGCTTAAGTAAAAGTTATTATTATCGGGCTGGTAATATTTGGCCCTTTAAGGTTTTTTATTCTCTATTTTCACCAATAAAGCATTGTCAAGGCTATCAAGCCTGATAAAAGTGTATTCTTTTTGCAATACTGTTTTTAGACTATCATTTGATACCAATACTTTATTGTTTGGCTGAAATTCTGCTTTTGTGGTTAGTTCGATTTGCTGATTCATCTCCTGCATCTTATATTTATAAAACAACAAGGATCCATTATAACCGGTAAACAAAACCTTGGTTCCACTGAGATCCGCTTTTTCTTTGTTTTTCTCAAACAGAAATCTTTCTGAAGCTTCGTTCATCTTTTCAAAGCCATTCATTGAATTGGCCTGTGACTGACGGAACATAATGTAATAAGGATAAGCAAAGATCAAAAAAAGAATGATCCCAATTTTTAAAGGAGAGGCAACACCTTCTGAAGTTGAAAGTTTCCTTATAAAAATAAATATCGGGTAAGCCGCAAGTATGGCCATAAATGGATACAGAGGCATATCGTACCATTCTACCTTGGTGGCTGAAACAGAAATGACCAGAAAATAGCCTAAAGTGAAGGTGAATAACATGATGAGCAGGTTACGTTCTTTTGCCTGCTTTTGCAATATTGTCATCACCAAACCCATAATAAGCAGAACAAACCAGATGCTAAACCGACCATAAATAAGATTATCGGCATAATAGGAAAATGACCCGCTAAATTTATCGGTGACCTGAAGTAACCTGCCTGCATCATGGTGCAAAAGAGCATTCAGGTAGTCCGGGTTATCCTTCATACGAAGTACGATCAGCAAGGTATTTACCGAAAGGAAAATCAGTATTCCCAAGATAAAATAACGGTTGAAAACAAACCCTTTAAACTTTTTGAAGATAAGTAATAGAATAGGCAAGGCCGGTAGAAATAAGAGAGCAGCCACCAGTTTGGTCGAAAAAGCAAGGGTAAGAAACAGAAAGAAGTAAAGAACATAGAGTCCTTTATCGGTTCGTATATATTGAATAAAGAAGATATTTGAGATTAGCAAAAACATGGTCAGCAAAGAATCTGCTTCAGCCGTTCGGGCCGTATGAAAACCAATAAATCCCGCAGAAGTCAGCAGCACCATAGCACTGCTCCATGCCCAGATTATACTGTAGTTTCTGTAAAGGAATAGGAAAACAATTATGATTGTCAGTATTGCCGCCAAGGCTGAAGGCAATCGAAGAGCCAGTTCGTTATATCCAAACAATTTGGCACTAAGAATTTGTGTCCATACCGTAAGTATAGGTTTGTTGTTGCAGATATCGGGATGCCCTTCGTAATAGCCGGAGAAATAATGGCCATTGTGCATCATTTCGTAGGTGTTGACGGCAAACATGGATTCGTCCCACAAACGCATGTGAAATTCGCCCAGTTTCAGGAATATGACAAAGAAGGAAAGTATCACCAGCATTATCAGGTGGGAGGGGAGCTTCAATTTTTCCTTCATTGTCCAAATTTAGGCATTCTTTGAATAAAATCGCAGAACATTCTTTATTTACGATTGATCACCTCAAGACATTAATAAATGGACTAACCCAATTCTAAGAAGAATCATTTTTTGTATAAAACCTTATTTCAAATATTCGTACACCGAAGCCGCCTTTTTCGCATCAATAGGCTGGAAATACAAGGTAATATCTTTAACTGCTGATTTTATTTGCAAACAAGCAGGCCCGCCTGTATTGCTATACTTTACCGACTTTATATCCGTTTTCTTTATCAGAATGTTCTTTTTATTATCAACCATAGAATTCAGATCTGCAGAATCCAGTTCCTTTTCCTTTTCGGCGTACTGCTTTTCGCGATTTTCCTGAATTTTATCTATGATCTTATTGGTTATCATTCCATTGTCAACCCTGGGGCCCATACCTTTACCCAATTCCAGCAGATAAACTCCTTCGTCGTTTTGTACCAATCTGTAAACGCGGGCACCGACAATCAGTCCCGGTCTCTTTTCGCATTTTTCAATGATGATCATTTTCGTTAATATTAGTGTCAATTATTAATAATAAGTATGGCAGACCAATCTCCCGGCACGAATAGATGCCAAACAAGCTGCTACATTATCCTCCAAAGTTAGGTATTCTTAATAAATAAGCAAACGGACAGTTTATTATTTGGGCAGATGTCTCCTGCATTATGTCTGTAGAGGGCAAATCTCAGTAAACTGAGAAGTCGTTTCAGTTACCTTTCATGGAGTTTCAGTTACCTTTCGAGGAGCGGAAGGTAACTTTCGAGTAGTGTCAGTTACCTTTCATGGAGTTTCAGTTACCTTTCGAGGAGCGGAAGGTACCTTTCGTGGAGTTTCAGTTAACTGACAAAGAATGAAAGCAACCTCGCAAGCCATGAGAGGAACCTCGCGAGCCGTGAGAGGAACCTCGCAAGCCGTGAGAGGAGCCTCGCAAAGCATGAGAGGGAACCTAAATTGAGTTAATAGTATTATTAAGGTATAGAAGTAATGCGTTTAAAGCATTGCAAAGTAGTAGTTTGTCTTTGTGGTCTTACCATTAAGGCCTATAATCGTAAGCACCCAAATCGGTAGGAGGGTTCACCAGTCGACTGTCGCCTTTTAAGTCGTCCAGCAGGTGTAAAACTCCGCTGGTAATGATATTATCATCTCCTTTATCAATAGCTGCCGAGCCTGTCGAAAGGCGGTAATCGTTGATGGATTTGTCGCGGAACAAAGGATCCTGATTGGCAATACAATTCACAAACCGGCCCGAAGTAATGGCAAGTTCTGTCTTTAGCAGACAATGATCGAATTTATAGGTATAATGCGCACCCGAGACCGAGTCGAGCAATATCTCTTCTGAATTCAATCCGTATATCACGCAATTGCCAAAATAGGCCGAATCCAGATCGCCGGCATACTGAACATTATTGGCCAGATCTTCATAATAATTGGCTACTACCAATGAAGGTGTCTGTCGGGCAGAATAGTTCCAGAAATTGCCAATGGTGCAATGTCTGAAATCATAATTACCGCCTGTAGTGAGTGTAACAGCATATGCTCCGCAATTGGCAAATACCGAGTTTCCGGCAATAATGCGGTAATAGCGGCTCAGCAGACCGAAGCCTGTCATGTTGCGCACAATAGTATTATTTATTATGAGCCTGTTCGAAGTGGGGGAACCCACCGTCTCAGCCTGGATTCCTATGAACCCGTTCTTAATAATAGCGTAGTTGATCACATTGTCTTTAGAGCCTTCGTTGATAAGAATGCGGTCCCATTGTCCGGGCGATTCGCTGTAAGCCTGTTCCAACCGGCTTCCCTGAAAGGTTACAGGCTCGTCTAAAGTCCCATTCACACGCAAGGTGCCAAACTTATATACCCACATACCCGAATTGTTAAAGAAATGCAGACGGCAGCCGGGATCAATATTCAGTCGACCCATAGAGTCAATCACGGCATATCCATAAATCAGGTAGGGTTTATCATTGGGCCAGGTGATATTTTCGCCTTCAGCAGCTACAATAGTATATTTCAAACTCCCCGAAAACACTTTGTCGGCTACAATATAATGTGCATCTTGTCCCCATGCGGTCAAATCCACATGCTGCTGGTTGGTGTTGATATCAAAAAGAATGGAATCGCGTATCACCATAGGATTGTTGCTATTCTGAGGATCTACGGTCACTTTCACGAAAATAAAAATGCTGTCGTTTCCTGCGATCTCTACATCTGAAATACTGTTTCCGGGCACACCGTCAACATTCATAGAGAAACTCGACGCCGCACCCTCTGCCAGGCGAATTGATGAGATCACTATCTTATCAGCGGAAGGGTTTTTAACATAGAACATTTTGGTTGTTGAACCAACGGTACTGAAAACAGTATCGAAAAGTATGGCATCGGTCGAAAGGGTAAGTTGTACCGAAGGGTCGGTATTGATCTGATTCTCTTTTTTGCACGAAAACATAAAGATACTGAGCAAACTGCCGAAAAGAAGAAAACAGATAAGGGAACGTTTATGCATGAGTTTTTTTAGGGTAACGTAGAAATGAAAATAATATTTTATTAGAGCTGAAAAATAATCCTTTTATTTTATTTTTTTATTACGGCACTGTAATTCATATGTTTACAGAAGGAAAAAATTTAATGTAATATTAATATTACTCGGTAAAGAATTAAAATTAAATTCATTATCTTTGCAAAAGTAAAATTTTTCTGAAGAAGAAGTGAATTTTCAGCAAAAATACGTCTAAATTTATCCGGAATTCCAAAGCATTAAAAATAAGATGAGCTATATAAAATTCGACAAAGACCAGTTGGTAAATCTGGAATTTTCATTAAGCCGCGAGTTCATTCGTGCCAACCGTGCAGGTTCTTACGCATCCACCACCATTACAGGCTGCAATACACGGAAATATCATGGTTTGTTAATATCACCCCAGCCCAATGTAGATGAGGACAATCACGTTTTGCTTTCGGCCCTCGACGTTACCATAGTTCAGCATGAGGCTGAATTTAATTTGGGTTTACGCCAATATCCAAATGGTGTTTTCAACCCACGCGGCCATAAATACATGCGCGAAATGGTTTCCGATCCCATTCCAACACATCGCTATCGTGTAGGGGGAGTCATACTTTCTCATGAGATGCTTTTCTGCATAGAAGCCGATCGTTTTCTGATCAAATTCACCCTGGAAGAAGCCACTTCACCTACTATTTTAAAGTTTAAACCTTTTCTGGCTTTCCGCAATGTGCATAAACTTACCAAGTCCAATGTAGATGCTGATACACGTTATAGTGTGGTAGAAAATGGTATTAAAACCAAAATGTATCCCGGCTACTCCGACCTTTTTATGCAATTCAATAAAGAAGCCGAATATACACACGTGCCTCATTGGTATTACAATATAGAATATAAAGAAGAGCGGGAGCGTGGTTACGATTTTACGGAGGACCTTTATGTCCCCGGGTTTTTCGAAGTTCCTATTAAAACGGGCGAAAGCATAGTATTTGCTGCCGGACTAAAGGAAGTGGCTACGGCTGATCTGCTGAGGATGTTCAATGAAGAGATATGCAAACGACTGCCCCGTAATAATTTCAAAAACTGCCTCATCAATTCAGCCCAGCAGTTCATTGTTCATAAAGACAACAAAACCGAGATCATAGCCGGATATCCGTGGTTTGGCCGCTGGGGGCGCGATACTTTCATTGCATTGCCCGGTTTAACCCTTCCTATGGGCGATGTGGATCATTGCAAATCAGTTATCGACACTATGGTTTCCGAACTGAAAGGTCCTCTGTTTCCTAACATGGGAAGCGGAAGCGATACAGCTTACAATTCCGTTGATGCTCCATTATGGTTCTTCTGGTCATTACAGCAATATGCCATCTACACCAAAACTCAGGATAAGATCTGGCAGGAGTATGGCGAAAAAATGAAACTCATACTTTACGGTTATAAGAACGGCTGTGAGTATAACATCAGGATGCAGGACAATGGTCTTATCTATGCCGGTGAGCAAGGTAAAGCGCTGACCTGGATGGATGCAGTGGTTTTCGGCAAACCGGTTACTCCGCGCATTGGGCTGGATGTTGAGATCAATGCTTTATGGTATAACGCCCTCATGTTCTCCATGGAAGTTGCCCGTCTCGCCAACGACGATGAATTTATAGGAGAATGGGGCCCTATTGTTTGCGAAATACCAAAGTCCTTCAAAGACACCTTCTGGAACAAAGACAAAGGCTATCTCTGCGACTTTGTCTACGGCGATTACAAAGACTGGTCGGTTCGTCCGAATATGGTCATTGCAACCTCCTTACCTTATAGCCCTATCAGCGAACAAATACGTAAACTGATACTTGACATCACTGGTAGGGAATTGCTTACTCCGAGAGGTTTAAGGACATTGTCGCCCCAGTCGCCTGATTATAAAGGAAGCTATGCCGGAGATCAGGAAAGCCGCGATTCGGCTTATCATCAGGGAACGGTGTGGCCATGGCTGTTGGGTCATTATGTAGAAGGTTATCTTCGCATACACGGCCAATCAGGATTGGCTTACGTACAGCGCCTTTACGATAATTTCGAACCTGTTATGCTGGAGCATGGAATCGGAACCGTTTCGGAAATATACGAAGGAGACCCGCCTCACAAACCTTGCGGAGCGCCTTCACAGGCATGGAGTGTAGCCGAATTGCTGCGTATCGACTACCTGATAGAAAAGTATAAAAACGCAGAATAATATTAGAATCTAAACCAAAACCTTAAATAAAAGAATGAAAGTACTAATGTTTGGATGGGAATTCCCGCCCCATATAACCGGAGGACTCGGAACAGCCTGTTTCGGATTGACCAAAGGTTTATTGAAACAGGGAGTCGAAGTTCTCTTTGTGGTACCTAAAGCATACGGAGACGAAAGTCAAGAGGCAGTGCGACTGCTCAATGCCAGCGACATAAATATCGATTTCACCAGCTCAGTTTACCAGGAATACTGGAAACAACTTACCTATATTGAGATAGGATCCAACCTGGTTCCATACTTAGGTGAAGAGGAATTTGAGAATATGGTGAAGCAAAAAGTTTTTGATCATATTGAAGAAGACACTTCGGTTTTCTCCAAATCCTATACCTTTTCAGGAAAATATGGCAAGAACCTAATGGAAGAAGTGACACGCTATGCGCTGGTAGCTTCGGCCATTGCGTCATCCAACACCTTTGATGTCATTCATGCGCACGACTGGCTCACTTATCCTGCAGGAATAGCAGCCAAAAAGCAAAGCGGCAAGCCTTTGGTAGTGCATATGCATGCCACTGAGTTCGACCGTTCGGGTGAGAATGTAAATCAGAATGTTTACGATATCGAACGAAAGGGGATGGAAGCTGCCGATGCCGTGATTACGGTGAGCAACCTGACACGCGACATTGTTATCAATCGCTACGGTATAGATCCTCAGAAGGTATTTACGGTTCATAATGCAGTGGAGCCTACCGAGAATGACGAAGTGCTCAATATAGCCAAGAATGTTCGTGAGAAAGTGGTTACCTTTTTAGGACGTATCACTTTCCAGAAGGGTCCTGATTATTTTATCGAAGCTGCTTATAAAGTGTTGCAGAAAGATCAGAACGTGCGTTTCGTTATGGCCGGATCGGGCGATATGATGAACAAAATGATTCGCCGGGTAGCCCAGTTGCACATTTCCGATCATTTCCATTTCACCGGATTTCTTCAGGGAGAAGAAGTAGATAAAATGTTTGCCCTAAGCGATGTCTATGTGATGCCATCGGTATCAGAGCCTTTTGGCATATCACCATTGGAAGCCATGCGCTCCAACGTGCCTGTGGTCATCTCCAAGCAATCCGGTGTGGCCGAAGTGTTGAAATACGCCCTGAAGATCGACTTCTGGGATATTGATGCCATGGCTGATGCCATTTATGGTTTGCTGCATTACGATGCTTTGTCGGTTATGTTCCGCAAATACGGAAAAGACGAGGTAGACAACCTGAAATGGGATAATGCCGCCAACCACGTTAAAGAAGTTTATTACATTGTTTTAAATAAAAATTAAGTATAGAATGAGGACAATCTGTTTTTATTTCCAGGTACATCAGCCTTTCAGGCTCGCTAACTATCGTTTTTTTGATATTGGTACCAACCATTTCTATTTCGACGAATATCGCAACAAATATATACTGAGGCGTATTGCTGACAAATGCTATCTGCCCATGAACCAACTGCTGCTCGATCTTATCAAAGAGAATGGCAATGCCTTTAAGGTTAGTTTCTCTTTGTCAGGAACGGTCATCGACCAGTTTGAGCGCTACACTCCTGATGTGTTGGAAAGCTTCGTCAGACTGGCTGAAACCGGCTGTGTGGAGTTTCTGGCCGAAACCTATTCTCACTCTTTGTCTGCTTTGCGCAGCAAGGCCGAATTCTTTCGTCAGGTAGCTGCACAGAAAGAAAAGGTTGTGAAATATTTCGGAAAAGAACCCACCACTTTCCGTAACACTGAGTTGATCTATTCGGATGGCATCGGAGAGATGGTAGCCGATATGGGTTTCAAGACCATTCTTACGGAAGGAGCCAAACATATTCTGGGATGGAAAAGCCCGAACTTCATGTATTGCAATGCTATCAACCCCAAATTGAAGGTTCTCTTAAAGAATTTTATGCTCAGCGACGATATAGCTTTCCGTTTTTCGCAGCAAAGCTGGGATGGCTGGCCACTGACTTCTGAGAAATATGTGGATTGGCTCAATCAGGTAGATCCCGCGCAGGAAACCATCAATCTCTTTATGGATTATGAAACCTTTGGCGAACACCAATGGCCGGAGACCGGTATCTTCGAATTTATGCGTGCACTGCCGGGCAGGGTATTCTCTCATTCCAATTATTCGTTTTCTACTCCTTCAGAGCTTTCGGAAAAGATGCAGCCGGTGGCAGCAGTTCATGTGCCTTATCCCATTTCATGGGCCGACGAAGAGCGCGACCTCACGGCATGGCTCGGAAACGAACTACAGGACGATGCTTTCAAGCAGTTATACGATCTTGAACATAAAGTTCTGGATATAGCTGATCCTAAGTTGCAACTCGACTGGAAATATCTCCAAACCTCTGACCATTTCTACTACATGTGTACCAAATGGTTCTCCGACGGTGATGTACATAAATATTTCAATCCTTACAACACTCCTTACGAGGCCTACATTAACTACATGAATGTGTTGAGCGATTTCAAGATACGTATCAACGATATGCATCCCGTGAACAGGGTGGAAGTGGCAGAAGAAAAAGCAACTTCAGCTGTGGTTGAAAAGGCAACAAAAAAAGTTGCAGAGCCAAATAAGGTAAAGACGGTAGTTAAGACCATTAAAGTGCTGAAGACAGAAAAAGTAAAGGTGAGCAGTAAAGACATAAAGACCTTTTTCGATCTTCCTTTGGTAAACAAGACTGACCTGCGTGTTCTGACAAAAAAGACGGATGTAAAAACCATGTATGATGCCTTGGTGGGCGTTGATGCCAAAACCAAAAGAGCCTTGTGCATTCATATGGCCAAACTTCAGTTCAAAGAATTCAATCAGATGCAAACGGCTGGCGTGTCGGTTTCCCCTCTGGAAACGGAACAGGCAAGAGCATTTATTCTGGCAGCGATTAAAAAGATCGTAAAATAAGCGGAACACTGTTTCGCTCTGAGCGATGACACAACAAGTTCCATATTTCTTCGAAGAAGGGCAGACCTATCCTTTTAAAGTAGGCGGTAAAATATCATTGCCTCCTGACGACGAAGAATTTCTGGTGCTGCAAAGCCATTTGGGCAGCCGGCATTTGCTTAAATACAGCGCATATAAAGATTATGGTTTGGAGAAAGGAATAGGTGTGAACTGCCGTATCGATAAGATCAGTTGTTCCGGCAAAATCTACCTCGAACCTGAGCATAAAGATTATAAGGAAGGCAGGATATACAACTTTCGTAACCTGGGCTTTGAAGAGATATTAAATTCGGAAGAGAAGGCCGAGAGATTCCTGAAACTGGAAGATGTGAATGGTTATACCATCTTTGTTAATATAGGTGAACTTACGCCCCGCGATTTTTCAGAACAGGTTTTTTGCCGTGTAGACCGCATTAAGAAAGGCAAATTGTATTTATCCTTATCACAAACTGATGTTCTGGTCAGCAAGCTCGAAATAGGGAAGACCTATGAGTTTCTGGTGACCGATCTCGTCACCCTGGCCGAAGATGAAGAATATTTTGTATTGATTGACGAATTTGAGGAACTGCATTATCTGCGCAAGAAATATTTCGAGGATTATGGCTTTACGGAAGGAGACTCAATAAAATGCCGCATGCTGGGTTCACCTAAGCTGTTCAGGCATTATCTGGAGCCGGAACATCCGTTTTATAAGATAGGGGGCCAATACGATTTTTTTGTTTCAGGAACAGAAGTGCATAAGGATGAATTTGGTAAGGAGGTCAGCAAACTACTCGTCAAGGATGGCTCAGAAAAAGAATATTTCGCTGATTGTGATCTTTTAGACCAAAATCTGCCAGAAGTAGGAACTATTGTCAAATGCCGGGTAGAACGCATACGAATGAGCAAATTACTTCTGAAATGTATCTGACAAGCTATGTATTCTCCTTTTCCCTGCTGAATTGTAAGGCATGAAATACCTCTTAACCACACTTCTTGTTATTGGTATCTTTTTTACTTCGGTACACGGGCAAAATACGGATATCGATCTGCTGAAACAGATCAATGTGAACAGGAACAAGTCGCTGGATCCCACTTTCAAATTCGTTTCCAATTCAGTTTTGCCGTTAACACTTGCTGTTCCGGCAGGTACCATGGTATATGCTTTAATTAAGAAGGACAGTGCCAGCAGGAGCCAGGCCATTATTTTTGCTTCCACTGTGGCAATATCGGGCATTATCACTTTTTCATTAAAATATGCTGTAGAAAGGAAGCGGCCTTATGACACTTATTCTTTTATCGACAACGTAACTACGGAGCATGATCCTTCTTTTCCGTCGGGGCATACTTCATGGGCTTTTGCCTTAGCCACATCGGCCAGCATCAACTATCCCAAATGGTATGTAATTGTTCCTTCCTTTGTTTATGCAAGTGCTGTAGGATATTCCCGACTCCATATGGGAGTGCATTATCCCAGCGATGTTTTTATGGGGGCTTTGGTAGGCAGTGGTTCTGCTTTTCTGAGTTACAAACTAAATCACTGGCTTTTTGAGAAAAAACCGGTGAAAAAGCACAAGTAGAATCCCCTTACCTTATTTCCCGTTATTCTCAAACTGCACTTCCGCAGGCGAAGTCTTTTCTATATCCTTATACACATCTTCCTTTTTGTAGAAATAAAAGGCAGGCATAGGGGTGTTCCATTTGTCGTGATGATAGGTGTAATTGCTTGAAGGCAGGTAGGTATCGACAAAGAAACGGTTGGTGAGTTCTGTTGGGATGAAATGGGTGGTGCTGTCGGCATACCATTCGAAAGCTTCGGTGATGCTAAATGCTTTTTTAGTGGTTTGTTTGTCGAAGAAATCGTTGGTATAAGCATGGAATATTTTGGTAAGAAACCATTTACCGTTCACCTGATCATATTCGGTGACCATGTTGCCATCCACAAACTCTTGCCAATAGTTGCGCGAGGGCAACACCCAGTTGTTGTTGTGGGGATAGTTATACGCCTTATTTCGGACGGCAGTGCGCTCTATGCGTTTAAATGCATAGGTTTTGCTGTCGATCACAAAACGGCCTTCTTCGGTGCCTTCGCCGTACCAGTCGAGGTCGCGTATGTTTTCCACACCATGCAACTCGCTGGTGAATTCGCGGCAGCGGTATTTTATCACAAAGTCGTCGGTACGGTTGTTGGTATCGAAATTGAACTCGTAGAAGTTGAAGGCATTGGGATTAAGTGCCCCATTGAGCAGGTTGTAAACCGGATCTTCGCGCAGCAGGTAGGTGATGTTATCCTGAAAATACTCGAAATCGGCAATGTCGTAATTGAAATTGCTGCGTCGCATTTGCTCCACATCGAAGCCATAGCTGGTTTTGAAACGTTTGCCTGCCAATTCCAGCTTCAGCAAAACGATGGTTTGTGCCTCTATCAGGTTCTTGAACTTGCCATTGACCTTGTTATATTGACGAAAAAAGGAGTAAGCCGCATAACTGGAATCGCTGTAGTTGACAGGTATCATATCCACGGCCAGTTTCACGGTTTCTTTGGCGCTAAGTCCTTTGATGTTTACCGGAGTGAGGGAGAGCAGGGGACGCTCAATATAAAGTATCTCTACGTCCTTACGCGAACGCTTCACCGTGAGGGTATCGCGCATGCCTATGGCCGAAACTTCGAAACGCAGGGTTTTGAGGCTGGCAGGCATCTTGAAACTAAACTCACCATTGGCATTGGTTTGGGTGAAGCATCCCAGATCTATGGATTTGATAATGGCAAACTCAACGGGCAACTGATCGGCTTTGTTTATCAGTTTTCCTTTAAAAAGGTCCTGTGCGGAAACGGAAACCCCCGAAGCGAACAATAAGGCAATGAGTAGGGCTTTGGCAGTTGCTGAACCACAGGTAAAGCGAAGAAAAGACAGTTTTTTGCTCATAATCAAGGTCATGGAATAATGGTTTTTCTCATACAAATATAGTAAATTATATGGTAGAATGACTGCCTCAAACAGACTTTAACACTTACCTGTGCACCATAAAGAGTTTTCAGTTGTTTATGGCAAAGTATCCTGCACTTCGGCGAAGAGAGGATAAGAGGCTGTGTTGTTAAGATAAAAAGGTGGTGAGGCAGGAGTGGCTTCTATGCTTATGTCGCACAAAGTAGAGTAGCCGACAGGAGGGAAGGGCGGTGTACATTTCAGGTAGACATAGTCGCCTGTTTGTGCCGTGAATTCCAGGTTCCAGTATTTCTGCAGTTCGCCTGTGCCCAAAGCCACAAAGGCAGTTTTGTTTTCGCCGTTCTTTACGTAATTGATGGTAAAGGGAGTGGTGGTAGGACAACCCACATAGCGCACCTGGTATTTCACCGTATAGGTGTTCACTTCAGAAGGCTCGGTATCCTCTTTCTTTTTGCAGGAAACGGCCAGCAGGGCGCAACACATAACGACCACAGACCAGACAAGGAGGCGCTTTTTCATGTTCCAGGGTTTGGAATAACAAATGTAAGGAAAAAATTGTCTGAACAACTGATTCACCTGATTTTATTGATTTAGCTGATAAAAATTTATGGTTATTATATGGCAGCACTGCGATTTCAAATCGCAGCGAGCTGGTGGCCGCTGATTTTATGATAATCACGGATGTTTCAGGCCTAAGCCAGTTTTAATATTAACACGTAGGCAGTTGGCCAAGCCCGAACGGCAAGCCACTTGTTTTTTGGCTCCGGCTGCCCATGAAAAGTTTCGGGTCAGGCATAATGACGAATTTACTACCTATGTTTTTGTCCGACCTGCATAAATAGCCATTTTTGTCTGGCGATATATTCATTTTGCATGAAAGTAAAATTTTTTTGTCGGACAGAAAAAATTTTTAGCTACATGGAAAAATATTTTTTCTACGATGAAAAAATGGGGAAATACCCCGAAAATTCGATTTTCAGGCTGTAAAAGGCAAATTTCAGCCTTGAAAAACGATTTTCCATGCCAGCGAGGTATTTTTTCGGTCATAAAAAAAAGTGAGTCATCCCTGAAATTTTGGTTTTCTTATGCGATTGCCTGAAATAATATGACAAAATGCCCCGATTCATGCAAGATAGGGCTGTTTTCATGACAGAATTTCAGTGTGTCAAAGTTGAAAAAAAATGCAGCATCGTAGCAAAATGTTTTTTCTATGGTGATAAACGTTTTTTCTCCCATGCTACAAAACTTATCTGTGCAGAAGATCAGTGGATTAATAATCACTTCTCAATTGTTTGCCGAAAAGCCAAAATATATTTGGCTGAATATGAAGATTAATTTGTGCAAAAACGTCATGCTTGGCGGTAGATATGTACGGGATTTGTTATGTGGTTGCGGAGTCGGTATGTATTGTTTGCAAAAGTCTCTTTGTCTATGGTGGAAGACGGGGCCTGGATTACAATTGAAAAGTATTGTCAGGCTTTTCTCCGCGTCCACCGTTCAATCAGCAGAAAAGCAGGAACCATTACAGGAATGGAATAGAGGGAATAGGCCAGTAAAGCCCAGAACGAAAGCAGCAGCATATTGAAAATATCGTCGGTGCTCAGCTGCAGTCCTGTCCAGAGCAGCATCACCACAGCAATGGCCAGCCAGTTGCCTGCCAAGCCTAACAGTAGTAGTTTCAGAAACCTTTTCTTCAGAAATCGGTAGCTGCACCAACCCAGCCAGGGGCTGATCAGCAGACTCACTGCCAGCAGGGGAGGCAACAAGGTGAAATTTTCACGTATCACCTGCCTCATGGGAAAATGATCCATAGTAAGCGAACCTATCAGAGGAAAAAGAGTAATGATAAACACAAAGGCCAGCGAAGCGCAGAACAACACCGCCATAGAAATCAAGGTATTCCTGAAAACAATTCGGAAAGGGGTGGGGTAGTCAGAGTTCATAAGTCAGGGTCTAAAAACCATACAAGGAAATCACCCCATAAAATTAAATAAATTATCCCAACTACTGAATTCTCCCGTAGGGACACCTAAGGCGTGGATTCTGCATACCAACTACTAACTACTAAATACCAACTACTAAATACTAAATACCAACTACTAACTACTAAATACCAACTACTAACTACTAAATACTAGCTACTAACTACTGAATCACAAGGCTCTTAGCCCTCACCGCATACGCACTGAAATATCCCAATGCCCCGTTGCTCAGGTTTGAAATGGGGTTGGCTGGAGTAGCCGAACTATTGCCGAAATTGCCGCCAATGTCTTCGTTCAGCTGATCCAGATAATTGAAAACGGGCTTATCTATGGACCGAAGTTCCAGGGTCACGCTGTCTCCTTTCACCAGAGTGGTATCAAACCTGATAATGCGTCTCAGCAGCAGGGAACCGTCGCGCAACTCGTCGTCGCTCACCAGAATGGGGTTAGCGGGTTTATGATTCACTATCTCCACAAAACGATAGAAATTCACCGTTCCGGCGGGATCCCGATAGAGCACACTCACAAAAATACGGGTAGTGAAATCACCGAAACCAAAATTGCCTCCGGGAATGCTGTCCTGAATCAGGGTATCAATGTCCACAGGCTGGGGCATGGCCGAAACCGCCTCATAGGTTTTGCCTGCTGCCGTCACCGAAAGGGTATAGGTGCGTCCCGGCACTCCTGCAAACAGCGAATCGGTATAATAGCCCGGGCGTAGTTCCGAAAGGGTAGTGGTGTTGCCCACATTGTCCGAAATGGTGACTATGGCGCCGCTCACGGTCGGAAAAGTATTGGATTCGTTATAGTTCACCGATTGCGAAAGGGTCACTATGCATGATTTCGGCTGGTTGCTCAGGTTGGCTTCAATGATCAGTCGCGGGTCGGAAGCATTCAGGTTGATGTCCACCACCTTCTGACAGGCAGTGAATAAGCTAAGGGCTGTTATGAGTGGTAATAACAGGATTTTATATCTTTTCATACATTAAAATTTAAAGTTGTAAGTAAGTGAAGGCACCCATCTGAACAGGGTAGTTTGCACGGCCTGGGTTTTGGTTGGATCGTTGGGGTCTTCCTGAAAGTCGATCTGGTAGGCATTTTCACGTCCGTAGGCATTGTAGCAGGCTATGTTCAGGCTTTGCTCCGATTTGGCGTTCTTGCGTATCTGCCAGGTAGCGCCCACATCCAAACGGTGATAGGCGGGCATACGATAGCCGTTGCGCTCGGTATAATAATTCACCACATTGCCGGCCACCTCGTATTTTCCGCTGGGGAAGGTCACGGCATTGCCTGTATAATATACCCAGGTGGCCGAAACATTCCATTTCTTCGAGATATCCCACATCAACACAATAGACACATCGTGCGTGCGGTCCTGCTTGGCGGGATAGTATTTGCTTTTGTTGATGCCGGTTATCTTCTTTTCGGTGCGCGAAAACGTATAGCCCACCCATCCGGTGATCTTTCCGTATTTCTTCTTAAAGAACACCTCCACACCATAGGCCCGACCCTTGCCAAACAGCAGCTGCGATTCCACATTCTCGTTCAGTGTGGTTTGGGCGCCGTCTTTGTAGTCCACCTGGTTCTGAAGATATTTGTAATACACTTCCGTGGAAAACTCGAAACGGTTTTCTTTGAAGTTTCGGAAATAGCCCAGAGAAACCTGATCCGATATCTCGGGTTTCACATTGTTGCTGCTGGGTATCCACATATCGGTCGGACTGGCGGCCGTTGAGTTAGATATCAGGTGAAGATTCTGCACATTGCGCGTATAGGCCATTTTCACCGAGCTTTTAGCGTTGATCACATAATTCATGGTCAGTCGGGGCTCCGGATTCACAAAGGTCTTCACAAAGGTCCATTTGCTGTAATTGGCGGTATCCGTGATTTGCCCAAGGGCATCATAAGTATAGAAATCCCCGGGTCCCATGGCGCTGAACGACGAAATGCGCAATCCGTATTCCATAGAGAAATTCTTCCCGGCCTTAAATTCGTGAGACGCATACAGGGCGTTTTCCCACGAAAACTTATTAGTAAGGTTCAACTCACGTATGGTCGAATCGCTTTCGCGTGTCACCACTCCGGGTATGATCTTATGATAAACCGAATTGAAACCGAACTTGATATTATGTTTGGAGTTGATGTAATACTGATAATCCTGTTTCAGGTTCCAGTCCTGCAGCCGCGATATGATCATGGCTTTGGTGGACGACAATTCCACGTGGATATTGTAATTGTAGTTGCTGAAGATGAGCGAAGTGTTGCAGAAGAGCTTTTCGCTATAAAGATGATTCCAGCGGAGCGTAGCCGTAGCATTGCCCCAATCTATGCCAAAGCGTTTGCCGAATCCCAAAACATCGCGGCCGAAATAGCCCGATAGAAAGATCTTGTTGTTGCCATTGATCTCATAATTGGCCTTGGCGTTGATGTCGTAGAAATAAAGCTTGGTTTTGTTCAGTGCCGTATCTTTCGAAAGCTTCAGGAAGAGATCGGCATAAGTGCGCCTTGCCGAAACGGTGAAGGAGCCTTTTTCTTTCACTATGGGGCCTTCCACCTTCAGTCGCGACGAAATGATACCTATGCCGCCTTCCACACCAAACTTGCGGTCGTTGCCATCCTGCATCTTGATGTCGAGCACCGACGAAAGTCTTCCGCCAAACTCAGCCGGTTGGGTTCCTTTGTAGAACATGATATCTTTGATGGCATCCGAATTGAACACCGAAAAGAAACCCAGCAAGTGAGAGGCATTATAAACGGTGGCTTCGTCCAATAATATCAGGTTCTGATCGGCGCTTCCTCCGCGCACATAAAAGCCGCTGCTGCCTTCGCCGGCAGTTTTGATGCCGGGAGTCAACTGAAGTGTCTTCAATATGTCTTTTTCGCCGAAGATCACGGGTATATTCTCTATTTCCTTTATGGTGATCCTGTCGGCACCCATTTGCGTATTGGTGATGTTATCGTCCTTTCGATCGCCTGTCACCACTACCTCTTTCAACTCGCTGGTTTTTTCTCCCAGCACAAAATCCTGTTTGATGTTTTGCGAAAGATTCATTTTCACGGTGTCGGAAGCATATCCTATAAACTGCGAAATCACAGTATATTTCCCTTCCGGAATGGTGATGGAATAAAAGCCATAGGAATTGGTGCTGGTGCCCGTGGCCTGCATTTCTTTGATGACTATGGTGGCGCCAATCAGTTCTTCACCGGTTTTGGCATCTTTCACATAGCCGCTGATGGTGAATTTCTTTTGGGCCTCAGCCGAAAGGCCGAACAGGCATATCACCAGAAGTAGAAATATGCGTAGTTTATTTTGATTCATGGTTTTGATTTTACGAATAATGGAGACTTTCCTTTTTTGTCGCTGCCTGCATAGGTTCAGCGGAACGTATCTCACAAAAGGAATACAAAGGTACGACTCTTATGCGAGCAAAGTCAGCAGCATTAACTGCAAAAAGTCAGTATTATTGTAGATAAGGCATAAAATATGAATGGGGACTTCTTCATGGGGTGAATTAAAATTTTGCCCTGTATAAGTTAATATTTCTTAATTCCGGTCTGCTGTAGCACAGGCTAACAAATTAATATTATTTTTGACGAACTGATTCCCTGTTGCAAAGAGGGCGTTTCAGAAAAAACTAAAACGATGATGAAGAGAATAGCCTGCCTGTTTCTCCTTATGACCTTTGTATGGGCTTCGGCCATGGCTCAGAAGGACAAGATCAATCAAGCCGATTTTAACAATACGGTTCAGCAATTGTCGTCGTTAATGGCCGGCGATTGGAGGGTGTTGACCGATACGGCTCAACCCAATGAGATCAGGATTCAATCGGGCATTATCGACCTGCAACCCGATATGACCACCAATGACCCCGGCTTTGGCATAGAAGGACAGTGCGAGATATATATCCTCATGTTGCCTCTTTTGTCGCCTGATTCTATAGATATCATCCGCAGCCGCAATCAAAAGCTCAGAGAGAGTTTGCCTCCCCAGCAATCCAAAGATAATTTGAAGAACTGGTACAGCAAAAATGCCAAAACACTCAAGATACTCGATTCCGAGCCTACCAACTACGACGATAAATACAGTTATCGTATCAAGTGTCAAAGGGTGCCCAAAATCGAAGCGGATAAGAAACAATACGACGCCATTCGTGCCGAACTCGACAGGCTTTTTAAGAAATACGAAGATAAAAAGTAGATCGGTCAGAAAATAAAGGAAAGGAGCCGTAATATGCAGAAGGTATTGATCACAGGGGCAGCGGGCAATTTAGGAGGATTACTGGCCGAATATCTCAAAAATGATCAGCTTACCCTTAACCTTTTGATTCATAAAAAAGACGTGGCTCCCGACCTGAAAGGCTTACCCAATATTCATGTCTTCCAGGCCGACCTCAACGATTCGGCATCCCTGAAGCCCGCTTTGCAAGGGGTTGACACCATTGTTCATTTTGCGGGTATATTGTTCAAACATAATCCTGAAAAATTTCTGCCCCGTACCAACACCAAATACTTCATGAACCTGCTGCAGCAAGCCATCATCGCCCAGGTGAAGAGGGTCATACTCATAAGTTTTCCACATGTGGAAGGCGAATCTTTTCCTCAGATCCCTGCTAAGGGCGAACACTATGGTGTTCCTACCTCGGTTCATGCCCGAACCCGTCAGGAAGAAGAAAGAGCCTTGTTCGGTTTTGGCAAATATGTGGGTATGGAAGCCGTGTCGCTTCGCGTAGGCATGGTTTACGGCAGGGGAGTGCTGATGATTGACGGTGCCCGATGGTTTGCCAAACACCGTCTGTTGGGCGTCTGGAAAGAACCTACCTGTATACACCTAATCTCTCTACCCGATTTCCTCGAAGCCACCAAACAGGCCATCCTCAGGCCCGGCATCAATGGTATCTATCATTTGGGCGACGAGGGTGAACAAACCCTTCAGCAATTTCTCGACGCTGCCTCCGAACAATGGGGCTACAAACGACCCTGGCATATGCCTCTGGTGTTAATCAAAACAGCCGCTTTTCTATTCGAAATGGCTTCCCTACTGTTTGGTGTCAGAAGCCCCCTTACCCAGGATTTTGTAAAGATTGGCATGGTTTCCTATTACGGCGATACCAGCCGCATGCGCAGCGAATTGCTGCCCGAACTCAAGTACAAAACCATTGATGAGGGGATAGGAACTTTATAGTTACTATAACTCCGAAACTTCATTTTTAAAAGATCAGACGATTTTTTGTACTGCATTTGTTTTATTATCTTTGTCACCGGAAATAATTGAAACAAAAATTATTGTCCCTTTATAATGCGCATCCTCCTGAAACTTTTCTTTTTCTTACTTTCTGCACTGGCAGGGCAGTTTGCCTTTGCTCAAACCAAAGGCATTGACCCCACAGGAACCTACATTCTCGACAACAAAGCCATAGTCATCGAAAAAGATACGTATGGTTATGCAGGATTGATACAGGTAAGAACCCTTCCTGAAAATAAAATACTGATGACATTTACCATCAATAAAGGCGCCCCAACATACCATTCAGGCTCTTTTGTGGATACGCTCAACTTTCTGAACAATCAGGCCGTATTTACCCGTCCTGAAGTTGATGCCAGTTGTCAGATTACTTTTATGTTTACCGAAAGCGGAGTAACCGTAAAGGAAAAAGCCAAAGACCTGAATGCTGCCTGTGGATTTGGCCATGCTGTGGTCGCCGATGGGTATTTTAAGAAAGTATCATCGGTAGTGCCTGTGTTGCGCAACCCGGGAACGGGAGAAATATTGAAATAGGATGATTCGATCCCGGTCGAAAATCAGAAAATGGATCAAGGCAATCATTATCCTGCTATGTGCCGGATTGATTTTCCTGGTGTATTGTTACTTGGAACCGCATTGGTTAAAAATTACCCATCTCGAAATTTCTTCTGCTGATATCCCGCTTTCATTCGACAATAAAAAGATAGTTTTCGTTTCCGACATACATCACGGCCCTTTTTTTTCTATAGAAAGAGTGACAAATCTGGTGAACGAAATCAACAAACTTGAACCTGACATTGTACTACTGGGTGGCGATTATTCGCATCGCGACACCAAATTTGTGGTACCTGTTTTCGATGAATTAAAGAAGCTGAAAGCTAAACTCGGCATTTACGCAGTTAGAGGTAACCACGATCATTGGGAAGGTGCCGAACTGACAAAACTCATGATAAAGCGCAGCGGTTTTATGTTTTGCGATAATGCATCATTCTGGGTAAAAGTCGGCAACGACAGCATTAAAATAGGAGGGGTGGGCGATCTTTGGATGGACCATCAGCTTATTGATAGCACTACTCACGACCTAAAGCCATCTGACTATTGCATATTACTATCTCACAATCCAGATTATATCGAAAAGATTCCTGACAGCCTTATTGATGTAACTTTTTCAGGACATTCTCACGGGGGACAGGTTACTTTGTTTGGACTGTGGGCGCCCATATTACCCTCTGAATTTGGACAAAAATACCGTTATGGGTTGCATAACAAAGAAAAAATGCAATATTACATCACATCAGGTATTGGAACCATTACACCACCATTACGGTTTTTCTGCAGGCCGGAGATAGTGCTGATAACTTTAAAAAGACCTTAAATTCCGAAAAGATTATTTCGGCTGTTTCTTGTTAAAATCCAAATCTCGGGTCAGACTGAAAGCAAAGGAATACTTTGAGGTAAGCTGTCGTCCGTTAAAGTTCTTATAGAAAGGAAAGTCGAACAAGCCGGCCACATGCCATTTGCATAAAATAGAATAACTGATCTGGGCCGAAAGTATCATTACTTCTCCGCCTGTAGCGGGTTCCAATTTGGTGGTATAATCCTTAAACCTATACTCATTGCGTACCTGAAGCACTCCAAACAGATTTTTCACAATCTTCTTGCTAAGGAAAATGGAATTGGTTATGCTGCTTCCAAACTGATAATGATCGGCATTGGCAAAGTTGTACTCGTATTTGTTTACCGTCATCAGTCGCATGCTGATGGCCGGAAAATCCTTGCTGAAAATTAGATGTCCCGACAAACCAAAAGCATTGGATGATGGCTGCAGATCTATCACCAGACGCGTATTGTCAACATAAAGAGGCTTGGTCGAGAAGGGGAATTTACATCCCAGTCCTACGGTTAGTTCCATTTGCTTGGCAGGTTTGATGTAAGCCCCGTATTTGAAAGTAATATTGCCATTGGACAATCCGTAGCCACGCGGACGGTAATCAACGCCTTCGTAAACCTGAGTCTTGTTGATGAAGTATCCCAAATCAGCATCCACTGTCAATCGTTTGGTGATTCCATAAGATAAGGTAAGACCGGCAAAATTGAAAAAGGATTTCTTGAGCAGCGAAGGCATCTTACTGGGTTTATTACCCTCATAATAAGTGTCCAGATAGTTGTAGCGATAGAAAGCAATAAAGCGAAAATGGTTCTTTGCCAAAACACCCACATAAGTGGAAGCCCCCGCAGGACTGCCCATGGAACAGCATTGCGAATAAGTTTTATTGACAAAAAGGCACAGTAATAGCGAAAGCAGGAAAAGTGTTCTACGCGTTTTCATGCTTAAAGTGTAGAACGAATGTAAACTGTCTTCGAATCTGAATGGTCGTATTTATCGGCAATCGTACAGGTTACTTTAAACTTTGAATTGTGGCAAACACTCCATTGAACATCATTACCGCTGCCGATTATGGTTCCGTAATTGTTTCCGTCCATATCCGTTGAAACCCAGGTATACTGAAGATCGTCTCCGCTGGCTGCGGCAACAATGCGAATCACTGAATTCACAACCACAACCGAATCAGAAGCCGCAAGACTTGCATAACTGAATGGGGTAGGGTCACCAGTACTATCCTTTTTTTTGCAAGCGAACACCAGGATGAGGGAAGAAACAAAAAGCAGCAGAATTAGTTTTTTCATAGGGAGTGTTTTGTTTAGCGGTGGTAAAATTAGAAAGAAAATGAGTGCAAATTCCAATTGCTGATTTATATCATAATTGTTGGTGTCCGTATAAAAGAAAAGCCCTTTAATAAAGGGCTTTTCGATAAATTGTTATTCCAGTGAATGCACCACCAGACCGCTTCGAAGTTTGGGTTCGAACCAGGTGGTTTTGGGAGGCATGATGTTGCCGGTATCGGCAATATCTATCAATTGCTGCATAGAAACAGCATAAAGAGCAAAGGCTGCTTTCATTTCGCCCGAATCAACGCGTTTCTTCAATTCTCCTAATCCACGAATACCGCCAACGAAATCGACTCTCTTATCGGTTCTCAGATCCTTGATATCAAGAATTTCGTCCAAAACAAGCTTTGAAAGTATGGTCACATCCAACACGCCAATTGGATCTGCATCGTTGTAAGTGCCTGCTTTTGCGGTTAGCGAATACCATTGTCCTTCCAGGTACATGCTGAAGTTGTGCAAACGGTCGGGTTTGTAAATTTCCCTGCCTTTCAGTTCTATAGTAAACACTTTT
>CAZRFL010000022.1:42667-44343 GCA_964599365.1 uncultured Bacteroidales bacterium
CTGGGCAGGAGTGAGGCCGTTCAGTTCTTTCACCACGCGGTTATAGTCGATAATGGTAAGCTGATTGTCGGGGAAATGAACTGCCAGAAAGAAGTTGTATTCTTCGGTGCCGTTGTGGTTGGGGTTGTTCTTTTTCTTTTCGTTGCCCACCAAAGCAGCTGCGGCAGTACGATGATGTCCGTCGGCCACATAGGTGGCAGGAACCTTAGCAAAGAGGTCAATTAACTTTGTTATAGTTGCCTGATCTTTAACCGTCCAGAAATGATGACCAAAACCATCGGTTGCGGTAAAATCATAGTCGGGAGTTTGGTTCTTAACGATAGAACTTACGATTTCGTCTATCTCTTTTACGGCAGGATAGGTAAAGAAAACAGGTTCCATGTTGGCATTGGTGATGCGCACATGTTTCATGCGGTCTTCTTCTTTATCCTTGCGGGTAAGTTCGTGTTTTTTGATGATACCGTTCAGGTAGTCTTCCACACCGGCACAGCCCACCAGGCCGTATTGTGTTTTGCCGTTCATGGTTTGAGCGTAGATGTAAAGACAATCAGTTGCATCGGGCACCAGCCAGCCTTTTTGACGGAAAGCGGCCAGATTCTCTTTGGCTTTGTTGTAAACCGATTCGTCGTGTTCGTCAATGCCTACCGGAAGATCGATCTCGGGTTTGATGATGTGTAATAGAGAATATTCGTTGCCAGCGGCTTCTACGCGGGCTTCCTGCGAATTCAGTACGTCATAGGGGCGGGATGCGAGCTTTTCTGCAATATCTTTGGGTGGTCGCAAACCTTTAAAAGCTTTTAAAATAGCCATAGTAAATGTAGTGTTGATTTAGTTAAACATTGTTTGTAAAAAGTAAATTAAAGTTCAGGAAATGAGATGTCCTCTATTTCCTCTTCTATACGCTCATGTGGCCGATCGCTTTTCTGCAAAGAGGCTATCAGGGCACCAATCATCTTGGTCATATCGATCAGGAAGCAGCGCGATTCGTTGCGGGTGCCTTCCGACATGTAACCCAGCCTGTGACCAATGGTGGTTAGTACCACACACTCGCGAATGCTGCTTTTTGCCTGTTTCAGGAAAAAGATGAACTGTATCTTGTTTCTGCCCGAGCCTTCTGCAATATTAATAGAAATGCTGCGCGCTGCATGGTTGAGCTTGGCGGTAAGTCCGTTCATTTCGCATTCAGGAAAATCCTGCGAATTCAGATTTACCCAGCTGACATAGTCCAGCGACTTGTTGTATATCCTCAGTTCTTCGAACTTAAAGAACATACTGACGGGCCTTTCGTATTCCATTGGCTTGGGAGTTATATTAGTAAATAATCATTCTTACGGCACAGATCAGAATTTGTTTACCTGAAAGGTGGTATCTCCGTTTTTAATGAATCCTACAATTTGATTGGCAGCAGCCAAACCTGCGTTGATGTTGGCTTCCGATGTTTCTGCTCCCTGTTTCTTGGGGGTAGAATAATAACGGGTTTCGAATTTGCCGTCAATCTCTGCATGACAATCGGGTGCTATATCCGAAATGTATTTGAAATCGGGACGCTCCTCGAGCATCTTTTTCAGTGATTCTTCCTCAACCACTTCTTTGCGGGCGGTGTTGACCACAGTGGCGCCTTTGGGCATTTTCGAAAGAAGATCGAAATTGATAGACTTTTTGGTTTTTTCGTTGGC
>CAZRFL010000023.1:0-2700 GCA_964599365.1 uncultured Bacteroidales bacterium
CAGTACATCCTGCTGCAGTTCCTGTAACTGTATAAGTAGTAGTTGAAGTGGGAGAAACTGAAACAGGTGAACCTATCAAACTACCGGGCATCCAGGAATATGTTGTTCCTGGAACTGTACTGTTAGAAGACAAAGATGAAGTAGCTCCCACACAGATGGTAGAAGGAGTAGCTGATGGAGTTACAACAGGGTTAGGATTTACTGTAACAGAAACAGTGTTAGTTCCTGAACAACCTGCTGCTGTGCCCGTCACTGTATATACAGTAGTTAATCCAGGTGTAACTGTTACCGGTGAACCGCTCAAGCTACCAGGCATCCAGGTAAAACTGGTTCCAGTAACATTACTTGTTGCACTCAATGATGTCGACGAGCCCAAACATATTGCCGAAGGAGTTGCTGTTGGAGTAACTACCGGATTAGGATTGACGACAACGGTCGTAGTAACAGGAGGACTGGTCTGTGTTCCAACAGTAATGGTCATTGAATAAATACCAGCATTAGCAGTAGTTACAGCAGGAATGCTTGGATTCATGGTTGATGAAACAAAACCATTCGGTCCAGTCCAATTATAAATTGCGCCAGGAGTAGGATTGGTCACTGTCAATTGCAGATTTTGTCCAACACAAAGAGGCCGATTATTGGTAATAGGTGGAGCTAATAGTCCGCAATTTGTTGTTCCTGTCCCGCCAGTCTGACTAAAAATAATATTAGTGGTCTGGTTAGAAAAATTGGTAATCATTAAGATATAATACTGTCCCGGAAGCGCATTAGGGATGTAGCACCATTCCTGCCACGAAGCACTATAGCTGCAATCTACCATATTTAACGAAGGATAAATTGGCGAGGGCCCTGGAGCAGCATGCGACGAAAGTCCAGTACCTGCAGTTAATTGAGAGACGCAAGGAGAAGTTTGATTGGTAAAAGGTCCCCAGCAACAAAAATCGATATCGTATTGCGGATTACTGTGCATTTCTATTTCGATAGGACCTGCAGTGGCTACTTGCATATAATACCACGCTGGATTTGGTTGTGAATACAAACAACCATAATTTGCACCTGCTTCTGCTGGAAGTCCACCTACTCCGGCAGGAAAATTATAAGTGGTACCTGTGCAGAACGGATTCGCACCTCCACACAAAGTCGGAGGCATAGGAGTTGTACAAGAAATAACGGCCATCCATCCCAAATTAGTTGTAGATCCATTTGATGTAAAAACAAATGTCAGACACCCATTTGTTGATGACAAAACCGGAGGCAAAGTAGCTCCAGAATAAGTTCCTAACAAAGGAGAAGCTGTGCTGGGACCATTATAAACAGTCAGCACATCTAATCCTAATTCTGTAGCAAAGCTTGAAAATGTAAATTTTATTTGTTGACCCGAAACTGATGAACAAAAAGTAACAGTATAATTCTCATTATTTCCATAGTTACCAGATGCTGCCCCACTATCATAAAAATAACCTGAACAGGTACTAATGGTTCCTAAATTAGCCATATTATATCCAACAGGTGGAGCAAGACATGAGATTGTTGCTGACCATCCTGTATAAGTAACTGAACCATCAGATGTAAAAACAAAAGTAAGACATGAACCAGTAGATGTGACCGTCCCCGGGCTTGCAGTTCCAGTGTAATTCCCAATCTGAGGTGATCCTGTATTAGGACCATCATAGATAATTAAATGTTCATAAGTACTTTCAGTATCAAAACTTGTAAAATTGAAAGAAATCCTGTTGCCTGGTACTGAAGAGCAAAAGGTTATTGTATAGCTTTCACTGTTCTGATAGGTCCCAGAGGAGCCACCACTATCATAAAAGGCTCCCGAACAAGTTGTTATACTGGTTGTGGACATATTATATGTCTGTCCATTAACGTTAGAAAGAATAAATAAGGATAAAAAAGTGGCTAGAAAAATCCACAATTTGTTTTTTTTTAGTAATTGTAGGCTATGTTTCATCAAGTTAAAAAATTCTTTTCAAATATACTTAATAATTTCAAAATTTCTCTCTCAAAAATAAAAAAAAATGAACATCAAATGAACCATAAAATAAAGAGGCAACTACCATTAAAACAAGAAGATAAAATACATTTCATAATTCCAGGTCGTTTTGTTAGTTTTTCCTTTTATCAATAATTAACAACTTAAGAAATCATCGTTTTAATTATAAAGATGAATAATTGCTAATTTTGGTTCCAAGTTTAGTCAATAATGTCCAACCATTTCAATCAAATAAAAAAACAAGTACTTTCTGATTCAAGATCATGGTCAATTCTGTTTTTTTTGATTCTCTGCTTCCTTTTATATGGCAATACCATCCCTAATAAATATTCTCTGGATGATGACCTTGTTACTGCCAATAATGAAATCGTAAAAAAAGGAATTTCCGGTATTCCGAAAATCTTTACCACTCTTTATCAAAACCTTGACAATTTCAAATACGAATACCGCCCGATTGTAAAACTCACCTATGCTATAGAAAATGAGATTTTTGGAAGCAATCCGGAAGTAAGCCATTTTTTTAATATCCTCCTGTATTTTTTATCTTCAATTCTACTTTTCTTTATTCTTCAAAAAATATTCCCCAATATCCATATTTTATTTTCAGTTATTGTGGTTACTCTATTCATTGCTCATCCAATTCACACAGAAGTAGTTGCCAGCCTGAAAAATCGTGATGAGATATTGAGTTTTATTTTCTC
>CAZRFL010000023.1:2710-13912 GCA_964599365.1 uncultured Bacteroidales bacterium
TTTCTCACTTATAACGCTATTCTACACAATAAAACTGGGTGAAAATAAAAAAAAAGTGTATTTTTTTCCAATAGTAGTATTCTTCCTTGTTGCTTTGCTATCAAAACAAAGTGCTATGGTCTATGCAGCTATATGCCCAATGGTGTTGTTATATCTCCCCAAAAAGACGAGTTTTAAATCGATTATAATTTTGTTTTCCTTACTGGTGGGCACCTATTTAGTGATGAAACTGATAGAAAAAGGTTTAATAAGTAGAAACGTCAGAGACAAATTCTTTTGGGACAATCCTCTTTATTTCTACAAATCATATGCTATCAGATCGGCTACCGGAATGATGACCTTGCTCTTTTATGCTAAAATATTGATTTTCCCCCACCCTTTGCTATTCTATTATGGGTACAATATGATACCCATTTCGAACTGGAATAACATCTGGGTTATTTTGATCTTACTGTTGCATTTGGCATTATTTGTTTTCGCTGTATTTTTATTCAAAAAGAAAAATCCAATTGGCTTTGGGATATTATACTATCTCATTGCTATTTCAATGTTTACCAATATTGTCCGCTCTGCTGCCGGAATAGTGGCTGAAAGATATGCTTATTCAGCAGTTCTTGGCTTTTGCATTGTTATTGCCGGTATTTTGTTTGCCATCTTCAAAGTCACGAATGCGAAAGAGATCAGCAGAAGCAAGAAACTGATACTGGGAATGCTGGTTTTTCTGATTCTGCTTCCCTATTCCTACAAAACTATATCCAGAAATACCGATTGGAAAGATTATAACACCTTGTATACCCATGATATTAAGTATCTTGAAAAATCTGCAAAAGCAAACGAATTATACGCATCCGAACTTGCCCGTCAGGTGAATGAGGACATGCTTAAGACAAAAGACCTTGACAAAAACATGCCAAAGATCAAATTGTGCATCAAGCATTTCGAGCAATCACTAAAGATTGACAGCAGTAATTCCATGGCCAACAACAATCTGGGATTGATCTACTTTGTGCTGTTTAGAGACAATAAAAAAGCACTTACCTATTTCCAAAGGTCTATTCATTTCGATCCGGAATATGGCAGGGGAAACTTTAATATGGCACTGGTTTATGAAAACAACAAAGACTTTGATTCAGCCATAGTTTACTATAAAAAGGTAAATAGAATTGACCCCGGAAATCAAAATGCATTTATTAATCAAGCCAACATCTATTTTAAAGAGAAGCATGATCTGGACAAGGCTGTTGAAATTTCGAAAAAGTTCAGTGAAACCGATCCTGAAAATGCCCTGCCTTACATTAATATGGGAACCTATTATCTTCACAGTTCTGACACGGTTTCTTGTTTGAAATACTTTGACATGGCTGCTGAAAAGCCCAATATTGATGCTAAATTCCTTAAGGCCTTAAGTCAGATTTATGCCAGTAGAGGACAAAATGACAAAGCGGCATATTACAGCCAAAAAGCACAAAATGTCAGATCAGAAAGGAAATCAAAAAAGAATCAGAACTGAGTACCCTGACCTACTAAACAACTCATTAAATAATCCTTACCTTTCAATTCTTCCTTTATAGTAATTCGTTATTTAAATTACTTCTAAATAGTGGCAGGATTATTGATGTCTTTCACGAAATAAAAACTATGAAAACTTTAATGACAAGTCTGCTGGTCTTGCTATTCTCTGGAATGCTGGCAGCACAAAATAATTCGGGATTTTATGAACTAAAAACCAAAACTATAGATGGAGAATCTTTTCAGTTTTCTTCCTTAAAAGGAAAGAAAGTCCTGATTGTAAATACCGCCTCAAAATGCGGGTTAACTCCACAATACGATGGACTGGAAGCCTTATATAAAAAATACCAAGCGGACAATTTTGTGATCATTGGATTTCCGGCTAATAATTTCATGGGTCAGGAACCCGAAGATAATTCGAAAATAAAAGAGTTCTGCACCAAAAACTATGGGGTGACCTTTCCTATGATGTCCAAGATATCTGTTAAAGGTGATGACATGGACCCAATTTATGAATGGCTGACTTCCAAAGCTAAGAATGGGGTGATGGATTCGAAGGTAAAATGGAATTTCCAGAAGTATATGATAGATGAAAAAGGCAATTTGGTAGGTATGGTTGAACCATCTGAAAAACCTGATTCAGAAAAGATACTGAACTGGATCAACGGGAAGCAAAAAATTCAGGATTAGCCAGATCAGCTTTGTTATAGGTTAGCAGGTCTGAACTTCCCTCTATTCTTACCTTGGCTCCTGCGTTTCTTATGATGGCATCGCCTGCGGCTATGTCCCATTCCATCGTACGACCGAAACGGGGATACTCATGAGCGCTTCCTTCGGCAATGGCACATAATTTCAGAGAACTGCCTTTACTGATAAAAACCTTTTCTCCTTTGTTTTTCTTCAGGTATCTGCGGGTCTTCATATTGATGTGCGAACGGCTCACTACATAAGTATAGGTATCTGTGGTGATATCCGGCAGTTTGGTACTGGCATTGATTACATCATCCATTGTCAGATACTCCTTAATAAGGGAAGATGCTTTATCCAACCTGAATGAGCCCATTCCCTCTGCAGCGAAATACAGGGTATCCCATGCAGGGGCATATATGACCCCCATGATTGGAACGCTCAAATAAATCAAAGCAATGTTCACCGTGAAATCTGTGCGATGAGAGATAAACTCCTTTGTTCCATCTAACGGATCAATCAACCAGCAATAATCCCATTGGGTCCTTTCCTCGAAAGGCGCAATGGATGACTCTTCGCTGATGAAAGGTATGTCAAATGATTCCAGTCGTTGGATGATGGTTTCGTTGGCCAACTTGTCGGCATTGGTCACAGGGGTTAAGTTGCGCTTGATACTAACCTTTATTTTGGTATCGTAGATATCCATGATCTGAAATCCGGCTTCAATGGAAGCATGGATGGAAGTCAACAAGAGCGATTGCAGTTCGGCTTTACTCTTTTCCATCAATTTCGAGATCGAGCTTCATTTTTATATAAACCACAGCACCATCGCTCACCAAAATGCTGTATGCAAATGGCTTCTCGGATTTTGTTCTTTTCTGTATCTCCAGAGTCAGATGGCTGCTTTGCTGAGGGATGACCATATTCATGAATTTGATCTCGTCAGCGGCTTCAATTTTGAATTTCTTTTGCAGCCAATTTTCTATCACCTCACGTACCATCTGTAAGAGAAATACTCCGGGAACCACCGGATTGCCCGGAAAATGTCCTTCAAAAACGGCATGGTCTTTATTGATCAAAACTTCGAACAGGGTCTTTTCGTCCTGCGCAGTAATGCTGTCTATAGTAAAAAATGTGTCTAATAACATAGTAATAATTTATTTGATGCTGAACTTAGCGTCGTCAACTCCTTCGTTGATCTTGCGGCCCGTGAATTCTATTTCGGTCTTGTCGCCCGATAACTCAATCATAACTACCCTAGAAACTGAAAATAGCTTTTTATCAAAATACAATTGTATGCCCTTGAATACCTTCTTTAATTCTTTGGTAAGCGGAAGCAGAACAACTTTGTAGCTCGATTCATTTTCAAAATATTTGCAGGCAAATTCGCTTTTCTTATCGTAAATATCACCCTGAAGCAATTTCCCCAATCCCGAACTCAAAGCTACGAAGGACTTGCTGGATGTCATTTCGAATGACTTTATTTTTTTATCGTCCTTCATATACAGCCTATCGTTGTTGATGACGACCAAATATTTGAAGGGATCAATATATTCCCAACGCACCTTTCCGGGATTTTTAAAACAGAAATATCCGTTGGATTTGCTGGGCTCGGTCAATACCGACATGTATTTCCATTGTACAAAACTGCTTTCGAGAGTGAGCAGGTTTTTGGAATAGGTGGTGATGCGCGATCGCAACAGGGACGTATCTTTAAGCGCTTTGTAAGTAGTATCTGACGGAGAAGCCAACACCGCAGTCAGAGTAATGAATGTCAGAAAGAATATGCCAATCAGTTTTTTAGTCATAAGCCGGGAGTTTGATCATTTCGTCCAGAGGAGCGATATGCCAGTGTTGTTCTTTGCAAAATAACAAATATTCGTCCAAAACCTTCTCAATATTCTCTATCCTGTCGTGAAACAAAACGATGTCGCCGGGGCGCGTTTTTTTCAAACGTTCCATGATCTGGGCAGCGTCTTTCTTTACAGTATCCAGCGTCCGTAAACTCCAACCTACGGGAGTAAGAGGATATTTCTTTAAGGCCCGTTTCATATTCGGATTGGTGACTCCGAAAGGCGGACGAAAGAATCTGGGATTGACCACTATGATGTTTTGCAAGGCTTCGTTGCATCGTCTGAGGTCAGCAATTATCTGTTTGGCGGAGAAAAAGCCATAGGTGTTTTTATGGCACCAGGAATGATTGGCAATGATGTGACCTTCGGCATAAGCCCGTCGAACCAACGCAGGATATTGTTCGGCTTTGCTGCCTATGCAAAAGAAAGTGGCTTTGACCCCATGCTTCTGTAACACATCCAAAACCTTAGGCGTAACCGTTTCGTGAGGTCCATCATCAAAGGTAATGACTACCTGATCGCTGCTTTTGAAACGGCAGATCACTTCAAAATAGAAGGACATACCAATACGAAAGGAGCCCAGACCGGCCATACCAAAAAGGAATACTCCCGGAATAATATACCACCATCCCGAAATACCGAAGATGATATTCATCACATTCAGGAAGAGTATCAGCATGAGGAAGATCACGCTGGTTCGCTTGAAGTTCATGCCGAGAGGTGGATTAAAGAGTGCTCGGAATTTTTATACTGATTGTAGATCAATACATTTTTCAAAGGCCTGTCGGCAATAAAACGATATTTCATGACCTCAGGTACACTCTGATGTTTTATAATGTTAGCGGCTGCCCACATGGCAAAGGAGGATGAAGTAAAATACTCACCACAAAGATGTTTGTAATACAATATATTATTGTGCTCAAATAAGCTTGCAAATACCTCATTATAAACACCATCTGAATTCATATCGCCGCTGTAGCCCATGATCACAGCATCCACTTCTGCAAGGGTCAATCCCTCAGCCGTAATAAAATCATTTATCTGTTTCTGAGTTTCGGAAGCATCCGCAGGTTTGCTAAAGATCTTCACTCCACTGACTGTAGCAAAGGCATTTTCGCTTTGCTTGGATACCACGAAAAAGGCTGAACCCTCCCCTGCTATGCTGCCTTCAGTTGGATTATGATATACGTCAGGAGTTAATCCCATAGCACTTTTGTATATCCCCAGACGCTGCATGATGTCGTAAGACACTTTGGTAATTTCGTCCACACCGCCCAGTAATATTTTATGACCGGGTTGTTCGTCCAACATCATCAGGGCGTCGAGCAAAGCATTCTCGAAAGAGAAATTGCGGTGCACATAAGCATAATTGTAGGCATTGCATTTCAGCAGCAGGGCTATCTGTCCGGCAATGGTATTGTGGGTCGACTGTATGAAAGAGGTGGGCGCCAGAAACTGCTCCTTATTGATGACGATCTGGTTGAGGAACTTCTCGGTATCTTCTATGCATCCCAGGCTGGTGCCTGTGATGATGGCATCAGGGTTTTCGAGGCCCATATCTTTTAGGCATTTCATACTGGCGGCCACTCCCATCTTGATGACGCGGCCCATGCGGCGGATGAGGTTGGG
Organism: uncultured Bacteroidales bacterium; assembly: GCA_964599365.1. GTDB lineage: Bacteria > Bacteroidota > Bacteroidia > Bacteroidales > CAIWKO01 > CAIWKO01. The sequence continues at coordinate 8,389 of CAZRFL010000023.1, forward strand.
ATTGATGATCTCTTTATAATCGGGCTCTATGCAAGTTAGGTATTCTTTTTCGTAGGTTTCGGGGACTGTGATGTGAAATCCTTCTGCAGAAACCTGACAGGGACTGATGGAACAAAGGGAGTTTATGTAGGCTTTCATTTTTTTTTTTTTATACGCTGATTTTCGCGAATTGTTTATGATTTATATTTAGACGCAGATATACGCAGATGGCTTATGATCCAATATGATTTTATAACACCAATTATAATAAAAACATTGTTTTTTTTAAGATCAGCGTCAATCATATTTTTCATAATAAATCTGCGTCTTGTCCTCAACAGGCTGATAAAATTAATGTAGAATTGTTTCCTCAAAAACCAAAGGAATTGGACAGCACGTTGCGGACATTGACGTTTTCCATCAATTGGGTTACCGGGGAGATATCCAGTTCGGGTATGCGTTCAGTGAAATTGAGATTGGGCCATACCAGTTTGTTTTGAATGGATAGCACAGACAAGACTGCTTCTATGCCACCGGCAGCTCCCAGGGTATGTCCCGTAAAGGGTTTGGTGGAGCTGAACAATGGAACTTTATCGCCAAAAATACGCTGCATGGCAACCCCCTCCGAAAGATCGTTGTTGCTGGTGCCGGTTCCGTGAACATTGATGTAGTCTATGTCTTCTGGTTTCAATCCGCTCATGCTGAGTGCGGTGGTCATGGCAAGATAAGCACCCTGTCCATCAGGGGAAGAGGCCGTCTGATGATAGGCATCGTTGGCATTGCCATAGCCTTTCACTTCGGCCAGGGCTTTGCCCGAAATTTCGTTGAGCACCTTATCGGAAACCAAAACCACAAAGCCTGCGCCTTCGCCCATGTTGAGGCCGACGCGTTTGGCATCGAAAGGTTTGCAATGTTCTTTGTCGAGTATCATCAGGGTGTTGAATCCGTTGATAGTGAAGCGGGTGAGCGAATCGGTGCCACCTGCCACTACCACATCCACAATATTATTCTTGATCAGTCGCGAACCAAACATAATGGAGTTGGCCGAAGAAGAACAGGCCGTGCTGATGGTGGCCAGGTAGTCTTTTATGCCCAGAAAGTTGGCAATGCGTTCGGTGCTGTCGGCACAATCGTGACCCTTGACTTTTTGCAGGTCGCCCTGTGAGTGGTCGGCATTGAAATCATCGTAGAAATGTTCGCTCAGGTCCATACCTCCTACCGAAGTGGCAGAAACCAATCCACAGCGGTATTTAGCTACATCAACACCTGACTGCTGCAAGGCTTCGCGGGCAGCCATCATGCCGAAGAGACTGGTACGGGTGATGGATTCAGCCGCAGACATACCCAGCATTTGCTTGAGTTCTTCGTTGGTCTTTTTAATCTCGGCAGCGGGTATGATGTTTTTGAGTGTGGTTTCGAGCAAGGTAAGCGGACCCACACCATGACGCGATGCTTTGAGTGATTGCAGGCATTGATCGACGGTGAGGCCAATGGCCGAAACCATTCCCAGTCCTGCTATAGTGACTCTTTGGTTCATTCAGTTTGTTTTAAATAAGTGTATGCGAAATTAAGTATTTTTGGTGAAACAGAATGGTGTCACGTTTTAGAACCACGGACCTACCTGCGGCAGGCAGGGGCACGGAGCACACGAAGTTGCACGGAGGAAATTTCCCGCACCTGCCTGACTGACGTTTAACGGCAGGCAGGGATCGCGCATCCGCCATAAGTCGGACAGGGATTTACGCAGATCTTTTTTTTCTCTTTTTGCCACTCCCATTGGGATGCCTACGGCACAAGACACCAATCCACCAAATAGCACCAAACCTCACTCCAATCTTCGGTCTTCTTTCTTTGCGTTTCTTTTCTTTGCGTGCTTAGCGGGAACAGTCTTTCTAAGATTTCACGCAAAGACCACCAAGTTTTTCGCAAAGTCCGCGAAGAAGCGGCTATTGCATAGAGAAATTAGTCCCTACTTCTGTTTTCGGTCTTCGGTCTCCTGTCTTCCGTCTTCTAACAATTTAACCATTTGTTTCTTACCTTTTCCGTATCTTTGCAGCGGTAAAACAACAGTTCGGTTTGTCGCTGTCCTGAGTGATTGGGAGAGAGGAAAGTCCGGGCAACACAGGGCGCCATACTTCCTAACGGGAAGGATTCGCAGGCAACTGCGAAGACAGACAGTGCCACAGAAAATAACCGTCGGGGCATTCGTGCCGCGTCAAGGGTGAAAATGTGAGGTAAGAGCTCACGGCTGGCTGTGGCGACATGGCCAGTGGGTAAACCTTATGGGTTGAAAGATCAAATATACCGGAGTTTGAGGGCTGCCCGCCCAAATCCGGGGGGTAGATCGTTGGATTGCATTGGCGACGATGCAGCTAGATAAATGACAGACTAAAACAGAACCCGGCTTACGGAACTGTTGTTTTACTTTTCTTTTAGGCTATTAGGCTGTAGGCTTTTAGACTTTTTCTGCTTGCCTATCCCTTGTCTGAACCTTTGATTTACCTGATTTTATTGATGTAGATGATTCAGGTAGGAGGCTGCAGGAATAAGGACGACTTAGGTGTGGAGGCTAAGCTGAACGAGGCTGGATAAAAGAACTACACTATCCTAAAACCCCGCTGCCCCGCTAATAGCAAGCCTTTGTTACCGTTTCGTTGTTTTTAATTCTTATCACACTAATAATATTTTATCTCTCTTTCTGTGATATATGATTCATCCCTGTCAATTTTATTTAATTGAATACCATATTTTAACTTTGACTGCTTAGTCCAGTTTTTATGAGAGTCATAAACATAAATGTAAATATATTTTACAGTCAGGTTTCCATTAGAGTCATAAGTTAATTCCTCTATTATATTTCCATTGTCATCATATTTGCAAGTAATCTTCTTTTGATTAAAGATATTCCATGAACTTGAATTTTTTTCAATTTGATTACCATTGCTGTCATATTTGAACCTTGTCACTTTGTCCGGAGTCTCAGTTTTTGAGTACACAGTTTCTTCAATTACTTTACCTGTATCATCATATTTATAAACCCACTTTTTATTAAATGGACCAAAATTCGTCACACTACTTTCAATTTTATTTCCTTTTTCGTCCAACTTGTCAATACATGTCTCTTGTTCACTACCGTCAGAACTGAAACGAGTATATTCATTTTGATTATTTTGGTCATCATATTTATAAACATATTTATTATCAAGTTTACCGCTTGCATAAAAGTTTAACTTCTCTATAAGTCTTCCTGAATTGTCATATTTATATGTATTTTTTTCAATAAGACCGCCCTCTGAATTATAATTGCTTTCTTCTTTTTTATTACCCTTAGTGTCAAATAATATGTAATTATCAAAATCAAATGATTCACTTTTCTTGTTTCCTTTCTGTACCTGTCCAGAAACTTCTATTGCTTGATAGGATGTCTTACGAATTGATTTAACAGAATCATTTAAATGCAGTTTAGTCAAATCACAAACTTTTGCTTTCTGTGCGAAGCAGGAAATTCCACAAACTGTGAAAAGTATAGTGCTAAAAATAGTAATCTTCTTCATAATCGTATGCTATTTGGAGTTTTTACAATGAACGGTAACGGTTTGCAGCTACAAGAAGTTGGCGATTTCGGAGACGAAAACTGTCTGCCAGCACAGAACTTGATATGAAGCACAAAGCTTCATTTGAGCACTGAACCGCCAATTTCTTGTAGGTGCTGTTACCACCAGTGCTATGTCGTATGTGTGGAACCCAACCGGTCACCAAGTCATTTTTATTTGTTTTGCAATATGGCATCACTAAAAAAATTAAGCCACCATTTATCTTTTTCGTCTCCATTCTGTAATTTTTTATTCAAATGGTCGATAGCGTTAGAATATACTTTTTTAGCTTCATTATTTTTTGAGTTTTCGATTAAATTTAAGGCATAATCAGAAACAATTCCCATATCATTAGGTGAAATAGAGTAAGCTTTACTAAAGTATAACATTGCTGTTCCAATGTCATTTTTTTCTTTGCATTTTTGCCCGCGATCTTGCCAATAATGGGGATCACGTTTAAATTCCCACCCTTTCTTAATTAATTTTTCTTTTTCTTGTCTATGTATGAATAAAATAATACAAAGACCATAATTCTCACTTTTGCTCTCAAAAGAAAATTCAGTTTCTGTTAATATTTCATTTAGTTCTTCAAAAAAGGAAAGCACTAAAGCTTCTAAATCAATACAGAAATTTAATTCATGTTTTTTCTTTTCTAATGAAAAATTAAGTGAGATTCTTTTGTCCCGACCATCACAATAGCCACACGTTGATGTTTTTATTTCGGAGGGTTTAAACTTACTTAAACTAATTGCTGATAATTTTTCTAAAACTGTTTTATAAAAATTACGTTTAAACCCTTTTTCCCCACCCAAAACCATAAAGTCGTTAATTAGCCATACGCGATTGGTGTCATAAGAAAGTATATGCCAGTCCACAAATGTATCATCCTCTTTAAGCGTACCCCAATAATCGTTTTTTTTAGATAAACTGAAAATATGTTCGGTTAGTTCTTCATTTGTCTTTTTATTGTAGGATTCAAAAAACCCCAAGCCCCTAAAAAATTCTATTTTTTTCTGTAGCCATTTTATTGAATTAATTTTGTCGTTCATTTAGTCTCTTTTTAGCATTGGTGGTAACTCGTTTATACCACCGGATTTTCCATACAAACTCGTCCAATTTCGGCGAGTTGCTCCGGCTTTTCCAGTTTTCTCCTCCCAAAAGTAAAAAATATTCCCATTCATAATTAATAGCAGAGAATATTTTTTTAATGCTTAGAAATAGTTCGGTTCGAAAAAAATTTAGAGGCAGGTAAAAATAATTTAGAGGGAGGTAAAAATTATTTAGAGGTGGGTAAAAATAATTTAGAGGGAGGTGAAAATTATTTAGAGGCAGGTAAAAATTATTTAGAGGGAGGTAAAAATAATTTAGATGTAGGTAAAAATTTCTGCGAGGGAGGTAAAAATTATTTAGAGGTGGGTAAAAATCTTTGAGAGGTGGGTAAAAATTACCGCGATGTCCTCAAAAAAGCAAGCTACATCTTAATAAAACGCCCTAATCTGCCCATGACAGTATTATTTTTGAATTAGACAAACAACTTTATTTCAACATCTTACAACATTATAAAAGTTGAAGGCTTCCAAATTCCCGGATTTTGGAAGCAAAATCCCCGACTTTGCAAGCAAGCTACCGGACTTTGCAAGCAAAATACCGGACTTTGCAAGCAAGCTACACGACTTTGCAAGCAAGCTGCCGGATTTTGCAAGCAAGCTACAAGACATTGCAAGCAAGCTACCGGATTTTGCATGCAAGCTACAAGACTTTGCAAGCAAGCTATATGACTTTGCTTTAAAAATTCGAAAAGATTGAAACATTGTCCCTGATTATGCTTTTCTCTATAAAACTTTAGGTTTTGTACATTCATCATTCATGATTTACTAAAAATCTTCTTGGTGCGTCTTTGCGTCCTTCGCGTCTTTGCGGTGAATCTTCTTGGTGTATCTTGGTGTCTTGGT
>CAZRFL010000023.1:14012-21568 GCA_964599365.1 uncultured Bacteroidales bacterium
GCCTTAGTGGCAAAAAAATATCTGCGTAAATCCGCGAAATCTGCGGGAAATAAAAAATGGAAAAAGGGATAAAAGGATAGATGGAAAAAGAGACGCTGATTTTCGCGGATTGATTATGAGAGGTATGATTTGATTTTAAGATGTTTTATGACAGGGGAAAGAAAGAAATCTTTGCGTTCATTGCGGTGAATCTTCTTGGTGTATCTTGGTGTCTTGGTGCCTTAGTGGCAAAAAAATATCTGCGTAAATCCGCGAAATCTGCGGGAAATAAAATATGGATGGATGGATAAATGGATAGGTGGAAAATTGGAAATGTAACATTGCCTTGCCCCTCCTTCTTCATTCGATATTCATGATTCAATATTCGTTATTTCTGCGGACGACCGGCCGGTCGCCCCTACCCAATTCACCTCCCAAAACACCCCTTTCACCGATCAAAAAGGGCATTTCATAGAATAAATTTTGCCGACGTTTTAAATTGGCCTAATTTTACAATCAAATTCATAAACCCATCAAAAAAATGAGAAAAATAGTACCCACTAAAAAAACCATTCTTATGCTTTTAGCACTATCGCTTGGCATTGGTGCCAATGCACAGAACAAAGAAATACCCGATTTCGCCAACACCGAGCGCTCGGCTGTTCCCAAAGAGTACAAATGGAAGATGGAAGACATCTATGCCAACAACGACCTCTGGAAAGCCGATCTGGCCAAGGTGAAAGAAAAAGCAGGCAAAATTGAAAGCACCTCCAAGACCTGGACCGCCAGCGCTGCCAATATGCTCACCCTGCTCAACGAGATCAACGATATTTCGCTCACCGGCGAAAAACTCTATTCCTATGCTTCCAACCAAAGCAATATGGACCTGGGCAACACCGAATTCATTTCGATGAAAGGCGAGATAGAGAATTTCTTCGTGCAGTTCGGAGCCAGCTTATCCTTTATGGAAAGCGACATTTTGGCTTTGGGTGAAACCAAATTCAATGAGTATCTGAAAGCTGAGCCTAAACTGGAAATCTATAAATTTGGAATGCAGAAGACCTTCCGCAACAAAGATCATATCCTGCCTTCGGAGCAACAAAAGATAGTATCCCTCACGGGATTGTTCAGCGGCACTGCCAACGAAGCCTACGGAGTTTTTTCGAATGTCGAAATGCCTCATGCCGAAGTTACCCTAACCGACGGTAAGCCAACTACACTCAATGTGGCCAACTATATGAAGCACCGCGGCTCCAAAATTCAGGCCGACCGCAGCATTGTGATGAAAGGATTCTGGGATAACCAGAAAAAATACGAAAACACTTATGCCTCTCTACTCAATGGCGAAATCAAATCGCATTGGTTTGGTGCACAGGTAGGCAAATACAACTCAAGCCTCGAAGCCCGCCTCTATCCTACCGCTATCGACCTGAGTGTTTACACCGAACTCATCAAAGCAGTGAACGACCATTTAGGTTCTTTGCAGAGATTCCTCATTCTGAAGAAAAAAATGTTGAAACTCGACAACTACAGCTACGACGACATCTATGCTTCGGCTGTGAAATCAGTTTCAAAGACCTATACCTATGATGAAGCCAAACAGATCATTCTGAAAACCCTTGAACCCCTGGGTAAAAACTATACCGATATCGTCAACAAAGCTTTCAACGAAGGCTGGATAGATATTTATCCCAACAAAGGCAAAGAATCGGGCGCTTATTCTTCAGGATTGTACGGTGTTCACCCTTACATCAAAATGAACTACAACGGCAACTACAATGCACTGACCACCCTTATACACGAACTGGGACATACCATGCATTCTTACTATTCGGACAAAACCCAGCCTTATGCTACTTCGCAATACGAAACCTTCCTGGCCGAGATAGCCTCAACCTTCAACGAAAACCTGCTGATGCAATACATATTGAAGAACGAAACCGACGAATTGTTTAAAATATACATCCTCGATCAGTATCTGGATAATGCCCGTGCTACCATTTTCCGTCAGACCTTGTTTGCTGAATTCGAACTGGCCATGCACCAAAGGGTAGAAAGCGGACAATCGCTAACAGCCGAGTTTCTGAATGCCAAATATCTCGAACTAACCAAAAAATATTACGGTGAAGAAAAAGGTGTGATGAAAGTGCCCGATTATATACAGTCCGAATGGAGCTACATACCTCATTTCTACATGAACTATTACGTATTTCAATATTCAACCGGCCTGATAGCCTCTATGGCATTGAGCGAAATGGTTACCAACGGAAAAGAAACCGAACGCGACCGCTACATCGCTATGCTTAGTTCCGGTGGAAAAGATTATCCTTTGAACCTGCTGCGCAATGCCGGTGTAGATATGACCAAACCCGAAGCCTACAACGCTGCCTTTGCCAATTTCGACAAACTGGTGGGCCAGATGGAAACCTTATACAACAAACTGGATAAAGAAGGAAAGTTTAACAAGTAGTTGAAAGTCGGAAGACCGAAGACCGAAGTGCTTCTTCGAGTCCGCTGATTGGCGGATTGGGAAGAGCCAAACAAAGAGAGACGGGAACTCAGATTCCTGTCTCTTTTTTTTAGCGTAATGCCAACCTTACAGATAGCTTAAATTAGTAGCCACAGATTCGCAGATTAGTTTTTAATTCAAAGGTATCGGTGAGGTCGATTAGATACGTTCGAAGATTAATTCTTAACTGATAATTTGCGCAGAGCGTAAAATTTAAAATTTCATTTTAAATTTTACGAATATAATCTGTGAAATTTTTCCTTAAAATGAAAATCTGCGAATCTGTGGCAAAATAATTGAAATCTAAAATCTGAAATCTAAAATGAAAAATGAAAAAGACCCGTCGGGAAACCTTCGGGTCTTTTGTTTTGTTACGTTTCTTTTTTTTTTACTTTTACCCAATAAATATTTTTTAGTACCCCTGCATGGAATATCGTGAAAACGAACAATTGAAACTGGCTTCGGAATTTGTTCAGTTTACGAACCGAAATGTATTTCTCACCGGTAAAGCAGGCACCGGCAAGACCACTTTTTTGCACCATTTGAAAAAGATCACCCCCAAACGTATGGTGGTAGTAGCTCCTACAGGAGTGGCAGCCATCAATGCAGGGGGAGTTACTATACATTCTTTCTTTCAATTGAGTTTTGCTCCGGCCGTTCCTGCCTTTGCTCAAACCCGAAACACATTTAACGATAAAGAAGGATACAAACGCAAGTTCAGTCGCGAAAAGATCAGACTCATCAAATGCATCGACCTGCTGGTAATTGATGAGATCAGCATGGTCCGTGCCGATATACTGGATTCGGTGGATGAGGTGTTGCGCAAATACCGCAACCGTTCCAAACCCTTTGGCGGGGTCCAGCTACTAATGATTGGCGACCTGCATCAGTTGTCACCAGTGATCAAAGATGATGAATGGGCCATACTCAGAGATTATTATCCCAGTGTCTACTTCTTCGACAGCCACGCCTTGAAGAACTCAAACCCTATTAGCATAGAGCTCAAAGAAATCTTCCGCCAATCGGATAAATATTTTATCGACCTGCTCAACAAGGTTAGGGATAATAAGACTGATGCGCAAACCATTTCGGAGATCAACACCCGATATATTCCCGGTTTTAAGCACAAAGACGACGAAGGCTATATAACCCTGACCACCCACAATGCTTTTGCGGCGGATATGAACCGTGCCAAACTGGAGGAGATCAAAACTACTCCACACTTTTTTACCGCCGATATTACCGGAGATTTTCCTCCTCATGATTTTCCGAACGAAGACAAGCTCGAACTGAAAACCGGAGCGCAGGTGATGTTCATCCGAAACGACTCGGCCGCAGAACGTAAATATTATAATGGTAAGATTGGTAAAATAACCCGTATTGAAGACGACCTGGTTTACGTGCAATGCCCCGGCGAATCATACGAGATAGAGGTGGGAAAAGTGGAATGGGAGAATGTGAAATACAGCCTCAACGATACTACCAAAGAAATTAACGAAGATGTGGTAGGCACCTTCATGCAACTGCCTCTGAAACTGGCATGGGCCATAACCATTCACAAAAGTCAAGGGCTAACTTTCGAGAAGGTGATCATCGATGCCAATGCAGCTTTTGCTTACGGACAGGTGTATGTGGCCCTAAGCCGCTGCCGTACTTTCGAAGGCATTGTACTCAGCACTCCCATATCAATTTCGGGTATCAAAACCGACTCACTGGTATTGAATTACTCAGATTCCACCCGACAGAATGAACCTGGCCCTGAAAATCTTCTGGAATCAAAAAGACTCTTTCAACAGGATCTCATCTTCGAACTATTCGATTTCAAACTAATACGCTATCGCTTCGATGAACTTATAAAACTCACCACAGAACATTCCAGGGTACTGGATCCGGGAATGATCATGGAAATTCAGGCAAAAAAGAAACTCTTCGATTCGGAAATAATGCAGATATCCGAAAAATTCAGACAGCAACTTACCCAACTCATGCTTACTGAACAAATGCCCGAAGAAACCCCCGATTTGCAGGCGCGTTTGAAAAAAGCTACCGCCTACTTTCTGGCCAATATTAAAATGCATTTGACCGAGTTGCTCGACAATTTGATCTTCGACCCTGACAACAAAGCCATAAAAAAGGACCTCAACGAATCGCTTGAGAAGTTTCAGAAGGAGGTATTCATCAAATTCCAGTGTCTGAAGAATAGTACTGATGGATTCGACACCGTATCGTATATTAGGAAAAGAAGTGATGCTGAAGTGGACTTCCGACCCACCCTTAAAACCAAAACAAAAGGACTCCTGAAGGTTCCAAAGACCATTCAACATCCTGATCTTTATATTGAACTAAAGCAATGGCGCGACAATCTCGCAGAAGAAAACAATGTGCCCGTATTTCACATTCTGCCTCAAAAAACCCTACTGGAGATACTCGACAAGCTACCCACTACCCTTCCGGAATTAAGAACCATAAAAGGAATGGGACAGATTAAAGTGCAGCAGTTCGGCGACGACATTCTTGGCCTGATTAAGGAGTACTGCATATTCAATGATATAGTGCCCGAAAAGATAGAGATACCCGTTAAGAAAAAGAAAGAAAAGAAGGACACAAAACTAATCAGCTTTGAACTCTTCCAATCAGGTAAAACAGTTGGAGAGATAGCTATGGAAAGGTCAGTCACTACCAGCACCGTTGAAGGCCATTTGGCTTATTATGTGGGCCTGGGGAAACTGGATGTTACAGAGTTGGTATCGGAAGAAAAACTTCAGAAGGTTTTACATATCATAAATGAAAACCCTCAAAAACCTTTGAGCGAGATAAAAAACACCTTTGGCGATGCCCTTTCTTATGGAGAATTGATGCTCATCATTCAACATAATTTGTGGATGCAGAAAGTATAAATCATTTTCATTATTCCACCTACTGACGATCAAAATAAAAACATCCCCAAATCTCAGTCAGACAAAAGCTTTTACTTATAGTTATCAAATATACCCTGTTAATAATTAGGCAGTATTTAAGGTAAATCAGGGCGTATTAAATAATAAATTCGCGAAAAAATAGTTATATTAAGCGTAATATAATTATTTCACAAACGATATTACCTTAAAGCGTATCATTATGCTCAAAAGATGTAAAAGATTAATGATTTATCTGGCCCTCCTACCCATGACTTATGGTGCATTGGCCCAGAGAACTTCTACTTACCAGCCTCCCTTGTTGCAATACCACGATGGCCTTGAGTTATTCAACAAGGAAAAATACGGTGCTGCACAGGAAAAATTCAACGAATTAGAGGCTTCGGTCAACACTCCCTCGGAAATGTTGGCAAATGCCCAATACTATGAGGCTGTTTGCGGATTGCTGCTGTTCAACAATGATGCAGAAAACCTGGGTATGGATTTCATTAAGAGCCATCCGGAGAATCCCAAAGTAAATACCACTTATTTTCTCTTGGGAAATTATTTCTTCAAGAACAAGAAATACAAGGATGCGCTGGCAGCTTTTGAAAAGGTGGATATCGAACTGCTGAATCAGAACGACCTCAATGAATATTATTTCAAGATAGGTTACAGCTATTTCAGCGAGCAGAATTATGACAATGCCAAAAAGGCTTTTCACGAGATCATTGGCAAAGATTCCAAATACTTTGCTCCTGCCAACTACTACTTCGCTCATATTGCTTACACAGAGAAGAACTACGAAACGGCCCTGATAGCTTTCAGGAAACTACTCTCTGACGAAAACTACGGCAAAATTGCCCCTTACTACCTGATTCAGATTTACTACTATCAACAGAAATATGATGATATAATCATCCTCGCTCCTGCCCTGCTCGATTCATCCAGCAGCAAGAGGATACCTGAGATAGCACGTATCACAGCCGAAGCCTATTATCAAACCGAGCGTTATGCCGAAGCCATTCCCTACCTGGATATGTATCTTCAGAAAAACACTTTGCCATTGACCCGTGAGGATTATTATATGGTGGGTTACACTTATTACAAAGCCAACGATTGCAATAAATCGCTGCAATATTTCAATAAAGTTTCGACCACCAAGAATGATTCCCTTTCGCAACTCACCTGCTACCATCTGGCCGAATGTTATCTGAAGACCAATCAGAAACAATTTGCCATGAATATGTTTTCCTCAGCCTACAAAATGGATTTCGACAAGGAAGTGCAGGAAAATGCTATGTTCAATTACGCCAAAATGGCTTATGAGACAGCATACAATCCATATAACGAAGCCATAAATGTCTTTAATGCCTACATCGAAAAGTATCCCAACTCCAACAATATTGACGAAGCCTACGAGTTTTTGTCGAGTATTTACCTGTCGACCAAGAACTACAAGGACGCTTTAACTGCACTGGAAAAGATCAAAAAACGTAATACAACCCTGAACGGAGCCTATCAGAAAATAGCTTATCTCCGTGGCATAGAACTGTTCAACAACCTTGATCTGGATGGAGCCAGAGATATGCTCACCAAATCTCTGAAATATCCTTTGAATCCGAAGTTAGAAGTGCAATCCTATTATTGGATAGCCGAATCATATTTTCGTCAGGAAAAATTTGATTCTGCTGCTATCAATTATCAATTGCTGCAGGCCATTCCAGGAGCTTTCGGCACTGAACTTTACACCAATTCATACTACGGATTGGGGTACAGCTACTTCAAAAAGAAGAACTACTCCTCGGCTTTGAACAATTTCAAGAAATATACCGCCGAAACCAAAAACAAAAACAGCAAAACACTGAACGATGCTTTTAACCGAACAGGCGACTGTTATTTTATGGAGAAAGATTTTACCAATGCCGTTGAAAACTATGAAAATGGCATCGAAATGAAGCTTATTGATGTGGATTATGCCTTATTTCAAAAATCACTGGCACAAGGAGCTTTGGCAAAACTAGAGAACAAAGCCTCTACCCTTATCTTTTTGGTGGATTCATATAAGAACTCTAATTATCGAGGACCTGCTTTATTCGAATTGGCAAACACCTATCAGAACCTCAACAATAATCCAAAAGCGAGGATTGGGGAGAATGAGGAACTTTAACGAA
>CAZRFL010000023.1:21578-43692 GCA_964599365.1 uncultured Bacteroidales bacterium
ATCGTGGACCTGCCATATTTGAATTGGCCAACACCTATCAAAACCTCAACAACAACACAAAAGCCATTGAATACTATGACAAACTGGTCCGTGAATATCCTAACAGCAGTTATGTCAGTCAGTCTATGCTTAAGAAAGGTCAGATATATTTTAATTCCTCACAGGACGAACAAGCATTGGTCGTTATGAAAAAAGTGGTAAGTGATTTCCCCGGAACTGCCGAATCGAAAGAGGCATTGCTAAGTATCCAAAAGATTTATGTCGGAATGGATAAAGTTGAAGAATTCTTCATTTATGTCAAAGCGCTTCCTTTTACCAATGTAGCGGATTATGATCAGGATTCAACCACATACATTGCGGTTTTTGAACAACGTTATGGACGCAATGACTGTGAAAATGCTATAAAAGGATTCAAAGATTATTTGACTAAGTTTCCTGATGGAGCCTACCAGTTGGATGCTCATTTTTATCTGGCGGAATGCCAATACAGGGCCAGCGCAACGGTGGAAGCTCTGGAGAACTACCGATTTGTTATCGCCAAATCAAGAAGTAAGTTCACCGAGACATCACTATTAAATGCGGCTGAGATATGTTTCACCAAGAAAGACTATGCAGCTGCCGTAGGTTTCTACAGCGATCTGGAGAAAAATGCGGAGTACAAAGAGAATATAATTACCGCGATCACCGGACAAATGCGAAGCAACTTCGAGTTGTCTTTATATCAAACTTCCATTGATAATGCCCGTAAGCTCATGGGAAAAGAAAAACTTCCGGAAGAGTTGATAGCTGAATCGCACCTAACCATTGCTAAATCGGCGTTGGCAATCGACAGCGTCAGTTTGGGAATGGCAGAATTGATGGTGGTAGGCAAGATTACAAAAAGTGCGATGGCCGCCGAAGCCAAATTCCTGCTGGCTGAATTGTATTTCAATAATGGCAATTATGAAGAGTCGCAGAAAACAGCTTTCGACCTTATCAATCAGATTCCTTCTTATGATTATTGGGTAGCCAAGGCCTTTATACTTCTTGCTGATAATTACATGAAAACAGGTAATGTTCATCAGGCAAAATATACCTTAAAGAGTATCATCGAAAATTACGAAGGAGCTGACCTGATCAAGATCGCTCAGGACAAACTCGACAAGATAGTTGCCGATGAAAAAGCCGAAGAACAGCGAAAAGCCGAAGAATTGCTGAAGCAGGATGAAACGGAACCTTTACTGGATATTAACATCATTAAATAACATTTCATGAAAGCGAACCTTAAAAACAACCTCATCATGAAAAACATAATAATAAGCTCGGTTTTATTTTTCTCCCTTACTCTGTGTCAAACATTGTTTGCACAGGTAAAGGACTATAACGAGAATGTAACGGTTATTGCCCCTTTCCAGCCGACCATATCGGATGCCAATAAACTCAACTCCCAGCCGGTATTTACTGATACGACCATCACTATTCCCAAACTGGAATACCAGACGTTGACCCGGAAATATAAAACTGCTTTTGCTGCCGAACCTATCAAAGCAGCGCGTGTTGGTGAAGCTACTCTCACAAAACTTTATAAATTTCTGTTGAAAGCAGGTTTCGGAAATTATACCATGCCTTATGGAGAGTTTTATGTAAATAACACTTACTCCAAAACCTATTCGGTGGGTGCTTATCTGAAACATCTTTCGTCTTCAGGGAAACTAAAAGGCTGGGCCTATCCGGGGAACAGTGAGAACATTGTAAAATTCTATGGTAAAAAGATATTCAAACAGCATGTTATGGGTGGAAACATTGCTTACAACCGCAATGTTTATCATTACTACGGTTTTAAACCTGACGATTTCCCTATCCAGCCACTCGAAAGGGATATGTACAAACAACGTTTCAATCTGGTTTCAGCGGTTGTCGACTTTTCGACATTGAATCCCCTCGATGCTAAGAAATTGAATTATGGTTTTAACCTGAAATATTATTACCTAAACGATTATTCAAAAACGGCTGAAAACAATATCGACTTTTTGGCCGATGTGAATAAAGAATTGAATTTGTTCAAATTCACCTCTTCTCAGGTCTTGGGCATAAATGCACGTGTCAATTACTTCTTCGGACAAGACACCAATTTTTATATGCACGACATGAATACCCTCTCGAATTACAATGCCGGAATTGTGACACTGAAACCTTATCTGAAAACAACTTTCAAGGGATTTGCCATCAATTTGGGAATAGATATTTCTGCAGAAGTCGACAGTATTTCAAAACTTCATTTCTATCCCATTGCCGATGTGCAATTCAATGTTGTGAAAAACATACTCATTGTTTTTGCCGGGATTAAAGGAAATCTGGAACAAAACAGTTATCACTCGCTGACAACAGAAAATCCGTTTATTCTATCAAAAACACAGTTATACCCAACCAACCATGCTTACGACATCTATCTGGGCATAAAAAGCAATATCAGCCGCACCCTCAACTTTTCTGCATCGGCCTCCTATTCCAACATAAAGGGCATGCCACTCTTTGTAAACGACACCAGCCTTGTTTTCGATAATAAGTTCAAGGTCATTTACGATACGGCCAAACTGCTGCACGTAACCGGTGAGTTTGCTTTTCAGAAAGATGAAAAATACAAATTATTGATTGGCGCGAATTTCTACAACTACAAAATGTCGTCCGAACTAACCGCCTGGCACAAACCCATTTTTGATGCTTACATCGACTTCTTCTACAATATCAGTAATAAATTCATCATTTCGAGCAGCATTACCGGTCGTTCCAATGTTTACGCCAAAGCGTATGAAGCAGGAGCCGTGGTGAAGAAAAACCTCAATGGATTTATTGATATTAGCCTGGGATTTGAATACCGTTATTCCAAAATTTTGTCGGCATTCCTTAATATCAACAACCTTACTTCCATCAAGTATTACAAATGGAACAACTATCCCTCCTATGGTTTCAATCTTATGGGTGGGGTGAGTTACGCATTCTGATGCTGAATTAAGAATAGGCTTTATCTCTTTTCTGTGACTTTGGATAAGATTTTCAAAGTTTCACTTGCATTTTGCTAAGAAATTTCGTACCTTTATACCCAAATTATGAAAGGAGGATATCATGACTAACATACTATTACAGTATATGGCAGAACGTTTTAATGAGCCAGCCTTCAAAGAGCATACGCCCATTAACACATTACCTTTTATAACGATCTCCAGAGAATATGGTTGTCCGGCCAAAGAAGTCGCCTCCTGTCTTGAACAGAAACTCAATATAAGCCATCATGCCGGCATCAATAAGAATAAATGGAAGGTAATAAGCAAGGAAATCATGCTACAAGCTGCCCTTGAACTCAACATTGATACTTCGAGAATAGAAAAGATCTTTTATGAGGAAAAACGCAGCACCATTGATGAAATTCTCAATTCATTTTCTGAAAAGTACTACAAATCAGATCGAACAATCATCAATACTCTGGCGAATACTATCAAGGACTTTGCTTCCAAAGGCAATATCATTATTATTGGCAGAAACGGTGTCGGAATAACGGCCAACCTGCCCAAAGGTTTGCATGTACGTTTGGTAGCTCCTTTAGAATGGAGAATTAAGCGCCTTATAGATAAGTGTTATTTCAAAACACCAGAAGAAGCACGTGCCCATGCGGAGGAAATTGATTACCATCGCAGTATTTTCATAAAAACCAAGACTATGAAAGAGCCTGTTTTCGACATTTATTACAATTCTCAAAAATTTAGTTCGGACGAAATTTCGGAATCAATAATCTATCATCTGGCGCTGAAAAACAATAAGAATAAATAGACAGCCTATTTTCCGCCTTATCTGGTTTTCCGTTTCCTCAAAATTATTTTAATAAGCAGAATTGATTCTTCTGCTTTTTTTATAGATTTGTGCCTGAAATAAAACCATTTCAGATGAAAAAAGTATTTCTACTATTATTTCTTGCCTCGGGACTATTAAAATCTTATGCCCAAACATCGGACACCCTCATTAGGTCAACAGGTTTTTTCATATCGCCAGCACTAACCGGGCTGCATTATAAATCGGATACTATTTCCTCATCTCCTCGGTTTGGGTTGTCGGTGGGATATAGGTTCGTAAATAAAATGAAGTACGGTATTTTCATCGAATCAGGTTTGAATTACACATGGCTGGGAGCAAGCTACCCCACCCAAACCTATAACGTGACTGCTTATGGCCGCAATTGGACGTATACAGAAGACCGTACCTCTACACAAATGATGTTAAGTGTTCCGTTTTTGGTGGGATATAAAATGTCGAAAGGCAAAGTCCGCTTTCAGGCCAGTTTGGGATATTCCTTCAACATTAAGTTCAGTGATTTTCAAAAGATAAAAAAAGGAGGCAATGATCCTTTCAGTGTTTCGAAAGAAGAAACCAGAGGAGATATATTCTCGTTCGGAACAGGCATTAGCGGTATTGTTAAGGCTGGCATATCGGTACCTTTGACCAAACGAATGACTCTTGACATACTTCCTTCGGCCCGCTGCCAGTTCCTTTCGTTCAAGACCGGCTCTATGGATATGATTGCTGACGCCACCACAGATAATCAGAAATGGGCCGCAGGAATTGATATAGGATTGATGTGGAAACTTGATGATGCAGAACCCGAGGTTTTTCAGGAAAAGATCACAAAAAAAGCAGAAGATTTTACCTTTAAATATAATGCCGACGAAGAGCAACCCATTGCAAAAAAACGTCTGAAACCATGGGGTTATAAGAACTATGTCTATCTGGAAATTGCTGGTAGTGCTTTGGTCTATTCAATCAATTACGAAAGAGACGTATTCGACAAAGGAGCACTTAGTGTTTTGGTTCGGGGTGGATTTGGAATGGTTGGCAATAAATATGGTATCCCTGTGGGCGGAAGCATTTTGTTAGGCCGGGGTTCGAAAAAATTTGAAGCCGGGGTATATTCAACTTTCGAAAACCTTCTTCTGAATGAATTCAATGTAAACATAGTTCCCACTCTGGCATTCCGCTGGGTCAGCGAAGAACATTTCTTTTTAAGATTATCGGTGATGTCGCATATTGTAGTTGGTTCAGGCGAGGTAGTTCCCGGAGTAGGCCTATCAATTGGAGGAGGCTTCTAATAAATGGGGCTAACTATTGAGCCTTAATAGATTTAAATCTTAAAAAATAATTCTATACTCAGGTAGATAAAAAATCCGGCCTGAGCCACAAATATTACCGCCCAGAGTATGGAAGGAATTCCTGTAAAACTTTGCAAATTGGAAGCATCTCCTGCCGCTTTTGGTTTTTTGGAGGCTATGATCAATAATTCGATAGCTGAATAAAAGGCTTCGAATAGCATGATGCCAGCCAGCCAAAGCGAAAAATAATATTTAACCTCTGGATTAGCATAGAAAACCAGGATCAGCAACATAGCGATAAATCCTATAAGCCAGAAGATACCGAAAGTATTGCGTACCAACAAGGCTAAATTAACCAAAGCTATACAGGCCAGTATATAAAGAACCCAATCGATATTGTTGCGGCTGATAAAATAAAACATCAACCAGGCAAAAGCCGATCCGAAGGGATATCCGGCAATGGCCACCAGAAAGCGGCTAAATTTTCCTTTGGTTTTGGTAGTTGCTGTGCCAGAGCGATCGCTGAAAAGTTCGACCTCATAAACTTCACCACTACTAAGCAAAGCCACAAAAGCATGACCGCTTTCGTGAATCAGGGTATTAACAATTCGCAGAAACTTCCCTACATAAGGAATACGGTTGGTAAGCAACACTACAAAAGGCAGGGCATATAAAATGTAATCTTTGTTCAATTTCTTTGTTTTTGAGTACAAAGTACGGAAAAAAAAGCCAAAAGTTGTATAAGCGAATAATTTCATGCTGTTAGAGATTTACTCCTCACCCAAACTATTCATGTGAATCCTCTCGCCTTTTTTTAATTATTAAAAATTGAAAAAATGCAGTGGCATTACATTGCAATGCACTAATATAGTGTATTTTATTTTTTAAATACAGCACTATAACATATCCACTGAAGTCTGAATCGAATCGATTCCTCTCCGAAATCGATCCATTTCAGCCAGAAATCGATCCATTCCTCCGTGTTTTGAATCCATTCCTCGGTGTTTTCAATCCATTCCTCCCCGTTTTGAATCCATTCCTCCTTGTTTTGGATCCATTTCTCCGTGTTTTGAATCCATTCCTCCGAGTTATGAATCCATTCCTCCCCGTTTTGAATCCATTCCTCTCCGTTTTGGATTAATTCGGATTTCAATTCGTATCCAACTAATAAACAATAATATAACTTGAACAATCGTTTATTGACGAATTAGGTGCAAATTCTTCATCTCTCCCGAATGGATGCCAATGTGTCGAACTCCAAATTGAAAGGGCGTATGCTCCAAAGGAGCCCTCCATTGGAGTCCTTCGGACCTATGGGCCATACGCCCCTACGCCTGCCACTGATGTAACCTTGTTTTCCTTTTTTATTATTCTCCGCGTAGCTTTGTGTACTCTGTGTCTCCGTGGTTTTTTTCTCCTAGCTCCTAACTCCATATACCCGCAATCTCCTCCCAGCAAAACCCGCACTTTCCTTGCTTCCGTTGCATATCTGCAACAATGTTGCCCTGTCTTTTTATCAGGGTCTTATGGCAGGAGGGGCAAAGGGTATGGTCCATGTCGGTGCCCTGCACATTGCCTAAATAGACGTATCGCATGCCGGCTTCCAGTGCTATTTCGCGGGCCCTGAGCAAAGTTTCGACAGGGGTGGGAGCAGTTTCACCCAGTTTATAGGTAGGGAAAAACCGGCTGAAGTGAAGCGGGTTATCCTTCATACCTGATGCCACCAGCCATTCGCACATTTGTTTGATGCTATCCGTATCTTCTGTCCAACCGGGGATGATCAGGTTGGTGATCTCCAGCCAAACGCCTTCTTCTTTCAGAATTTTCAGAGAGTTTAGCACAGGTTTTAGGGAGCCTCCTGTCAGTTTGCGGTAGGTTTCGTTTGAGAAACATTTCAGGTCGATGTTGGCGGCATTCACAAATTGACACAGTTCCCGCAGGGGCTTCTCGTTAATATATCCGTTGCTGATCAGCACGTTCTTTAGACCCTTTTCACGGGCCAGTCTTGCCGTGTCCAGCATATATTCGCAAAAGACCGTAGGTTCGGTATAAGTATAGGCAATACTTTGGCAGTTGTTTTTAATAGCCAATGCCACCACATCAGCAGGCATAAGTTCATGCTGATCCGTATCCAAAGGCGAAACCTGAGAAATGCTGCTGTTCTGGCAATTCAGGCAAGTAAAATTGCATCCGGCGGTAGCCATGGAAAAAGCTTTGGAACCGGGCAGGAAATGATAGAAAGGCTTTTTCTCAATGGGATCGACATTTGTCGAACAAGGTCGTCCGTAACCTATAGCATAAAGATCGCCTCCGCGGTTGATGCGGGTTTTGCATTTGCCGCTTTCGCCTTCAGCAAGTATGCAATAATGCGGACAAAGCTCGCATCTGAGACCCTTTTCCGTTTTGGAATTGTATGAGGCTATTTTATCCATTTATAAAAACAGCTCTGAAACAATGTAACAATTTAGCAGTAAAACAATTTAACCATTCCTAAATCTAAAATCAAAAATCTTAAATCTTAAATCTGAACTCCTATCTCTTCCTCTTCTTCTTCTCCCACTTGGGTTTCACCTCTTCTTCCTCCTTCAGCAAACTTCTCCAGTCGTCCTTATCGTCGCTGGCAAACTCAATGGTAGCAGAATAAGCCGATTTGCTGATATCCACCACCTTGATGGGTTTGTCCAGAAAGGTTTCAATATCCTCCAGAATCTCCAGTTCCTCGGGGCTACAGAACGAAAAAGCCTGTCCCTTTTTGGTGCCGCGACCGGTACGGCCAACGCGGTGTACATAATTCTCTTCATTTTCGGGCAGGTCGTAATTCACCACATAATCCACATCGGGTATGTCAATGCCTCTGGCGCTGATATCCGTAGCCACCAATATCCTGATTTCGCCTTCGCGGAATTGTTTCATGGCCAGGTTGCGTTCCTGCTGGTCCTTATCGCTGTGCAGGCTGATGCTTTTGATCATGGCTCTGTCCATGGCTTTCACCACCCTTTCGGCCCGTACTTTGGTTCTGACGAACACCAGAATCTTGCTTTCGGGATTCTCATTGATCAGTCGTTCCAGGAAAAAACGCTTATCGTCCATAGCAATGTGAGCCACCGAATGGTCAATGTTTTTGGCCACAGGGTCCTTGGGCGAAATCTGAATGCGCACAGGTTTGCTCACCAGCGAATAAGCCAGTTCCTTGATGGTAGTATTGATGGTAGCCGAAAAGAACAAAGTCTGACGGTCGCGGGGCAGCCAGTCGACCAGTTGGCGAATATCGTTGATAAAACCCAGGTCGAGCATATGGTCGGCCTCGTCCAGAATAAGGATCTCGATGTTTTTGGTTTTCAGATGTCCCTGGCTCACCAGATCGAAAAAACGTCCGGGAGTAGAGATAATAATATCGGGCGATTGCTGCAGTCTTTCTATCTGCGGCGCCTGATCCACACCTCCGTGAATACTAAAAATGCTTACATTGGTGTTTTGGGCAAGGCTGTTAAACACTGCCTCTTCCTGAATAGCAAGTTCATGAGTGGGCACCATAACCAGGCAGCGTATGCCATAATCGTGTCCCATCATTTTGTTTTCGTGCAGCATATTGATTACCGGAATCGCGAAAGCGGCCGTTTTGCCTGTGCCGGTCTGTGCAATGGCCAGCACATCATCTCCTTTCAGAATAGGCGGAATGGCCTTAAACTGAATATCGGTAGGCTTTTTATATCCCAGCAGCTGTATATTCTTCTTTATAGCAGCATCGAAGTTGTAGGCATCAAATCTCATTTTCAAGATATTATTTTACAAAGATACCCAAAAGGCAAAGATTCTTTGGCAAATAAGGTAAAACGGGTCATTTTTTTTATCAGATTTTAGAGTAAAAAAACCTTATTAAGAATAAATTTAAGTAATTTTGTGTAATAAAATTTGTGAGATGCAGACTTCAGTGCCGGGTGATTATGTTCCGATTTTAGTACAATTTATTGTGGCTTTCGGATTTGTAGCCACCACTATGTTGGCCACTCATTTTATCTCCAGCAAGCGCAAAAGGATACGCACCCTGCATAAAGACGAGAACTTCGAATGTGGTATAGAGATCAAAGGGAACGCACGCTTTCCCTTTTCCATACGCTATTTCCTCATCGCCATTCTCTTTGTTCTCTTCGATGTGGAGATCATATTTTTCTATCCCTGGGCCATCAATTTCAAGGATATGGAATGGAGCGGTTTCTTCGAGATGCTGTTGTTCATGTTCTTCTTGCTGTTTGGGTTTTATTATATTTACAAGAAAGGCGCTTTCGACTGGACGCACGAGGAATAACAGGCAGATAGATAAATGGAAACTCAGAAACCCACATACAATAAAGTAGATCCCCCTGAAGGTTATGGCGGCCCTGGCTTCTTTGCCACTAAACTCGATTATGTAGTAGGATTGGCACGCAAAAATTCCATCTGGCCCTTGCCTTTTGCAACTTCCTGCTGTGGCATTGAGTTTATGGCCACCATGGGTGCCGGATACGATTTGGGCCGTTTTGGTGCCGAGCGTCTGAGTTTTTCTCCTCGTCAGGCCGATCTGTTGATGGTGATGGGAACCATAGCCAAAAAGATGGGACCCATATTGCATCAGATTTATGAACAAATGGCAGAACCCCGTTGGGTGATAGCCGTGGGGGCCTGTGCCGCCAGTGGTGGTATTTTCGATACTTACAGTGTGTTGCAGGGGATAGACAAAGTGGTTCCGGTAGATGTGTATGTGCCCGGTTGCCCGCCCCGCCCCGAACAAATTATTAACGGATTTATGAAAGTGCAGGATCTGGTGGCCAACGAACCCCTGCGCAGAAGATATTCGCCTGAATACAGGGCATTGTTGGAAAGTTACGGGATCAGATAAAGCCGCATGGAAAACGAAATTATCATAAATAAGATAAAAGAGAATTACCCTTCTCAGCTGTTAAAGGTTGACGAGAGTTCGGACATGCTTACACTGGTCATTGAGAAAAGTGTGGTTTTCGAACTCATCCAAGTGTTGAAAGACGATCTTGGTTTTATCTTTCTCACCAGTTTATGCGGCATTCATTATCCCGATCAGGAACTTGAGCTTGGGGTGGTCTATCACCTGCATAATTTACAGGAAAATAAACAGCTCAGGCTGAAAGCTTTTGTTTCAAAAGAAAAGCCTGAGATAAACAGTATTGTGGAGATTTTTTCAGGAGCCAACTGGATGGAGCGCGAAACCTTCGATTTTTACGGAGTGATTTTTCTGGGCCACCCCAACCTGATAAGAATACTCAATGTGGAATACATGGATTATTATCCCATGAGGAAAGAATATCCTCTGGAAGATTCCACCCGCAGCGATAAGGACGATAAATTTTTTGGAAGATAGGCAAGTATGGAAAATTTCGAAGCGGAACATAAGATAATCAACCCTGAGGACCTCGAAAAGACCTACAGTACCCTCAATCTGGGGCCAACACATCCGGCCACCCATGGTATTTTTCAGAACGTACTGATGATGCACGGCGAAACCATTGAAGATGCCGAGCAAACCATTGGATACATTCACCGTGCCTTTGAGAAGATTGCCGAACGTCGTCCGTTCTACCAGATTACCCCCCTCACCGACCGCCTCAATTATTGTTCCTCACCCATCAACAATATTGGCTGGCACATGACCGTAGAGAAACTTCTGGGCGTGCAGTCCAACAAGCGCATCGATTACATGCGCATCATCATAATGGAATTGGCCAGGATTTCCGACCATCTGATTTGCAACAGTGTGATAGGTGTTGACAGCGGTGCTTTAACCGGTTTTATTTACATGTTTGAGGAACGCGAAAAAATATACGATATTTACGAAGAGATTTGCGGAGCGCGACTCACCACCAATATTGGCAGAATAGGGGGCTTCGAACGTGATTTTTCCCCTTCTGTGATGAAAAAGATTCAGGAGTTTATTGAACATTTACCTAAGACCTTGCATCAATTTGAAAATCTGTTGATGCGGAACCGTATCTTTATGGATAGAACCATTGATGTGGGTGGCATCTCCGCCGAACGTGCCCTGAATTACAGCTTCACCGGCCCATGCCTCAGGGCAGCCGGTGTGGATTATGATGTCAGGGTGATGAATCCCTATTCCTCTTATAATGATTTTGATTTTATCATACCCATAGGAAGTAATGGCGATACTTACGACAGGTTCTGTGTACGTCAGGAAGAGATGTGGCAAAGCCTGAAACTTATCAAAAATGCCTTGGATAATCTTCCGGAAGGGAATTTTTATCTGGATGTACCTGAATTTTATCTTCCGCCTAAAGAAGCTGTGTATAGCAAAATGGAACCTCTCATCTGGCATTTCAAGATAGTGATGGGCGAGATAGATGTTCCTGTGGGTGAGGTGTATCATGCAGTGGAAGGCGGTAATGGCGAAATGGGATATTATCTGGTAAGTGATGGTGGGCGGACACCTTTTAGATTGCATTTTCGCCGTCCGGGTTTCATTTATTATCAGGCATACCCTGAAATGATTAAAGGTTCGGTATTATCGGATGCCATTCTGACCATGAGTAGTATGAACGTGATTGCAGGGGAGTTGGATGCTTAAAAGTACAGTGAAATGTTAGGAAAGAAAGTCAACCATAAACTCTACGCTAAGAAAAATACAGAAGTGAGCTTTTCGGAAGCCACACTTCAAAAGGTCAACACCCTGATATCGCATTATCCTGAAGGAAAACAGAAATCGGCCCTGCTGCCGGTGTTGCATATGGCTCAGGAAGAATTTGGAGGTTCGCTGAATGTTGACATTATGGATTATGTGGCATCCCTCTTGAAAATACAGCCCATTGAAGTCTACGAAGTAGCCACTTTCTATACCCAGTACTATCTGGATACTGTGGGAAAATACGTGATAGAAGTTTGTCATACCGGACCTTGTGCCATTTGCGGAGGGGAAGATATACAAGGCTATCTGGAAGAAAAATTAAACATCAAGACCGGTGAAACAACGGCTGACGGCTTATTCACCCTGAAAGGGGTGGAATGCCTGGGAGCCTGTGGTTATGCGCCGGTAATGCAGATCAATACCGAATTCTATGAGCATCTGACTCAGGCGAAGATTGATGCCATATTGAAAGAATTAACAGAAAGATCAACTGAAACCAAACAACCCGGATCCACATGGGCAGAAAAATACTGTTAGAAAATATTGATGTAGAGGGTATCCGTTCTTTCGGTGTTTTCCGTTCGCACGGAGGGTATGCTGCTGTGGAGAAGGCACTAAAAACCATGTCGCCTGACGAGATCACCGAAGAAGTGAAGAAGTCGGGTTTACGCGGCAGGGGTGGCGCAGGATTTCCCACCGGGATGAAATGGAGTTTCCTCGACAGGAAAAGCAACAAACCCCGCTACCTGATCTGCAATGCGGACGAGAGTGAACCGGGCACCTTCAAAGACAGGTATCTGATGGAAAAAATTCCTCACCTATTGATTGAAGGAATGATATGCTCCAGCTATGCCCTGGGAGCCAACACAGCTTACATCTATGTAAGGGGCGAATTCAAATACATAATCGGAATTCTCAATCAGGCCATCAAAGAGGCCTATGAGCAGGGATTTCTGGGTAAGAATATTTTAGGTACATCTTATCATCTTGATATTTATGTGCATCCGGGCGCCGGAGCTTATATTTGCGGCGAAGAAACAGCCCTGATAGAATCACTGGAAGGGAAACGCGGTAACCCCAGGATCAAACCACCCTTTCCCGCATCGGTGGGTTTATACGATTGCCCGACGGTGGTCAATAATGTGGAAACTCTGGCCAATGTAGGATTTATCGTTAATAAGGGCGGCGAAGAATACGCTAAAATAGGATTTGGAAAAAGTACGGGCACCAAACTGATATCTGCCTGTGGCAATATCAACAAACCGGGCGTTTATGAAATAGAATTGGGACTGCCGGTAGAGGATTTTATTTATTCTAAGGATTATTGCGGCGGCATAAAGAATTCATTGGAGCTAAAAGCCGTTGTCCCCGGAGGTTCTTCAGTACCCATTTTACCAAAGCATTTAATTCTGAAAACCTCCAATGGGGAACAACGTTTGCTCACTTACGAATCTTTGGATAGCGGAGGATTTATCAGTGGTACCATGCTGGGTTCGGGAGGTTTTATTGTGTACGATGAGGATGCCTGTATTGTTCGAAATACATGGAATTTCTCCCGTTTCTATCATCATGAATCCTGCGGCCAATGTTCTCCCTGCCGTGAAGGAACCGGTTGGATGGAAAAAGTTTTGTGGCGCATTGAAAATGGCGAGGGACGAATGAAGGATGTTGATTTGCTTGTTAGCATCGCCAATAAAATAGAAGGAAATACGATTTGTCCCTTGGGCGAAGCTTCAGCCTGGCCGGTGTCGAGCGCCATTCGTCATTTCAGGGAAGAGTTCGAATTTCATGTCACCCATCCCGAAATTGTAAAGAATAAAAAACATGGTTCAATTCATAAATACTTAGTTCAGGCTTAATATACCAACAAAATGCTGAAAGTAACTATCGATAATCACACCATTGAAGTAGAAGAGGGAACTACCATTCTTCAGGCGGCCCGTTTGATAGGCGGCGATGTGGTTCCTCCTGCCATGTGCTGGTATTCCAAGTTGAAGGGTTCCGGTGGTAAATGCAGAACCTGTTTGGTGAAAGTGGCCCAGGCATCCGAAAAAGATCCAAGGCCCATGCCTAAGTTGGTGGCTTCCTGCAGGACTCCGGTAATGGATGGCATGGTGGTTCAAAACAAAACTTCCCCCGAGGTGCTGGAAGCCAGAAAAGCCATTGTTGAATTCTTGCTCATCAATCATCCTTTGGATTGCCCGGTATGTGATCAGGCAGGCGAATGCGATTTGCAGGATCTGAGCTACGATAATGGAAAAGAAGAAAGCCGTTATGAAGAAGCGAAACGCGAATTCGATGTAATCAATATAGGAGATAAGATCAAATTGCACATGAATCGCTGCATTCTTTGTTATCGTTGTGTTTATGCTGTTGACCAATTAACGGATAAACGTGTGCATGGGGTTTTATATAGGGGTGATGTTTCAGAAATATCTACCTTTATAGAAAAAGGCATTGATAACGATTTCTCAGGGAATGTCATTGATGTGTGTCCGGTGGGGGCATTGACGGATATGACTTTCAGGTTTAAGAACCGGGTGTGGTTCCTGAATCCTATGAACGCCCACAGGGATTGTAAGCATTGTTCGGGAAAAGTTACTGCCTGGATGAGAGGTAAGGAAGTATACCGAATCACAGGACGTAAAGACAAATATGGAGAGTTGGAAGAATTTATCTGCAACGAATGCCGTTTTGAAAAGAAGGAAATTGCTGACTGGACAATCGAAGGTCCACGAAAGGTGGTGAGACATTCGGTCATCAGCCAGAATCATTATGAGAAAATGAAGAAACCCTCTGTTATCAATCCTTTGGGGGAGAAAATGGATTCTTCACCGGAAAATGAATAAAATAGACAAAAAGAAAAACTAATTGATACTTTATAAACTGATATTAGCCGTAATCATTTTGTTGATAAGCCTGGTGGTTGCCATGTATGCCACCCTTATCGAACGCAAGGTGGCAGGCTTCTTTCAGGACAGGTTGGGGCCTAACAGGGCAGGCATTTATGGCATTTTTCAGCCATTGGCCGACGGTCTGAAACTCTTCTTTAAGGAGGAATTTATGCCCAATACCGCAGATAAGTTTCTATACATATTAGGGCCTTCTCTGACTATGCTCATTGCTTTGCTTACCAGTGCTGTCATTCCCTGGGGAAGCAGCATCACAATTGGCGGTACGGATTATAGTTTGCAGGTGGCCGACATTAACATCGGTATCTTGTATGTTTTTGCGGTGGTTTCTATTGGTGTTTACGGAATCATGATAGGTGGCTGGGCATCCAATAACAAATATGCTCTGATGGGTGCTGTGCGAGCCGCATCCCAGATGATAAGCTACGAACTGGCCATGGGAATGGCAATCATTGCCATTGTAATGATGTCGGGTACGTTGAGCCTGAATGAAATTGTTCAGCAACAGCATGGTTTTAACTGGAACGTCTGGTATCAGCCCCTGGGATTCATTTTGTTTACCATTTGCGCTTTTGCAGAATGCAACCGTTCGCCTTTCGACTTGCCTGAATGTGAAACGGAGTTGATAGGTGGTTATCATACCGAATACAGCAGTATGAAACTGGGATTCTATTTGTTCTCCGAATACATCAACATGTTCATCTCTGCGGCCATGATCTCTGCCTTGTTCTTTGGAGGGTATAATTTCCCATTCATGGATAACCTGGGATTATCGCATAATGGATTGGCAATTGTGGGCACTATTGTGTTCTTTATTAAGATTGCCTTTTTCGTGTTCCTGTTCATGTGGATTCGATGGACCTTGCCCCGTTTCCGATACGACCAGCTTATGCGTTTGGGATGGAAAGTCTTATTGCCTCTTGCCATTCTGAATGTTATTATTACGGGACTCATCATAATGTTAAAAAATCACGGATGGTAGTATGAACGAAAAACAAACCATATTGCCATTAACGAAAAGAGGAAAGGTCGTTTCCGATAAGAAGATGACCTTTCTGGAAAAGATATATTTGCCGGCTATTTTGCATGGGTTGTACATCACTTTTGGGCATTTTTTTAAAAAGAAAGTGACCATACAGTATCCCGAAGTTGAAAAACCTATTCCTGGTGTATATCGCGGAAAGCATGTACTGAAAAGAGACGACGAAGGCAGGGAAAGATGCACAGCCTGTGGTTTATGTGCCCTGGCTTGTCCTGCAGAAGCCATAACCATGGTCGCAGCCGAAAGGAAGCCTGATGAAATGCATCTTTACCGGGAAGAAAAGTACGCCAGTGTTTATGAGATTAATATGCTGCGTTGTATTTTCTGCGGTTTGTGTGAAGAGGCTTGCCCGAAAGAAGCCATTTTCCTTACCAATGAAATTATTTCAGCCGATTATCAGAGAAATGATTTTATTTTTGGTAAAGACAAATTGGTGGAAGCTGTTGACAAAAGAACCGACATCAGCATGAGACAAACCAAAGAAGTGCTGGAATTTAAAAAAGATAAAAACCAATCACACAATAATTAATAAAAGGCAAAAATGTTTTCGCAGTACCTGTTTTATTTTTTATCTATCCTTGCCATTTACTCTGCATTGATGGTATTGATTTCGAAAAAGCCCATTCACAGTGTACTTTATCTGACTTTGTGTTTCTTTGCCATTGCCGGTCACTATATACTGCTGAACGCCCAGTTTCTGGCAGTGGTTCATATTATCGTTTACGCGGGGGCCATCATGGTGCTCTTCCTGTTTACCGTAATGCTTCTCAACCTGAATGTGGAAAACGAGTTTCAGAAACCCAGATGGGTCAAATTTGCAGCAGTTATTTCCGGAAGTATTTTATTGCTTACTATGGTGGCTATTTTCAGGACCTATGATATAACGGTTATCAAGGACCCGACTCTGACCCAGATAGGTTTGGTAAAAAATCTGGGAATGATTTTGTTCCGGGATTATTTATTGCCTTTCGAGATTTCATCCGTTTTGTTTTTGGCAGCCATGGTGGGTGCGGTTATGTTAGGTAAAAAAGATATTTATTAAAAAGGAAAGCTATGCCGGAAATCGTAAACAATATGCAAGTTATACCTCTGGATTATTACATTATTTTCTGCTCGGCTTTATTTGCGATAGGAGTGATAGGGGTATTAGTGAAACGAAATGCTTTGGTAATGTTTATGTCCATCGAGTTGATGCTGAATTCGGCCAATTTATTGTTGGCCGCTTTTTCCGCATATCGGGATGACCCGGCCGGACAGATATTTGTGTTTTTTATCATGGTGGTGGCTGCAGCCGAGGTAGCTATCGGACTGGCTTTGCTGGTAATGATTTACCGCTCCACTCATACCATCGATATTGGCATTCTTAATAAATTAAAATGGTAAACGATAACAGATAAGGCATGATAGAGAATATTTGGCTGCTTCCGCTTTTTCCATTGTTGGGTTTCCTCCTGATAGCGTTTAATATAAAACGCTTCCGGGGCAATGCATCCGGAATTATAGCTTCATTGGCCGTTTTTGCCTCCTTTTTATTGTCTGTTATTGTATTTATTGATATTCTGATTCACAAACAGGCATATACCATTGAACTGTTTCAATGGATACATTTCAATAACTTTGCTGTTTCATTTTCCTTCCTGCTCGACCAGTTATCCGCTTTAATGCTGATGATTATTACCGGTGTCGGCTTCCTCATTCATGTTTATTCCATCGGTTACATGAAAGGCGACCCCGGTGTCAACCGCTTTTTCTCTTACATGAATTTGTTTGTCTTCTTCATGTTGCTGCTGGTGATGGGTTCCAATTATCTCATCATGTTCATTGGCTGGGAAGGAGTAGGTCTCTGTTCTTATCTGCTTATCGGATTCTGGTTTAAGAACCATGAATATAACAATGCTGCCAAAAAAGCCTTCATCATGAACCGTATAGGTGACCTGGGTTTTTTGTTGGGTGTTTTTATGTTGTTTGGCAAGTTTGGAACTCTGGACTTTGCCGGCATTTTTGGTCAAAGTCAAAATGTATTATCCGGTGATTCGAGCATTACCATTATCACACTCTTGTTATTTATAGGAGCCATTGGTAAAAGCGCCCAAATACCTCTCTTTACCTGGCTGCCGGATGCCATGGCCGGTCCCACACCCGTATCTGCTTTAATTCATGCTGCCACCATGGTTACAGCAGGTATTTATATGGTCGCCCGTTCCAATATACTGTATGCCCTTTCGCCTGTTACCATGCTGGTCATTGCCATCATTGGAATTTCCACAGCTTTGTTGGCAGGTGTAATCGCTGTTTTCCAGACAGACATAAAAAAGATATTGGCTTATTCCACCGTCAGCCAGTTGGGATTTATGTTTCTTGCTCTGGGAGTGGGTGCTTTTTCGGGTGCCATGTTCCATTTGACAATGCATGCCTTTTTCAAGGCGCTGTTATTTTTAGCTGCCGGAAGTGTGATTCATGCAATGAGTGGTGAACAAGATATCCGCAAGATGAGTGGTTTGAAAAGCAAGATTCCTATTACTTTCTTTACTTTCCTTGCCGGGACTCTCGCCATTTCTGGAATCCCTCCCTTATCAGGTTTCTTTTCCAAGGACCAGATTTTGTTAAGTGTGTTTAATTCCGGAACTCTATTATGGATTGTCGCCGTCATCATTGCCCTATTGACCAGCATTTATATGTTCCGCCTGCTGTTCCTTGTCTTTTGGGGAAAGTCCGATTCTTATGTCAGTCCTGAAGTCCATATCCACGAATCTCCCAAAACCATGACCATTCCTATGATGATTTTAGCTGTTCTGGCTGTAATCGGTGGTTTAGTTGGCATTCCAGAAGTTTTGGGCGGAAGCAATAGTTTTGGCAATTTTCTTTCGCCTGTATTTGCCCAATCGGCATTGCTGTTTGCCAATAACACTCATGAAATGACAGTTAATACTGAGATTCTGTTAATGCTTGTCCCTTTAATACTGATTCTTCTTGTTATTTTTGCTGCTTATAGAATTTACGTAAAACAAAATCAAAGACCGGAAGCCGATTCTCAGCAGCGCGGGTTTATCAGCAACCTGGCTTATCATAAGTTCTATATCGACGAGATTTACAACGGCTTATTTGTAAAACCCATTTCCCGCTTTTCCAGCTTCCTCAATGAAGTCATAGAAGTAAAAGTAATAAATGGTATCATTCGCCGCACGGGAAATTTCGTGGTTTGGTCAGGCAAGAACATACGTTACGTGCAGACCGGAAATGTCGGTTTTTACCTCTTTGCCACTGTTCTCAGCATCATTCTTATTCTATTGATAAATCTTTTTTATTGAAACAATGTTAACCGGAATCCTCGTCATATTGCCCCTTGTTTTTTGCTTGCTGCTGTTTGCTTTGCCTGACTCCAGGTATAGCAAAACGATTGCATTGGTCGCTGTGCTGGCCGAATTCGGGGTTTCCATAGCCGTTTTATTTCAGTTTTTATTTGGCTGCCATTGTGCCTTAAATTTTCACCCGGAATTTTTTCATTGGTTGGGAATTAATTTCGCATTGAACATCGATGGCCTGAGTTTGTTGCTGATAATGCTGACAACCTTTCTTTTCCCCCTCATTGTTTATTCCTCTTTTCATAAAGAAACACCCAGAGCTTCCACCTTCTACGCTTTGATGCTGATGATGCAAATGGCCTTGATTGGAGTCTTCACAGCCACCGATGTTTTGTTGTTTTACATTTTCTGGGAATTGGCCCTCATTCCTGTTTATTTTATTACTTCCCTCTGGGGCGGCAAAAATGCCCGCAGTATCACTTTCGAGTTTTTCATTTATACCCTCATAGGTAGTCTGTTGATGCTGGTGGCCATCATTTATATGTACACCCTCACTCCGGGCGAACACTCTTTCAGTTTTCTGGCATTTTACAGCCTGGCATTACATCCGGATGTGCAGATTTGGGTCTTTCTCGCTTTCTTTCTGGCTTTCGCCATCAAGATACCATTGTTCCCTTTCCATTCCTGGCAGCCAAAGACCTATTTCACGGCTCCCACTCAGGGTTCCATGTTGCTGGCAGGTATCATGCTCAAGATGGGGCTTTATGGTGTACTTCGTTTCATTATTCCCATTTGTTCTGAAGTGTTAAGTTCCTGGAATTTTTATGTGGTCTTGCTTTCCGTCATCGGCATCATCTATGCATCAATAATTGCCATCCGCCAGACCGAATTGAAACGCCTCATTGCCTTCTCTTCCCTGGCCCATGTGGCTCTGATTTCTGCCGGACTTTTCACGCTCACCTTCAACGGCCTCGAAGGTGCCATACTTCAAATGCTCTCTCATGGTATCAATGTGGTGGGTTTGTTTTTCTGTTACGAAATCATTGTGCGACGCACCAAAACAGGCGACATAGCTTCTCTCGGTGGCATTGCTTCACGTGCCCCGGTTTTCTCTGCATTTTTCATGATAATTCTTTTGGGAAACATCGCCCTTCCACTCACCAACAGTTTCGTAGGCGAATTCTTGCTGCTCCTAGGCATCTTCGAATACAATCATTATTTGGCTCTCTTTGCCGGTTTGACCATCATTTTCGGAGCCATCTATATGCTGTGGATGTTCCAACGCATCATGCTGGGCGAATCCAAACCCGCCACCGAAACTTTCACCGATATCACCATTAGCGAATCCATCGTCCTGATTCCAATTGTCATCATGATATTCTGGATGGGCATCTATCCCAAATTGTTCCTCAACATTGCCGAACCTTTTGTCCGCAGCATCATAGAAATTTTCCATATCACACTTAAATAACCGCACTTACCGATGAACGCAATCATATCTATAGCAGTACTGGCAATCATCATAATGTTTTTGGGTGTGACCAAAAAGAAATCCCTTCTCCTGCCTCTGATTTTATTGGGACTGCCCATAGCCTTTTTCCTTTGCATACGCGATTGGAATCTCAATCTCCACTTCTTCAACGATATGTTCATCGCCGATAATTTCAGCGTGGCTTTCAATGCCGTTTTGATTTCAGGCACTTTCATCGTCTTTATGTTCGCCGGTTTATACTACAAGGCTGTTCAGCGACCCCTAGAAGACATCTTCGCGCTTTTCCTTTTTGCCCTCATTGGCGGCATGGTCATGACGTCTTTCGGCAATCTCATCATGTTTTTCATCGGCCTCGAAACCCTTTCCATCTCACTCTACATCTTGGCCGGAAGCAAAAAGTTCGACCTCGCTTCCAACGAAGCCGCCATGAAATATTTCCTCACCGGTTCTTTTGCCACCGGCTTCCTCCTTTTCGGAATAGCCCTGATTTACGGAGCTTCGGGAAGTTTCAACCTCATCGAGATTAGCCAATACATCACCGAAAACAAAGAAACCCTTCCCAAACTATTCTACGCCGGAATGTTTCTGGTCTTCATCGGCATGGCTTTCAAAATAGCCGCCGTGCCCTTCCATTTCTGGGCGCCCGATGTCTATACAGGTTCGCCCACTCTCATCACAGCCTTCATGGCAACCGTCGGCAAAGTGGCAGGCATTGCCGCTTTCTATCGCATGGCCTCGCTCACTTTTCTCGAAATACAGCCCTCATGGGTCAACACCATAGTGTTTTTCTCCGTGGCAACCATACTTTTCGGCAACCTCTCCGCCCTCTATCAGGACAATCTCAAGCGCCTTTTTGCCTATTCGGGCATTGCCAACACCGGATATCTGCTGTTTGCCATCATCGTCATCGGTCCCCATTCGGCCGGCTCGCTCTTGTTCTACTCACTCACCTACAGTCTGGCCACCGTCACAGGTTTTGCCGTCCTTATGCTGGTTCGCGAAAAAAACGGCACCTTTTCCATACAGGCATTCAAAGGACTGGCAAAAAACAACCCCGTCGAAGCCTTTGCCATGACCATAGCCATGCTCTCTCTGGCCGGCATCCCGCCCCTGGCCGGCTTCATGTCCAAATACAATATTTTCATCGTCGCAGCCCAGGGAGGTTACCTCTGGCTGGTCATCATAGCCGTCATCGGCTCCATGCTCTCTGTCTATTTCTATTTCAAGCCCATCCTCGCCATGTACTTTTCCGGCGACCCGCCCCAGCCCAAGATAGCAACCGGCACCGCCTACAAAGTCAACATCATCATCTGCACCATCCTCATCATCACACTGGGTCTGGTTTCGGGATTGATAATAAATTTGATTTAGGGAGGACATTGAAGGTCATTTGTTGTCATTAATGGTCATTGATTGTTATTTGTAGCCAATAGTCATGACATAATGGTTATATTGTTGAATTGTTATATTGTTGAAGAGTTTCCCGCAGATTACGCTGATTTACGCAGATTATTTTGTTCGAAGTTGAAACTTCGAATAGCGAAACATCCCCAGAGTTATACCGTACAAATCCAAACAAAATTGTAAAAATTTTTATATTTTT
>CAZRFL010000024.1:0-42998 GCA_964599365.1 uncultured Bacteroidales bacterium
AATGAAAGTAATAGCCATCAACGGAAGTCCCAAAGCAGAAGGCAACACCTGGCATGCCCTGAACATCATAGGCAACGAACTGAAAGCGCAAGGCATAGAATTCGAAATACTGCATGTTGGTCACAAAGCCATACTCGGTTGCACCGCTTGCGGACAGTGTGCCATCAACAAAGACGAAAAATGCAGCCAGAAAAGCGATATAGTGAACGAGAGCATCCAAAAGCTGAAAGAAGCCGATGGGTTCATCATAGCTTCGCCTGTCTACTATTCGGGCATAGCCGGCACCATGAAGAGTTTCCTCGACAGGGTTTTCTATGTTTCGGGCGCCAACGGCAACCTGTTTCGCCATAAGGTAGCGGCAGCCATAACGGCGGTTCGCCGCACCGGAGGTTCTTCCACCTTCGACCAATTGAATCATTACCTCACCTATGGAGAGTTGATTTTGGCTACGGCCAACTACTGGAACGTCATTCACGGCCGCACACCGGGCGAAGTATTGCAGGATCACGAAGGCGCACAAACCATGCGAGTGTTGGCGAAAAACATGGCCTGGCTCTTACAAATGAAACAAGCCACCAAAGATACGGTTACCCCTCCCGAAAAAGAAAAAAAAGAGATCACCAATTTTATCAGGTAATACGGCTTGCAAGGTGATTCTGCTGCTTTATGGGTGGGTTGATATGACTTATCCCTTCAAATTTCTTTTTCTCTGCAAAAATTTGTAATTTTGTGTAACAAAACACGGTTATTTATTTATCCACCTATTCAATTATCAAAATCTTTATGAAAAAGCTTACCCTACTTTTAACTTTTATCCTGCTGGCTACCATGATTCAGGCCCAGGTGGCACGCAAAGACAAAGCCATCTTTAAAGAATACCTGCCCGGCTTCTATCTGAACAATATCATGAAAGGTATTGAAGATTATAACCAGGCCAAGGAAACACCCCAAACAGACCGTCGCTTCAAGATCGATCTTAGCGGAATGGACCTGCCCAACAACATCGACCTTTATAAAAAAGAATGGTATAACGAGCCGGTTTCTCAAGGCAACACGGGTACCTGCTGGTGTTTTTCCACCACTTCCTATTTCGAAACAGAGATCTACCGTCTGACCAAACAAAAAGTAAAACTCTCCGAAATGTACACGGTGTATTGGGAATATGTCGAAAAAGCCAGAGAATACGTCAGAACCAAAGGCACTTCCGCTTTTGCCGAAGGCTCCGAAGCCAATGCCGTTACCCGCATATGGAACACCTATGGCGTGGTTCCCGAAGACTCATACACCGGCTTACAAAAAGGCCAGGTATATCATAGCCACGCAAAAATGTTCGACGAAATGAACAATTTCCTGAAATCAGCAAAAACCAGCTCTGCCTGGAATGAAGCATACATATTGGAAACCATTAAGAACATCATGAATTCCTACATGGGCACCCCTCCTACCAAAGTAATGGTTGACGGAAAAGAAATAACCCCTCAGGACTATCTGAAGAACGTTTTAAAAGTAAACGTCAACGACTATGTAGATGTTACTTCGCTTATGGAAAAGCCTTATTACACCCAGGTAGAATATAACGTTCCTGACAACTGGTGGCATTCGGCTGATTATTATAATCTGCCATTGGATATTTATATGAAAGTGATAAAAGATGCCATCCGCAAAGGCTATACCATTGCTGTAGGCGGTGATGTATCGGAAGCAGGATTTGAGACCATGACTCAGGTAGCTATGATCCCAACTTTTGATATTCCTTCTGAGTATATCGACGAGAATTCACGTCAGTTCCGCTTCAGCAATCAGACTACTACCGACGATCACGGTTTGCATATAGTAGGTTATGTGGAAAAGAACGGCAAAGATTGGTATCTGGTGAAAGATTCCGGTTCCGGTTCGCGCAATGTGGGCAAAGCAAGCAAGAGTTTTGGCTTCTATTTCTTTCATGAAGATTACATAAAACTAAAAATGATGGACTTTATGATCCACAAAGACATGCTGAAGGACTATATGCAGATGTTTAAAAAGTAAAAGGATTTTTGATTTTACATTTTACATTTTTCATTTTACATTTTACATTTTACATTTTACATTTTGCATTTTTCTTTTTGCATTTTTGATTTTTCTTTTTTGAATTGATTATTAGAATAACTTTTAACAATTAAATTTAATAAAATGGACAAAACCGAATTAGTAAAACGGACGCGTCAATTCGCTGTTAGCGTATTCAAGCTGGTTGATACTTTTCCAAAATCAAAAGCTGCTGATGTGGTGGCATACCAACTTTTAAAATCATCCTCGTCAGTGGCAGCCAATTACAGAGCTGTTCTAAAAGCGAAATCAGATTTGGACTTTTGTAACAAATTGAAAATAGTAGTCGAGGAAGCCGATGAAAGCAATTTCTGGTTAACATTTATCGTTGACATTGATTTGATCAAGCAAAAAGACCACAAGATTCTTGAAGATTTAATAAAAGAATCAGATGAGTTTGTGGCCATGTTTACCAAATCCATAATAACCCTGAATAACAAACACAAAAAATAGCGCAAATCTCAAATCATAAATCACAAATCTCAAATCTTAAATCATAAATCTTAAATCTCAAATCTTAAATCTCAAATCTTAAATCAAAAATTTAAATCATGAAAATTTTAAAAAAAATCATCATTGTATTACTGGTATTAGTAGTCATAATATTGGTAATTGCTGCTTTTTTGCCATCCAAAAGGCGTATTGAAGCCACATTAACAATTAATACCCCTGCCAGTGCTGTTTACGAGCAGGTGGTTGATTTCCACAAATGGGATAAGTGGATGCCTTTTAAAGAAGGTGACACAGCCATGAAGAGTTATTATGAAGGCGCACCCAAAGGAGTCGGGGCTATAATGAAATGGGAAAGCAAAGCCCAGGGAAACGGAGTCATGACTATATTGGAAGCCATCAGAAACAAAAGTATTCGAACCAGCATTGACTTCGAAGGTCAGGGAATCTCATTAAGCGATTGGAAATTTGAAGAAGACACCAACAAAACTACCAAGGTAACCTGGACTCTGGACCTTGACAATCTTAAATACCCTGTGGGAAGACTCATGGGATTAGTTATGCAATCCATGGTTACAAAAAGTTTTGAAAAAGGACTCTCAAATCTGAAAACGGTCAGCGAAGAATATTTCAAAATTGTCTCGACCTATAAAACTACCGACATTCAGGTAAAACAAATGGAAAAACAATATGCTGTCGTGATTATGGATTCATCCAAGTGCGACGAAGTAGATCTCATGATGGGAAAAGTCTTTGGCGAAATAGGGCAATTTATTGGTGAAAATAAATTAGAGATATCCGGTCCTCCTATAGCACGTGCTTACTTATGGGATGAGAAGGCCAACAGGTATGTTGCGGAAATTGGATTTCCGGTAAAAAACAAATTTGCCGATAAAGGCAATATACGTTGCATTGAGATTCCTGCTGCCAAGGTGGTGTCGGCTATTCACAACGGTTCATATGAGACCACCGGCAACACACATATGGCCATCGACAAGTACATTAAAGACAATAAGCTTGTAGTAATTGGTATTCCCATGGAAATATACATTACGGATATGGAGAAAGAACCTGATATGACCAAGTGGAAAACAGAAATCGTTTATCCTGTGAAATAAAAAAAAAGGTTGATCTGATGGATCAACCTTTTTTTTTGCTTTTTATCAATTCTGGTTATTTGGTTTTCTTTTTATAGCTGACATCTCTCCCCACCACTACCAAACCTTTACGGTTTCCGGTTTCATCAAACGTAGGTATCTTGGTGATCTGATAGGTAAGTGCACCACCCATATGCTGAGGGATCAGCTCTTCATTCTGCATAGGTTTTCTGCTATTCCAGGCAGCTTCATCGCTTTCTTCACAAGTCAGGAATACATCCTTAAAGAAAGAACTGTAGAAAGCCAGGTCAGAATCTTTTTTACCATGATAATCCACCCCTTCCAGATCAAATAATTTCAGTCCGGCATTATTGGCTTCGTGCCAACGTCCTTCACCATCCTTGAAACAGATAAAATCGGGTAAATTATTGATGAGTATCCTCATGCGCTCCTCACTGTCCTTCAATTGTTGTAAGGCCTGATTCTTTTCAGTAATATCCAGAAAAGATACCAAAACCTGCGACAGATCATGTTCTTTACCGGGTACCACTACCAATCGCAGCAGCAGGTAATTCTTCATTCCGGCAAAATTGGTAACAGGAATCTCACTTTCGAATAAAGTGCTTCCGTTGGCCAAAGCAATGATCTCCTCTTTAAGTACCTGATACGATTCTTCCAGAAAGTAATGCTGTAGATTGAAATCGACTTGATCCTTCTTCATTAATTTGAAGAACCTTATGCTTTCGTCATTTACATCAACCACCTTTATCAGGCTGACACAGTGCTTTACTGCTTCATGATTCTCATTAAAGTATTTTCTGAAATCAGTTACACCATTATTTTTCAGTTCATCAAAATAGAGCTTCACCTGCGAAAAGTCTTCTTCCCAAATCGGCATAGAGGCATTATTGAAAAGAGAGCTGAATCGTTGCTCATTATCGCGCAACAACTCTTCTGAGCGTTTGCGTTCCGTAATATCTACTATAATACCTTCAATAGCTACAACTTCTCCCTCATCAGAATAGACCCCGGTACCTTGTTCCCAAACCCATTTTGTTACACCTTCAGCAGTAGTGATTTCATATTCCCCGATATAGATCTTCTTTTCTTTTAATACCTGCTGATAATCATTCCATAGTTTTTCGCGATGTTTAACAACCACTAAGTCATTATAAGAAATAGTATTGTTATTTATCAGGTCATTTTTATCATATCCTGTTAGTGCCATGCATCCTTCACTTATGAATTCCATGGTCCAATTCTCATCATTCCTGCATCGGTAAATCATTCCCGGAAAATTGGCTATTAAAGTTTGCAAAATAGCCTGATTTTCTCTTTGTTTCAGTATCTCTTCGAATTTCACCTGATCCGAAACATCATTATAAATAAAGACCAATGCAAAAACTTGCTGCTTGTCGTCAAGCACAGGATCAATGGTAAGTTCGTAATATTTGTCTAAAAAACAGAAATAAATGCTCTCTCTCTTCTTGGAAGCAAGAACGCTTTCGATCTGATGAATATGCTTTTGAGATAAGCCTTTATATAAGAAATCCTGACAGGAATTACCTACAGTATTAAGCTCAGTACTTCCTATCAAAGAGAGTAAATTCTTATTGATGCGAAGAATATTAAAATTCCTGTCAACTATACAGATAGGATCCTTATAATTATTGAAAACAGAATCCCAAATATCCGTCTTATATAGCATTGTCTAAGTTTGTTGCGTGTTATACGCAAATTCGGGCACAAAGTTACTCCCTTGACAAAGTATTAAACATTAAAATTTGTTAAATCTAGTAAAGGAAGCAAGTGATTTATATCAAAAAACATCTACAGTCAAGAATGACAAGTGATATCGATTGAGGCAGGAATACTTTTTGGAAAAGAAAAAGGCAATCATGAACCGGAAATTTACCGGATAATGATTGCCCTTTTCAGCGAGACTATTATCTGTTAATAAGTGCTGCCGTTGTTGGGAGCATACACCTCATAGGTGTAAGTGATTGTTTTCTTATCTTTAGATCCGAAAGGAATTTCCCAGTTTAAAGTTTCAAAAGGATTCAGGCTGCTGTATCTTCCGCTTTTTTCAATCTTTCCGCCATCACTGGTTTCGAGTACATTGGCCAGGATATCTTTTTTTACAGTGAGAAGTATTTTTTTCGACTGAAGGTTTTCAATGGTAATGTATCCTTTGATTGTTACTCTATTGTAGTAGGTCTTCCCTATCTTTTTCACATTTTCTTCTTTTTTCACTTCCTCTTCCTTGTTTTTCACCACCACATCTCCTGCTTTGGATAATTGCACAGAAACATTGGCTCCGGTGGGTGTATATTTCAATCTATCCTGAGCCAGTGGCTGCATATTTTCATTCAATACGAAAACGGGAGCTGTTGTGAAAGGAAAGGTGGTTATATTAGCCAACTGCAATGAATGAAAAACATCGTAACGTTGCTCAGGATCGTTGCTGATATAAGAGTAATAAGAGTAATTTACAATATCACCAATTTTGACTTCATACATGTCTTTATAAGGAAGTTTCGTCGAAAATATTTGAAAACTCGATTTGCTTTGCTCAGGCAAGGTAACATTCCCTAATTTATACATGTATAAATCGTTGGTCTTTTCTCCGGCTGTAGAAAAATTATCTACAGGTTCAAAATTGAAATCAGCCTGCGAATGATCGGTAGCAACGTAAGCATTGGAGTTGGCATAGGTTTGCATTTGTATGGGAATAGAAGTAATGGAGGCTGTTTTTACATCATAAAGCGAAGTAAGATAATTGTTGGCAATGGGGTCACAGGCGGTTTTATAAAAAAACTGGGGATTTCCGACCGTAAGAGTTAATTCAGCATCATTGATGTCTTCTGAATAGTTTTCGACCAGAGCCTTCATTTCCAATTGCAGTTCGTTATCATTTATAATCTTGATGTTATATGATGGAAACCATTGAATGCCCGATTGCATATAAACCAGTTTCAGATCAACATTATTGGCAGGTTTTTCCAAAAATATCTTAGCTACCCTAACCAGAGAATCCACAGTCAGCAGGCCGGCACCTGAATCGTCAATAGTAAATTCTATCATGGATGATACCGGGAAATAGGTGGTTTTGTTATCAGCCAGCTTTATTTTGGCTATGTTCGAACTTTCGTAAAATTCAGACAAGGTTCCAGTGATCTCTCTGAGTGTTTTTTCATTTCCGGCAGCGTAGGAGAAATGAACTTTCTTGCCTACCGAGCCTTTGAAAATATCATTGAAGTTTTGCGGCACCTTGGTCTTCTTGATAGTATCCGTTAAAAAATAGACTTTTGAAATTTTAGCATCTTTGGATGAATTGATCCAATAAGTACCCAGTAAGGGCTGCTGAGGAAGTTCGAGCATGGCACATCCTTTTTTAACAGGGACACTCCCCTCTTTGGCAATAAAATAAGTACCGTTCTTAAAAACATTCACCTGTACCGGCTTTAAAGCACTTTGTGCAAACAGTGTGATGGAGAAGACAAACAAGC
The DNA here is from genome assembly GCA_964599365.1 of uncultured Bacteroidales bacterium. Classification (GTDB taxonomy): domain Bacteria; phylum Bacteroidota; class Bacteroidia; order Bacteroidales; family CAIWKO01; genus CAIWKO01. The sequence goes on from CAZRFL010000024.1 coordinate 7,145, forward strand.
TTAATGCAATGACATTTTTTTTCATAAGGGTGGAAATTTAATTTATATTTGTTTCGGAAAACATGATTTTTAACAAATTTTATGCCAAAACACTGAACTATGGCAGATATAATTAGCAGAAAAGGAATACTTTATCTTATACCTTCTACATTGGGCGACGCATCGGAGCTTCAAAGTGTATTGCCGGCAAGTGTAATGAGTCATATTGCCACGCTGAAAACCTTTATTGTAGAGGAACTCCGCACTGCCCGACGCTTTCTGAAACGCATTGACAGATCCATTGATATCGACTCTCTGACTTTTCTGGAATACAATGAACATTCGGTGAAAACTGATGTTTCGCCATATATTGCTCCTTTGATGAAGGGCGAAGATGTTGGATTGCTTTCGGAAGCAGGCCTGCCTTGTATTGCCGATCCCGGTCAAGAAATAGTAAGAGAAGCGCATGCGAATGGAATAACTGTGGTCCCTCTGACAGGCCCTTCTTCCATCATGCTGGCTTTGATAGCTTCAGGCGGAAACGGACAGAACTTTGCTTTTAATGGATACCTGCCTGTGGACCGATATGCCCGCAGTCAAAAAATAAGACAACTAGAATCTATTGCCCGACAATACAATCAGACTCAAATTTTTATTGAGACCCCCTATCGCAACGATCAAATGCTGGATGCATTGCTGGAAAACTGCCACGACGAAACCATGCTTTGTGTGGCTGTAGATATAACCTTACCTACCCAGCAAATTATTTGCAAACCCATCAAACTCTGGAAAAAGAAAAAGGCCGATATCAATAAAAGGCCTGCGGTATTTGTTTTATATTAATTCGGGATCGCCGGATCAGAAGAACTTCGGACCATTAATTGTTTTTTATTCGTAATTCTTCAGCTACCACATAATAATTGGCCTTGCTTTTTCGTTATTCTTTACACCAGTCATTTCTGGTTGGATTTAGATTAAAGAATGAGAAAACTTATTGTAATATTAATTTCACTGTTTCTGTTATCTTCCTGCAAGGCTAGGTACGAGGAACTGCTGATTAGGTACAATACTACCAAAAACAAGAAAAAGGAAGCTATCAACTCCAGAAAGACATACGAGAACAAGATAATTGCAGCCAACGATTCTATTCAGGCTTTGCTTCCCGAATTTCAGTTTTGGAAAAGATACAGTGCCGAATCCGCCGAAATAGCTGCATTGAAAACTGATTTTATTAAAAAAAATCTGAAACCATGAAACTACTCAAGAAACTGACTCAGGGAAAAAGTGGAAAGTACTCCCGGGCCGACAAAACCGGTTACCCGGTACTTTTCTTCTATCTTGAAGATATAACATCGGCCTAGAAAGGTCTGTGTTTTATTCACCGAGGAAAAAGACATGCTTAGACGGACAATTCAGATATTATCCCTTGTGTTTCTGATGACAACGCTCAACAGTTGTTATATCGTCAGATATAAGAAACTACAAAAGGATTATGCCAAAGTGCGAAAAGAATACCTGAAAGAGAACAGCAAGACTCTGGCTGTAAAGCAAAAATTCCTTCAGAAAAAGGATTCCGTAACTTATCTGGTTTCGCAAACTAAAATATTCCTGCAATCATTCAAGGCCAACAACAAACTCAGCGATTCGCTCAGCACATATATTATCAGTCATTTGGGCAAATGCTGGACAGATCAAGACAAGGCGGCCTGCAATACCGCTAAAAACATCAAACAATTGAATAAAAACGAGAAGGAGATCTATACCTGCCTGAATCTGGCACGGCAGCATCCCTCCCTATTTGCCGAGATGTATATAGCCCCGTTTATGAGTAGCTATTCCTTGTCGCAGATCACAGATTCTAACTTTAGGCTTGCAGATACCGGCTATCTGTGGCATAACAGCTATTACGACAACAGTTTATATCTGCGAATGAAAAAGATGCAACCCTTAAATATCCTGCAATTTAATCAGAAGTGCTGGGAATCGGCAGAATGCCATTCTATCAGCGTGGGCAAGGCAGGATTGGTGACTCACGAAAGACAAAAAGGATGTAATGCATACTTTAGCGGCGAATGCTGCCATTATGGTCGCTCTGACGCCATGGAGATCATAGTCGATCTGTTGATTGATACTGGTGTGGTATCATTAGGACACAGAGATATTTGCCTGGGTTCATATTCTTATCTAGGGGTTTCGCAGAAACCACATATCACCTGGTCGGTGAATACTACTTTGGACTTTAAGTAGCTATGTAAAATTAGCTTTACTAAGGACAATCTCCCTAGCTTTATGAGAAGATTGGGTTTATACCGGGAATTACTCAGCTACGGGCTCCGAAAGATCAACAATTTGAACCAGAGAAACCGACCTTTTGTTCTTTTTGAGAATGGAATATTCATAATTACCGACAGTAATCTTTTCTTTTACAGAAGGGATTTTCCCAAACTTCAGAATGAGGAAACCAGCAAGTGTTTCATACTGTTCGTCCTTTTCAATAGGATGAGGCAATAACTCATTGATATCATCCATTGGTGAAGACGCAATCACATTGTACATTTTATCACCGACTTTTTCGACAATAGGAATTTCGTTGTCATATTCGTCCTGTATCTCTCCTACCAGTTCTTCCAAAATATCCTCCATAGTGATTATCCCTTCGGTTCCACCATATTCATCAACAACCAGCGCTATTTGCTGGTGCTTGATCTGAAACTCATTCAGTAATTGTCCTATGCTTTTTGTATCAGGCACCACTAGCATATTGCGCATTATATTCCGAAGATTTACCGGAGCCGACTGACGTGTGGCAATCAATATATCTTTTAAATAAACTACACCTACAATGGTATCCATATTTTTGTCGTAACAGGGTATTCTCGAATAGCTTTCTTCAATTATTCTATCAATTGTAGAATCATTAAAATCATTGATATCAATAGCAAATACCTGAGTACGAGGAACCATTATTTGCTTAGCAGTTTGTTCCGAAAAAACAAAAGCATTTTTTATGATCTTATATTCAGCATCGTCAATTTCGCCGCTTTTCTGTCCCTGCTGAACCAGATATTGCAATTCTTCACTACTGTGAATGTCAGCCCCATGAACGGGCGATATTCCAATAAGCTTCAGCACGAGGTTTGCTATTCCGTTGAGCACCCATATAAAAGGGCGAAAGACTATAAAGAAAAACTGTAATGGATAAGCAATAAAGAGTGCAGTTTTTTCGGATCGTTGAATAGCCAATGACTTGGGGGCAAGTTCGCCCAGTACGATATGCAATACCGTAATTATGGCAAATGCCAGTGGCAATGCAATGTTATGGGCCAATTGGGGAGCAATGCCAATCCCTACAAAGTTCATTACATTAATTATGATTTTCGAAACCACAGGCTCGCCTATCCATCCCAATCCCAGACTTGCCAGTGTGATTCCCAACTGAGTAGCGGCCAGGTATCCATCGAGATGCGAAACAATATGCTTTGATAATATGGCCAGCCGATTACCCTCTTTAACTTTGATCTCGAGTTGGGAGGCACGAACTTTTACAATGGCAAATTCGGCTGCAACAAAAAAACCATTAAAGAAAACAAGCAAAAAGGTGATAAATATATTAAAAGCCATAGCTAGGGTGCAAAAATCTCAGTACAAAATTACTCTTTTTATTGGCAGACCAGTAAAGTATAATAAGCAGTTTATGCAGATAAAAATTGGCTGATGTCGATCTTTGCTGCTCCTTTTTCTTTCAGTGGGAACTTCTTTTCGAATTCTATCAACTCCTCTTCAACAGTGGTAAAAGCTTCATCCTCAAAAAATCTTCCTTTCACATGGCTCAAACCACCAGGTTGGAGTTCCAGCGCCATAAAGGGGTCGAAGTTTTGGCCATCCTTAGTGGTTATCTCAAATTTTTGAGCATTAACAAATCCAAATTTCTTGTAATATTCAGGGTTGCCAAAAAGTATTATTCCGGTAAAACTCATTTCTCTGGCTAAGGCAATAGAATATCGCATAAGAGCATTGCCAGTCCCCCTATTTTGAAGTTCAGGCCATACAGCGAAAGGACCAGCGCACAATACCTCGTGATCGAAACCCTGCATATCGGTCACTATGGCCCTGGTGCAAATTATGTGCCCAATGATTTGATCGTCTGCTACAGCTATCAGGTCAAGTTCAGATAAATAACTCTTGCTATTTCGGAGTTGGTGAAGCACCAGATGTTCGTCGCATCCGGGTTTGTAAAGATTCCAAAAGGCTTCTCGGGTAAGTTTCTCGGTAAGGAAAAATTCTGATGGTTCTGTTTTTCGGATAATCACTTTGTCCATTGGTTAGGTTGCTGTTCTGGGTAGACAGACAAGTTGAATGATTTTTGTTTTTGTTTTATAATTGCGGGTGCTCAGGGGGATGAACTTCTATGGCACTGCACTCTATATTTTTTTTTTTTTCTTTAGGCTCTTTGAAGGCAACTTTCTTTTTAGGCTTTAATACTTTTGAAGGCAGATACCTAATTACTGGCTTGGCTGTTGTAGATTTACGACTTGTTTTATCCAAGCGCGATTTCTTACGTTTTTCGGCACGTTCAATATATTTTTGAACTCCGCAATGTTCTTTTATAATTAGTATACCCTTTTCGGTAATTACCTGTTGCTCATCCGAACCCCAGGCTTCTATCAGATCTTCATCCAGCAGAAAGTCGAACATGGCCTCCCAGGCTTCAGCTTCGAAATTTAATTTATAAGTAATTGTAAAATAATTGGCTCCACAAGGATAATATCCGTAAAAAAGGTTTAAAATACAATCGACACACTTGTAACTAATCTGTGGCTTCATCGATTTTCCTCTATTTTGGTTTTACAATCTGTTAGTTCATGCTTTTTTATAAATAGCTCCACAAATTCATGCTTTGTAAAACTATTTTATCATCAATTTTTATTTATCAGGCAAATTAATTCCAAAAATACAACATTCGGCCAGCGAAAGCAAATTATTTAACATTTTTTTTCGTTTTTCTGTCCTTCACTTATTGGTCTTTTTTTTTATTTTTTCAAATAGGTCTAGATTTACTCCCAGCATTTGACCGAATATCCGATGAAGAATACATGATTATTGTCCCAAAAACTCCAAAATGTTCTTTATATAGAGTCCCGGCTGCTCCCGAGCAATGGAATGACCGGCATCAGGGATTATTACAAGTTTGTGGTTGGTAAAAAGCTTTATATATTCAGTAACATAACCCCACTTCATGCCATCGCATTGACCGCGCATGATAAGAGCAGGTATCTTACAATCCTTTAATTTAGGCCTTATGTCTTCAACATCGTTGAAACTCTGAACAGTTTTTACCATAGAATAGAACCCTGACCTGCCTTCCACAACATCTATTCGCGAGGGATCGCAAAGTGTGGATTTGCCCATCTCATGATCGAGCAGGGTTTCGAATTCATCCATTTCTTTGTCGGAAGCCATTTTCCAATCAAATGCTTTGGCGCAATATTCCACTACCCTGGCCCTGTAATTATACACCTTTTCCCTGCCCTGCTGATTGGTAAACTGAGGCTGTTTGAGATGCAAGCTATCGGGTGGGGCAATATTCTCGAGCGAACGATCGCGTGGCAATATATAGCCGGGACCCGTAAAGATCACTTTTTCTACCTTGTTGCTGTTATTGGCAATATATTCTGAAGCCAGCATAGCTCCCCACGATTGACCAATGAGTATTACTTTCGCGATTCCCAGTAGCTTCACTATTGCCTCCAGATCTTTCACATGACGACCAACAGTGTACTCTTCAATATTCTTTAATCTTCCGGAATATCCACAGCCTACCTGATCGTAGAGATAAACATCGTAGCCTGCATCGCTGAGCGGGGTCAGCGATTTGATATTCTGGTCATAAATAGGGCCACCGGGACCTCCCTGCAAAAATATTACGGGAATGAGTTTTTTTTCACCTTTAGCAGGAAGGAGTGTATAAGCAATGCGTGAGCCTGTCGTCAAATCCCAATATTGAGTTCCTTTTCTTTCGGCCAAGGCCGGCACATCATATGTATGAGGGAGGAAAATGATATAGCCACCAGCCAATAAAACCAGTAGCAGAATGAGTTTGATAAGACGTGAAAGGTTTTTCTTCATGAGGAAATCAATTAAGTTTGTCTATCAAACAATGATAGCTATATAGGCCGGTAAAAGCATGGCCAATATAAAGTACCAATATTGTGCCTATTGCAAATTGCCGAGAAAGATATCATAACGTTTTCTCAAACTATCAGTCAATGCCTTGCCGGCAGTTTTTGGCGATCCGCAATGGAAAGGTGGTTGGGGGTCGTATTGCAATCCCAGCTGAACGGCTTTGGCAGCTTCGTTGCCGGAAATCTTTGCCACCAGGGCAAGTGCCATATCTATGCCTGCCGAAACCCCCGCTGATGTTACGTACTTGCCGTCAAAGGAATATCTTTCCTCAGTGAAAATGGCTCCTGACTCCTTCAGACGATCAATGCCGTACCAATGTGTTGAAACATGACGATCTTTCAGAAGTCCTGCCGCAGACAATATCCAGGCACCTGTACAAACTGAAGTAGTATATTCGGTAGTTTTATCTATTCGCCTGATCCAATTCAGGATATCGGAATCTTTTGAGGTTGCCAATGTTCCGGACAGGCCTCCGGGAATAACCAATATATAGGCTTGGTTTATGTCATCAATAGAATATTCAGCATGTAGTTGAAGTCCGTCGTCCGCTCGCACCAATCCTTTTTGTTTGGCAACGGTTACGAGTTTGACATTTTCCAGCTGACCCAGGCATTGTGTGGGCCCAATTACATCCAATATGGTAAACCCATCGTAAAGCAGCACCACTATTTCTCTGATAGATGCCACGATATCTTTTGTCTTATTCGCCATTGGTTTTTTGTTTTTTGCTATTGAAAATTCTTTGCGATGATTTTTCAGTTAATAACGAAAAAGCCTATCATAATGATCCGAATAATGTCAACATTTTAGCTAATCTGCTAAACTATATCATTCATTCTTTTTATGGCTCCCGGCAAACTGTCGCAACAAATATGGATCGGGCGGTAGATCTATGCAGTTGGAAGTCATCTCCAGATACTCTTTTTTACTATAGGGTATTCTTACACAATCATCCTCCGAAAAATACAGAATACATATCTTTTCGCATACGGTTCCGTTTTTGTAATGTGCACAGTAAGTCATTTTATCGTCGTCGGTGGCCTCATGTTCCGCAACATGCTCTATATAGTCCGTATTTAAAATCATCTCACCGGCCCTTAAGGGTGGGTCGGCGCCAGGTGATTCCAAAACAAATACGTCTATTAATCTCGACATTCTATCAATTCCTTCATTTCATTCTTTATTCTGTTTCCTTCTCTATTGCCAAGCGTTTTAGGACAACATTATTGATTTATATCAATCTCCGCTCAAAAATATACAACTCCCCCCACTCCACCAAAAAAAAACGCATATATTTTTCAAAATAAATCCACCGTCTTTACCATCCGTATGGTTCAGCATAACAATGTTGGGGCAAAAAGCTATAAAACTCAAATAATATTAGGTGTAAAGGTATTACAGTATAAATTCAGGAAATTAGCGGTTAGAAACACAGGCAATTAGGGAGCCTATCCAGCGGTTACTTTTGCTATAACAAGACTAAGGTTGATACTGGGGCCGAACAAGTTCTCACTTTTAGCCTATATGGAAAGCATGTGAGGAAACTAATCCGACCAATAATACTACCATAGCAAGGGCAATCAGGGCCTCTTTGCTGACAAACTTTACTTTTGATTTTTTGGCATAATTGAGTAATGCTCTCCAGTTGTAAGCAATATGCAATATGGCAAACGCTACAAACAATATACCCGACACATCGTGGGCCGACATCCAGAAATGCCTTTCTATGGTTAAGCCGGCAAACTGCAGACTATGATTCATAAAGCCGCTTAAAGGCAGGCTCACCCCTGATACAAAAAGCGCTGTTGATATAAAAGCACGTTTATTAAAAGCCTTTTTTTTTACAATTTCTTCCATGATCCGTTCGTTTTATTTTTTTTATTTTGCCAATTTGTGTGCGATATTAATTCCATTTTTCATGGCTAAGCCTTTTATCTTAATCAGAGGAAGGTTGGAACTTTAGCCTACCGCTATTGATTTTTATCAACCCACCCCAAAAATATACAACTCCCCCCACTCCACCAAAAACTTTCAAATATATTTTCACAAATATACCCCTACTCATTCCCAGCCATATCATTTCGCTCATCGTATATAGTTGCGAAATTGGGGCTAAATTATGGGATTTGGGTCTAATAATTTCAGGACTAAGCCTCCTACCCTATTTTGCTATATGTCGCGCCAATTCTTAGATTCAGCTTATTCGGTTAGTTTTCAGCTTTAGAAAAACATATCGATCCCATATAATTGACGCTTTTTTTTCTTAACTTAGCGGCAGATAATAACTTTTTAAACCTGATAAGTTATGGAAGTAAAAATCTCCCCTGCCCGGGCAAAGGTTTCAGATAAACCTTCCCCCATTGAAATAGTAAAGAAACTGCTCGAAAACCCCTGCCTGATATTGGCCATTGTCTGCGCCCGAAACTATGTAGGGTTCGTTATGGTGGGCGAAAAGACCGAGAAATGCCGGATAACATTCGAAGAGCTGTTGAAAGAGCTCAACGTCAATATATTCCTGCAAATACATCGTTGCTGGGTGATCAATAAGCATTGTATGGTCGACCAGCAGCACGATGACAAGGGCGGATGGATAAAACTCACCGAGGGCTATCAATATAGCATTTCGGAAACTTACATACAGGACTTTAGATTGAATCTGCCTTTTATGCTTAAATATCAACGCAGTAGAGAGCGGTTGGCGAAAACTCGTCCCAGCAAAAAAGCGTTTTCGAAGTACTCGGAGTACTTTTGTGAGGAAGATTGATTTCGTTCTTTGAAGGGACCAAAATGAACCTTAACGAAAATTTTGACAGACTGCTATCAAAAAGAAGATGTTGATTTTTTTCTTCAACGTGTTCTAAATTATTTTCAACATGTTCTAAATTATTTTCAACATGTTCTAATTTTTTTTCAACATGTTCTAAATTTTTTTCAACGTGTTCTAAATTATTTTCAACATGTTCTAAATTTTTTCGAAGTGGTTCAAAACGGCATCCACAAAATAAAATTTTATTGAGATACAAATAAAAAATTTCCACAACAATATAGTTAATAGTAAATTAAAAAAAATCAATTACCCCTAAAGCCTATTATTATGACAAGTAAAGTTAGAATTCCGATTGATCCTTCGGATCATAATGATTACATGAACCGTACCGACGATCTTCAAATAAAGATTGTCCCCCCTTCAACGGTTGCGAATTATGAAGTATGGGGCTGGAAAGATCAGGAAAGTGATGATTGGTCCGCCTTCAGAACCAAAGGTAACCAGTTGTATGCCCTATATAGCGATCCTGACAAAGTGAATTCGGTGGTTCGCAAAAAAATGGCAGCCCATATTGTCGAAGTTAGAAAATATGATAACGACAAAACTAACGGACATTTTTTGCTGGATTTGGTTGCCCAAAATGGTTCGGTTGATGATTGTGTGACATTTAATGTGGTTCGTGGCACCATACTACAACATGATCGCACTACTCACGATTACAATCCTTCGCTCTATACAGCCTTAGTCAATATAGAAAACAACAGCATAGGCCAGCATATTTTATCGGCCCGCTGCCAGCAGGTAGCCAAAGGCTACAAACTACCCGACGGCATGAAATTTCTGCAGATTTTTCGCTATATAGGCAGCGAACGGCCCAAAAGTGCCTCGCAATACACCTCTATAGGCTTTGCCAAAAAAGGGAAATTTATAAGTACTTTTCCCGATGTGGTTCCGGTTGAAGGCAAAACTTTGATAGCTTATTACTACGGCTGCCTGGTAAGCATTGATGGGAAACAAGGCACACCGGGCCCAGTGGTAGACGGCCCGATTATGCTGGCAGGAGTGTAAAGAATAGAATATTTTATATTGATCCGGAATTCACGACAAGGTGTGGATTCCGGATTTTTTTGTTAAATAATTGGGTTGGGTATGTATTTTTATTATTTTTGAATTATGATTTATCTATTCTGAAATGATAACTCTCAAAAAGATTTTATCAAAACCATGTAAAACCCTGTTTATGAAAAAATTATTTACTCTCTTAGCTCTTATTTCCTTATTCCTGGGAACAGCCCATGCCCAATGGCAAAAAACAAGCGATACTACAAGCACCGTAAAATGTTTTGCTATTAAAGACAATCACATCTATGCCGGTAACGACAGTACTGTCTTGTTGTCCACCGATCATGGTACCAATTGGACAATAAAGGACAATGGATTACCTCCTAAAAATGAAAACCTAAGTGTATTATCCATTTTCATAAAGGACACAAACATATTCGCTGGAATTGGGGATCAGGGTAGCATTGGAGGCATGTACAGATCAACGGATGAGGGAAATAGCTGGGAGTTTTTAAGTTCGGGATTGCCAAATTCGGGGATGACTTCAGTGAATGCATTCGGGTGGCTGGGCAACAGAATTTTTGTGGGTTGTCAAAATGAAGGGATATATTATTCCGACAATAATGGTAACAGTTGGACTTATGCCGATCATATGGGATATTGCCCTTTTGTTTTTGCTACAAAAGATTCAACTGTTTTTACCGGAATATTTGACAAAGGCATTTTTAGATCTACAAATAATGGATTAAGTTGGAACTTATCCAGCAATGGAATCCCCTATTCTACAAACACCACTATTATTAATTCCATTGCCATTAAAGGATCCGACATCTATGCCTCCACGCTTTATTTTGGATTAGGAATATATAAATCAATTGACGACGGACTGTCCTGGACAAGTTGCAATAATGGGTTTCCCGCCTCTGATTCCGAATATAACGATGTGTGGTCGGTTGTGGCTAGCGGAAATAACCTATTTGCGGGTATTGGAAATTATTTAGGAAACTATCCGGCCATTGGCGGGCATAATGTATATTTATCCACAAACGATGGTGGCAGTTGGAGCATTGCTGATGCAGGAATGCAGGAAAGCACAATAGTTATGTCATTGTTTGTTGATGATCAGTTTATCTATGCCGGGACATACAAACACGGAATCTGGAAACGTTCATTGACTGATTTTATGGGAATTGCTAACTATAATTTTGAAAATGCCTCATTCTTCCCCAACCCAGCTAGCGATAATATCACCATCACCACCCGTGAAGATAATTCTGAGGTTGATATTTATGACATAACAGGAGAGCTTATGAGAAAAGAAACTATTGCTACCAATGGCATCATCAGCATCAATGATCTGTCTGCAGGCGTTTATGTGATTAGAATCTCCGGCGAAAAAACCGTTTATACCGGGAAATTGATAAAAAAATAGAACACTGAATGAAAAAATACATCATTCTATTTTTACTTCCCATTTTATTTACCCATTGCGGCAGAAGATGTGATGACGAATATGAAACATGCACCTCGAAGCAGCTTTCTTACCTTTGCTATTACGGGCACGAAACCCTTATTTTCAAAAGAAGTGATAGTTTGCTTGATACCCTTACTGCCTCCGAAAGAGTATTTCGATTCACCCAGCTTTATCCTGCGCTTCACGATAACATACATTGTGGAAAATATGGTCAGAGCGCAAGTGTTACCATTTCCGGGAAACATATTCGTGCCAGTCTGCAAACCTTATCGTTTGATCATCCCCGAATGTATCTGGATTCAAGTGGAATTTACGGCATTGACGGAACGCTGCAAGATAACATAAGCATAAATGGGGTGACGTATAATCAGGTTATGATCAGTGCAATTCCTGACACCACTTATTTTGCAACTTTGAGCATTCCAAAAGTCTGGAGAATATATTATAACAAATATTACGGCCTCCTTCGTTTGGATTGTACCAAGGGCTTTTATTGGGAGAAAATAAATTAGAAACGGCTATTGTTCCAAAAAAAAAGAGGGATTGAAACATTCAACCCCTCTTTCGTTTTGATCAATTATATATTGATTCGCAGATCTATTTTACCACAATCTTTCGGGTATACGATTTGCCTTCCGACATCAGTCGCACTATATACATCCCCTGCTGCCATCCTTGCAGGCTCAGGGTTTCATTGGCCGACTTCATATCTTCGCTATACACTTTTTGCCCCAGCATATTCATAATCTCCAGAGTGGTTTTATGTCCGTTCCATTGAGGTATGGAAACAATAAGATAATCTGAAGCAGGATTGGGATATGTGCCGAAGAACATGGGATTTTCCTCTACTGAAGACAAATAATCAACCGTCACATCATCTATAATTAAAGCGAAATTCTGAACCGTAGGATAGTTCGACGGACTATGAGCCTGGAATCCTATAAAGTAGTTGGCGTTGCTGCCTACTGTAAAGTTTGCTGTGCCCATTTGGTAGCTGGTATTTACTATAGTATCCTCATTCCATAAAGTATCCGAAATAGTCAGCGTATTGTGATTATTACCAATGGTAAGCCTTAAGCTTTCCATATCATTCGAAACACCGCTGGGAACAGCCTTATACCAGAAGGTAACCCTGCACTGATTGATAGTAGGATCGATATGCAAAGGAGGCGTATACAGCCAGTTGTTCTTGGGATAAAACTGAGGTCCGCTCGACATAGCATTGGGAGCCGTATGAGCATTATTGGGACTTCCCGAATTGTTTGAAATCATATCCCAGTTGGTGCTTGATACCACAAAGTTCTGATACGACCATCCCAAAGGATAGGTGTATCCCGTGGTTTGTGTCAGAGCATCAAAATTCTCGGTCCAGGGCAGATTCTTGGTAGGATCAGACATAGTAGTAAATTTCCAAACCGGACAATTCACCGAGTCGGTGCCAAATTGATTGTAAGGGATCACTTTCCAATAATAAACGGTGGAATAGTCCAAAACCGAAGTAACGCGGCTGAAAGTTCCTGTGGTATCATTTATTTTCGTTGTCGGAGGGTTGGTTTGTCCAAAATACACACGGTATCCATCGGGGCTTCCGCCGCCGCTCGACCATTGAAGTCTGAGACCCATCATAATATCAACGTCTGTGGCATTATCGGCAGGATAAATTGGCAAGGCTGCATTGGGAGGCAAAGGCGATGAACTTTCCCAGGCAACATCGTCAATACGGAAACTGTGGATCTTTTTTGTTTCGCCATGCTTAAAGGCGATATAAGGAATGGTATTGGCCGTGTTGAAATGCACCACATACAGGGCATAAGTTCCGTTGGCCACAATGGTAGTGTCGGCCACAAAAGTGGATGCATCGTAAGGATCGCTCATAACTCCAATAATAAGACTCGAATTGTAAGCTCCTCCTGTCTTGGCGCGAAACTTTAGGGTATTCCCGTTAAAATTGGTCACACCGGGAGTGATCATCAGTAAGGGTGAAATAGAATCATTCATATTAAGCATCTTCGCACAATTGGGAGCCGAGTAGGCATCGGTAGTAGAAATTACCGTCACATCGCAATTGACATCGGTTGGCGATTTTATTTTATTCCATTGTGCCGGAAGCGAGGTTGCCAGATCAAAACTCTCGAAGAAACTGTTCAAAGGCGTCAAACCGGTAGCGGTCAGGTTCACCACATTGTTGCCGGTAAACGAACCGCTTATCATAAAAGTAAGGGGCTGTGTGGAAGTAACCGCCGTAGTAGGAGTAAAAGTAACGGTGGCCGTATCACTGTGACCGGGAGTAATCGTACCGCTATAGCTACAGCTAAAAGGTGCACTGACGTTGACACCAGTAATCACCAGGTTTTGGGTTCCGTTATTGGTAATAGCAATTTTGCTTGAAGTATGTCCGCCAATACAAATATCGTTAAAAGTATAAGCTGAAGGCTGCACAAGTATTTCAGCCGCATTGGTATTCTGAGAAATCGTGATATCGTCGAGGTAAACATAACGTGATCCAATATAAGCATGAAGTTTGTACCTCCATCTTAAATAAACATTGTTACCGGCATAAGCCGACAAGTCACGTGTAACATGCTGATAAGAGGTTTGAGAAGCCACAGGTGCCAGAGTATCGAGAGTGGTCCATGAAGATCCTCCATTAGTAGTAATTTCAAAGAATGTTGTGTCGCTGGATGCTATCTTTGCAGTACTTCCGGCCCTCCAATAAAAATCAGTTTTATAACCGGTAGGCAGAATAATACGTGGACTCATAAGAGGCGATTCGGTGGTACCTGAATAGGGCGAAGCATAGGCACATAAAGCTCCCGTATGCGGGTTCAAACCGGAAGATGTATTCCAGATGGCATTATTTCCTGTTGAAGGATAAGTCCAATCCGTCTTTTGCCCGTACCATCCGGGATAAAAAACCGTTGAATCTTCAAATCCCTGGGTATAGGGAAAAGCAGTAATTACCATTTGTGTTTTGAATTTCCATAAAGGTGAATTCTCGGTAAGTGCACCATTCTTGGCAACTACCCTCCAGAAGTATTTGGTTTTGGACGACATTAATGCAGGGGGATCATAAGAAAATGTTCCCGGCGAACTTACTGTAGCATTATTCACGACCTTGACAGAAGAATTCAGATTAAGAACGTTAAGTGAGTCAGTACTGTAATACACATCATAGCTGGTAGTATTGGCTCCCAGATCGAAATACAAAATGGCATCTATCAAAACTTTATCGGCATTATCGGACGGTAAAGGATTGGAAGGTGTCACAGGTCCTGTTGTGGAATAGTATAATCTTACATTGGGTAATGAACTGGGATAAGGATTTAGGTATCCAGAGGTAGTAGGAAAAGACAGATCATTTCCTGCCGATTTGTTATTATTGATTATACTCGCTGTATAATTAAATTCTGCATAATTCGAAGTTCCGCTTCTGTTCTCATAATGAATGATCAGATTATCGGTTCCATTGTAAGCAAAAGGAGTGCTGAGCACTATATCTGTCCAACTGTTATAATTAATCGCCCCGTCGTAAACCAGGGTATAACCGTTGTTGGTAGGATCTTCATAATTGGCAGAGGGAAATACTGCAGCAGAAGTATGCTTCATGTAAATCTTTTGATTGGTAAAAGATTTAGGACCATTATAGCATTCGAAAGCGATCTTGGTGATAGATTTTGCAGTACCAATGTCACTTTGCGGATAAATGGCACTGTACCATCCGTTATTCCACACAGAGTAAGCAGGATAATATGAATGTAATGTCCCTGTACCTATCTGTACATAACTTTGTGCAAAAACAAAGACAGAAAATCCCATCATCAGTAAAACTAAAATTTGTTTCTTCATGTTTTAAATTTTGTAATTCAGGTTAATATAAATGGTAGTTAATAAATGACAACTAATCGATTTAGGCGGCAAAAATATAAAAAAAATCATCTCTATAAAATAAAACACAAAAGAAATTCGTACCCATTTTTTTATGCGATGAACATTGACTTTAAACCTATCATAGTATAAATTGAATTACAAAAAACTCGGTTCGGATTACTATTCCAGTCATAATACTTTTCGTTTTTTTTCGATTTTTTGTTAAATAATTTTGTCGGGAATAGATATTTTATATTTTTGATGGACCAATATTATGTCAGTGCTTAAACCAATTGATATTCACAAAATCCCTTCTCTATGAAAAAGATCGTATTTCTTCTCTTGCTCTCCCTGATTGTCACCTCCGTTCATGCACAGGACAAGGCATTGCAGGCAAAGTTTGATTCCATCGTCAAAGAAGCAGACCTCTTATATGCTTACGAAAAAGTAGCCTGGAATGCTTCCGACCTTATGGTGTCCGACAGTCATTTAAGGAGCAATTGCGGGGGATATTTGGTCTACCATTCCAACGACACTTTGTTTGCCACCTTCTACAACAAGCTGTATGAAGAAAGAATAGCGAAATACTATTTCACCTTTGCCAACTTGGAAAAGCCTTTCCTCTCCGAAACCGAATCTGCTCATTTTTCCGTCTTAGAAAAAGATCTGCTCGACATCAAGCTAACCATACTGGGCCAGTTATCCGAAAAGAAGTTCAACGTGGGCGTACCCGAAGGCTATAGTCCCAATTTCGACATGATCAAGCAAAAAGACGGTTACCGATTCTACATAATAATGGGAACTTCCGAAAATGGTGTGATTCCTTTTGGCAACGATTATCTTTTCATCGCCGACAAAGAAGGAAATATCGACAGTTGGCAAAAATTCCATTCAAGAGTGATACCCGCCGGGTGCACAGGTCCTAATGGCGAAAAAGTAGTATCGGCCATACATTCTCACCTAAAGACCACTCCTTACATCACTGCCACCGACATCTGTACCTTTCGTTTGTATGCTGACATGTGCGGCATGAAGGAGTTTATGGTGTTAAGCACAGCTAACGATGAGTATTATAAATACAATATCGAAACGAATAAAATTACTATAACGAAGCCTTAGACATATACCTTTAGCTTCCCGATTTTGTAAAAATATTTAACCCATTTACCATGAAAAGGATCACATCAATCATTGGAATTTTAATGCTTACTGCCCTCCTCCCCTTGTATGCGCAACAAGCAAGCCTCACCATTGTCAACAAATCGGATCGTTATCTGACAGTAAAAATCATGAAAGGCTCGGAAAAAAAATCTACCTTCTACAAATCAGATAATGTGGCTCCCAAGGGAGAACAGATCATCTACTTCAGCGAATCAGGAAGATATTTCACCAAAACCCAGGCCATCTTGCTCCCCAAAGATACCCTCAAACGCGATACCCTCTATAGCAAAGGCAATGCTTTCGAAGTGATATCTGATGCCCGAAGAGGCTACAGCAACATTACAATGAAATTTACGGTAAAGGAATCAAAAAAACCTCAGTTGGAAGGTGTGATGCCAATAACCCGTAAGGAATTTGAGCAGAATTAAAACAAAACCGGAGAAGGAACTGTGTCCTCCCCCGGTTTGCAACCACAAACACCAAAGTCAAATGAATTAAAAATATCTTGGGGTACGCATTTTAGTATCGGCTTTTTTAGGGAAAGTATAACCTACCACCACTTCGTGTCCTGAATAACCTTTCAGAGCCGTAAGCGACCAGGTATAAGCGTAGCCAATTCTTAAATTGCGTGTAATGTTCCAGTCGGTCATGAAAACCATAGCATCGCGATGTTTCAGGGTGTTATCCAGACTGGCATTTTTGAATATATTAGCACCAAAACGAACACTGGCTCCTATCCAAAATCTTTCTTTGATCAGGAAAAAGCAGTTGATATCAATATTGGTTGGTGCTTTGAAATCTTCTCTGTAGAGGAAACTGGGTTTAATTTTCAGGTTTTTGCCTGCATCAAACACATAACCTGCCGTAACGTAATAATGACGTGATTGTTTGGCAACCATAAGATCTTTGCTTTGCATAACATCGGCAAACAATTCGGTAGTTGAAAAACCGAAATAGAATCTGCGGCTATAGAGAAACAAACCGGCTTTCGAATCGAATTTAATGGTACTAACCTTTGTTTTTGGAATAGCAGGATCATCAGGGTTATCAATGATAAGTTTGGTGCCATCCAGAGTAAAATTAGAGATTCCGGCAGCAATACCCAACGACATTCTCCATTTCTCATTAAACTTAATAATATAAGAATAACTGGCAAATAAACCTTGCTGATATTGAGCTCCTATTCGGTCGTTCATAAAATGGATACCAAGTCCCATATTTTTATTTAGTCCGCCTTCGGCACTGATGGTCTGTGTGCTGGGGGCTCCTTTGAAGCCTGTCCATTGTGTAGAATAAGTTCCGTTGATGCTTATCAGTTGTTTGGTTCCTACGTAAGCAGGATTGATGATCATCTGGTTAAAGATGTATTGACTGAAAGGAGAGTTTTGTTGGGCATAGCTTGCTGCAGCTATAGTGAGAACGAATATGAGGGTATATATCTTTTTCATTTTGTTTATTTCTTATATTTTAAAATTATCTTACTAATGTAATGTAACCGCTGATGGATTGTGTTTCTCCGCACATAATAACATTTAGGATGTAGAGGTAAGTACCTTCGCTCAGATTGCTTCCATCCCAATTGTTGGCATAATCTTTAGTGGTGTAAATCTCATTTCCCCAACGGTTCAGAACAACAAGTTCGCTTCCGGGATATAGTTCAATGTTTTTAATTACCCAGTAATCATTAATGCCGTCACCATTAGGTGAAAAGGCATTATTGATTACTAAAGGCACGTTTTGGTTTTCAGGTATTATAGCTTCTGTATATTTCAATTCACATCCGTTGGCATCAGTAATCGTTACGGCATAATCTCCGGCATCAAGATTTTCAAGATTTTGATCGGTACTGCCATTCGACCAGTTATACTGATATGGCATGGTTCCACCGCTTACTGACAATCTGATCTCTCCGGTATTCCTTCCAATACAATTGGCGTTATTAACAATAGCATCTGTCGACAAAGGTTCCCGATTTTCAATACTCATTCCTGTATTGGCAATACATTGCATAGCATCAATTACCGTAATATTATAAGTACCTGCAGCCAGGTTGATAAATTCATTAGAACTCTGAGGAGTACTTCCGTTGAGGGAATAAGTGTAAGGAGCTTTACCATTTGAGGCAGTAACAATAATTATTCCGTCGTTACTATCAAAACAAGTCAGATTTGAAGTACCGCTTGCAGATGCAGAAATGTTCGCCAAATTCACAGTCTGATCACAGGTAGCAATATTTCCGTGAATATCAGTTACTGTCCAGGTAATTATTGTTGTTCCGGAAGTAAATGATTGAGGAGCATTATTGGTAACACTTTCTATTCCGCAGTTATCAGAAACCACTGGTGTTCCCAAATTGACAGGTAGAGAGCATGTGCTAATGTCGGCAGGACATTCAATCACTGGTGCCTCGGTATCATTAACTGTAACGGTCATTTGACAGCTGGCAGTATTTCCGCAAGCATCAGTAGCAGTCCATTCAACTACTGTAGTTCCTACAGGATAAAAACCTGAAGCATTTGCTGTTTGATTAATACTATTAACAACGGTAACATTACTGCAATTATCAGAAAAGGTGGGTTGAGCAACTGTAACATTAGCACCGCAAAGTGTAGGTTCGTTTGCAACATTAATATTTTGTGGACAGCTTATAACTGGAGCAATGGTATCGCTAACTGTGATTGTCTGTATTTGATTGCTGGCAGCATTGTCACAATCATCAACCAAATGCCAGGTGCGGGTAATAACATAACTTCCGGCACATGCACCGCCTGAAACGACATCAGTATAGGTGGCTTGTAAACCTGTAGAGCAATTATCTGATTCATTATTTACATCACCGGTAAATGCAGCACTAGCATTATAAGTACAAGCGGCAGTGGTATAGATCGTAATATTTGAAGGAGCGGTAAATTGTGGAGCAGTATTGTCACTTACAGTGATCACTTGAGTGAAATATGGGCTTGTGTTGGCACAAGCATCCGTAAAATTCCAAATACGGGTACGTACATAAGAACCGGCACAGTCAGGATTTACAAGAGTATTATCACTTATCAGGTGCATCATGGGTAAGCCACCGCAATTATCAGTAGCATTAGGATGCATTGCAAGTGCAGCAGCAAGTCCGCTTGCATCGGAGCATTGCAGATTGGCATTAAGTGAACCTGATGTAGTTGATATCACTGGAGCAATAGTATCTAAAATAGTAATGATCTGTTGTTGATCGGCAGCAGTATTTCCACAAGCATCAACCAAATGCCATGTACGGGTGATTATTTTACTTCCCTGACAACTTCCGGTAGAAACTACGTCAGAAAAAGTAGCCTGTATTCCTTCAGAGCAGTTATCATTTTCGTTGGTCACATCACCTGTGACTGAAACACTGGCGTTGTAAGAACAAGTTGAATTGGAATAAAGTGTGATGGCAATAGGAGCAGTAAAGATAGGAGCTATTGTATCCTTTACAGTAATGGTTTGAACAAAGTCGCTGTAATTGCCACACATATCTGAAGCGCGATAAATTCTGTTAATGGTAAAGTTATTTGAGCACGATCCTGATATAATGGAATCTTCTACTAAACTTACTGTAACTGCACCTATACAATTATCAGTAGCTGAAATTGCATTAAGGTCTGCAGAAGGAATAGCAGAAGAACATGTAACGGTTGTGTTTAATGAACCCGGGATTGTGCTAATAGTAGGTGCTGTCAGATCAATTACAAGATTTTCCAGAGTGTAAATGTTCATCACAATCGAACATCCTGTGCCGTTACTATAACTCAAAACAGCAGTTATAGTTCCGTTGCATGTAGGTTGCATATAGGCAGAAGGAATATTAAATGTACCTGATAAGCCGCTTGCTGTTCCAATAATAGCACCATCCTTGCTAAATTCCCATGAATAATTTTGCTGCCCATTCATACAAATATTTCCACCGGAAGCCAAAGTGGCATTATATTGAATACTGGTTCCGCATGATGCTTGCACTAAGGACATCTGCGATACCTCAGTGCATGGAATACAAACAGAAACTTCAGGAAATTTTGTGGAAATTATATTACAAGTAGGATCCTGATAATTAATCCATGAATTACCTACGACATGAGTTCCACAGAAACCAGAAGTCTGAGAAACCACAGAATATGTCATGTTTAATGTGCCGCTATTCACAAAAGGAATATCCCATGAAATGTTTTGTCCATTGATAGCAGTTGTTCCCTGAGTTGAAGCTAATGTTCCGGGAATAATATCGAAACCGTTTAGTATTGTATCTGTAACCATGGAAATGCCGGGAAGTGATTGAGCTGCCCAAATTAATTGACCGAATATCTGGTTATAAATTCCGTTCAGATCGGCACCGGATTCGGTTTGGTAGAAACCAGCATTCTGTGCCTGAGTCAGTGTGCTTGTAGCAACGGCCTGAGCTCCTCCGTAAATTCCGCCAAACAAACCAATGGTATAAACTCGGTTACTATAGGTGACTCCTCCATTAACAAAAGATTGTGCTTCCTGTCCACGAAGAATAGCTGAATTTGTACAATTAGTTGCAGTAATTGGTGATGTCGTACAGGATGACCCCTGCCAACGATCATTAGCTGCATCGAATGCGCTACCTTCATTGGCAACTCCATCAGTAAATAAAACAATTGACCTTTGTACATTGCATAAGGTTCTTCCTCTCAGCTGCATTTCTTTGGAAGCCTGGTAAAAACCATCGGCAATATTGGTAGTACCGTTGGCAACCATATTGTTTATTGCTGTAACAAGCAAATTTGAATCTGCAGAATAACACAACTGCTGATTCAGAATAGCGTTATTGGAATCACTTACCAGTCCCACTCTGTTAGCATTACCTGGATTATTTAAAGGATTGAATCTTTTCCTTACAAAATTCAGAGCTGCATTTTTTGTATACGTCATTGATGAAGGCGAGCCTGTAGCCATACTTCCTGAACGGTCAATAACGAGAATTACGTCAAGAGGCTGAGGAGAAGGAATTCCAGTAATTGAGAGATTCACATCGAACTGGTTGCACACATTTTGCTGTGAAACAGTTTTATTGATCGTGATCTGGCCAGTAACATTATTCGGTGTAAAAACAGTGAATAATGACGAAAGAAGTAATGTTAAGTGTAGAAAAATAATTTTTTGTTTTAGCAACTTCATTTGGAACGATTAGAGTTTTAAATAGTTTTTTTTAGTTTAGTTAGTTGTTTTATTTATCGTTCAAGTTATTTTTCTTTTAGGTTAAGAAAAAAAGTTTTTTAGTCAGTGAAGTCCTTGGTTTTTTGACTTCAAATATTTTCATTTTTTTCCTGGTTCAAAATTAATATTGATTTGATTTTCACAACTTAGTGTTTCACTTGAAAACCTTAGTGTTTCACTAAAATTTTCATTTAGTAAACCACTAATAAAAAACAGGTAAATTGACTCGTTAGTCAGTTTAATTATTCCAAAACACACACTCAACGATTTGATTAATAATCATTAATACTCGTACTTGAGTATTCTTTATCGATTATTTCAAATTGTAGAACTTCAAAAATCTGAAAACACGACTAAAAAAACCGATTAATTTTTAATGAAAAATTTTACGTCTATCCAAGGTTTAATGTGTTCGTAAAACAGTGTAAATATATACCCATTGGCAACAGAAAAAACCATATTTATGCCTAATTTAGCATTTTAAAACTATAATTAATGTCCATACTCCTTTTAAACACCTTATATATTGATGCCCATAGCTTTGAAATGCTTCCTTGTCATATTATTATGGAAGAGGGTTATAAGGGTAAAAAGAAACTGATTCCCTTAAATGGTTCAATTCCCAATTCGGATATTGTACTCGAATGTAATAATAATATAGTGACCCATTCATTCGGTTGCGGCCATCATCATGTTTACTCCGCTTTGGCAACCGGCATGGGAGCACCTAAAAAGATTCCGATAAATTTCGAAGAAACCCTGAAATACATCTGGTGGACTCTGGATGTGTGTCTGGATGCCGAAATGATAGAAGCCAGTGCCCTGGCAACGGCTATTGCTTGTGCAAAGAACGGCGTCACATTTGTAGTGGATCATCACTCCTCTCCCACGCATATAAGAGGATCGCTTGAGATTATTGCAAAAGCTTTCGATAAAGTAGGCGTTTCACATTTACTTTGTTACGAAATTACTGACAGAAACGGAAAAGAAGCCACACAACAGGCTTTGGAAGAAACCGGCGAATACTTATCCAAACAAAAGGGTTTGGTGGGACTTCATGCATCTTTCACCGTTTCCGATGACACTTTAGAAAAATCCGCTGATCTAATGAGTAAATACGATTCGGGCATTCACATCCATGTGGCCGAGGATCCCATTGATGAAACCGAAGCTCATAAGAAATATGGCAAAAGCGTTGTAGAAAGATTATCAGATTTCGGATTACTCACATCTTCCAAAACCATATTGAGCCATTGCCTGCATATTAGTGATGCCGAAAGGGAATTGATAAAAAATTCGGATGTTTGGGTAGCCCAAAATACCGATAGCAACCTTAATAATAAGGTTGGTTACTTTAATTCCAGAGATATCTCCAAAAATGTCATGCTGGGTACTGATGGCATGCACAGTGACATGCTGAAGAGTGCCAAAACCAGTTTCTTCACAGGTCAGAATTTCGACTCTATCGATTATGGAGAAACTTACAGGCGTTTTAGGAATATCCATCGTTATATTGGTGCAAACAACTTTACAGGAGATAGTGAAAACAATTTGGTTGTACTGGACTATAGCCCTGCCACAGAGATGAACGCAAACAACTTTCTGGGTCATTTTGTTTTTAGCATGGAATCTAAACATGTGCAGCACGTTATTTCTGACGGCAAACTAATCGTCAAGGACCGAAAAGTAACCACAGTAAATGAGGAAGATATATTAGCACATAGCAGGAAGTTAAGTGTAAAACTTTGGGAGAAAATGAAAACCATTTAAATTATGTTGCTGATTAAAAACGCTCAAATTGTAAATGCTAACGAATCATTCACTGCAGATATACTGATCAAAAATGGTAAGATTGCTGAGATTGCTCAAGACATTAAAACTGTTTTATTAAAAAATAAAGAAATTGATGCAAGTGGCTTAATTGCCATTCCCGGAGGAATCGATCCTCATGTGCATTTGGCATTGCCAACTCCTGCAGGAAACTCTTCCGATGATTTTTATTCGGGCAGTAAGGCAGCTATTTCGGGAGGTACTACCACTATTATTGATTTTGTTACCCCTTCGCGCAACCAATCTCTAGTGGAAGCATACCATCTGCGTAGAAAAGATGCTGAGAATTCCTTGATCGATTATAAATTCCACATGGGAATTTCAGGCGTTAATGAAAATACAGCCAATGATATTTCAAGGTGCATTTATAACGAAAGTATCACCTCTTTCAAAGTTTATCTGGCATACAGAAATACCATAGGATTAGATTATGCTGCACTGGAGAAGATCATGAAGCAACTTGCTGCCAGTAATGCTTTGCTTATGATTCATTGCGAGGACGGAGATAAAATCAGCGAACTTCAAAATGATTTTATAGCAAAAGGGCAAACTGCTCCATTGCATCACGAACTTTCGCGGCCAGAAAACGTTGAATCGGATGCAGTTGCCAAAGTATTGGAACTTGTACGAGCAACCAAATGCAAAACTTATCTGGTTCATATTTCAACCAAAGACTCTATCAGGCAAATTGCTGATTTTAAAAAGACATCGGAAGTTTATGCAGAAACCTGCCCACAATATCTGATGCTTGATAAAGACAATTACACTAAACCTTTACCAGATTCACTGAAATATGTGATCAGTCCTCCGCTAAGGGATATTCATAGCAGAAATGCTTTATGGGATAATATCACTTCCGGGAATGTGGATGTAATTTCGACAGACCATTGCCCTTTCAATACTTTTGGACAAAAAGACAAAGGCGAAAACAATTTCACAAAAATTCCAAACGGGGCAGGTGGTATTGAATATCGCCTACCATTGCTCTATACATATGGTGTTTTACAAAACCGTATTTCCATACAACGTTTTGTCGAACTCACTTCGACCCATGCTGCTAAAATCTTTGGGTTATATCCCAAGAAAGGTGTCATTGCCGAAGGTTCCGATGCAGATATAGTTCTTTGGGATCCCAACATTGAAAATACTATCAACAAAACCACACAGTTTCAGCATTGCGATTCGAACATCTACGAAGGAATAAAAGTGAAAGGTGGGCCAGGATATGTAATCGTAAACGGAGAAATTTCTTTTAAAGAAGGCAAATTTCTTCCTACCAATCTTCTCGGAAGGCTATTGAAATAGCATCTCAACTTGATATTTTTCCGAAAACTTTATGGAATTTTTCAGATATTGCATCTTAGAAAACACTCATTAATAAAATCAAATGAAAACAGTAAAAATCCTTTCTCTGGTTATTTTCATAACCGTAACTGCTATTGCCGTTAAATCGATTGTTCCGGCCTTTCAACATCACAAGACCATTAGCGAAATGGTATCGCTGAATGACGATTATACTAAGTTATGGTCAAAAGCCGATTCTTTGGTCAACAAAGGACTCACCCGCTCGGCGATTGAAGTTGTTCAGATCATTTACACCAAAGCCAAAAACGAGAACAACACCGGCCATTTTGTGAAAGCAGTGACCTATAAGCTGAAACTTGAATCGTATATCAGCGAGGATGATTATGTGAAAGAGATCAACGTCCTGAACCAGGAGGTTAGCGAGGCTAAATTCCCGATAAAGCCCGTGATGTATTCCATGATTGCCGAGGTGTACTGGAAGTATTACCTGACCAACCGTTATAAATTTCTAAACCGTACGGAAACAGTTAACTTTGTTCCTGAGGATATCAGGACATGGGACCTTAGGAAAATCATTGAACAGGTAATAAAGAATTATCAGCTATCGCTGGAAGATGCAGCCAACCTGAAAAAGACTTCCATCAATGTGTACGATGCTATTTTGGTGAAACAATCAGCCAATTCCAGCGACTACCGTCCGACATTGTATGATTTTCTGGCACACAGGGCTGTCGATTTCTTTATGAACGAAGAACCCGGATTGGTATCCCCCGCCAATGGTTTCGAAATTAACGATGCTTCCTACTTTGACCCTTATGATAAATTCATCAACAACCAGATCACAACGGAAGACACCTATAATTTGAAGTATTATGCCACACTGATACTCCAGGATCTGATACGTTTTCATAAGGACGACACCAATCCACAGGTGTTGATCGACAACGACCTGAAGCGATTGAAATTCGTCAGGCAGAAATCGGTTCATCCTGACAAGGACACTTTATACATGCAGGCGCTCGAGAATCTGCAAAAGAAATTCGTGACTTTCCCGGCATCGACAGAGGTTATTTACGAAATTGCCAACTATTATTACAATCAGGGCAATAACTGGGCAACTTCCAACGATGATAACGACCGGTGGAAACTAAAAAAAGCTTATTCCATTTGCAGTGAAGCCATAGATAAATTTCCGGATGCATTTGGTTCCGGGAACTGCAGGTATCTGCAAACCAAAATAGCGGAGAAATCCCTATCGTTTAATTCGGAAGAGGTAAATCAGCCTAAAAAACCTTTCAGGGGGCTGATCAATTACAAGAACCTGAAAAACGTATACGTGCGCATCTCAAAGATCAGCTATGAGTGGAACGACAGGCTGGGCGAAGATTATTATTATGGTGATAAAATGGTGAAACAATACCTCAAACAACCGGTCACCAAAGAATTTACGGTCAGTTTAACCGATCCATTAGATTACCAGTATCATTCGTCGGAAATAAAAATGCCTGAACTGGAAGCTGGCTTTTATGTGGTACTTATTGGAACAGATAAGAACTTTTCTTACGATTATAATGCGGTTTGTTATTCCACTTTCTGGGTATCCAATCTGGCGTATCTGAAACGTACCTTATCAAACGGAAATGTGCAATTTATAGTTACCGACCGCAACAGCGGGACTCCTTTGAAGGGAGTTGGAGCTCAGATATACAAACAGGTCTATAATTATACCAGCCGCCAATACGAATTCCATAAAGGACAATATTGTATCAGCGATGAAAACGGCATGTTCCTGACAACTCCCGAGGGCGACAACTATTACACTTACTTTGCCGAACTCAATTACAATAAGGATCAGCTGAAAACCGATGCTTTCTATCAATATCACAACTCGGATTATGCCAGCAGAAAATATCTGAAAACGATCTATTTTGCCGACAGGGCCATCTACCGACCGGGGCAGACCATTTATTTTAAAGGCATCGTAATGGAAACCGATGGGGAAAAATCCGAGATAAAACCGGGCACAGAAATCACAGTATTTTTGTATGATGTAAACTATCAGAAAGTGGCCGAACAGAAACTGATCAGCAACGAATACGGCACTTTCAGCGGAAACTTTGTGATACCACAGGGCTTATTGAACGGACAGATGCACATTGGTGATTCATGGGGCAACCTATTTTTCTCGGTAGAAGAATACAAACGTCCGAAGTTTGAAGTGGGTTTCGACCCGATTAAGGGGACTTATAAACTGGGCGAAAAGGTTACCGTTAAAGGCACTGCCAAAGCCTATGCCGGTTCGAATATCGACCATGCACAAGTGAAATACCGCGTAGTGCGCACCGCTTCCTTCCCTTACTGGTGGTATTACTGGTATGGTTATTATCCTTCCTCACCCAAGATGGAGATCACCAACGGAACGACCACTACCAATGAAATGGGTGAGTTTACTATCGATTTCACGGCTATACCTGATCTTAAAGTCAGCAAAAAGTCGAACCCAACCTTCAATTATCAGGTGATTGCCGATGTGACCGATCAGAACGGCGAAACACAATCGGACCAGACGAATGTGAGGGTGGCTTACCAGGCATTGCAGGTGGCAGTGAATTTGCCAGGCGAAATAGAAAAGAGCAACACAGAGAAGTATCAGATTTCTACAACAAATCTTAGCGGTAACTATGAATATGCCAAAGGCAAAATAGTGGTTTCAAAGCTGAAGCAACCCGAAAAGGTATTCCGAAGCCGCTTGTGGAAAAAGCCCGATATGCCCATGATATCAAAGGATGACTATTACAATTGGTTTCCTTATGATCTGTATGAAGATGAAAATAACTCTTCGAAATGGGCCAAAGAAGCCGAGATGCTCAACCTGAACTTCGATACCCAAAAGGATTCCCTGCTTTCGCTGAAAAATATGGCAAACTGGTCATCCGGACAGTATGTGCTGGAGATTTCCTCGGTGGACAAATACGGCGAAAAGGTTCAATCCTATTCTTATTTCACGGTTTATGGAAATACTGACAAAATCATTCCTGTGAATGATTTCGATTGGTTCTCGGTGCTAAAAGGCAGAGGCGAACCCGGCGAAGAAGCGGCATTTCTGATAGGCAGCCGTATGCAAAATGTAAGTGTACTTATGGAAGTGGAAGTCAGGAACAAGATCACAGAGAAGCAATTGATAAAAATAAACAACGAACTCAAAAAGATCACAGTTCCTATTAAGGAAGAATATCGCGGTAATTTTGCAGTCCATTTCACCTTTGTTCAAATGGGCAGGGTTTACAAGCATGATGTTTTGATTGAGGTTCCTTATACCAACAAAGAACTTGACATCAGTTTTGAGACCTTCCGCAACAAACTGTTGCCGGGACAAACCGAGGAATGGAAAGTGAAGATCAAAGGCAAAAACGGCGAAAAAGTAGCTGCCGAAATGCTGGCTACTATGTACGATGCTTCGCTGGATGCTTTCCGCGGCAATTCGTGGGTGATGGATCTGTATGCACATTATTATATGCAACGCAGTTGGGAAGCCTACAACGGATTTTCCACCAACACCTCACAGATATACTCGGTTTCGTGGAATCCTTACGCATACATGAACTACCGAAACTACGATTATCTGAACTGGTTTGGCTACGACAATTATTATTACCGATATAGCTACAACGAGGGTTACGGCGGTTATGATAATTATGACGGCGACGAACGCAATTTCGATTTCAAAGCCAATGCTCAGACACTGGTTTCGGAAGAAATTGTGACAACCGGTAAGTCTGCCGGCAGAACAGGAGCAAAAAAAGAAGCGGAGAAAGGCGAAGGCTGGGGCGATGTTAGCGGCAACGGATCCGGATCGGTTGACGATGTATCTGCAGCACAAACAGAGACTAAAAATGGAAAAAGTAAAGACAAGGCAGGAAAAGATGGTAAGGTAAACGAAGGAATAGATTTCGGAGCAGTGAAGACACGCAGCAATTTCAGCGAAACGGCTTTCTTCTATCCCCACCTGATGACCAACGAAAACGGCGAGATCGTGATATCCTTCACCGTTCCCGAAGCTTTGACCAAATGGAAATTTATGGGACTGGCTCATACAAAAGATCTGAAATATTCACAGATCCAAAGAGAGATAGTCACCCAGAAAGACCTCATGGTGATGCCCAATGCACCCCGCTTTTTCCGCGAAGGCGATATGATTGTATTTTCATCTAAGATCACCAACCTTTCGGGAGATTCTATTAATGGACAGGCCAGCCTCATGCTGTTCAATGCCGAGACGCAACAACCCATTGATGGTTTGCTGAAAAACACCGATCAGGTGAAATGCTTCGGTGTGCAAAAAGGACAAAGCACGGCTGTGGAATGGACGCTGCATATCCCCGAAGGCATTGGCGCTATCACTTATAAGGTGGTTGCCAAGGCCGGCAATTTCTCAGATGGTGAAGAAAACGTGGTTCCCGTGCTGACCAACCGTATGCTGGTGACCGAAACCATGCCATTGCCGATTCGGGGCAACCAGGTGAAGAATTTCAACTTCCAGAAACTGATAGATGCTTACAAATCGAACACCCTGAAAAACTACAAGCTGACGCTGGAATTCACAGGCAATCCTTCGTGGTATGCGGTGCAGGCCCTACCCTACCTGATTGAATATCCTTACGAATGCACCGAGCAGATCTTTAGCCGTTTTTATGCCAACAGCATTGCCACTTTTATTGTGAATTCGAGTCCGAAGATCAAAACGGTGTTCGAAAGCTGGAAGAACGAAACCCCAGACGCCCTGTTATCCAATCTGGAAAAAAATCAGGACCTGAAATCGCTGATGCTGCAGGAAACTCCCTGGGTGCTGGATGCCAAGAACGAATCGCAATCGAAACGCAATATTGGCGTGCTGCTTGAGACCAAACGCATGCAGCAGGAAATAGACAAGGCCTTGCGTAAGCTGGAAAAGCTGCAGGTTTCGAACGGCGGCTGGACATGGTTTGCCGGCATGCCCGACGACCGCTATATCACACAATATATTATTACGGGCTTCTGTCATCTCGACAAACTGGGCGTGCGCGATGTTCGCGATCAATATAAAGTGTGGAATATGGTGAAACGCGGCTCGCGCTATCTCGACGACCGCCTGCAGGACGATTACGAATGGCTGCTACGCTATTATCCCGACAAGATGAACGAAAACCATATCGGCGGTCTGCAAATTCAATATCTGTATGCCCGCAGCTATTTCTATAAAGAGATACCCATTGAGGCAAAGAACAAGACTGCTTTCAACTATTATGTAGGTCAGGCCAAGAAATACTGGTTGCCGCAAAACCGCTATTTGCAAGGTATGGTGGCTCTGGCGCTGAACCGCCTGGGCGATAAAACCACTGCTACAGCCATCATCAAATCGCTGAAGGAAAATGCCATTTTCAACGAGGAAATGGGCATGTACTGGAAAGATATGAGCGGCGGATATTACTGGTATCAGGCTCCTATAGAAACTCAGGCGCTATTGATAGAATGTTTTGACGAGGTGGCCAACGATCAGAAATCGGTGGAAGAAATGAAGATTTGGCTGCTGAAGCAAAAGCAAACCCAAAACTGGAAAACCACCAAGGCAACCGCCGAAGCCTGCTATGCTCTGTTGCTTCGGGGCACCGACTGGCTGGCCAACGATCCCGAAGTAAGCGTTACCTTAGGGTCGCTCGTAGTGGATCCCAAGAAACTTCCCGATGTGAAACAACAGGCCGGAACTGGCTATTTCCGCACCTCATGGTTGAACGATGCTATTAAACCCGAAATGGGCAATGTCACCGTCACCAAGAAATCGGACGGCGTGGCCTGGGGTGCTCTGTACTGGCAGTATTTCGAGCAACTAGACAAAATCACCCCTGCCGAAACCCCTCTGAAGATAGTGAAGCAACTGTTTGTGGAACGTCCATCCAACCACGGTCCGGTTATAGAACCCATCACCGCCGACACCAAACTGAAGGTGGGCGACAAGATTAAGGTGCGCATCGAACTGCGCGTTGACCGCGAAATGGAGTACATCCACATGAAGGATATGCGCGCTTCGGGTTTCGAACCTATCAACGTGATCTCAAAATACAAATACCAGGGAGGTCTGGGATATTACGAAAGTACGGGCGATGCTGCCACCAATTTCTTTATCTCGCGACTGCCCAAAGGTACTTTTGTGTTCGAATATCCTTTGCGGGTGGCCCAGAAAGGCGATTTCTCCAACGGCATCACCAGCATCCAATGCATGTATGCACCGGAGTTTTCGGCACATTCGGAAGGGATAAGGGTGAAAGTGGGAGGATAGTGAATAGTGAATAACGAATAGTGAATAGCTGAGGATAGTCATTAATGGTCATTAGTAGTCATTAATGGTCATTAGTAGTCATTTATGGTCATTAATTGTCATTAAGAAAACCACTAAGGCACTAAGGACACATAGAAACACTAAGAAATATCCTTTGTGTATCTTTGTGTCTTTGTGGCAGCCTGTTTTAAACTACTGATGTAACACAGAAACTTCACAGCATTGTGGGAATACACTATTTTTCACGCAAAGCACGCAAAGTTTTACGCAAAGGGACGCGAGATTTCTTTGCGCACTTTGCAGGAAATCTTATCGAGATAAAGAAATACGAAAAGCTCGTAGGTTCGAATTGCAAAAAAGCAGTGCCCCCCTCCCCCCACTGTTACCATTCGCTACCACCATATATATTCTTATTTTCACAACACATTCAGTTGATAATCATTGATTTTAAGCGTTTTACATCATTTCTTTTCGTTTCGCTCATTGAGCGGAGCTTATCTACAACCTCCGGCATAGTATCCGCATTTGAGCGAAGCAAATCCAGACCCATCAGGTATGCTCTGCGCAACTGACAGAGTGAAGTCGCGGGCTAAGGTATTGCTTCGCTCAATCGGCCAAGTTGATCCGGCACGCACCGGAATTGCCCCGCTCAATTAGCCGGGCATACCTCCACTGTATTTATACCCCCCGCTTAAATGACATAGTCGATTTCGCAACTTATTGTATGGGTTAGCTCAATGAGCGGAAACTTACAACATACTCTTTAAGTAGAAAATCAATCAGTTATGTATTTTTCACTTTAGCCAAGGACCAAAAAAATGCTCAAATCAGATATGTTTTGACATTTCGTCAAATTAAAACAAATGAAAACCTATACCGGGGTATAAAAATAATCATTGATGCTTAGCATTGACAAAAAGCAGGTAAAAAGACCTACTCTAAAAATAGGCATTATGACCTATTAACAAACAGGTATTTTATTTTAGTAAAAACAAGTATTTTTTCGCTTGAAGTCGCTTATGGTATGAGCCTATATTTGCAACAATTAATTTCCCCTAATTAAAAATTTAAAAAAAACAACATGAAAAAACATTACAAATCAACAACCAAATCAGGAAATGCACTCCGCAAAACCCAATGGACCGCTTTTCTGGCAATTACATTATTAATGCTGTTTTCAGCAAAATCGTATGCACAGGTCAGTCCGACCTCTGTCACTTGCACGGCAACACCCACATCGGTTACAATAAACTGGAGTGGTGGCAGTGGAGCCTATGTGTATTACGTCCAACTCGATCAGGAGCCTAACTTTGTTTACTGGTGGCAAGGCAATGGGGTAGTTGGTGGAGGTCAGGTATCCGGTTCAACCAACACATATACGCTTACCAGCGGAATTGTACCGGGTCAAACCTATTATGCACACGTTGCGGCTGTAAATAGTGGTTGGGGATGGAATAGTGTTTCCACCTCTTTAGGAATTACTGTCCCCATACCTTACTTCACCGTAACGCAGGATATCGGCACCACATTATTATTATCATGGCAGGCTGTTAGCGGAGCCAACCAATATACCATGCAATATCGTCCGAATAGCGGAGGCCCATGGACAGGCGTACCCTGCAATGGCAATACTTCGGTAAAAGTTACAGGCTTGCAGCCCAACACATCTTATGACTATCGTCTGGCCGTTTACAAAAACGGAACCTTTTTCGAATTCACCACACCCGAAACCTGGACCACAGCCAACCCTGTTGAGGTATATCCCAACTACAATATCGGAACCACCCTGCAACTTAACTGGCAACATTATGCCTGGGCCAGCAGCTATGCCATATTATATCGTCCCGACGGCTGGGGCCAATGGTTGAGCCTTCCCACCGGCACAAACAGCGCCAAACTAACCAATTTGTTACCTGCACAAGGCTATCAATATCAGTTAAGAATTTACAAAAACGGCACCCTATGGGGCACCACACCTATAGGTAATTTCTGGACCAGCACGGTTAGTATAAACAAATCTCAGGATATAGGAACCACCGCCATGATTCAGATGAATTTTAATGATTTCAATCCGTGGGATGCCAGTAAAATCATATTCCAATATCGAAGAATAGGATATTCTAACTGGACCGGAATATCTGGAACATACAGCGCCGATAGGATAAAACTCAAC
The DNA here is from genome assembly GCA_964599365.1 of uncultured Bacteroidales bacterium. Lineage (GTDB taxonomy): Bacteria > Bacteroidota > Bacteroidia > Bacteroidales > CAIWKO01 > CAIWKO01. Next base: position 40,461 of record CAZRFL010000024.1, read on the forward strand.
AACTTAACTCCTAATACAGAATACGAATGGAAAATCAGCGTATTCAGAAACAATGTACTTTGGGGAGTCACCGGAACCGACTACTTCTACACCGGCAACCTGGGTATTTATGCAGGCACCGACAACGGAACCTCATTAGACCTGCAATGGGATGGACAATACTGGGCAAACAGCTATACACTGCAATATTCGCTTCCCGCAATGACCAACTGGGTTACCATGGCTAACCTGACCAACAACTGGGCAACCATCACCCCCATTTTGGCCAATCAGGATTATTATGCCAGGGTTCTGGTTTATTCCATGGATTACAACATCTGGAGCAACACATTATGGGGCAGCAGCAAAGAAACATTGTTATCGCGCTCAGGCAAATCGCAAGCAATGACCGACAATGTCAACCTTTCGGCCAATCTCGACGTATATCCCAACCCCTGTGTCGATCAAATGAACCTGCGCATCACAGCCACCGAATCGTCAAACTGCACATGGTCCTTGTACGATATGACCGGCAAACAGGTATCAACCGGCACTCAGGACATTCAAACAGGCGACAACACACTCAACATCGACGCCACACAACTCAACAAAGGCGTTTATATGCTAACCACAATCATCGGCAGCGAAAAGCATGATTTCAGGATTTTGAAACAATAGCAATTCCAAATGATTGTCACTAAAGTATAACAACAGCTTATACTTTCAATAAGTTCCGTATCGGTAAAGCCAAGGCTCCCGGTACGGAACTTTTATTTTTCAACAATGTGCATCACGAATTAACAGATGAAATTCAAAAAATCAATACAAGTTAAAATACCTGTTTATAAAAACGCAATTTAACCCGCCATAATCAGGTATTTTTTCTCTTGAAACCAGGTCGGCTGCGGGTGTACTTTTGAAAGAAAAAATACCATGAAAAAACTCGCACTTTATCTCTTATTTCTTTGGGTTGGTCCAACCTCTCTTTTTGCCCAATATACTGGTGGATTTGGACGTGGTGATTCCTCCATATTAATACTAGGCAATAATCCCTTATGTATAAATCCAACCAATGGCGGAACCATTGGAATCGATCAAAACTTTTGTGGCGAATTCGATCCTGATCTGTTGGCAAGCCTTACCCTTCCTTCAGGCCAAACAGGAACCATGGAATATAAGTGGCAACAATCGACCACCAGCAACAGTGCAGGATTTACTGATATAGCATGCAGCAATTCAGCCTCATTTGACCCGGGCATTGTTTCACAAACCACATGGTTCAAACGTTTGGCCAGAGTTTCATGCCAAACCACTTGGACTGGAGCAGCCGAATCAAATATTACAACTATAACAGTCATCCCTACACCAACTATTTCATTAAATTCATCCTCAATTACGATTACAAGTGGCACAACACTACAGGACCTATTCTATAGCGCCACCTCCGGCAACCCCGACAGTTATAGTATAGACTACGATTCGGTTGCCAATGCCATGGGCTTTGTTGATATAGAAAATGCACTACTCACTCCTGGGTCAATCATACTGATTGTACCCTCTGGTGCTGCTGCTATTAGTTACAATGCGATTTTGACTGTAACCCACAATGCAACGGGATGCAATAGTATAGTGTATCCATTAGTACTTACGGTTACCGGTTTCAGCTATACCATAACACAGGATATAGGAACCGCCCTACTGCTCACCTGGACTGCAATTCCTGATGCCAGCCTGTATGCATTTCAATATCGTCCGCATAATACTGCTTCGTGGATAGGGACGCCATCCTATTCAAATCAGATTAAATTAGCAACCCTCACTGCCAATACCCAATATGATTGTCGAGTCCTTATCTATAAGAATGGAACATTTTGGGGATATACTCAAGTCGGTAGTTTTACGACAAACAATGTAACTTATACCAAGACCCAGGATATTGGAACTACAGCCCAGATATCATGGAACAATTTTGCTCCCTGGGCATCATGGTATATGTTCCAATACCGTTTAGCTGGCAGTACAATTTGGACAAATGTCACAACATTCACCAATCAGGTTAAGGTCGCCAACCTGAATCCTGACTCAGATTATGAATGTCATGTGCGTGTCTATAAAAACAATTCTTTGTGGGGCACATGCCAAAATGCCACATTCCATACCAACAAAATAGAATTCAGCTCTAGTCAGGATATAGGCACCACTATACTACTTGAATGGACAGCCTTTATAGGAAATCCTTCGTCATATTCCATACAATACCGCCCCTTAGGCTCTACTACCTGGTTATCGCAAACAGCACCTACCAATCCTGCAAAGATCTCCAACCTGCAACCGGAAACCAATTATGAGTTCAAGGTTAGCCCATATGTAAACAACATTTTATGGGGCACCACCCAAACAGACACTATAACCACCAGCAAGGTTAAATTAGTTACCAATGCAGACAACTTCACATCAATGGAAATTGGTTGGGTATCCTTAGCTCCTTGGGCAACCTCCTATGCCATCGAATATACTTTACCTGGAATACCAAATTGGATTAGCTCGTCATATTCCAAC
>CAZRFL010000025.1:0-1168 GCA_964599365.1 uncultured Bacteroidales bacterium
CCGGATGTACAGGAAATACGACAGTAACTTTGACTGTCAATAATAATTTAACATTATCTGCAACTGCTTCTCCGTCCTCTATTTGCATTGGTGGGGCTTCAAACTTATCATGTAGTGGAGCTGACAATTATTTGTGGACACCCGGAGGATTAACCGGTAATGCAATAAATGTAAGTCCTAATGTGACCACAGTATATACAATTAATGGAACCTCTGTTACCGGGTGCACTGGATTAACCACCATAACTGTCACTGTGAACCCTAATCCTGTGATTTCTGCTACGGCATCTCCTTCTTCTGTTTGTGAGGGGCAGTCTTCTATTCTTACCGGAAGTGGAGCTTCAAATTATAACTGGATGCCTGTGGGGCTTTCTGGCTCAGCAGTAACTGTTACTCCTATTGCTAATAGCACTTATTCTGTAACTGGTACAGATTTAAATGGTTGTTCGGGTTCGACCACAGTTACTGTTAATTATATTGGTATACCTCAAATGAGTATTATACCTTCACCACAAGAGGGATGTAGTCCTTTATCTGTTAATTTTACGTACGTTACTGCGGCTCAAATTCTTGATTCTTCCTGGAATTGGAGTTTTGGTGATTTATCGTCTTCTTCAAATTCTTCAATTGAGCAATCTCCTTTGCATGTTTATAATAACGGCGGAATATACATTGTACAGTTAAATGCACAAGCGAATTCAGGATGTCAGGTGAATGCTATTGATACTGTTTTTGTAAGCAGTAAGCCTGTTGCTGACTTCTATTATACTCCTGATTATGCCTATACCAATTACCCTGCAATTTTCTTTAAAGATCAATCTGTAGGTGCAGCTATATGGAATTGGAATTTTGGAGATCCTATTGACCCTGCCACAAATATTTCACATTTGATTAATCCAATGCATCTTTATTCTGACTCCGGAAATTTTCATGTTCAACTAATTGTGGAAAATAACGGATGTCGTGATACCGCTGAAAAAGATGTCAATATATATCTGGATGCACTTATCTTTATTCCGAATGCATTTACCCCTAATGGAGATGGGACTAATGACATTTTTATTCCAATGATTTCTGGTGTGGATGAGAGCTATTATTCCTTTATCATTTTTGATCGTTGGGGAAAAGAGGTATTCAATACTAATGATATGACCAAGGGATGGGATGG
>CAZRFL010000025.1:1268-17256 GCA_964599365.1 uncultured Bacteroidales bacterium
TGCCAGAGCACTTATTGGCAAGCCAATTCTTATTCCGGTCAGGGCAATTATTCCCCTGAAATTAATGGAAGCGGAGGGACATGTTTGGCATCAGGTGAATTGAATGATGTTTGGTATATCTTTACAGTAATCAATAGCGGACAATTGAGTTTCGTAATTCAACCGAACAATAATTCAGACGATTATGATTGGGCGCTTTTTAATCTGACTAATGCCAATTGTGCTGATATTTATAGCAATCTTGGTTTGCAGGTGTGTTGTAACTATTCAGCTACTGATGGTGCAACGGGTATGTATAATCCACCCAATGCCGGTTGCAACGCAAGTGCTAGTGATAATACTATTAGTCCCACGGTAGGAGTGACGGCAGGACAAACTTATGTGTTGAATGTTAGTAATTTTTCAAGTTCTAACTTTGGCTATAATTTGAATTTCGGAGCTTCTACGGCTTCAATTTTCGATAATATACCACCGGTATTTCAATCTGTTAATACCGCTGCTATTACCTGTGGTACCAATCAAATTACTTTTACTTTTTCTGAGAATGTATTGTGTAGTTCTGTTAGTGCTTGTGATTTTACTTTAACCGGACCAGGAGGTCCATATACAGTGACTGGAATTACTGGTGCTGGATGTGCTTTGGGTGGTGCTATGGAAAACACATATACTATTACAGTTTCTCCTGCAATTACTCAACCAGGAAATTATACAATTTCATTAGTAAATACGTGTTCTTCCGTTGCAGATAATTGTGGAAATGTTGCTGCTCCTGCTAGTTTTAACTTTGTTAATACTGCCCCTGGTGTTTCAATAACCCCTGCAACTGCCACTGTCTGTTCAGGAGGATGTACGAGTCTTACCGCTAGTGGGGCAACCAGTTATAGCTGGTCAAATGGTTTAGGTACTGCTGCGACCGTTAATCCATGCCCATTAGTTACCACGACATATACTGTAACTGGTACCAGTACAGGATGTACAAGTACGGCTACTGCCACAATTACGGCAAATGCTAATCCTGTTGTTACTGCTTCTGCTTTACCCACATCCATATGCGCTGGGCAAAGTTCTACTCTAACTGCAGGAGGTGCTACTACTTATACATGGCAACCTGGAGGTCTTACCGGAACTTCTGTTAGTGTTAATCCAGCAGCAACAACTGTATATACTGTTACCGGAACTACCGGAACCTGCACCGGATCAACTACTGTTACTGTAACTGTTAATCCAATACCTACAGTATCTGCAACTGCAACACCTGCTGCCATTTGTCTTGGACAATCTACCTCTTTAGCAGGAAGTGGTGCAAATACTTATTCATGGATGCCGGGAAGTTTATCTGGTTCTCCTATTAATGTTTCACCAATTTCTAATACTACATATACTGTAACTGGGACTTCTGCAGCTGGTTGTACAGCCTTGTCTACAGTTACTGTCACGGTAGACCCAATACCCACCATCACTGCAACGGCGACTTCCCCTTCTATATGCGCAGGTAGCTGTACTGATCTTACTGCTGGTGGTGCCAATACTTATACGTGGAACCCGGGTGGTCTTGCAGGTACTACTATTAATGTGTGTCCGGCATCAACCACTACTTATTCAGTAATTGGTACTACAGTAGCAGGTTGTACAGGTCAAAATAATGTTACAGTCACTGTAATAGCTAATCCGGTTGTCACTGCTACTGCTACTCCTTCAGCTATTTGTGCAGGTCAAAATTCTACCTTATCAGCTAATGGAGCCACCACTTATTTGTGGCAGCCAGGAGGTTTGAGTGGATCTTCTATTAGTGTAAGTCCCGGAACAACTACCATATATACGGTAACAGGAATTACTGGAAGTTGTATAGGAACAGATACTGCCAGTATTACTGTGAATCCAAATCCTACTGTTTCTGCTACTGCTGCGCCAACAGCGATATGCAATGGTCAATCAACAGATTTAACAGGAAGTGGTGCCAATACTTATTCATGGTTACCAGGTAGTTTGTCTGGTTCTCCGGTAAATGTTTCTCCAACCAGTACAACAACATATACTGTTACCGGAACATCCGCGGCCGGATGTACAGGTTTGGGGAATGTTACAATTACGGTTAATCCATTACCCCTTGTGACAGCATCTGCTACATCACCAGCGATTTGCTTAGGGAGTTGTACTGACCTTACAGCAGGCGGAGCGAGTACTTATTTATGGAACCCGGGAGGTTTGACCGGAACTACTGTTAATGTATGTCCTGGAACTAGCACCATTTATACGGTCACAGGAACTTCGGCAGCCGGATGTACTGGTCAGAACACAGTTTCAGTAACTGTGGTTGCTAATCCGGTTACGACGGCTTCTGCAACCCTTAACCCCATTTGCGTTGGTCAAAGTACTACACTTCAGGGTGGGGGTGCTTCTGCATATGTTTGGCAACCTGGTGGTATGGTGGGTAGTTCAGTAGTAGTATCTCCTATTGTGACTACAACATATACTGTAACAGGTACTGCCGGTAATTGCTCGTCATCTGCAACTATTACCATTACTGTAAATCCAGTACCTTCTTTAAATATTACACCAGCTAACCCTGCTATTTGTAACGGACAATCTGTGGCACTTACTTTAAACAGTACCGTAGCCCTATCAGGTTGCAGCTGGAATCCTACCACAGGATTGACTCCATCAAATTCCTGTAATCCCACAGCAAATCCTACAGTGACTACAACTTATAATGTTCAGGGGCAAACTGCTCAAGGTTGTACTAATACCGCAAGTGTTACGGTTACCGTAAATGCTAATCCAACGGTTACTGTATCCTCCAGCGCACCCGGTAATACTATATGCAACGGGCAATGCACTCAATTAACGGCTACCAGTATTCCTGCGGCTTCCACCTGGGCTTGGTTACCTGCTACTGGTCTTAGTTCTACGAGTATTTTTAATCCTAATGCCTGCCCTACAGCTAATACCACATATACGGTTACTTTACAAACTGCAGCCGGATGTACCGGTTCTAATACCATTGCTATAATCGTAAATCCATTACCGGTTTTAACAGTTACGCCTCAACCAGCCAATATTTGTACCGGAGGAAGTATACAACTTTCTGTCACTGGAGTTCCGGCCTTAACAAGTTGTTCATGGACACCGAATAATACTTTAACTCCTTCAACGGGTTCTTGTTCGCCTACTGCGAATCCAACTGTTACTACTATTTATACAGTTACCGGACAAAGTGCTGCAGGTTGTACTTCGAGTACCACAGCTACGGTTACTGTAAACCCCAATCCCGGTATTACTATTACTCCTGCATCCGCCAGTATTTGTATTGGCTCATCCACAACTCTTCAGGCTAACAGTGTCCCTGCTGGATTAGTGACCACATGGGCATGGTTACCCGTTGCTGGAGTTAATCCTGCCAATAGTTCTAACCCGACCGTTAATCCTACCACAACAACGGTTTATACAGTAACTGGAACTTCTGCTGCAGGATGTACCGGTTCAACTTCTGTAACAGTTACAGTAAATCCTTTACCGGTATTGAATTTTTCTCCACTTCCCACTTTATGTGTGAGTTCTCCAGCTTTTATTCTTAGTCAGGCCAGCCCTTCAGGGGGAACATATTCCGGAACCGGAGTCAGTTTAGGAACTTTCTCACCTTCTGTTGCCGGTGTAGGAACTCATACCATAACTTACACTTACACGGATCCCATAACCAATTGCACTAATACAATAACGCAAACTATTACTATAAATACAGGAATACCCGTTTCTGTTAACCCTGTGAATCCATTTATTTGTCCTGGTGCCAGTGTAACACTTACTGCTTCAGGTGCGGGAAGTTATGTGTGGACTCCGCCTTTAGGATTAAATGTTCTGACAGGACCTGTAGTCATTGCAACTCCACCTTCCAGTATAATTTATACTGTTACGGGAACCAATTCAGATGGATGTAGTGGCATGAATACTACAACCATCAATTACTATAATACATCTCAAGTGGGTATTATAGCTGTTCCCAACGATGGTTGCAATCCATTGGATGTTACTTTAAATTTTAGTCCGGCTAATTTAATTGCCAATGGAACCTGGAGCTGGCAGTTCGGAGATTATTACAGCAATATTAATACTTCTACCGACTCCACAGCTACCCATTTATACCAACATGAAGGAAACTTTATTGTTACTTTCAATGGTCTTGATATTAATGGATGTGCTGTTACAGCCACCACTAATGTGGATGTGTATATAAAACCCAATGCAGATTTCTACAATACTCCTGAAGTAGGATATTCTCAGGATCCAACTATTACTTTTGTTGACCTTTCTTATGGGGCAAATTATTGGATATGGGATTTTGGTGACCCTGGTTCCTATAATGATAATTTTGCCTATAATATGAATCCTGTTCACGTTTTCAGTGATTCAGGAACATACACGGTGATGCTAGTAGTCATGAGCAGCCATAATTGTAGTGATACCGCTTATCATGATGTTGTGATCTATCCTGAGCCTATTGTGTATATTCCTAATGCTTTTACTCCTAATAGTGACAGGTTAAATGATGTTTTCCGACCAATTATTACAGGATTTGATAAATCGACTTATAAATTTTATATCTTTGACCGTTGGGGAAGAGAAGTGTTCTTCTCAAACGATGTTTATACCGGCTGGGATGGCAAGCATAAAGGAAAGCCGATAGAAATGGGAGTATTTAGCTACATCGTGTATTTTAATGAATACACGGGTAAAGAACATAAAATCATTGGAAGTGTAACCCTAATCAGATAATAACCAATTAATAAAAATTCAAAATTATGAAAAAGTGTTTTAGTGCTTTCGTTGCAATTTTAATTTGCGCAAGTTTCTCTTTCGGACAAACTGCAGATGATGTAATGTTTTCTTTTGTGAAAAAAGAAAATGGAAAAATTTTGCAGAAAAAGGATGATGGTTCGCGTTTTACCAATTTCGTTGTTTCAGGACTCAAAACCGACGAGCAAGCCAATAACTTTGTGACCGCTTTTAAGAAAAGCGATTATGTCGTTGATTTTACTGTTTCTGAAGAATTTGCAGCAGGTCAGCGTAATGCTTATCTCTGTGTAAGAAAAGAAGCTAAATTCGAGCACCTGAGAGATCTTCTGAAGTTTAACGGAGTGACCTTTGTAAAAGTAAACGATAAAGCAACTCCCGTTACATCTCTGAAATCTAAGGAAGAGAAGAAAGCAGAAAAAGGCAATGGCGCTGCAGGCTATCCCAGCACTCACTAGAAACCAATAAATATTTGTTTAAAAAGGATAATCTTGCCCAATGGGCGGGCTATCCTTTTTTTGTTATTTTCAAAAATACATTATCGTTATGGCTGAGCAAAAAACGGAATTTAAAGTTTCAGGCGAAGAATTACTGGGAAAGATCAAAAGACTGCTGCATGAAGGCAATATAAGGCGCATCATTATTAAGGACGAAAAGGGAAATATCTTTATGGAGATACCCGTTACGGTGGGAATTGTTGGTGCAGCATTATTACCTGTGTTTGCTGCTGTAGGGGCTTTAGCTGCCCTGGTGAGTAATTTTACCATTGAAGTGGTAAAAAAAGAAAATGATGAAACACAAAATTAAGACCCTATATGTTTTTTCAAAAGACAAATGATATTTCTGAGCTAAAAGAAATTTCACACAATATCCGTAAGGATATTCTGATAAGTCTGGCTGAAGCAGGCTCAGGACATACGGGTGGTTCGTTGGGATTGGCCGATGTATTTACCTGTTTGTATTTTTCGGTTATGAATCATGACACTCAACATACAGATTGGGAGGAAAGGGACAGATTGATTCTTTCAATTGGACATGTGGCCCCTGTTCTATATACTACTTTGGCTCATGCTGGTTATTTTCCTATAGAGGAACTCAAAACATTGAGAAAACTGGGTTCCAGATTGCAGGGACACCCCGGAAGGGATCATGGATTGCCGGGTTTGGAATTGTCGGCCGGTTCTTTAGGACAAGGTTTGTCAGTGGCAGTAGGTATGGCTTTGGCATCAAAGATGGATAAGAAGGACCATTTTATCTATTGTATTATGGGCGACGGTGAGCAACAGGAAGGTTCCGTTTGGGAAGCTGCCATGAGTGCCGGACATTATAAGTTGGATAATCTGGTAGCCGTGATAGACAGGAATCAATTACAGATTGACGGGGCCAATTCTCATGTTATGGAAATTGAACCTTTGGCTGATAAATGGAGGGCCTTCGGTTGGAATGTTTCGGAATGCAACGGCAACGATCTTGGTGAGTTACTTGCCTGTTTCGATCATTGTAAAAACATTAAAGGCAAGCCCCATGTGATCATTGCACACACCCTTATGGGAAAAGGGGTGAAGACCATAGAAAATGATTACAGCTGGCATGGAAAGGTTCCTTCGAAAGAGCAATTGAATGAATTTATTGACATGTTAGAATAGATCGCAATGAAAAATTATACTAATCGCGGAAATAAAGCCACCAAGTCCGGTTTTGGTGAAGGTGTGAATGAAGCCGGAGCTAACAATGAAAAAGTGGTAGTGCTCGGAGCTGATATCACAGCATCGGTGGGACTCGATATATTTGCAAAGAACTTTCCCGAAAGGTTTTTCTCTTTGGGCATTGCCGAGCAGAATTGCATTGGTGTGGCAGCAGGAATGGCTTTGAGCGGGAAGATCCCTGTCTTTTCTACCTATGGGGTTTTTGCGGCCTTACGCACTACCGACCAAATAAGAATATCACTTTGCTATAATGACCTGCATGTTATTATAGGTGGAGCACATGCAGGGATATCCGTTGGACCGGATGGAGCTACACACCAGGCTATGGAAGATATTGCCATCATGAGGGTGTTACCCAATATGACCTTACTTTCGCCCTGCGATGCCACACAAGCAAAACTATTGACTCTTGCTGCTATCGAACAATGTAAGGGACCCGTTTATATACGATTCGGCAGGAGTGAGGTTCCTGATTTTACAGATGAGAAGGATCCCATAGAAATAGGTAAGGGACAAATTCTATCCGAAGGAAATGATATTACACTTATTGCTACCGGACACATGGTGTGGGAAGCTTTGCAATGTGTTGCTCAACTTCACGAGAAGGGGATATTTGCCCGCCTGATTAATCTGCATACCATAAAACCCATAGATAAGGACTTAATTATTCAGGCAGCATGCGAAACCAAAGGTATTATTACCATAGAAGAACATCAGGTGAATGGTGGTCTGGGTGGAGCCGTGGCCGAAATGGTTTCACAATATTGTCCTGTCAGAATGAAGATTATAGGCATGAACGATCATTTCGGAGAATCGGGGCAACCGCAGGAACTGATGGAAAAGTATGGTCTTACTGCATCTCATATTTACGAACAAGTTATAAAGTTCCTCCATGACGATAACATTTCCTGAAATGAAAAAGATACGACTCACTACCGTTTTGATGGTATTGCTACTCTTATTGATGGTAGCTTATTATTTGATTCAGAACAAGGATAAATATAGTCAGAATCAAAACACTGTAGTAGCTTCGAAGGTGGATTCTGTAAAAACAATACAACCAGCTTATGTTTTTACGTTAGACACCAATGTCAGTGCAGAATTCCTGACAGGGAAATTTGATCCGGCTAAGGATGATGATTTTACTTTGGTGGATCCCGAATATGGAAACCGCGCAGACCTGTATCTTTTGAAGGATACCTATAAGGCTTTTATGAAAATGTTCTATGCCGCACAACATGACGGCATCAAGTTGTTCATTATTTCGGCTACCCGCAATTTCAATTATCAGAAAAGGATATGGGAGGCCAAGTGGAACGGAAGCAAAGCAGTGGATGGAAAGAATCTTGCCACTACCGTGAAGGACCCTGTGAAACGTGCCGAGATCATTCTTAAATTCAGTTCTATGCCCGGTACATCTCGCCATCACTGGGGAACCGATATCGACATCAATAGTATGGATGTGAAGTATTTCGAAACGCCTCCGGGTAATAAAGTGTATGATTGGCTGACCAAAAATGCTTATAAATACGGATTCTGCCAGCCTTTCAATTCAAAGGAGACGCGTAAGAACGGGTATGAGGAAGAGAAATGGCATTGGTCGTATATGCCTCTGTCTTCCTTGTTCCTGAAAGCCTATCAGAAAAAGGTGGATTATCCTTATATCACAGGTTTCTCAGGAAGCGAAACGGCTGCCAAACTGGATGTGATCAACAACTATGTGTTGTCGGTGAATCCTGAATGTAAATAGGTATTATGGTCAATGAAGATTTTATCAAACTCTAAACTTTTGTCAGACATTTTATTATTGAAAAAATATTTTTAAAAAAAACATTAACATGAAATTCCGCTTACTCTTTACTCTTTTTGTAAACATCTTATTTGTGATAGTTACCGAGGCTCAGACCTCACAACCAGCCTTGATTCCTCAACCGGTTTCGATGAAACCCCTGAGTGGTGATTTTGAGCTAACCGCCAAAACTATCATCTATTATTCCAATAAGTCAACCCAAAAGGACGCCTCAATTTTTAATGAATACTTGCAGCAATATTATGGTTTTACTTTGAAAGCTGAACCTGTGTCGTCGCTGAAGAAGGTGAATTGCATTGTGCTCGATGCCGATGCAGTAGTAGCAAAGGCCGGTTTTTATAAGATGAATATCTCTGAGGATAAAATTGATATTAGCGGAGATGCAAGTGGGACTTTTTATGCATTGCAAACACTGAAACAATTGCTTTCCACCAAAAAGCAAGACAAACTAATTATTCCCTGTTACGAAATTGAAGATTTTCCGCGATACGAATGGCGCGGAATGCATTTGGATGTGGTACGTCATTTCTTTTCCAAAGAATTTGTCAAGAAATACATTGATTATCTGGCTTCCTATAAAATGAATACCTTCCACTGGCACCTGACCGATGATCAGGGATGGAGGATAGAGATAAAAAAATATCCAGAACTGACTCAGGAAGGAGCATTCCGCAAGGGAACGCTGATAGGGTCTTATCGCAATTTTCCTCATCAATTTGATACGATTCGCTATGGGGGTTTCTATACTCAGGAAGAAATCAAAGAGATAGTGGCTTATGCCGCCGACCGACATGTTACCGTGGTGCCTGAAATAGAAATGCCCGGACACAGTCGTGCCGCCCTGACAGCTTATCCTCAATATTCATGTACAGGAGGTCCTTTCGAAGTAGGCAAGATATGGGGTGTGGAGGAAGATGTTTTTTGCCCTAAAGAGGAGACTTTTTCTTTTCTGCAAGATGTTCTGACAGAAGTAATAGCTCTGTTTCCGGGTAAATACATTCACATTGGTGGAGATGAAGTGCCTAAAACACGATGGAAGAATTGTGCGCATTGCCAGGCCCTGATGAAAAAAGAAAAACTTAAAAATGAGGATGAACTCCAAAGCTATTTTATCGGTCGTATTGAGAAGTTTGTGACTTCCAAAGGTCGCAATATTATCGGCTGGGATGAAATTTTGGACGGAGGCGGTTTGGCTCCCAATGCCGCCGTAATGTCGTGGAGAGGATTGGAGGGAGGTATCGCTGCAGCAAAAATGGGACATAATGTAGTGATGACTCCCGGAGGATATTGTTATTTCGATCATTATCAGGGAAGCCCGGCTTCCGAACCTGTGGCTATCGGAGGCTATACTTCCGTTGAGAAAGTATATTCTTTCGAGCCAACACCCAAGGATCTGACACCCGAGCAGCAAAAGTATATACTGGGTGCCCAGGCCAATTTGTGGACCGAATATATTGCCACCACTGATCATGTCGAATATATGATTTTTCCGCGAAACTGCGCCCTGGCCGAAGTGTTATGGAGTCCTAATTCGAACCGCAATTACGATAACTTTAAGAACAGGCTTATCACCCATTTTACTTATCTTGATTTCATGGGTATCAACTATTCAAAAGCCTTGTTCGAACTGAAGATGAAAATGGAAAAAGATGAGCAAGGCAGGGGAGTGAGAGTTAATTTATCTTCCGACTTTCCCAATACCTCTATATTTTATACTCTGGATGGAAGTGCACCGGGTCCGAATACAAATAAGATTGAGGGCTCTGTTTTAATTACACAAACTACTAAACTAAAAGCAGGTTTATATCTGAACAATCTGCTTCAAGGAAAAATTTTCGAACAGCAATATTATATAAACAAAGCCTGCGGCAAAAAAATAACCCTTACTACTGACCCTTCACCCAATTATAATAATGGAGGGGCTTTTACACTGGTGGATGGTATTCTGGGTGTGATGCCCTGGTATGGCAAAGAATGGCTGGGTTTTTCCGGAACAGATATGGAAGCACTCATTGACCTGGGTAAGATCGAAACTGTATCGAGAGTGACTGTGGATGTACTGAGCGACGAGAACAGTTGGATTCATCTTCCGAAAAGTGTTCAGGTGGCTGTTTCAATGGATGGGCAAACTTTTACAGCTATGAAAACCATTACACGTGGTGATATTATGGATATGGGTCGAAACATGGTACTGCAATTTGATGCTGTGCAAACAAGATATATAAAGGTGAAAGCCGAAAACCGCGGTAAAATTCCTGAAGGCTACAATGGTGCCGGTGAACCTGCCTGGTTGTTTGTGGATGAGATAGGGGTGGAGTAGCATCTTCCGGTTCTCTGTCAATAGCTATATCTACACTTGAGAATTGTTTTTTTTAATTTCCTGTTCACTCCCCGCATCCAAAGTTAATAATATTCTGTTTCGCTGGCTAACTCATTGTCTGAACCCTGCCTACGGCAGGCAGGCTTTGATTAATCTGATTTTATTGATTTAGCTGATTCAGGCCAGAGCCTGCCGCCGAACGGGTTGCATTTTAAAAAGTACCTAACCAATCTTTCCATCCCAGCCATCCTTTGTTTTTATAAAAATAAGATGGAGTAGCAGGTATATTTTCTGGATTCTTTCGGTGGAGGCACCAGTCGAGCCATTCTGTTTTGTCTTTAATTTTTTGCTTGCGGACATATTCCCTTGCTTGTTTAAATGGCCAGTAATTATTTTTACTTATATGCCTTGAATTATTCCCCAGCCAATCTCTCCACCCATTCCATCCTTTGTTTTTATAATAATAATTTGGCGAAACGGGTATATTATCAGGGTTCTTACCATGTCGGCACCAGTTGCGCCATTCAATTATGCTTTTAAATTTTAGAGTGTGAACATATTCTCTGGCTTTCTCGTATGGCAGATGCTCTTTTTTATATCTACGACTTCGATCGATACCCAGCCAATCATACATTCCTGCCCATCCTTGTTTTTTGTAAACATGGTCAGGTGCTGAGGGTATATTACTAGGCTTAAGTCCCGACTTACAATACTTCGACCAATCTTTGTATTGCTTCAAGTGAAGCAACCGAGCAAATCGCCGGGCATCTTTAAATGATAGATATTCTCTTTTTTGGGTTTGTACAGCTCCATTGCCCAGCCAATCCCCGAATCCATTCCATCCTTTATCTTTATAAACCTGCTGAGGAGTTTTAGGTATATTGGTTGGGAAATTACCTGATTCAATATAGTCAAGCCAATCGATGCCATTCTTAAGATTAAGTTGGCGAACAAAGGCTCTCGCTTCTTCAAAAGGCATCCAGTTGCGATAATGACCCATCTGCTTATAATTTAAATCAATAATTTTATGTTCTGGTTCTTAGATTTACTTTATACTTTCACTTTATTCGATTTGATTTTCTATTTTATCGTCTTCAGTAAAAAATTCATTGGCCGCATCCAATCCTATGTAATGCTCAATCAAACTTGTGTTTGCTTTCTTTTTTATGGGAATCTGTTTGTCAACAAGTATTTGATGAAGATCAAACAGCCGATTGCAACCTGCATCGATAAATATTTTTTTGATCTTTTCGTTACACTGAATTTCGGGTGTCATGAAGGTGCTCAATTTATCAAGTTCAAGATATTGTTTATCCGTTTTCTGTAGTCCGGTAGATTCTTTCAGTTTTGCACCTTCGGGAGTTCCGTCATGAGTAATAAATAAAAATGTACGCAGTATGAGCTTATTATCGATGATATCAGCCAGAAAATACCCGGTTTTTATTGAAAACAAATAGAAGTCGATCAGTAATTTGCCGCTTACGGCATCGCGCTGACAATGAAATTGGTTAAAGGATTCGACTATTTCTGAAAGAAACATTTCCCGATAAATACAATCGTTGCGCTCGATCAATCTGTGCAGGGCATGCGCCTGAATATACACATCAATATCTTTGTCGGGCGGCGATAATTGCAATTGTCCTGCTTTAATGCTGATCCATTCCGCACCTACTTTGAACCGGCATCTTCCGAGACGTATGGCCCTGTGGGTTTCGCCATTTATGTTTACATGGATTTTTTCGGGAATCACACTATGCCACACCAAATGATAACCTGTAGGCCGGTAAAGGTCGCCGACAACCATTTTGTGTTTCGACCAATACAGACGTTTGTTCAGATCGCTCAATATATCACTGGTATGCTCTGTTATATCGCCCAGTCCATTAAAAACATTTTTCACTGTCGGTTCATGCAACCAGTAGCGAAACATATCCTTTGTGAGTTCCCTGGCTTTTGAAAAACTTTCTTCACCCAAATATCCCAGGCAACACATCAGCGTTATACCCGCAGACAGATAGGTGTTAAGATCGACCCATCCTCCCTCAGGACCTAATTGAACCTGTTGGAGCTTTAGAAGCGCCGAAACCATTTGACGTATGGTTTTTAAGTGGGCTTTGGGCATATAATCTCCTTCTGCCACGGTGAAAGTCATTGCCCTGGATCGTATAAAAAATATTCTTTCCAGTTCGCGCTGCGGAATTTGCGACAATACATGTGCGTAGCCTACCGCATCCAGTATTTTATAAAGTTTTGCGTAGTATTCTTTTTTATGATGAGCCTCTGCCAGTTTTTGCTGTTGCAGTTGATTGGGTTTTTTCTTCCTGTTTTTCGACATACTCGTTTATGTTTTTTATTGAAGTTAAACCATTTCGTTTTTTCATCAAAGCAATAGGGTATTATCAAATATCCCTATGTTATTTTATCCGTTTTATACTATCCTTTCGCCCCCTCACTCCCCGCATCCAAAATTAATAATTTATTCCAATCAGCCTAATCTTTTTAACATTAATTCGGCAGGGGTGAGAAACCAATGAGGCATTTAGTTAGCACCGTATTTAGGGGGTAGGAGAGGTTCTTAATTTCATGCGTAAATTATTTAGCAAAACTACCCTTGTTGGCATTATTTTTGATGAATGCAGTATATGTTAACCCAATTTTTAAATTAAACCCTTTTTGATGAAGCAAAATGTATTATTTGCATTCCGGCAGCCACAATAACTGTTAATCATCGCACATCGGACGGATCACGAGAGAAGGATAAAACAAACTACCCCACTAACTGCCACAACGACATAAGCCGGGATGCCCACCTTAAAGCATCTTTATTATGTCGCATGATCCTATTCGTTCCGAATCGGCGGCAGCCAGCCCCTGCATGCAGGCTCCGCTCACACAAAGGCAGATGTATAAAATTACTGCCGATGAAGCCAATTATTACAAATTTCTTGAAGCTACGTCTCCACCCGACCAGGTGGTGATGCTTGAGGCCTTGGACAATGATGTGAAGATACACCGTCCACTGGGGAACTTCGAAACAGTTACCTACACCTTCGTGAAAGCCTGCGAACATCTGACCGGAAAACTTTTTTACCAACCCTTTCGCGGCAAGTTGGTCAATCTGGCTTATTTTGTGGAATTCAAAAAATGCGGAAGATGTGTCTCAATAATCCTCATTAACGATATTGAAATTAAACTCTGCCGTAAGGCACTGAAGGGGCTGAAAACGCTAAGGGAATACCTCAAAAGCGATGAGTACTTTAAGGAAAAATTCGTGCACTTCGTCATGTAAATTTGCATTCGGCTGTCGGCTGATAGTAACTTAGCTGCGTTTAATTCTCAAAGCTATGAAAATTATTTCTTCCAAATTAGCTCATAATGCTGCCCTGGAGCTACCTTATTTGTGGAGATCACGGAGTCAGCAGGGCACGAAAGCAAAATCATTATTACATTGGCTACAAAAATCTATACTGCAATTATGGGCGTAACTGAGACAGATTATGATGGTATAAATGCATTGGGACAGAACATTCTGGACGGTGCTTATAAGAGCCCTCTTGTCTTCGCTGATATGCCTGTTACTGAGAATGTTTTTAAAGATCTGGTTACTACTTCCTTTAACGCAACTGCCGCAGCCAAACATGGTGGTACTCTGGCTATCACCTTAAGAAACAATGCAAGCAAGAAGCTATATAACTGTATTAAAATTAAGATATTGGCTTATTTGAATGATAAGTTTGCGGGTGAAAAGGCTATGTTTGAGTTGGCAGGAACTAATGTGAGTGCCGATCCTACGCCGGTTCCTCCTCCCGATCAACCCAAGATCAGCAAAGTGGTTCGGGGTTCGGAGTCCGGAACGGTAAAGGTGGTGCTTGTAAGAGGTAAGAACAGTAAACTGAAAAAACGCTCAAGAACTGATTATCGTGTCTTCATGTTTGCCAAACCCGATGATAAAACCGGCAAAGAAATTGGCGATTCAACCGATTCCCGTTTTCTGTTTGGCTACGATGTTCCTGAAGATACCTATGTTTGGATAGCCGTGAGAGCAAAAAACTCCGGTGGTTCCAGTTTGATGTCTGACAAGGTGAAGTTTTTCCTTGCGTCAGAGTAATTACTTTCGCACAAACGTTATTTTAACTTTTAAAAAAAATGAAGGGGCTTAGGTGGCAAAACCTAAGCCCCTTTTCTATGGAGCTTGTAGATTGTTTCCTTCTGATGAAGTCAGAGGTTAGGGAATTTGTTAGGGCAGAAATTTGCTTGGTTTATCCTCTCATTTTTTTGAGGCTTACTAAAATTTCACTGAAAGACATAAAAAAATAACCAAACGATATATAAAACCCGGCTGACTGCAAAAACAAGGATTTTTGCTCAAAATAAAAATTACTTTGCTTGCATATTACTGTATTTTTCGTTGGAAAAATTTTGGAAGAAGACACACTCAATTTGGAAGAAGACACACTCAATTTAAGAGAGTACATACCTAAGCGTATTTTATGCACCGAAAAGGCAGGTTTCGACCCCAAAAAATGATTTTTTAGTCGTCAAACTGAAAATTTCACTTCCTATCATCATTATTTCCATGCAGCAATTTTAATTATCACATACTATAAAAAAGAATAATATGCCGAAATTGACAAATTCTCTGTCATTTTTACAGATTTCTATGCCTATATAGGATTTGTCTTTTGTGAAAAGGAATTTTTCTACACCGACATTTTAGTTTTCTGTGACGAATTTTGATTTAGGTGTGTACTCTCCTCAGCTGAGTGTGTCTACTCCCGAAAGAATTGTTAAGATAATCAGTGTTTTACGAAATTCAATCGGTGTTTTTTAACCGAATTTTCGTTTTTTGGTTATGTTTTTTGGCCACAGAGTTGTGCAAATGCCATAAAATCGGACATGAATATGTAGCCGATTTGCTATATAACCGGGCAGTCGGCGAAAATAATGAATAAGCAGGGGTTGTTTTACACCTCAACCGGTAATCTCATTGGTTTTGGCAATAGCTGCTCTGATTTGGGGCAGGTCGTTTTCTGTATATCCCAGATATTCTGCGCAAGCATCAACGGTCGAAAATATGCCCAACTCAATATCGAGACGTTGGTTCATTAATTCTTTCAGATATTCACCCACAACCACCTGGTGGGGTTTGGTGGTCAGAAAAGCGACTTTGCTTTGTATCTTAAGGGCTTTGAGGAAATGAACAAAAGCAGAAATAGACTCGAAGGTAGTGTTATTGATAAAAGTTTCGAATTCTCTGAAATCGACAATGATATTGAAGGTGGGATCATAATTCTTATCCAACACTTCTGCCATTTTCATTTGCGCTGATTCCTCATCCGTGGCGTCACCTTTGCAGCATTCAAT
>CAZRFL010000025.1:17356-25341 GCA_964599365.1 uncultured Bacteroidales bacterium
ATTTTGCCTTATTCAACCACCAACTGCCCCGCCTTATCCTTCCATGCCCTGAAAGTTTGGGTGGTATAAGGTTTGGCGGCAAACTCGTTTTCGTAAACCTTGACAGCATAGTTCAGATGGGGGTAGGAAATATGTTCGGTAGAAATACCGTTTACGAAATCGTCGGCTATAGAACGCGGAAAGAAACGTTCAGAGTTAGCATAGTTCTGACGCACCTCCTTCTTCAGGGTATCAGGATGAGCTTTCAGCATAGCTGACGGAATATCCATTTCTATCACAACTGCTTCGCCATTGAATTTGGCGTCGGAAGCTCCTATCTCATACCCGCGAATGTAAATGGGTTTACTAAACCTGTTGGCATTGGTTGGGGTGATATTTTTTGCCAGATCGATTTTCAGGCTGTCGTTTATCACCAACCTGTTGAGTGCGGGTAATAAATACGATAGCGAAATTCCTGAAAAGCATTTTCCCTTATGGGGGTTGCTACAGGAAGAGAGTATCATAAGCAGAAATACAAGGGAATAGGTCTGTATTTTTGTTAGGGCATTGCCTTGAGGTTGTTGCATATGCATTATCTCACTCGCCCCTCAATTTTTAATGAATTTATAACTGCTTTCCAGCTTGCCGTTTTGTTGTATTTTCAATATATAGCAGCCTTTGGGCAAAGTTTGAATATTGATGTGGTTTTGGAAAGTACCTTGCTGCAGTATAGTCCCTGAGCTATTGAAAATCTTATATTTGCAGGGCATTTGGATGTCGTCAGCCAGATAGATCAGGTTTTCTGAAGGATTGGGAAAGATGATTTTTTGTGCATTATCCTCCGAAATACCAATGCCTGATGAGGAATAGATGAATTGTACATCGTCGAGCCAAAGGGTGGTGGGACGTCCGGAAGAAGTGGATGAAAAGAAGGCGACGACTATAGAATCGGGTGTCGAACTGCTGATATAATGAATAGGCATAGAGAATCTCGTCCATTGAGAGGCAGGCGACAATTCGTGATAGCTTTCAGCATAACCGATAGTATCCATAGATTGCGTGGCAGCATTGAATTTTTTAAGCAATACTTTTGCTTGTCCGTATTCGGCAGAAGGGGATAAGGAATCTTCAAATTTATAAATTCCGGAAATAGAATCGGGCCGGTAAGGAAAAGCCACACCGCACCTTTGCAGGTCGATATATCCCTGATCGTCGGTATAAAAATGGTCGCCATTGATAAGAAATCCCCTGAAAATATCGCCCGACAGATAGTTAAGGCCGGGTCGGCTGAGTATTTTTACCGAATGGGCAAAGCCGAGAGAATCGGCGTTGTCGTAGTTCAGTTGTACGGTGTTCATGGCAATATGCAATTCCATATTGTCAGTGGTAAAATGCGCATTGGGAGCAAAGGGCTGAGCCGTATCCTGGTTGAGATAATGAATATCGGAAGTCACCCAATGATACACCCTGTCGAGGGCGCAAACGCACAAACTATCGAAACTGCCGTTAGCTATCTGCTGCGACTTGCCAACGGATGGCAGCAGCAGAATCAAACAAAAAATAAATTTTAATTTTAGGATTTTCATGATTTCCCCATTCCTTATTCACTATTCACTATTATCTATTCGCTATTCCTATTCCTGCCATAGGCATCCAATGGGACTATTCTCTATTTTATCGTCCCTTTAAACGTTTCTGCAAACTTCTCGTAGGTCATTTTGTCGTAAGCACCTTCGGCTACATAATGCAGCAGCACTTCCATCTCTTTGGCCACTTTATAACCTTTCACCATGTTTAGTATCTCGAACTTCTCATTCAGTATCACATAGGATGGGTAGGAGAGTTGTCCCTGCAGCAGCGAAATGGCCAGCTGGTGAGCCGAACGGGGCTTGTCGGGACTGGGGTTTACGTAGGTATTGCCGTTGTAGCGCACCGTATCCTTGCGTTCGGCATTCAGTTTCACGGGATAGAAATTGTGAATCATATAATCGCGTATGAGACTGTCTTTAAAGGTGGTGTTGTCCATTTTAACGCACCACCCGCACCAGTCGGTAAACACGTCTATGAAAATCTTTTTGGGGTTCTTCTGGTTGAGGGCATAGGCTTCTTCGAAAGTATACCATTTGAACTCCACCTTTTCGGCCTTTTTATTGTCTTTTTTCTTGTTTTTCTGGGCAAAGCTCAGGCTGCTGATCATCATCATGGCCATAAGCAGGAGAAGGGTTCTTTTCATAGTGTGTTGTTAAGGATTCTATTATTTTTCTTCGTGGGACTCCGTGTACGGAGCCTGTCCCGTACCAAGGGTCGGGATGTCTCCGTGGTTTTCTAATGTTACTCAACACAAAGATAAGGCGAAATTTTCACATAAATCGCATCGGTGATGAGCATACACTTTTTAATATCGCTTAGCAGGGCGAAGTTGCCGTGTTTCTGTCGGTAGTTGATGATGGCCGAAGCAATATTATTCCCTATATAGGGATGCGATTTCAACTGATTCAGGCTGGTCTCGTTCACATTGATCTTGCGGATGGCTTTCGAATTGATATCCAGATAGGGCAGCAGGGGCCTCAGTCGCGAAGTATCCATTTTAGGAATCTCCAGCAACTGCTCCAAACTAATATATCCGCCCAGTTTTTGGCGGTATTCCACAATCTTCGTGGCAAAATAGTCGCCAATGCCGCGTATCTTTTTCAGATCTTCTATGGTAGCCGAATTGATCTCGGTTTTACTGATCACCACCTCCTTTTTGGGGAATTCATTCTTAGGATACTGTGGCCTGATGAGTGTTATATTGATGTAAGGTTCCAGTTGTGCGTAGGCTTCCTCCGAGATGCAGTACATCTTTTTGAAATCTGCTTTGTCGTAGAATTTTCCTCCTTTGGCTACATAATTCTCAATCACCTTAGCCTGTTTTTCGGTGAGGCCCAGTTGCAGCCATTGAGCATGCGTCATGCTATTGGGGTCGAATGGGAAGGGGTGGAGGGTAGTTTTCTTTTCCGGACTCCTTTGGTCAAACATATCGAAGTCGTATTTTTCGGAAGAGGTATCAGATACTTTTGTAATCTCTTTCCTGTTTTTCAAATAGGAATCTACTTCCCTGTCGAAGGCAGTGGTGTCGTATTTGGTTGGGGTAAGGAAGACGGGATAGATAAAATAAAAGAGGATGAGCAGCAGTATTAGGGCCATCAGTATAAGTATCCCTCTGCGTTCGCCGGCGCTGAACGAAAAAAGATCTTTGGTTTCTTTGATTATCTTTTTCAATATTCCCTGAATTTGCTCAGTTTAGACGATAAATTCTATTATAGTATTAATTCTGAAGCCCATTTGGAGGAATTTGGAGTTTTGGTGCCTTGGTGGCATAAACGAAACTTGCCACCAAAACACGATCCGCCGCGGCGGACACCAAAAAACACCAAAAAGATTCCAGTAAATAAGTCTCTTCATATTACATATCCCTTAGCTACCCGAATTTGACCTCCTGAATCCTATGCTTCCGCCTGTGCTTTGGGCGTCGTCCATGATCTTAAATTCTTCCACATCCTTCATGGTCAGGGTTTCCATCATCATCTGATTTCTTTGAGACGAAGGAGTATCTGCCATACGCAGCTGCTGGTTCCTGACAGCCTCTTCCATCACATTGCGCACCGTACGCGCATTACCGAAAAACTTATCCTTATGAGCGATAAGCGACGAAAAATAACGTTTCAGATGATCCTCGGCTTCGGCATCCGGTGTGAGGTATTCTTTCTTCAGCATCTGCAAACCTATCAGGTAAAGCTGCTCGGCAGTGAAATCCGTAAACACAAAAGTCTTATTGAATCTCGATTTCAGCCCGGGATTAGATTCCAGAAACTGATTCATATTATCGGGATAACCGGCCACAATCACCGCCAGTTCGCCCCTCATATCTTCCATGTTCTTCAAAACAACTTCTATGGCTTCCTTGCCAAAGTCGTTGCCGCCGCCTTCGGCCAATGCATAGGCCTCGTCTATGAACAGCACCCCGCCCTTGGCCTGATCTATCAGTTCCTTGGTCTTGATGGCCGTCTGTCCCACATAAGCAGCCACCAGACGTTCGCGGTCGGCTTCTACTACATGACCTCTTTCCAGAAGACCCAGAGCCTTATATATCTTACTCATCAAACGAGCCAAAGTAGTCTTTCCGGTACCGGGATTACCAATGAAAACGGAATGCAGCGAGAAGCGGTTCAGAATATCTTTGCCCGATTCGCGGTAATATTTCACCAGCTTCACCAGTTCGTTCACCTCTTCCTTACAACTTTCCATGCCGGTAAGCGCATTCAGTTCTTGCATACAATCGGCCAGCAGACGTTCGTCTATGCTCAGATCGAGACGTTTCTTCTGTTGATTTTGGAACACATGCTGCACATCTTCCAGGGTGATCATCGAAAGAGCTTCCGCCGTCAGATCTTTAATGTCGGGCTGATTCATCAGCCTTAATCCCAGATGCATCTTGCCTTCGTCTATCACCGAGATGGCATAACGGGCATTTCCGAAGGATTTGTCGCGGTTGCGGTAAGCTTCCGTCAGACGTTTATAAATTTCGGTTTTGGCATCTTCGGCCAGGGTCACCTTTTTCTTTTCGCAGGCATACTCAGCTATCTGAAGCAGTTCTTCGGGCAGATAATCCTCGAAATGGAAATAATAGCTAAACCTCGATTTCAGACCGGGATTCGATTCCAGAAAGTTGTTCATCTCCGCAGGATATCCGGCCACCATAATGGCGATATCGCCTTTGCCGTCCGACATTTCTTTGATGATGACCTCTATCACCTCCTTGCCAAAATCCTTGTCGTCGTCGCCTTTACGGGCCAATGAATAAGCCTCATCAATAAAGAGAATGCCGCCGCGGGCTGAATCTATCAGCTTTTTCACCTTGGGAGCGGTTTGCCCGATGAATTCGCCCACCAGGGCACTGCGGTCGGCTTCCACCACATGGCCTTTCGACAGTAATCCCATTTTCTGGTATATCTTGCCCAGAAGGTTCACCACCGTAGTCTTTCCGGTTCCGGGATTTCCGGTGAAAACACTATGCAGGTTGATCTTCTCGTTCTCATCAAAGCCTTTTTCCTTGCGCAATTTCAGGAAATCAATGTATTTGATGTGCTCTTTGATCTTTTGTTTCACCGAATTCAGTCCTATCAGGTCTTCGAGATTCTTCAACACATCTTCCATCGTCTCTTCCGGAGCTGCTGCAGCAGTATGTTCGGAGGTGATATTGTATACAGGGATATCCTGAACAGCCGCCACTCCTTCAATTTCGGCATCGCCCACCTGGAAGGTAATGGAGCCAATGAGGGTATCCATAAAAACGATCTCCACCGAATAAGCGTCATCTTTCCATGAACCGGGTTTATCGCTTCCCCAGCCCTCAACCACCGTATATTCCCAATCTTCGGTATCTATTTTGACATATCCCGGCGAAACTATGGAGGTTTTGGCCTGGCCCGAGTCGTCATTGATATTGAAAAAGAACTCGTAGAACCAATCGGTAGCGACTTTGTTTTTGAACTTAAGTTCGGTCCAGATATAAGTGACGGTATCGCGATTGAATTGCTTCAGATATTTCCGTTCCGATTCCTCTATGCGGTCGTAAGGGCCATGATATACTTTGATAGAAACCAGATCGAAAAACGGATTGTCGTTGAAGGTAACTTTGCCCACATCTTCCACATGGAATTTGGCAGAACCCACCAGAACACCGTCGATATAGGCTTCCCACACATAATCGCCACGGAACCAAAAGCTGCCGGCCTTTTCGTTGCCCCAGCCATCGCGCACCACCACCACATTGTCTTCTATTTTGATCACCTGATCCGAATCGAGGCTGCACAATTCAGTCCTTTTATCTCCTGCAAGCGAAAAGGCTTTCAGGCTCACCTTTGCGGTCCATTCCACTTCGTCGAACAGTTTGTTGTAGAAAGAGAATTCTGTCCAGATATAGGTAGTTTCAGCCTTGTCGTAAACGGTACGGTACTTTTTCGATGAGTTGATCATCCATTCTTCAGACGAAAATACATTCAGACTTTTGAATTTGTACTTGGTCATTCCTTCTTGCATAAGTGTATCAGATAGTTTTCGTTAATAAAAGTGATTTACGATTTCGTGACCCTTAACAGTTCATCTTGTAAGGGTGTATTCATTATTTTTTACAAAGTTCTATTTGGGGTCGTTCTTGTGCCTCATCTCGTAATTGTAGATGCGGGCCGCATTGATAGAATGATTGCGGGTGCCGAAATACAAGGGAATGGTGGCACCTATCAATACAGCCCCTCCTACAGCAAAATACCATTGGGAATCGGAGCCCATTAGCAATTTGATACCGGTATAGCCAATCAATCCCGCACCCACCAGGGTAAGTATGATAGAGGGATTATTGTTGCGCTTGGCTAGGCTCACCTCTTCCATGGCATCGGGAAAGGGTTTGCAAACATCTTCGAGCTTGATGAGCGAAAGGTCCTTGCCGTGCAGGTTAAGGTCGGCACTCATGGCATGTCTGGTTATGCTAATGGTGTCGGTAGTTGTGGTTTGTGCCTTGCCGAGGATGACCAGGGCCAGGGACAGTAAGAGAAATATGCTGAGATGTTTCATCGCCGGGAGAATTGTCAGGTAAAATTACACTTTTTTGTAAACATAAATACTTTGTTTTTATTGTCTGAGGGGATGTTTCCTTATTAATTTATAATTTTGCCGTAAATCAGAAGTATGAACGGCGATCCGAGGGTTTATCAGACATTAAGCGACTTGAAAATTGATTTTACTTACATTGAGCATCCTCCGTCTCCTACCATTGATATTGCCCGCCAGTATTGGAAGGGACATGATGCGCAGCATTGTAAGAATCTCTTTTTTCGTAACCACAAAGGCAATCGTCATTACCTGGTGATTTTGGATTGCGAACAGAATCTGGCGATTCATGATATAGAAAAACGCCTGAAACAGGGCAAACTTACCTTTGCTTCCGAAAAACGCATGCAGCAGTATCTGGGATTGCTGCCCGGATCAGTTTCTCCTTTCGGACTCATTTATGATACCACCAAAAACGTACATGTGTTTCTGGATAAGAATCTTCAGAAAGCCAAACGAATCAGCTTTCATCCCAACCTCAACACCGCCTCCCTTATCATTTCGTTTGAGGATTTCCTGCGATATATAGCTTTCACGGGCAACAGCCATGAGTTTATAGAATTGTATTAAGCGGATTCCTCCTTATTTTATTTTACTGACAACCGAAAATACCTATCTTCGTACTAAGATTTACCACATATGGGCAGGGACGAAAGCAAGTTGTTGAAAGAAAAGATCATTGAAGTCTGCAAACTGCAGCAATTGGCTACTATTGCCAACCTGAAGCGTGAAATGGACGAGCACCAGCAGTTGGCCAATGATTATGGTCCGCCTAGGGATAGATACGATGCTTTTCGTTCGCAGATGCTTAGACGCCGCGATATCTTTGCCGAGCAATTGCAAAAAGCCAACGAAGAACTTTATACCATCGATAAGATCAAACCCAACGAAGTGAAAACCAAGGTAGAGTTTGGTTCTATTGTGATCACCGATAAGCAAAAGCTTTTCATCGCCACCAGTATGGGTAAAGTAACTATTGATAATGAGGTGTTTTTCTGTATTTCGCCGGCAGTGCCTATTTACAAAGCCATAGAAGGAAAGAAAGTGGGTGATTCAGTAAGTTTTAATAACAACACATTTAAGATACTGGATGTTTTCTGAGTGAATTGAAGAGAAAGTCTTCGCCGGAATAAATTAAAAATGTACTTTTGCAGTCCGAAAAAAAGGAGAGATGGCAGAGCGGTCGAATGCGGCGGTCTCGAAAACCGTTGTTCGTTGTAAAATGGACCGGGGGTTCGAATCCCCCTCTCTCCGCCAAAGAAAACAAAAGTGCCCCGTCAGGGGCATTTTTTGTTAGATAAATTTTGCCAAACTCGTTTGAGCAAAATTTATCTGGCAAA
Organism: uncultured Bacteroidales bacterium; assembly: GCA_964599365.1. Classification (GTDB taxonomy): domain Bacteria; phylum Bacteroidota; class Bacteroidia; order Bacteroidales; family CAIWKO01; genus CAIWKO01. The sequence continues at coordinate 25,324 of CAZRFL010000025.1, forward strand.
AAAGGTAAATTCCGTAGG
>CAZRFL010000025.1:25441-39468 GCA_964599365.1 uncultured Bacteroidales bacterium
GTCATAGAAGTATCAAAATGGGTATGATAAGGCAAAAAGGCTTCGGTGATGGGATCTTTTTGTTTAAAGTTCAAGAGGTTTTCCACTCCCAGATAACAATCTATCTCATGCTTGAATTTCTTGGTGATCTGCGCATTCAGAATGGTATAAACGGGTGAACTGGTATAATCTCTCCGCACAATACCCGGCATCTTGCTTTGATCGCCGATACGGGCCGGGCCGTTTAACTGTGTGGTGAAGTCGAATTTCCATTTGTCAAAGCGCGTGGCATAACTCAAGGTGATCAAGCCTTTATATTTTGAGGTGAATGCGCGCGATTGGAGTTTTCCTTCTGTGGTCTGCCAGGCATCATTGATCCTAAAAGCAGCCAAAATATTGAAACTCTTAATGGGTTCGAAACTAAATTGTATCTGGTAGCTGTTGGCAAAGGATTTTCCGGCACTATCTTTCAGATTATAGAAATCAGCAATGGCAGGATCGCGGTCGAGGTCAACCACCACCTGGTTGATAAAATCGGTGCGGTACACATCGATGTCGATTTCGGCTTTTCGGTTGGCTATCTTGAATTCCTTCACCAGATTCAATCCGTAATTGATGGCTTGTTCCTGTGCCAGTGGGCCTTCGATCTTAATAATCTTCTGGCTGGCAAGTATAGCCATGTTTTCTGAAATGATGTTGGCCGAGCGATAACCTAATCCTGCCGATCCTCTTAAAGTAAGGCCCTTTGCAATTTGTACTTTCAGGTTGGTTCGGGGCGTAAAGAACAATCCATAGCGGCTGCTATAGTCTGCACGCAAGCCAATTATAAATGAAAAGACATCGGCATTGGTGAGTGTATATTCGAAAAAGGCGCCACCCACAGCTTCCGAGCGGTTGAGGTTATAGATGACCGGACTTAAATTGGTGGTAGGCGACAAAGTAACCACATCGTGCATACTAACGGGACTTCCTGCTGGTAGCGTCTGGTAGATATAGGTGAACTGTGTCTGCTGATAATTCTCTATATAATCATCATACAGAAAACTTACTCCTGTCGAGAACTTGTGATTGGTATTTCCGAAAATAGATTGATAGATCAGGTTCCCATAAAGGCTTTTTTCTATGCCCATGTAGTGGTTCACTCCGTAATAGCCTTTTTGGTCGTGATAAATACCTGATAATATCAGCCCGACACTCTTCCATGGACTGCCAGGAAACATAAATCCGTTTTTCCAAAAAGATTCTACCCGGTTTGTCTTCATTCCAAAACCATAGGGGAGGGTCATATTGTTGATATTTGCCGTATCGAGCACGAAATCCTTTTTATTGAAGTCGGTTGTGCCGCCACTGCGATCCTCATACATATACTTGATGCCAAGTTGCGAGCAAAGCTTTTTAGGAATCGAATAATCCCAACGGTTAAACACATTGATGGTAGTCAATTTTGGAATGTCCAGAAAATTATCGGGTTTTTTTCAATAGATCTGATTGCCCTCGCTATCTTTGAGCAGGCTCATATCATCGGTATTCACAGCATTAATGGTGACAGAGTCAATTTTATTGATCTCCTTGCTGAAATAATCACCATGCAACATGATCATAGTGGTAAGGCGTTCGGTGAGATGAAATGAAGCATTTAGGTTGGCCTCAATACGGGTTTTGTCATTGCCGTAAATATTAACAAACAATCTCTCTGAATTGGTTGGCTTCTTATATTCTATGTTGATCTGCCCGGTAACCGATTCGTAGCCATTGATCACCGAAGATGTCCCTTTGGAAATCTGTATGGACTGCATCCACGAGCCCGGAATATAATTCAATCCATAAGATGAGGCCAGTCCGCGTATCAATGGAATATTCTCTGTTTGTATCTGACTGTAAATTCCTGATAAACCCAGCAGCTGTATCTGTTTGGCTCCGGTGATGGCATCACTATAAGAAACATCCACCGAAGCATTGGTCTCGAAACTCTCCGAGAGATTGCAACAGGCTGCTTTGTATAGTTCGGTTGTGGTTACAATCTGTGTTTTGCGCGGATCCATCTTCGATATATAGGTGCCATCCAGTTTATCGTTGATCTCCACTTGCGACAGTTGCAGATTGGTTTGAGTCATTTCATGAGTGATCTTATTATCAGCTGCATTGATGCTTACAGTATCTGTTTTGCATCCCAGCATGGTAAAGATCAGCCTGAGATCGGTGATATTATTCTTTGATAATTTGAACTTCCCGTTGGCATCAGTGGATGTTGCCTGAGAGGTCCCCAGCCAATAAACGCTTACTCCGGGTAAAGGATTCTTGTCTTTACTGTCGTAAACTACTCCGGTAATGGTTTGGGAATAAGCTGCAGCCATATTCAACATGAGTAGAATAGCTGCTATCAATAATTTGTTTTTCATGTAAATTGCCTTATCTAGTTATTAGTAGTTAGCAAATCCTAAAAAGGATAAGCGAAAAAGTAAAATGAGTAAATAATTGGTAAAACCCTTTAAAGTGTAAAAACTTCAGAGTTATTAAGGCAATGCGATCTTGATGTTGTGAATGAAGTGCAGCAGAGTGGTTCCGAAAAATGGTAGTGGCGGTGACTCGTAATCCGCAAAAGTGCTTTGCTGTGGAGTGTCAATGGCACTATACTGCATAATGAAAGCCACAGTGATATCGAGTATCAGTTTTATGAAATTAAAACCGCTGAAGGTGTAGATATAGGTGGCTGCTATTTTAGCATATTGAAAAACATTATGACAACAGGGAACTTCCTGAACGGAATTGGTGTTCTTAGATACCGGAGGGGTTGTCATGGAACAACAGGAATCGCTGTTTCCGAATATTTCTGGAAAAACAGCCACTTGGGTGGTGCCTGCCATACTGCAGGAATGTTTCCTGATAGAAATGCCGGTGGTGCTGATAACAAAAGCTATCAAACAAATTATGGCTAAGGATTTCTTCAAAAAGATCATTTCTCTCAATTGAGGTACAAAGGTACCTAAATTCTTGGAATAATTTTCAAATTTTATCATTTGCCTAAAAGCAAAAACCCGGAAACATAGTAACCGGGTTTCAGGGAGCGGTAAATGGGACTCGAACCCACGACCCTCAGCTTGGGAAGCTAATGCTCTACCGACTGAGCTACTACCGCATGAGTGATTTTCTTCTGCAAAAATATCAATTTATTCGTCTGAAAACTGAAAACCGTAAAATTAAACGCAAGGCAATGAACGTTGGAAAACAGGGCTAAGTTAACATTGATGCTCGTGCTGTCAAGCTTTCATTCCTTTAATGACCGCAAACTTTCCTACTTTTGCAAAATAAATATTCCGCCTTGCAACTGCCTTCACATAAAGAGATCTGGAGCCTGACTTTCCCCATTATATTGAGTATGATGGCCGAGAATATTATCAATATAACTGATACTGTTTTTCTGGCCAGAGTAGGGGAAGGGGAATTGGGAGCTTCGGCCATTGGAGGTACCTTTTATGTAATTCTGTTCATCATCGGACTTGGATTCAGCATTGGCACCCAGATTATCATCTCGCGAAGGCTGGGCGAAGGCAAGCCCCGTGAAGTGGGAAGTGTATTCGAGATTAGTGTTTTCTTTTTGTTGGTAGTGGCATTGTTGCTCTTCATTCTGGTTCAATTGTTTTTCTCTCCGGTATTCAGTCATATTTTATCTTCGGCCGAAGTGTTCGATAAAACGGCCATTTATGTCAAATACAGGGTGTGGGGAATCTTCTTCACCTTTATAGGCTGTGCGTTCAGGGCATTTTATACTGGAATATTCAAAACGAAATTCCTGTTGATCAATTCCATTATTCTGGCCAGCGTTAATATCTTTTTTGCCTGGGTGCTCATTTTTGGTAATCTGGGTTTCCCCAAATTAGGGATTGAGGGAGCAGCCATTGCAACGGTCATTGCCGAGTTTGCCTCTGTTTTGTTCTATGTGTTTGCCACAATAAAATTCGTTGATCTGAAGAAATACAACCTTTTTCAGCGAAAGACCTATGACTTCAGCGTAGTATTCACCATTATGGATGTTTCAGGCTTCATCATTTTGCAGAATATCATTTCGCTGGTTTCCTGGTTCATATTCTTCATGGTAATAGAGCAAAGAGGCGAGCATCAGCTGGCGATTTCCAATATTGTCAGGAGTGTTTATATCTTTTTTATGATACCCGGATGGGCCTTCAGTTCGGCGACCAGCACCCTGGTGAGCAATATTATTGGTCAGCAGAACAAAGATGGGGTGATTCCGTTGATCAAACGAATAACCAAAATGGGTTTTCTGGTATCGCTCGTACTTACCTTGCCTGCCATGCTGTTTCCAAGGCAATTGCTACTGCTCTATACTCCCGATCAGCAAATGATCACCGATTGCATCCCCTCATTCTATGTGGTGATGGTAGCTTTGTTTGTTTTTTCGCTTACCTTCAACCTGTTTAGCGGAGTTACAGGGACAGGCAACACCCGTGTATCCCTTCTGATAGAAGTGGGCGGCGTGATTTTCTATCTGACCAGCGTATATCTGATGATCATCATGTTTCGCCTGCCACAGGTTATGGCATGGACATCGGAAGTGGGCTACTTCATTGTGATCTTTATCTTCTCCTATTTTTATCTGAAAAAGGGAACCTGGAGAAATAAAGTGATATGAGCCGGTAACTTATTCACGGAATACTCGTAATCGTTGTTTACACGCAAATAGAAATGAAACTGTTCATTAAATATACTCTGGTCACCGTTATCTTGGGTTTCAGCCTTTTTATCTTTACCAAGATCACTGCCGATCATCCTGTAAAGAATCCGGCGGACGACGACAGGTATTTGTCGCTGCTCTTTATGGGTGATATTATGCAACATCAGCCTCAGATAGATGCTGCCTGGAACGATTCGTTGAAGACTTACAACTACGATTCCTGCTTTAAATATATGGCTCCGATTATTCGCAAAGCCGACATTGCTATGGCCAATCTGGAAGTGACACTGGCTGGCAGACCTTATAGCGGTTACCCTCAATTCAGTGCGCCTGACCAGTTGGTACATGCCCTGATTTATGCAGGGATTGACATTTTGGGCACTGCCAACAATCATTCCTGCGACAGGGGCAAAAAAGGTATTGAACGTACCATTCATATTCTGGATAGTATGGGACTTCAGCATACCGGAACCTTTGCCGATTCGCTTGCCCGTGCTAAGACTTTTCCATTGATGATACATAAGAATGGTTTCAACCTTGCCATTTTGAATTATACTTACGGAACCAACGGAATTCCTGTTCCCAAACCCAATATCGTCAACCTGATCGATACCAACCAGATGAAAACTGATCTGAAACGGGCAAAAGATTCTCTTCCCGATAAGGTAATAGTGTTCATTCACTGGGGTGATGAGTATCAATCGCATCCCAACCAGTATCAGCAGGACATTGCCCGCATTTGTTTCCTCAACGGGGCTGATATCATCATTGGAATGCATCCTCATGTGATTCAAAGGATAGAGAGATACTATTTTCCGGACAGCAGCGGCCGTGAGGTTTTTATCGCCTATTCGCTGGGCAATTATATATCGAACCAGCGCGACCGCTACAAAGACGGTGGCATGATGGTAAGTATTGATCTGTTGAAGCATAATAATGTGGTAAGTATTGATAATTCGTCCTACTACCTCGATTGGGTGTATACACCCATAGAAAAAGGAAGGAAACAGTACTATATTCTCCCGGTGGCTGAATTTGAGAAGCAACCCCGGCTGATAGACACGCTTTCTTATCAGAAAATGATGCTCTATGCCGCCGATTCCCGCAGTTTGATGGAGAAAGAGAACCGCGGAGTGAAGGAATCCTTGTTTGATATGGAAACAAACTTGTGGAATGTTAAATAAAAAAATCCCTGCGGTCAAACTGCAGGGATTTTTTTTTACTTCGGACTTTCCCATAGGGACCCCTTCGGGGCGGTCTTCGGACTTCTTAATGTTTTACAATAAACTTGCCTGAAGTTTTTCCTTGTGTTCCGTTCAGATTGTAGAAATACATTCCGTTGGGAAGATTGGCCGTAGAAACACTAATTTCATTCAGGCCTTGAATATTCTGACGTTTCACTTCATTACCTATGGCATCGTAAATGATGGCTTCGTTATACTGAGCTGTATTGGTAATGTTGATCATGTTGTTAGCAGGATTAGGATATACTCCGCTGTTGTAAACATCCACATTATTGCTGATACCTAAAGTGGCATTGCGCACCCAGGTTACCTTTGAAACATAATTGGTGAGATTGAACATCTCCATAGATACAATAGGAATACCCAGATCTTTCATCCACCAATCATAGGTTATTGTAGTATCGCGGTATACAAATAAGAAATACCAACCTGAATACTGAGGAAAAGCTTCCACATTGGCATAACCCCAAAGACTATCAGCAAGCTGAACAGTATTTTTCTGTCGTAAAGTGGGGAAGGTGTTGGTGGGTGTGTTCATAGTTCCCCATGCATCGAACTCGTATAAGTGGAAAGCATTGTGCTTGATGCGCAAGGTATCAATAGGTATACTCATAGGAAATCCCATATAAGTGGTGTCGTAGAATAAATTACTGCAATGTGATTTGCTGTCGCCTTTAACAATCGAAGTACAAATATCCTGGTAAGTAGTTGGCAGACGCAATATGGTGTCAGGATTGTTGAATGCCACCTTGATGCTGTCACCATTATTTAAATAATTACTCACAATACCATAATGTAACAAGCCAATGGGTGTACTATTGTAATAGCTGTAGTTTGCACTGGTATCGATATGGTAAACTATATTCGCACTGGGGAATGAGGTGTGAAACAAACCTGCATTGCTGTTAAGGATGTCAATTTGAGTGGTGTCAAGAGTAGAACTTAGAGTAAGAAAGTTCCAGTTTTGATTGGCTCCGGGGTTGCCTGGAACAATGGCTGAATTTACCGCAGTGTCAATCCTCATATCGTAATGATCGCCGGGATAACCCAAATCAGAACTATTGAGTATTATAGGAGTTTGAGCTTTGACTGCCGTTAGGCAAAACAAGAAAACAATAAATAAGAGTTTTTTCATAAGGTTTTGTTTAAAAATTTTACCAAATTTATGAGAAAAAAACGACATAAATTAACTTTATTTGATTTTTTGATAAAATTTTTGAAAGAAGAGGTGAGGAGAGATGGAATCCACCGCGGCGGATGGATGGTTGGATAATTGGAAAGATGGATGGTTTTATGGTCAAACTGTTACATTGTTTTATGGTTAAATGCTTAGATACAAAGTTGAAAATGGCACATTTTTAAATGACAACCAATGACAACCAATGACAATTAATGACAATTAATGACAATTAATGACAATTAATGACAATTAATGACCACTAATGACTAATGACTTTTCGAACTTGTTCTTCTCTCGGCTCTATATGAATATACACCTCTATATGCTCTATTTCGGCCATGATATTATTCTCAATTTTATCGCAAATGGCGTGCGATTCGGCCACACTGAGGTTGCCCGGCAATTCCAGATGCAGGTCGACATGCCTCAGGTTGCCTGATTTACGGGTACGAAGCATATGGTATCCCATATCAGAGGTGAGATGCTTGTGGATAATACTCTCAATGGTTTGAACTTCCTTATCCGGCAATTGAGTGTCGAGCAAAGGGGAGAAAGCTCTTTTTAGCAGGGTGAATGATTCCCATAAAATGAGGCAGGCAACCAGTATGGCAACGATAGGGTCGAGCAAGCTGATATTGGTGAACCAGATAAGCACCAAACCTACACATACGCCTAGGGAAGTATACACATCGGTCTTCAAATGAAGCGCGTCGGCTTCCAATGCTACGGAGTCAGTTTCTTTCGCAACTTTGAATAAACGGCGCGATACCAGAAAATTTACTACTGCCGATATAAACATTACAATAGTTCCAATGCCTATGGATTCAGGCAAACTGGGTTCCATGAATTTTTTAACGGCTTCGTAAATGATCCAACCGGCAGCCAGGAATATCAGCAGGGCTTCTATCACACCGGATATGTTTTCGAACTTCCCATGTCCGTAAGGGTGTTTCTTATCGGGAGGCAGGGCGGAGACTTTTACGGAGAAAAAGGCAATGATAGCCGCCATGAGGTCCATGGAGGAGTGAATGGCCTCGGAAATAATACTGACCGAGCCTGTTAACAATCCTGCCAGGATTTTCATTACAATCAACAATGTGTTCGACATTATTGACAGTCGCGCTGTGTTGATCTTTTTACGTTGAAGTGTTTTGCTGATCATAACCTTATTTTATTGCAGTAACGGTATAACCTTTTTTTCGCAGAAGTTCCAAAACTCCGTTGTCGCCGGGCAGATGAGCACCGCCAACGGCAATGAAACAACTGTATTCGCTGATGCGTTTTTCGATGATGGGAATCCATTTTAGGTTGCGTTTGAAAAGAAACTTCTGGTTAAACTCGCTATCGGTGTTGGTATCGTTGACCATCATGGTGTATAGCTTGTCGAGGTCCTGTTCTTTGTAGATATTGACCATCTCGCCGTAGCCTTTCATAGATTGACGGAAGTCCTTAACCTCTTTCACCAGACCTTCTGCCTGCTCTTTTATAGGAGTGGCATCCACCAGCGAGAATTGAAAATCGAGGCTTTCCAGTCCGTCGGAGGGAATGCCTTTGTTTTTGGCTATTTTGTAAAGTTCCTTTTCGTAAGCTTTCACTTTTCCAATCACTTTTTGTATCAACAGTGCACTGGTGAAGAAGGGTTTGATTCGGATATATTTTTCGAATTGTTTGGGACTCACACCAAGCGAATCCTGCACAATGGTGCGGAAAGCTTGAAAATCTTCTTCGCTGACAAAATCCTTAATGGTCTTGCCATCGGGGATATACATTTTATTCATCAGGTCGAGTTGCTGCAAAATGGGTATATTCATGTCGACTTCGGTGATGAAGACCTGAGTCTGTTTGAGTGTGTTCTTTACCACATCCGGAAGAAAGAATTCACTCTTCTTAATAATATGTATGGTGCCGAAAATGTACGAATTTTGCTTCAGACCATTGCCCGATACCTGCAACAACAACGATTTTTCGTGCTGAGCAGAAAGTTGAAGCGAAATAGTGACAAGAAAAAGAAGCGAGAGGAGCTTTCTGGGCATAGAAGATTTTTTGCAAAAGTACTAATTTGATGATATCATTCAGAAACCGACGGTATTTTAACAAAGATATGTTTAAAATTTTTGCTTTATTATTTTAATCCCTGATTTTTAAACTTAATTTTGTTTTTTAATGTCATGAAATATTTTACCCATTCGCTCGTGCTACTTTTTGTCTGCCTAATGCTGGCAGCCTGCGGTCCGACTTCCCGTAAGGACGAGCAGCGCTCTGTGTTCCGCTACAACGAATCGGCGGGTATCACCAGCCTCGATCCGGCTTTTGCCAAAGATCAAGCGCACATTTGGGTTTGCAACCAACTCTACAACGGACTGGTGCAGTTCGACGATTCATTGTATGTGAAACCATGCATCGCTCGCCATTGGACCATTTCGGATGATGGGCTTACCTATACTTATACGCTGAGGCAGGATGTGTATTTTCACGACGACGCCCTTTTCCCAAAAGGGATTGGACGAAAAGTTTTAGCAGCTGATTTTGTTTATAGCTTCAACAGGATACTGGACGACAAAATAGCCTCACCGGGAATTTGGATTTTTAACGATGTAAAGAAAGATAGCAGCGGACGCGGAGCTTTCTCGGCCCCTAACGACAGTACTTTCGTGGTGAGGCTGCAACAAGTGTTCCCGCCTTTTCTGAGCCTGCTGGCCATGCAATATTGTTCGGTCGTACCAAAGGAGGTGGTTGAGCATTTCGGCAAAGATTTTCGCAAACATCCGGTCGGCACAGGTCCTTTCCGTCTTAAGATGTGGAAAGAAGGGCAGAAAATGGTGCTGGTGAAAAATGAGAACTATTTTGAGCAGCTGAATGGCCAACGATTGCCTTTCCTGGATGCCGTTTCCATCTCTTTTGTGGTAGATAAGCAATCGGTTTTTCTCGAATTCATACGCGGCAATCTAGATTTTATGTCGGGCATTGCGCCCACTTATATCGACGAATTGATCACCAAAAAGGGAGTGCTCAATCCGAAATATGCCAACCGCATCAACCTGAGTGTGCAACCCTATCTCAATACCGAATATCTGGGTATACTGGTAGATGAGAAACTTCCCGACAATAAAAAAAATCCCCTGCTGATACGTGAAGTGCGACAAGCCATCAATTATGGATTCGACCGCCGCAAGATGATACGCTATCTGCGCAACAACATTGGCACACCCGGCGTCTATGGCATGGTGCCTGTGGGAATGCCTTATTATGATACTTCGCTCATGAAAGGCTATGATTACGATCCTGTGCGGGCGGCAGCACTTCTCAAAAAGGCAGGTTATCCGGGCGGAAAGGGCCTGCCGGAGATCGTGCTCTCAACTACTTCGTCCTATCTCGATCTGTGCCAATATATGCAGCAGCAGTTGGGCGAAATAGGACTGAAGATCAGGATAGATGTAAACCCGCCTGCCACGCTGCGCGAGATGATAGCCAAACAAAAGCTGCAGTTTTTCCGTGCCTCGTGGATTGCCGACTATCCCGATATGGAAAACTACCTCTCGCTGTTTTATTCCGGGAACTTTTGTCCGCAGGGGCCTAATTATACTCATTTCAGCAATACAGAGTTCGACCGCCTCTTTCTGGAATCGCGCACCACGGTTGACGACAGCGCGCGTGCCCTGCTTTATGCCCGCATGGACAACATTATAATGGAGCAGGCTCCGGTGGTGGTTCTATATTATGATAAGGTGTTGCGTTTTACTCAGAAAAATATCAGCGGACTAGGCAGTAATCCCATGAATTTGCTGACGCTGAAGAGGGTGAGGAAGAATTAGGATGTCAGAGTTGAGAATTCAGAAGGCAGAATTCAGAAGAAGAAAGTCGGAATAGCGAATGAAAGCCTCAAAAGGGGGGGCGTCGGGGCTGCCTGATTGAATGGATTTCTGGATGAAAGTCAATCGCCGTAGGGCTGTTTTTTTATAAATGTATGCAGTTGGCTCATGGAAGCGGGCAATAACAGAAGTTTTTGGATTGTTTTTCATGCCAAAAAAAATATTTTGCCAAATACTTGACTTTCGGCCTTCGGATTTTGTATCTTTGTTTTGCTTTTACATCAGGCAAACTATCTTTTCTGCTATTTAAACTACTCGTTACACTTTAATATTGACATTGTGCTGGTTCCCCTAGGCGAAGGGGAAGATGTTTTTGACATTTTGGAGATAGATTGGGGTTGATTTTTTTAATTGAGAAACTTTTGAAGTTAACTTAAATTATAAATTAAAACTTGAATTAAAATGAGTACAAAAATTATTATTGCAGTTTTAGCCTGTGCTATGACACAGACTGATAAGGTTTTCAAACTTTGTAAAGCCATTATTTTGGGGCTTTACGCGTATCCCCTTTTGTTTCCCAATCCGTTACACACGCAAGCTGAGTTTAAAGATCAGTACACCAAGGTGAAAGATCTTTGGGATCAGGTGCTTAGCGGGCGCGAAGATTTGCGCAGCGATTACGAAGCTCAGATGTTGATACTCTGGAATATGATAGGCGATCTGCTGTTTTACACTAACATGCTTTTTCGCGGACAGCCTGATAATATTACCAAGTCAGGGTTTGCCAAGAGCGCCGAACCGGTTACCAATGCTATACCGGGCCAGTTGGTTATTAAGTCGGTTCAAAACGGTAAAGAAGAACATAGTGCTAAAATATACCTGGTAAAAGGCTGTGGTTACGGTCCTAATGTAAATGGCCGCCTGAAATATATTTTACAAATGGCTGAGGGTTCGCCTGTTGAAGAGAATTTTAAGAGTGTATTAGAAACTACAAATCGCTTCGATATTGTTAAGAAAAATCTTACACGAGGCAAGGAAGTTCATTTCCGCATTGCCGCCTGGAACTCAGCAGGCCGGGGATTGTGGAGTGATGTGGTTCCTTTTATACCACAATAGTTGAATTATCTTGTGCTTATCCTTACCGATTCTGCTCTGATAGGGCTATGAATTCGGCATGTCAACCAATATTCTGTTATTTAATCAGATGAAATTTGATTTGAATTTGTAATTCCCATGCTTGAGATAGTAAATTCTGAGCATGGGATTTACCATACTGTGCAAGAGTTCCTTAATCCTATGCAAAAGTTCTGTAAACCTACGCAAGAGTTTCACAATCCTACGCAAAAGTTTTGTAAACCCACGCAAAAGTTTTGTAAACCCACGCAAGAGTTTCGTAATTCTATGCAAAAGTTTCATAATCCTGTTTAAGAGTTTCTAAATCTTGTGCACGAGTTTCATAATCCTGTGTACACAATTGGGGGGATAATTATCCCAAAACGAAATTGGTATCATGTATTCTTTAGTAAATCAGTTGTTTGCGAAGCATCAATCGACGCCTGCCTTATAAAGTTAATCGAAGAGGTTTCAAATATCTAACTCCTTGTGTCTTACGCCTGTTGCCTGTCAAATCTCAAACTCCTGTGCCACTTCGGGTATCACAATGTTCTGGAAACGATTGTCTTCCAATATCTTTTTATAATCCGACATCACATCTTCTTCGCCATGCACCAGGAAGATCTTTTTCAGTTGTTTTTTGTCCTGGCAGCTCAGGAAAACAATCATTTCGCTGTAATCCCCATGGGCACTGTAGGCTTCCAACACTTCCACATCGGCACGAACTTCGTACATGTTGCCATAAATAGACACTTTCTTTTCGCCCCTTCTGATGCGGGCACCCAGGGTCGAAGGCTCGCAATAGCCCACCACCAGAATGGTATTCTTAGGATTGGAAATATTGTTGGCCAGGTGATGCTTAATGCGGCCGGCCTCCATCATACCCGATGACGAAATAATAATACAAGGCTCCTTCGAATCGTTCAGATGCTTGGAATCTTCCACCGATTGTATGTAATACAGATCGTTGAAGCCGAAAGGATCGGGATCTTTTTCCATCACATGCAAAATGTCGGGGTTGAAACACTCGGGGTGCATGCGATAGATATTGGTAGCATTAACCGATAGGGGGCTGTCTACATAAGTTTTTACTTTCGGCATACGCCCTGCCAATACCAGTTGGTTTAGCGCATACACTATCTCCTGGGTTCGCCCCACGCTGAAAGCAGGAATAATCAGCTTACCTTTTTTCTGAATACAGGTATGTATCACAATCTTCAGCAGTTTGTCCTGTGCCTCACGACGAACATCGTGAAGGCGATTGCCATATGTCGATTCGGTGATCAATATGTCGGCTTGTGGAAAAGGCTGTGGGTTGCGTAGAATTTCGTTGGTCAGACGGCCGATATCGCCGGTATAGCAAAGGCGGGTCACCTTTCCGTCTTCCTTCACCGTAAGGTTAACGGCTGCTGAGCCGAGAATATGACCATTGTCGGTAAATGTCAGGGTTACGCCCTCAGTTATTTTAAATTTTTGCCCGTATGCAATGCTCACAAAATGTTGCAGGCTCTCCAGAGCATCGGCGGCAGTATAAATAGGCTCGACAGTCGTCAGCCCTTGTGCCTGGCGTTTCTTGTTGAATTTCATCGTATCGTGTTCCTGTATCCTTCCGGAATCCATAAGCATGATGGAACAAAGATCGCGTGTGGCATGAGTGCAAATGATCATACCTTCGAAGCCTCCTTTTACCAGATAGGGGATAAGCCCCGAATGATCAATATGAGCATGCGACAAAACGAGGTAATCTATCTCTTTCGGATCGAACCTAAGGTTGCGGTTCATGCCGTCGGTTTCCATCCCTTTGCCCTGAAACATGCCACAGTCGAGGAGTATCTTCTTGCCATCATAAGTGGTTAATAGGTGTTTGCTGCCGGTCACTTCTTTCACGGCTCCGACGAATTTTATTTTCATGATATTTTGGTTTGGGGGGATTGGATTATGGGAATAAAAAGGTTATTAATTGTCTGTTTATTTGTTTTCCCTGTTCGCAAAGTTACTGTTTTCTTATTTAA
>CAZRFL010000025.1:39568-42502 GCA_964599365.1 uncultured Bacteroidales bacterium
AAAAAAAGACCCGATACTAAAAGTACCGGGTCTTTTTAATATTGCGAATTACTGATTAATCAACAATGATCTTTTTGGTGATCCTTTGGCTTCCGGCTTCCACCGTGAAGAAATAGATACCTGAAGTCAGTTGGTTAACGGCTACTGAAAGAGTATGATTTCCATTACCCATCTGTCCGAAATTCTTGGTGATAACTGACTGTCCAACCAAATTGATAACTTTAACAGTAACGTTAGAAGTTTTGGTAAGGTTCAGATCAATGTTTGCAAAATCGCTGGTAGGGTTAGGATAAACATTCAGGCTGCTGATACTGGCATTTTCGTTTTCGCTGATACCAACAAATTCTGATGCGATGAATTCTAAACCTTTGATAAAAGTATGAGTAGGTTCTGCATCAATGGTTGTTCCTGTAATTGTAGCAAATGTTGCAGGAAGGAAAAAGGATCCACTGGTTTCAACAACCTGTTGAGCTGCATTGAACAAGTAATAATCAGTTTCATAAGTCATCCTTTTAGTGGCTGTAATATTACCTGATGATAGATCAAAACCTTTTGCATAAATATCAGGCATAATGTTCATCACATCCAGATCGGTATCTGTCCACATGAAGAATATTTTCGAACCGGTACTGTTTTTAGCCACATGATAATTGTGATCCATATTGTCGTCAGTTAAAATAATACTTTCATCAATACCTGAGTGAATGGTATCAACAATATTTACATCCCAACCGGTAGATGTAGTGTGCAGGTCAAAGATATTCCAAGGATTGGTGGTATATCTGTACTCGAGACTATCAGGATCTTTAGAAGCACAACCTTCGATGTTAACAGCAATATGAAGATTTCCATCCATATCAACTATACCAGGGAAGTTAGTTTCTTCCACTGTTGAACCTGAGAAAATACCAGGACGGTAAACCGGATTCGGATCGAAAAATGTTAAGGCTGTAGGTTTAATGTAATCAGCCATATTAGCACTTAAGGTACTCAGATCAAGCAAAGGCAATTTGTTCCAAGTGGTTCCACCATTTATTGTTTTCCAAACGATTGGACTTGGGCCGCTGTTAATTCCGTTGTCTGCAGCATCCCATCCTATTACATAAAAATAACCAATCATGCCGTCTTGTGAGAAAGCCATGTAAGGAGAGAAAGCCCAACTGGTAGTGTCATTCGAAAAAAGTCTGTCTTGATAGTCGTTTTTGAAAGTATATACATTGGCATCCCATTCTACTGAGTCACCTTGTACCTGACCACCTTTGTAATAGTAATATGGATAGCGCAGGGAAGTAGCTACCTGACCCACTTTACCGCATGTTTTAATTTTTCCGCCATCACAAACAGTTAAGTTAATGCTAGCTGGCTTTAAGGTGTCAAAAGTTTCTTCAAAATGAAATTTCATGGAACTTCCGTCAAGTTTTTGGGTACAGAAGAAGTTGTATTTCCAATTTGATCCATCAGTTGTAGGCCCGGTAATAATTGCCATAGCATTATCAGGATTGGTATTTCCAGAAGGATTGTAAATAGCTCCACCTGGATATCTCATTCTATTATTACCTTGTTGAAGGAAAACAACAGAATCAATCGCTGTAGTTGCATAAGGAGTAAAATGGCAACGGATATCTCCACTTGCACCACCATAAGCACCACCAGCGCGGTGAGTAAACATCATATAGTCCAGTGCAGGGCTATACACACAATTATTGTTGTAAGATTGCAATAATGTGAGCATGTTGAATGATGAACCGAATGGAATTCTTTGGATTACTTTTGTTGCATCCGTAAGAGTAATGGGCTTTTCAGGTACACCATTAATTTGATCTCCTGCATCCAGAACTGTTTTTGCTCTTACATCATTGTGAAGTGGAGCAAGTTGTTTTGCAGTTTGTGCGCTTGCAGATAATCCGATGATTACTGCCAAGCAGAAAAATAGAATTTTTTTCATACGCTTTTTTTTTGGTTTGGTTAGTAAATAATGAACTAATTGGGTCGATTAATTTGCCACAAATTTATACTATTTTTTGATTATTTGGAGCTATATCTCTAATTTTATTCAGAAATCTTCAAATGAATATCTGACTTGAAATTCAGGCAGATGGGGAAGATGTCGGAGGATGTCAAAATTATAGTCTGTTAAAGTTATATTTTTGGTCTCATTAAATAGAGAAAAATGACTTTAAATATAATGACGCAGTTTTTTTTAAAATAAAAACTCTCTAGTCATGGTCGCAGAAAAGGACATTTTTTAGTATATCACCTTATGTGAAAAAGTTTCGGCCGTTTTTACAAAAATAAATTTGCTATAATTCATTAAAAAATGAGAACGGATTCTTAAAGTCAGGCTTATTTACCGATTTGCAGAATTGTTAAATTCCTGAATGCATAAAATCATCAAGCCTGTTTTTTAATTAAAGAAGATTTGCTGGGGGGGGGGGCAGTTTTTTTAAGAAGTAATGTGAAATAATAATTGTAAATAAAATAATATACTGTCGTTTCTAAATCAGACCAACAGGGTATTTCAATTTTTTTGAATTACTTCTAGTAAGCTTTTTTGCATGATGTTTTAATTGTTTCTGAATTTTACGACTATTTAGTTTAATTTATTTTCCCTAATTTTGCTAAGTTTTATTATTTTTTTTGTTGTGAGAGAGAAAATCAATTCGGTAATTACGGCCACAGGAAGTTATATTCCAGAGAACATTGTCCAGAACAATGATTTTTTGCAAAGCACTTTTTACGACCAGGATAAAAATATTATTGCCACACCCAATGACGACCTGATAAGTAAGTTTCAAAAAATTACGAATATTGATGAAAGGCGATATGCAGACGATCATATGGTGACTTCTGATTTGGCATTTTATGCTGCTGAAGAGGCTCTGGTTTCCTCCGGTATTGATCGTGAAACTCTTGATGGAATTATTGTGGCTCATA
>CAZRFL010000026.1:0-42241 GCA_964599365.1 uncultured Bacteroidales bacterium
ATTTAATTTTCGAATATCCTGATTTTCCAGATTTTCTTTTTTCGTGTTCCACTTTTACAAAAGAAATATCGCCTGTGTACCAAAGCAGGAGTTCGTCAATGAAAACAAAATTCTGCGCATGCTCCAGTATCTGAGTTCCCAATTGCCGGGTAAACATCCTGAAGGAAGAACCTTCGCCGGGAGCATCATAAAGAACTTTTGCCGATTTCTTAATGATACGGCTACCCAGATTGCGAAAGGGACTGTGCTTTTTATTTTTGTAAAACCCATAGATCAGATCGGACGCAGTCTCCTGATATTTTTTGATGAGTTTGGGTATTTCTTCAGGTGGGTGCTGCAGGTCATCATCCAGCGTGATCAGAAAATTGCCAGAGGCATGCGACAAGCCACAGAAGATAGCATTATGCTGCCCGAAATTGTGCACAAAACGAATGGCTTTGATATTATCGGGGTTTTGCTTCTTCAGATCGGCCAGTATTTTCCAGCTGTTATCACTGCTGCCATCATCTACAAAGATCAATTCGTAACTTTTGCCTATCACAGAAAAACACTTTTGCAAACGGCTGAAAAGTTCGCACAAGGTACTGCTGCTGTTATAAACAGGGATGATTACGGAATATTCTACTTCTGACACTCTGATATTTTGTGATTCAAAAGTATAAAAAAATTATTTGAAAACGGAATTAAATCACAAACTTCCGCCCAGGGGAATATTAATACCGGTAATCCAGCGTGCCGCATCGGAAAGAAGGAAGCAAACCGGACCGGCCACATCTTCGGGTTCACCTATCCCCAGCGGATGCAGCATTTCGAACTTCTGCATGGCTTCGGGCGAGGCATGCTGCTCGGTGGCTTCATACATAGGCGTGCGGACAAAACCCGGCAACAGACAGTTGGAACGAATCCCTTTGGGTGCCAGTTCTAATGCCAACACCATAGAAAAACCTGAGAGAGCCGATTTCGAACTGATATATAAAGAACCTCCGTAATAAGGGAATTTGGTGGCTATGGTAGAGAAAAACACTATGGAAGAATTATCCAAAAGTTTCTTTTTGCTCAATATGCGTGTGGTAAGCAGCACTGGCGCATGATAATTGACCCTCATCATATCGTCAATATGGCGTGAGCGGATAAACTTCACCGGAATGGGAGCTGTGATGCCGGCACAATGCACCATACCGTTCAGTACCGGAAGTTTTTCTACCATTTGCTCTATGGCCTCGTCGGTAGAAAGGTCGGCAAGGATCTGCTGATGCCCTTCGCCTTTAAGCAGAAGAAAGGTTTCGTTCAGGCGTTCTGTATCCCGCCCGGTAATGACAAGCTTGCCTCCGCATTCGGAAATAGTAATAGCACATTGTTTGCCAATGCCCGAGGATGCTCCGGTAACTAAAAAGGTTTTTCCGCTCAGATCGAAAAGTGGGTGCATAAGTGAAGAGTTTACAATTCAATTACGTCGGGACAACAAATGTTTTCGGTTTCGACCACCACCGAACCCCATGAAAGACCCACACCAAAACCACAAAAGAGCATTTTGAGTTTTTGTGTTGATACTTGCTGCTGTATTTGAGATACTATGGTCGTGGGTATAGAAGCCGAACTGGTATTGCCAAATTTATTCAATGAATTGGGAACTCTTTCGGGAGTAAGTTTCAATTTCTTTCGTACTGCTTCATTAATAAGAAGGTTGGCCTGATGAAACAGAAAATAATCTACACTATCTATGGGGATATTATTATGCTGCAACACGGCATTTACGTTGGGTGCGACTTCGCGTAATGAGAAGTTGAACACGGCATAACCATCCAGTGCTATCTGCAATTTATTACGAATAATTCCTTTTCCGTAGCTTTTGTATTCGAAAGATTTTTTGGTAGGATAATTACGCATACCGCCATCAGGAATGATGATGGCCTGATAACCCGAACCATCGGACATCAGATTGAAATGCATGGGAGCTGCTTTTTCGTCATACTCCAAAGCTGTAGCAGCACCGGCATCACCAAACAAGGGATAAGCTGTTTTGTCGCGGTATGATGCCAAAGGTGTTACATCGCCTATTAGCATCAAAGCTTTTTTAATATTGCAATGAGCAATGTAGTTGGCCATAAACGACAAGCCATACACATAACCCGAGCATCCTAAATTCATGTCGATGGCGAGGCAGGATTTTGGCAAGCCCAGTTTATCCTGAAGTATGCAGGCCGTAGCAGGCAAGAGATAATCGCGGGACTGCGACACGAATATCACCAGTTCTATTTCTTCTTTATTCCAATTAAGGTCTTCAATGAGTTTCTTACCGGCTTCATAACAAAGGTCGGAGGCGGTCATTCCCTTAGTAACAATACGTTTTTCAGCCACACCTATTTTCCTGATAAGCAATTCACGCTCTTTGGCGCCTATCCACTTGTAATCTTTATTGGCGACAATATTTTTCGGCACACAGGTGCTGATACCTGCGATACGGGTATGGGGTATGCTGAAGAAAGCCATTAGTTTGCAGCCTTAGCCAAAACGATATTGAACAGATCCTGAATGGTCTTTGATTTTTGAAAATCTTCGGCTACCAGCATCACATCATATTCGCAATCGACCATGGCAATCATGGTCAGGGCATTCACCGAATTCCAGTCAAATATTTCCCGGAATTTACTCTCGGGTTTGAGTTTGTGGGGAACCAGATCTTCAAACTCATCTTCAATCTTCAGGATAAAATCTTCGATATTCATTGTTTGGGTTTTAAAGCAAAAGTAATAAAATATTAATTCAAATAGCCTTCCTGATTGTACCTGAATTTAAACCGGGTACCAAATAGCTTATTTATAACGTTAATTATCCCTAAAGTAATCCTGGCTTCTATCGGAAACTTCAGATTTCTATGTTTGAATCTATAGTTTACGATGGGGTACATAAACACACAAATGATGAACACAAAAGGTCTTGAAAATGGCTTTGCTTCTTTATATACATGGAAATTGGCCAATGGCAGGTAAAAATTCATAAAGTACTCAGCGAGGTAGTAGTACTTTTTATCCACCCATGGCATACGCGAACGCCGCAAGGTATGTTTGGTCCAGCCTTCCAACGTATTGGGAGGGTTAAATCCGTTCTTAACGGCTACCGTGTAGACATCGGTTCCGGGATAGGGAGTATAGAAACTCAGAAAAGCCTTGAATTTACGATCTATTAGTTTTGCCTGCATCAGCATGCTCAGGGTGCCGTTAAAATCTTTCTCAGGATTAAGAGGAAAGCCCACCATGGTGGTAAAGAAAGAATTGATCTTGTTTTCAGAAAACAAGTGCGAACATTTGATATTGTCCTCCACCATATTCTTTTTATTGATAAGGTCAAGCACATCCTGATCACCCGACTCGGCCCCAATGGAGATAAGCCTGGCGCCGGCCTGATACATCAACTTTATGTCATCAGCAGTAAACGCCTTCAGTATATGAGAAGCATGCCCTTGCGAATACCATTCAAGATTCAGACGGCGTTTGATGATTTCATTGCAAAAGTCAACAACAAATGTGCGGTTCACAAAAAAATTATCGTCATCGATCTTGATGCCATCGATGTTGCCAACTTTAATGAAATATTCAAAATCATCTACGATCTCCTGAACCTGATTGTGATACCATTTGCGTCCGTAGACAACCGCAACGCTGCAAAAGCCGCAGTTGTAGGGACAACCCAGAGAACTGAAATAACGCATGGCACGTTTGCCATAACGACTGTGGAAAATATATTTGTTTATGTCGATCTTGGTATAATCCAGTCTGGGAAATTCGAACGGATTCACAAAATCACGGCGCTCGTTCAGCTTTATTCCTTCCGAAGTCTTGTATCCTAAACCCGGTATTTGCGAATAGTCCGTTCCATTCATAAGGGCAAGGGTCAGAACTCTGATAGCATTTTCACCCTGACCTACCACCACAAAATCTATAAAATCATTATCGAGGGTTTCTTCAGGCAAGAGAGAGGGATGCCAGCCTCCCCAAACAATTTTCGCATCAGAAAAGCTTCTGACAACTTTAGAAAACGCAATTCCCCCCACGATCTGGTTGCCAGTCATAGAACTTACTCCTGCAAGCAGTATTCTGTCCTTGTTTTCCTCCACCACATGAGCCCAATTAGTATCCACCACCTCGTCCAATAAAATAATATTGAGGCCCAGATCGCGTATCACCCTTTCGAGAAACAATAAACTATATGGAATGCGCGCTCTCTTCTTTTCTAAATTGAAAGATTCAGGATAAAATAAAACGACAGTGTCTTTTTTTAACATCAGAGGAGAAAAATTATAATTCGTACAGTTGGTAAACGAAAATTAAAGGTACATAATTTGGTGATTGCAATAAAGAATTTTTTAAATAAAATAATAAAAGGCAGAAAATCATCTGATAAACGATTCTATAGCCAGACGGTATGAATCAAGACCTAAACCGGAGATAATACCTTTGCAGGCAGGCGCAATAAGCGACACATGACGGAACTCTTCGCGGGCAAAGATATTGGAGATATGAACTTCGATGACGGTAGTAGCTATAGCACGAACGGCATCGGCAATGGCAACAGAGGTATGAGCATAGGCACCCGCATTCAGAATGACACCATCGTAAGTGAACCCAACCTGATGTAATTTATTAATGATCTCGCCTTCGACATTGCTTTGAAAATACTCCAGATTGATTGATTTGAACCTCACCAGTAATTCGGCATAGTATTCTGTGAATGTTTTCTCTCCATAGATATTTTTTTCCCTTACACCTATCAGGTTTAGGTTTGGGCCGTTTATTATTATAAGTTTCATGGTTAAGATTTATTGGCCAATAATTATTTGTCCCTACATTTATTGTTACAAATATACGTTTTTTAATAATAATCTTATCCTTCAGCTGGCAAACTTTTGGCAGAATTTTTGAACAGAACAGGAAATTTTCTTTACTATTCTTCTGATTTGGTTTATTTTTGTTGTCATAATAATTTTGTATCATGAAAAAGGTTTTCTTCCTAATTTTGGGCTTATGCCTACCCCTGCTTGTTTTGAGCCAGAACGAATTTAAAAGTAAGAGATTCAATTATTCTTTTACTATTGCCGGCGGATGGTACATTAAAGACAAGATATACGACCCACAGTCGGATGTTAAGCTGACCAATGGCAAAGGCGACCTCTTTGTTGTCAAGATCAATGTTCCCAATATGTCGAACACCAAGACCGCCAAGGAAAAATGGGGATATATGACCAACAAGCAAATTGACTCTACCCTAAGTGTGGAAAATTGCAAAGCCAAAGTTCTGGAAAAAGGCAGCCTTGTTGTCGATGGCAAAGAATTCTATTATATTTTTTCGTTGAAGCAATATGATGAAGGGAACAAGTTCTATTGCCGTTCCTATTATTTGTATGAGAAGTCGCTTAACTTTACTATTAACACTACGTCGAACGACCCCGTGAAGGATGCTATCAAATCGGATATAGACGACATGGTGAAATCAATTGATTTCAAATAGACCACACTGTTGCTTATACTAAAACTTGTCCGGACCTTTTTCTATAATATTTTTTCCTGATTACCCTGCTTGCCCTTAAGTCCTAGTGGTTTGAAAACCGAACCTCAAAATAGATAACTGTACATTGACAGGCACTCCTTTTTTTCCGCAGATCTCGCTTCCACCAGCAGTCGGACGGGGATTTACGCAGATTGTTTTTGTTTGTTTTCTATCAGCGAATATCTCCGTAATCAGCGGGAACTCCTAAAAAACAATATAGATTTCCAGTGATTTGAAATTTGTTATATGGTAGCGTTTTTTGCATCTGCGAAAATATTAATATGAGACAATCATAAGATATTGGATTTTTTTCATTAAATTTGTATTCAACTAAAATCAAAGACAGATGCGAACAACAATTAAAGATGATGTACAGAAAATAAAATATGCAGCCAAGAAGCTCAATATTATCACACATCCGGTGAGAGTAAAGATCATTGAGTTGCTTTTGGAAAATCAAAGACTGAATGTAACCCAGATCTACGAAAAACTGGGGCTGATTCAGGCCGAAACTTCATTACATCTGGGTATGATGAAAGATTACGGAATACTGAAAAAAGTTAGAGAAGGAAAAATGAGTATATACTCAGTGAATACCGAAGGACTTGAGTACATCTTAAAAATAACTGCCGAGCTGCAGAAGAAGTAATCTTTCAGTTCAGAGAAATCAATTAATCAAAAAGGCTTGTTCAGAAAGAACAGGCTTTTTTAGGATAGATATAACCATCATTCCATAATCGGGGAGCAGTCTTATGATATACAATCAATGGTACGTGATACTCGAATCGAAGGAGCTGAAGAAAAACAAGCCTCTTCTGATCAAAAGGTTTAACGAAAACCTGGCTCTCTGGCGCGATGTAACAGGCCAGGCCTGCTGCATTGCCGACAAATGCTGCCATCGCGGAGTATCGCTTTCCTGCGGTAAAATTGTGGACGGCAAACTGGAGTGTCCGTTTCATGGTTTTCTTTACGATAGTGAAGGAAAGGTAAAAATGATTCCCGCCAACGGCCGAAACCGACAGGTGCCGGAAAGCATGAAAGTGCTGGCCTATAAAACTCATGAAGCTTATGGGTTGATCTGGTTGTGGTGGGGCGATGAGGAAAAAATAACACAGCAACCCTTTTTCTTTACAGAACTGGCATCCCTCTCCTATTCTACTTTTAAAGACCATTGGGGAGTGCATTATTCGAGAGCCATAGAGAACCAACTGGATGTGGTGCATCTGCCCTTTGTTCACCGCACCACCATTGGCCGCGGAAATAAAACCCTGGTGAATGGCCCAGTGGTAACCCTCGAAAACGACCTGCTTACTTTTTATGTGGACAACCGTATTGACGACGGCAATACCACACCGCTTAAACCCGGTGAAATAAAGGATTATGAGAAGCTGTTTCAACTGCAGTTCCACTTCCCCAATATCTGGCAAAACCTGATATCGGATAAGATCAGGGCCTTTGCAGCCTTTGTGCCTGTGGATGAGGAAAATAGCATCGTTTATGTGAGGTATTATCAAAACATGATTCGTGTTGCGGGTTTAAAACAGCTTTTCAATTTCATTGGCAAAATCACCAATATTATTATTCTCCGGCAGGACAAGAGGGTTGTGGTGACACAATTGCCAAATAAAAGTGCTGCAGGCATGGACGAGCGACTGATTATGGGCGATAAACCCATTATTGAATATAGAAAGCGCAGACAGGAATTAATTACTGCCAACCAAAAGGATAGGACAATCCTAAACTAAAACTAATACTAACATGACAACAGAACAAGGAACCAAAGAAAACCCATGGATGCTTAAAACACCTCCTTTATCTTCGGAATTTACCATGCACAAAGACATAAAAGACGGTAAAGAAATCTTGGTCTGCACGGTGGGCAAGACGATATTGCATTACGATTATCGCTGCCTGAACGACCTTCACACCATGCTCAAACAACATGGCGACTGGATGGAACTGGGAAGTGCCGACGAGCAAAAGCCTGCCAAGGATGGTACGGTGGAAGCCTGGGGCCGATCGGAACATAACCCTGTGGGAGGATGGTATGGCCTGAAAAAAGGACTGCGCGGCAGATTCGGCATGTACATCCCTCCCCTGATGGAACTACTCGGACTGGCCGAAGTGACCCACGATGCCAAAGGAAACAAAATGAGAGCAAAATAATTAACAAACAGCTTATGGCATATAACGAAGCTTTAGCCGACCGCACCAGAGAACTTCTGGTTCTTTCGCCGTTTACCGTGGAAGAGAAAAAAATGTTTGGCGGATTGTGTTTCATGGTCGACGACAAAATGTGTATGGGTATCATTAAAGACGAACTGATGGTGCGCCTCGACCCTGCCCTGAACGAAACCGTATTGGAAATGGAAGGCTGCCGTCCCATGGACTTCTCCGGAAAATCTATGATGGGTTTTGTGTTTGTCGATCCCAATGCGGTGGATACGGATACCAAACTGAAATATTGGACTGACCTGGCTTTGGACTACAATCCGAAAGCCAAAGCCAGCGTCAAAAAGAAAAAGGCCACAAGTAAGTAAGTTCACCAAAGTAAAGGTTATGAAGCGAATAACGGTTCTTATCTTAGGCTTATTACTTACAAGCGCTGTGTGGGGCCAGTCGGGTACGACAGATACTGTGATCGTAACAGGAAAGATCAGCAAGGTAGAGATACTGCAAAAGGACTGGAATGCCTTGGACGGCCATGCCGGCGAGAAGATCTACCACATATATTGGTTGGAGTTTACCCTGCCCACAGATACTATGGATATAAGACCGGCCATAGTGAATGTAAAGATGCCCAAACGATTGGTGTTCAAATCGCCCTCCAGCGGTTTGTTATCGGAACTCGAACTTTACAGAAGTTTTACAGTGAAGGATAGGGTTGAGATCAAACTCAGGCTGACCGATCTGACAGCCTTTATCAATAACGAAACGGGCAACATTGCCCTACTCAGTATACGCAAAGAATAATTGAAGTAATAACTTTAAATGAATCGCTATGTTTTTAAAACTTTTAGACATTCTCCGCATCGCCATGGTCTGCCTGACCTTCTTTTTCGGTTATCAGATAGGTTATGCCCACGGCTATGACCCCGTGGCTCAGTTGCATTTTATGATCCCTTTAATCATTACGGCCATTGCAGGCATATCAGGTCTGGAAGGCCTTTTGTTTGCCAAAGAAACCGCCGCCCTCAAAGGTTTCGAAACCGGAAGCAACTATCAGCGCCAATCGGCCCTTGCCATTCTCTCCTATGCAGTGGTCGCTATAATAGTATGGATAATTGATTGGGGTATCAAAGCCGAACTGACCATTCTTTTTGCTTTCACCTTTTTCTTTACCTTTTCGGCCGTCAACCATGCCGTGGATGCCGTGAAACGTAAAAACTATAGCTGGCAAAACATCAACCGCCCCTTCATCATGCTGATGCTACTGGCAGGAATGATTTACCCTGTGGTGATGGCATTGAAACTTTTATAATTTAATTTGATGACTTGTGAGTGAACGCAAACTTCTGAGCCAGCGCCATCCCTGGCTTTATTTCGCTGCCGTATGGACCAAGCGCATGCAGCGCCGCATCACATGGGTTACGGACAATAAAAAATACGCCCAAAAGCGCTCTTCTGAGAAACTCCCCTTCCGCGTGAAGAAACATCAATCGGTTTTGCTGAAAAAACTGGGGGTGACGGATATGCAGCTTCAGATCAACAAAGTGACCAACCTGCGCATTGCCCTGCAAAAGATTGACGGCATACTGATACGCCCCGGCGAAACCTTTTCGTTTTGCAAACTCGTAGGGCTAACCACCCAGCGCCGTGGCTACCTGCCCGGTATGGAGCTTTCGTTTGGCGAGGCCCGCGCGGGCATTGGAGGCGGACTCTGCCAGATATCTAACCTCATCCACTGGCTGGTGATACATAGTCCCCTGACGGTGACCGAACGTCATCATCATTCTTTCGATCCTTTTCCCGACGACGGGCGTGTGCTGCCTTTCGGCAGCGGAGCCACGGTGTTCTACAATTACCTCGACTATCAGTTTACGAATAACACACCTCATACTTTTCAGATCAACCTCTGGCTGACCGAAAAGTGCCTGGACGGCGACTTGCGCATCAGCACCGAACTGGATTATGCCTACAATGTGTTCGAAAAAGAACATGAGTTCCTGAAGATGGAAGGCCTCTATTACCGCAAAAACGAGATTTGGCGCGAGAAGATACTGAAATTTAAAGGGGGCGAGGTAGTAGAAACCGAACTGCTGACGCGCAACTTTGCCCGGGTAGGTTATGTGCCGGAGGGGTTTGCAGAGCGGGAATAAGTGAAGTCATTTGCGGAGCGTCATTCATTGTCACCTGTCCCGACTCGTAGAGTCGTGGATTAATTGTCAATTTTCAAGGGAATAATGCAAAAGGCCTGCCCACTGTGGACAAGCACACCTGACCTAGCCATTAACGCTGGCCTTTAATTTTATCATTTTATAAGAGGCGCAGCCTCATTTGATTTTTCGACGGAGGTGCAACTACCGCCGATCTGAAAATTATTTTTTGGAAAGTTTTGTTCTGATTAGTAATAAATCCTGGGTATTCACTACATTTTTATTTTTTTTGTTCTTTAAACCGTTATACAGTTCTTTGTCGCCAGTCCATAAATAACCTTTCAGATATTCCGTGAGAGCAACAAAATCAGTATCATCGATATCAATATCCATCATCAGCTTCTCACAATGCAACCATATTTTTTCAGAAATCTGCTCTTCATTGATAAAATGAATTTTTGTAAAAAGCAGAAAAAGCGATTCTTTTAACTCTTTGTCAGTGAGCTTCGAAATACGTTTCAATTTATCCCAATGTTTCTCAATTTCAAAGCGCATATAACTACAGCTATAAAATTCGAAAATATCCTCAGAGTCAAAAATCAAATCGCCTATTGTCCCGTTGGTATTGAGCAAAGCACTGAAGATAATATTTGTATCAACTATTACCTTCACTTGATATATTTGCTACGGTTTTTAGTCCAGAAGTCTTTTTTTACTTCTTTTGCCAATTTATCAACCTCCTCTTGTGTTGCCTGTGATTTAGCGGTGGCTTCCTTATAGCAAAGAAAATCTATAAACCGTTGAAGTCCCTCAGTGTTTACATAAGCCGGAAGTCGAATAATTACTTCATTTTTTGTTCTTTCTATTAACATTTTTATTAGCTATTAGTTATGCAAAGTTACACAAATAAATCTCATTTTTACTTGAATTATTGCCAAATAAATTACAATAACTCAAAATGTAAAAGGCCTGCCTTTGCAGACAAGCCTTTCATTGTATAATTATCAAATTATCCTTATTCTTTCTGCCAATGAAAGCAAGAGCGAGTTAACCACATGTGCATTTATTATTTTTTCAATTCATCAATTATCAGTAATTATTATTTTACCTATCGTTATAATTTTTTCATCCTGTGTCAAGTGATACAAGTATAGGCCACTTTGCAAATTGTTCCGGTTTAAAGTAATTGTCTGTCCGGAAATATTATTTATCTGTTTTACTTGTTGTCCTAATGAATTGTAAACTATCAAAGTTGCGTCTTTGAACATTTTGTCTGTATTTATTGTTGTCCAGGAAGAGAATGGATTTGGAAACAGGGTGATTAAACTATTATCATCATTCTTAAAGTCAACAATACCTGTTGCCAGAGCAGTAGCATATCCGATTTCCCAATAGTAGTTTAATGAATTAGCAGGAGGAGGGTCTATGTCTTTTCCTGTGTACCACATTTTATAAATTCCACTTTCATATAATACACTGGAAAACGAAGCAGTATTTGCGTCCCACGCACCTGGGTTTCCAGTTGGCAACACCGGATTAGCAATTGATTTTGTCCAGTTGATACCATCCGTCGATGTGGCATATCCGACTCTTTGTCCGTAGCCATCAATGTCGTTGCCTCCATACCACATTTGATATATTCCTCCTTGTTTCATAACATGAGGGTCCTGAACGTAAATGCTATCCCATGCATTTATGCCTGTAATCAAAACAGGGTTGCCACTGTGTTTTGACCAGTTAATTCCATCGGGTGATGTAGCATAACCGATATTAGCTTTTCCGTCAGTTCCATTTCCATCGACAACGGCATCATAACCACAATACCACATTTTGTATGTATTTCCATCTTTTATCACAGAAGGTCCTTCAAGAAAACCATTATCCCATTGCGTTGAAGTTCCTACCTGCAAAACAGGATTTGCATGTTTTGTCCAATTTTTTCCATCAGGAGAATAAGCATATCCGATATCATACCTGTAAGAATTAAAATATTGTCCGGCATACCACAATTTATATTTCTCATTCAATGGAGCGGTACTATCAATTATTACGGATGCTGTTTCTACGCCAAGAGAATCCCATCCACCCGTATATGAAACATCAAGAACCGGATTACCGGAATATTTTATCCAATGTATTCCATCAGACGATTCACAATAACAAAGTCGGGCTCTCAACAGTGTATCGGTTGGATAATTTAATCCTCCGCAGGTGTACCACATTTTGTATATATTGCCTTCTTTTGCCACCCAACCGTCGCTGATTGCATATATATCATTAGGAAGATTTGCAAAAACCGTATCTCTTTTGAGTACAGGATTATTAACATATTTTGTCCAGTTGGTTTGAGCTAATAATTTGATACTCCCTTCACATAGAAAAAAAATAAAAATTGCAATGGTGATTGGGAAGTTTCTTGCTGTCATTTTTTTTATTGTAGTTGCCAAATATAAGTATTTGTCTGTATAATGCATTGAGGCTAACGGTCGAGGCTTGCTAACGGCGGGGCGAATCGAAGACGTTTCATGTTACATACAAGAAATGCCGGGATACGCAAGTTCGAAATTAATAAATAAACCAAAACAATTCCTCCTTTTACACTTATAAAAAGGCTTATTCGTTTTTAATAATAAACCAAAATTACTATTTTTGCTGATTAAATTAAAAACAATGAAATTATGGGGTTAATACAAAATCATGATTATTTATACTTTCCGAAGGCAATGTGGATTGAAAAAGGCAATGTTGGCCGTAATTTTAATGCATCAAGTTGCCTTGTTTGCACCCAAAACTATTTGTTTGTGGTGGAGGATGACCGCAAGCAGTTTGGAAAATCTATTCTTAAAAAAGCAACCTTTGGAGCGGCACAATTGGGCGAAAACACACAGGCATTCCTGGAAGCAATGATTAAAAGCTGCGATACTGTTGAACAACTGGAGCAGAACACTCTGCAATTATTAAAAGATGCGGATCCAAAAAGAGTTGCAAAAATTGTAGAATTAGAGAAGTTTAAAATAAAGACCGGACTATTTGGCACATGTGAGTATAAGATTGATGCCAATACTAAATCGCAGTTTCTGAATGGAATGGGAAGCAAAAACAAGAAACTTCTTAAGGCTTTTTATAATCAATAGAACTGCACTGTCCTGAAACCCCGCTGCCCAGCTGATAGCAAGCCTTTGTTATGCTCATGGCGTTCTTTATTATTAATTTGAATCATGGATTGTCCCCGAACCAGTTATTGTACTATTGATAACCGGATGTCCTTTATAATTTACATCTCCACTACCGCTAATTGTAACATTAAGTGTGCTGTCTGCTGTCAATTCACAAGTACCGCTTCCACTTATTGTGACCACTGAATGGTATGTGTCAAAAGGGAAAGCATAAACATTTCCTGAACCACTGATTGTAATATCCTGGTTAGGGGAATTACCAATTAGAGTTATGTTTCCAGAACCACTAATTGTCGAATAAGTTTTAGCGTTTGAATTAAGAGAAGCATCAATATTTCCAGATCCGCTTATTATAAACTCAACTGTCCCACAAGAACCGAAAGTATTTGTTGTATTCATATTACCCGAACCACTGAGACTAAGACTACTTAGTGTAGGCATGGATATATTGATATTAATTGGGTCGTAATGACTTGCTTTTTTCTTAAACTTAATAGTCAGGATTCCATCAGATACTTTCAATGAAATATTATCAATAATATTTTGCTGTGCAACAATTTCAACGGACTGTGTCAGTGCTTGTGTTATGTGTATGTCAGCGTCAATGTTATTAGCAATACCGGAAAAAGATTCAACATCAAATGTCTTGCTGACCACATCACCTTTTCCCTTAAGGCAGGAAACCATTATAACTGTTGCCGCCAATAGACATAAACTGGCGTAAAGAAATTTCATTTTTTTCATTATTTTATTGATTTAGTTGTTAGTATCATTTTATCTACGCTTGTGCATAACGATGCGGCACTTCCTTTCTTTGGCAAATCACAATATTATCAAGTTTGCCGTTTCTTTCTGCCTATTCTCCCCACAAATATACAATTTTCCACAAACCATTTAATACCCAACATAAAAAAATTTCCCTGGCTCGTGGGGAACTGTGTTCCCCGTGTTTATTTTCATAGTGTAAGATAGGGAATGCAATTCCCAGCCAGCGGGGAAAGGAAAGACATGCAATAAGATTTGATGGTCGGGAAAATCATCGACAGCGGCCTTTGCGATGTTTACAGTAGCAGATGCGATGCTTACAGTAGCCGATGCGATGTTGTCTGTAGCCGATGCGATGCTTACAGTGGCCGATGCGATGTTGTCTGTGGCCAATGCGATGCTGTCTGTAGCCGATGCGATGTTGACTGTAGCCGATGCGATTCTGTCTGCTGCCGATGAGATGTTGACTGTAGCCGATGCGATTCTGTCTGTAGCCGATGCGATGTTGACTGTAGCCGATGCGATGTTGACTGTAGCCGATGCGATGCTGTCTGTGGCCGATGCGATGTTGTCTGTGGCCGATGCGATGTTGTCTGTGGCCGAGAGTCAACCGAAACATAACTTAGTACATCACTTTCCAACTTTAGAAACTCACTTTCTAACTCTAGGAAATCGATTTCAAACTTTAGAAACTCACTTTTATACTTTAGAAAATCACTTTTATACTTTAGAATCTCAATGTAACAGCGGTAAAAACGCTTAAAAAAAGAGATAAAATCGATAGCAAAATACTCTTTATCAGATATTTTTATTGAAGACTATTTTTTTTGACGATCCAACTTTGTTTGGGGTAAGCTATATATAATGGAAAGATGGAAAGGTGGATAAATGGGATAAAGGATTTCTCCGTGTAGCTCCGTGAACTCCGTGTCTCCGTGGTTCATCTTCTTGGTGTTTCTTGTGGCATAGCCATCCTCCATAGGAGTCCTAAGGACCTTCAGGAGTGGCTACATTCTGAATTCTGGATTCTTAAACTTGTGCTGAGCGTAGTCGAAGCATTAAAAATCAAAAATCCTCAAAAAAACTCCTATCTTTGTCCCACAAAATACAAGGGGTGCCCTAAAGTTACGGGCTGAGATCAAACCCTCTGAACCTGATCCGGGTAATGCCGGCGTAGGGAGTAAGAGTAAACTTCGTCGGACGGCTGTTGCCTCCTGTGGCCGTCACATAAGTTTAACAAAAAAAAGAAAAAACAACCATGAAAAAGAAAGTATGTATGCTGTGTCTGCTGCTGCTTATGGCTATAGGCAGCCGCGCACAAAACAGTATTTCGGGACGCATCACCGACCGCGCCACGGGCTCTCCCCTGCAGGGAGCCTCGGTCAGCATCGAAGGACAATTTGCAGGAACCACCACCGATGCCCAGGGTCATTACCAGATCAGCAACCTGCGCAAAGACACTTATAGCTTCCGTGTCAGCTATGTAGGCTACAGCAGCTACACCAAAAGCATCTTCGTGTCGGGCACCATAGCCAACGATGTTCAGCTCGACCGCAACACCATCATGCAGGACGAAGTCATCATCAGCGCCACCCGCGCCACCGACGATCAGCCTGGCACCATCAGCCGCATGGACCTGCAGAAGATCATGCGCATCAACCGCGGCCTCGACCTGCCTTATGTGTTGGGCACCACTCCTGCCCTGGTCACCAGTTCCGATGCCGGCAACGGCGTAGGCTACACAGGGCTTCGCATCCGCGGAAGCGACCTCACCCGCATCAACGTCACCATCAACGGCATCCCTGTGAACGATGCTGAATCCCAGGGAGTGTTTTGGGTCGACCTGCCCGATCTGGCTTCGTCCATCGACAATGTTCAGATACAGCGCGGCATTGGCACCTCCACCAACGGTTCGTCGGCTTTCGGCGCCAGCATCAACTTCGAAACCACAAAACTCAATCCCGAGCCTTATGCCATCTACGACGGAGGCTACGGATCGTTCGGCACCTGGAAACACACCCTCTCGGCTGGCACCGGACTGCTGGCAAAACACTTCACCTTCGACCTGCGCCTTTCCAAGCTCAACTCCAAAGGCTATATCGAACGTGCTTCCACCGATATGCGCTCCCTCTTCTTCAATGCCGGTTATTACGGCAAAAAGACCATAGTCAAATTCGTGATGTTCTCCGGCAAAGAAAAAACCTATCAGGCCTGGAACGGTGTCCCGAAATGCAAACTCGACAACGACACGGCTGCCATGCACCAACTGGTGGTCGATGATGGATGGAGCCCCGACGAGATACAAAACCTCTACGATGCCCCTGCCCGCCGCTTCAATCGTTTCCTCTATAAGAACCAAACCGACAACTACCAGCAGGACAACTACCAGTTGCTGTTTTCGCAGGAAGTGGGCAAACGTTTCCAGTTGAACGCTGCCCTGCATTATACTTTCGGAAAAGGCTATTACGAAGAATACCGCGATGCCGATGCCTTTGCCGATTACGGTTTAACAAACCCCATCATAGGTGCGGACACCCTCACAGCTACCAATTTGGTACGACAGAAATGGCTGAAGAACTATTTCTATGGCTTCACCTTTTCGGGAAGATACTACAACTACAAAAACCTCGAAATAACCTTGGGTGGCTCAGGCAATCGCTACGATGGCGATCACTACGGCAACATCACCTGGGCACAATATGCCGCCTCTATCCCCATGGATTATCAATGGTACGACAACACCTCCATGAAACAGGAATTGAGCCTCTACGGCAAGATCAACTACAAGCCGGTGAAGCAGGTCACCACCTATCTCGATCTTCAATACCGCACCATTCGCTTCAACCTCGACAGCATAGATGCCAAACTGCGCGACATCAGCCAGTCACACCGCTTCAACTTCTTCAATCCTAAGGTGGGCGTCACCTACAATATCAACAGCAGCCACCGTGTTTATTTAGCACTCGCCATGGCCAACCGCGAACCCAACGGAAACAACTATGCCGATGCCGACCCGTTGAAGCCCATGCCCCTAGCCGAGACCATGTATAATGCTGAATTGGGCTACAGTTTTTTCATGTTCAACTTCACCACTTCCGTTAACGGCTATTTCATGTATTACAAAGACCAGTTGGTACTCACGGGCGCTATCAACGATGTGGGCTATCCTGTGATGAGCAACGTGCCCAAAAGCTACCGTGCCGGCATTGAGGTGCAAGCTGCGGTCCGTTTCCTCAAGCACTTCCACTGGGAAGCCAACGTCTGTTTGAGCCAAAACAAGATCATGGACTT
This sequence comes from uncultured Bacteroidales bacterium, assembly GCA_964599365.1. Classification (GTDB taxonomy): domain Bacteria; phylum Bacteroidota; class Bacteroidia; order Bacteroidales; family CAIWKO01; genus CAIWKO01. Next base: position 17,093 of record CAZRFL010000026.1, read on the forward strand.
CACCGAATATGTGGACGATTGGGACAATGGCGGGCAGATACAAAACAAACTGGGCACCACCGACATCGCCTTTTCGCCTACTGTAGTTGCTTCCAACAATTTTACGCTCAACTTTGTCGAGAACTTCAATATTTCGCTCATCACCAAATATGTCAGCCGTCAATACATCGACAACACTTCGGCCCGCGAACGCTCATTGGATCCTTATTGTGTTTCGGACATAGTGGTCGATTACACCTTCAAGCTCGGATTCATCAAAGAAGTGAAGCTTTCGCTCATGCTCAACAATATTTTCAGCAAGAAGTATGAGAACAATGCCTGGGTGTACCGCTATTCCTACAACGGAGGTTATCGTGTGATGGATGGCTACTTTCCGCAGGCGGGCATTTCCTTCCTTTCGGGCATCAGGGTAAAGTTTTGAGAACCTTTACGAGAACAAGATGGACGCTTCTAATGTGAAGCTAGAAGATTAATTTAGCCACAGATTCACAGATAAAATTAGCTAACAATTAACACAGAGCGTACTATTTAAAAATTTCATTTTTAAATAGTACGAATGGAATCTGTGGAATTCCATTTAATAATAAAATCTGCGAACGGAGCGTAGCGACCTCACGAAGACCGCTGAAATAAAAAATAATCTGTGAACGGAGCGTAGCGACCTCACGAAGACCGCTGAAATAAAAAATAATCTGAGTAATCTGCGGCATAAAATTACCGTATTTCGGCCCTGCTAACGGGGAAGTATTTTGTGGTGAACAAACAAAATTCTTCCCCCTTTTTATATTTTTATGAAAATTATCTTTGCTAATATTCATAACAATCTTTATATTTGTTCCTGAATTACAAACGTCTTTCGGGAAAAAACCTCAACCCATGGAAATTCTGCCTCAACCAAACAGCGAATATTTAGTCGATGGAAAATACAGCATCACCGACCTGATAGACATCAATCGCGTACAATCCATATTTGACAAATTCAGCCTGGCAACAGGATTTACCATAGGTCTGCTCGACCATCCGGGCATGCGAATACTCGCTCAGGCCGGTTGGCGCGATATCTGCACCAAGTTTCACAGGGCCAAGGAAGACTCTGCCAAAATATGCGCCGTTAGCAATCAACGATTGATGAATAATCTGAACAATCCGGGTAAACCTACTATTGAAGCCTGCGAACACGGATTAATAGATTGTGCCGTTCCTATACTTATCAAGGATGTTCACATTGGCAGTCTGGCTACCGGACAACTGCTTATGCAATCGGTCGATCCCGAGCAATTCAAACAACAGGCAAAAAAATACGGCTACGATGAGGAAGCCTACCTAAAGGCGCTTAGCGACATTCCTGTAATTTCGGAACAGGAACTGAACAATGTCACCCTCTTTATGGGCGAGATAGCCTCCTTAATATCTGAAATGGGATATGCCAATCTCGTGATTAAGGAAGAGAGCGAGAAAATGGAACAGGAACTCGCCGAGCACAGGCGTCTTGAAAGTGCCCTTAGCGAAAGCGAGATCCGCTACGAAACCTTGTTCCGGGGAGCCGTCGAAGGCATATTGGCAGCTGATATTAAAACCAGGAAATTTGTTTTTGCCAACCCGGCTATTTGCCGTATGCTTGGTTATTCAGAAGATGAACTAAAAAGACTGGGAGTAAATGACATTCATCCGCCCGATTCACTCCAAATGGTCAGCGAGGCTTTCGAAGGCCTTGTAAAAGGCAACATCAGCAGCCCTGTTGAAGTCCCTTGTCTGAAAAAGGATGGAAGCATCATTTATGCCGACATCAACTCCAACCAGATCATGATCAAGGATAGGCACATCCTTGTTGGGTTCTTCACCGATATTACGGCCCGCAAGCGAATGAACGACGAATTGCAGACCAGCCTCACCAAACTCAAGCTCACCATTGATGAAGCCCCCATTTGCGTGATCACTACCGGCTTCGACCGTCGCATTCTTTCATGCAACAAGGCGTTTTGTAATATGTTGGGCTATACCGAACGGGAGCTTAAGGAGAAAACCTTTACGGATATAACCTATACTGATGATCTACACATTGGAATCGACATTATGCCCGCTATACTAGAAGGTAAAAAGAAGAAGTCGGTGATTCAGAAACGCTATGTGCGCAAAGATGGCGGTCTGGTATGGGTCGAAATTCAGATCAACCTGGTAAGGGACAATCAGGGAGAACCCTGGTATTTCATGTCTATCATTCAGGATATCACCGAACGGAAACTGGCCGAGGAGCAGTTGCGCGAAACCAATGAATTGTTGTCGCTTTTCATCAAAAACTCTCCCATCTACACCTATATTAAAGAAGTGACTCCCGACCAAAGTAAGGTGATATTTGCCAGTGAAAACTTTTTAGACATGACTGGGGTTGCAGGTTCCAGAATGATTGGAAAAACCATGATGGAATTTTTCCCAAAAGATTTTGCAAAGAAGATGACCGAAGATGATTGGAATGTTGTGTCCAGCGGTCAGATAATCAATCTGGATGAGGAATTGTATGGGCGCAGCTTTACCACCATTAAATTCCCCATTTCCATTGGGAATAAAAAGCTTTTGGCGGGATATACCATTGATATAACGGAGCGAAAAAAAGTAGAAAATGCACTTCGTAATAGTGAACAATATTCCCGGCTCATTGTTGACAATGCTCCATTTGGCGCACATCACTATGAATTAAGGGAGGGAAATCAATTAATCTTTATCGGCGCCAATCCTGCTGCTGATCAAATATTGGGGGTTAATAACAAGCAATTTATCGGAAAGACTATTGAAGAAGCATTTCCGTCTTTGGCAAAGACTGATATTCCCGATGCCTATCGTCGTGCGGCAGCCAATGGCGAGCAATATGATGCCGAGCAAATAGAATATAAAGATGACAGGATTCAAGGCGCTTTTGAAGTGCACGCATTTCAAACCAGTGTCAATCATGTTGCTGTGTTCTTTATTGATATTACTGAACGAAAAACAGCTGAAGAAGCACTGATGGAAAGTGAAAAACGCTACAGATCGCTCTTCGCAACTTCGCCTTCCGGTATAATAATACTTGATGAAAACGGTATCATTCTCGAAGCAAACAAAGAAGTCTATAAATCAGTGATCTATTCACCCGAAGAGTTCATTGGTAAGCACATCAGTATTTTATCCGGCAATGAAAATATTCCAGAGATAAATGAGAATATCAGAAGGATTTTTTCAGGTGAAACTCTCGAACAGGAGGTAGTTAACTGTACCAAAGACGGCTTCATAAGATATTATATGCTGCGCGAAACTGCCATTACCCTTCCCAATGGAAAAAAGGGTATTCTTTCTGTGTCGAACGACATAACCGAACGCAGAAAAGCCGAAAATATTATAATGCAAAATTCCATTGAGATAGAGCACCAAAACGAAGAAAGCGACCGTCTGAAATCAGCCTTTCTGGCCAATATGAGTCATGAAATACGTACTCCCATGAACGGCATACTCAGTTTTGCCAGTCTGTTGAAAAACCCACAACTCACCGGCGAAAAACAATTGGAATACGTGCGTATCATCGAAAGCAGCGGCGACCGCATGCTCAATATCATCAACGACCTTATCTGCATCTCAAAGATTGAGGCCGGGATGTCCGAAGTAATATTATCAAACTCCAGCATTAACGAGCAGATAGAGTATCTTTATTACTTCTTCAAACCAGAAGTCGAAAAGAAAGGCATGGATATATTCTTCAGCAACACATTGCCTTTAAGAGAGTCCATCATCTATACCGACAGAGAAAAGATTTATGCCATTCTGACCAACCTAGTGAAGAATGCCATTAAGTTTACCCGCGAAGGCTACATAGAGTTCGGGTATAAAAAGAAAGGCGATTTTCTTGAATTCTTTGTAAAAGATACGGGTATTGGAATAACTCCTGATCAAAAGGAAATCATATTCGAAAGATTCCGTCAGGGCAGCGAGTCCTTATCGCGAAGCTATGAAGGTGCCGGTTTGGGGCTATCCATTTCGAAAATGCACATTGAGATGCTGGGCGGAGAGATATGGGTGGAAAGTGAGCCATTAGAGGGCACCACTTTCTATTTCACCACACCTTATGTAACTAATGTCGGACCTTCTCATTCCGATACTTCTGAGCCCAAAAAGACCATAAAACCTTTGGCCCGCAAAAAGAAACTGAAGATTCTCATAGCCGAAGACGACGAAGCTTCCGACATTTTCCTAAGCATCACCCTACAGAAATACAGTCCTGAGATATTGCATGCCGTCACAGGAACCAGGGCAGTAGAATTATGTAAAAGTAATCCTGATATGGATTTGGTACTCATGGACATCAAAATGACCGAAATGGATGGCTACGAAGCAACACGGCAGATCAGGCAATTCAACAAAGATATTGTGATCATTGCCCAAACCGCTTATGCCATTGCCGGTGATCGCGAAAAGTCTATTGATGCGGGATGCAACGACCATATTACTAAACCTATTAAGGCACAGAAACTGTTGGAGATTATCAGAAAGTATTTCAAATTGTAAGCCATATCTATTAGTCTTCTCCAGAGAATTCACCTAGGCTTTTTCTTACACCTTTTATGCTTCTGCTGAGTCAAAATTGACTAGCTTTGTATTAATCGTATTTTATTAAACAAATTTAAGGAATCCGTCATGAATAATATTGCATTAATTACCGGAGCCTCTGACGGTATCGGAAAAGAACTCGCCATAATACACGCCCAAAACAAAGGCGACCTGGTGCTGGTAGCACGTCAGCAAGACAAACTGCAAGCATTGAAAGCCCTGCTCGAGAAAGAAAATGGCATAAAGGTAAAAATCATTGTAAAGGACCTCTCGAAGCGCGAAGCCGCGCAAGAAATTTTTGATGAGATCGTGGGTGAGGGTATTCAGGTTGAATATCTGATCAACAATGCAGGTTTCGGCGGCTTCGGAAAATTCTACGAAAGAAACATGGAAGAAGATCTGGAAATGCTCGACCTGAACATTATTTCGCTTACACAAATGACCCGACTATTTCTGCCAGAAATGATTAAAAGAAACTCAGGCAGGATAATGAATCTGGCATCTATAGCAGCCTTTATGCCCGGTCCTTTGCAAGCGGTTTACTTTGCTACCAAAGCTTACGTTCTTTCATTGAGCCATGCCATTGCGACCGAAATAGCGGGGACTAAAGTAACCATCACCGCCTTATGCCCCGGTCCTACTGTGACCAATTTTGCCAAACATGCCAACATGGAAAACTCCAAACTATTTAAGAACGGAGCTACCGCCCAATATGTAGCAATCAAGGGATATAAAGCCATGATGAAAGGAAAAAGAGAGATCATTACCGATATGCCCATGAAGTTCCTCATCAAAGTTATTATGCCCTATGCTCCCTTAAAAATGGTGCTCAAGCAAGTAATGAGCATGCAGGCAAAATAAGCAACCCATTTGTTTACAAAAAATCTTATCAACATGAAAACTCTCTTTCCGAAATCAGCCCTCATTATACTTTTATTATCCTGTAATGTATTTGCCTTCGCGCAAAAAACTCCCTCGTTCATTACCGATAGTCTGGATAGTTACATAAAAAAGGCTCTGGATATTTGGCAGATCCCGGGAGTGTCCGTATGTATCGTAAAAGACGGAAAAGTGATAGTCAGCAAGGGATACGGAGTTTGTGAGTCAGGAAAAAAGGAAAAGGTGGATGAGAACACCCTCTTCATGATTGGTTCCAACACCAAGGCATTCACAGGAACTGCCGTGGCATGGATGGCCGAAGAGAATAAGTGTTCTATGGAGGATAAAGTGAAACAATGGGTGCCCGAGTTTACCACCAAAGATCCATGGGTAGCTGAAAATGCCACACTCACCGATATTTTGTGCCATCGTATGGGCACAGAAACTTTTCAGGGAGATTTCACCTTTTTCGATTCCGACCTGAGCAGCAAAGAGATCATTGCCAAATACGGCAATCTGACTCCTACTTATAATTTCCGCACCACCTGGGGTTATTGCAACACTGGCTTCCTGCTGGCAGGAACGGCTCTTTCGGCTATCAGCGGCATGTCGTGGGATCAATTCATGCGAACCAAAATATTTGAGCCTCTGCAAATGAAACGCAGTCTGCCTCTCATATCTGAGATCAGCAGTGCCACCAACAAAGCCGCCGCTCATACCCTGATCGATGGAGATCTGAAAGTGATACCCTATGGTCGTTTCGATGCATTGGCACCCGCTGCCAGCATCAGTTCCTCGGCAAACGATATGAGCCACTGGTTACTTGCCCTGCTCGACAGCGGACAATACAACAACAAGAGTGTAATACCCTACGCTGCCATACTCGAAAGCCGCGAACCCAAATCCATTATTGGCAATGCCCGTCATCCTTTCAACCAATCCAATTTCTCACTCTACGGATTGGGATGGGAACTGGAAGATTACGAAAGTCATAAAATAGTGATGCATACCGGTGGTGTGGATGGTTTTGTCACTTCTGTCACTCTGGTTCCCGATCAAAATCTGGGTATAGTGGTGCTCACCAATACCGACCAAAACTATTTTTACGAAGCCCTGAAATGGGAAATACTGGATGCTTACCTCAATTTGCCTTACCGCAACTACTCCAAAGTGTATAGCAACTATTTCAAACGAAGCATGGCACGCGACAACAAGGAAATTAAAAGCTGGCGCGACTCAGTGGCCTCCAAACCTGCCTTGCTTTTATCGGCTTCAGGTTTTACCGGTGTTTACGAGAACGAAGTTTATGGCAACATCACCATTAGCAATACAGGCGACGTATTCAACCTGAGCTTCGAGCATCATAAAGACCTTTCGGCAAAGCTGGAATACATGGGTAGCAACCGATTTTTATGTACCTATAACAACCCATTGTTCGGAATAAAAGTATTTCCCTTTGTGATCAAAGACAATGAGGTAAAATCTTTCACCCTGAGTGTGGCTGATTTTCTGGAATACACCACTTACGAGTTTGTAAAGAAAAAATAGGCTGCCACCTATCCCCTTTTTCTTTTAGAGGTTTGTCAGATTCCTTGTATAAGTACCTTAACGGTTATCATTGTTAAGGTGTTAGCATAGGGAAGTCTCTTGTTTTATCTTCCTCAAAAAAAAGCGTAAACTTTACCAACTAAAGTAAGGGCAACCCGATAATTTCTCTTACTTTTGCTGCCTCGAAAAACAACTACACCCAACTACACTACACTACAAATGAACTGGTTCACTGATCTTTTTCTCAAAGAATCCATAGCACAAACGGTTTTGATCTACAGCCTAGTGATCGCATCGGGCGTATTGCTGGGCAAAATAAAAATCTTCAAGATCTCCCTGGGAGTTACTTTTGTACTTTTCACCGGAATTCTCGTCGCACACCTTGGTGTCAAACTAAATAAGGAGGTGGTCGATTTTGTAAAAGATTTCGGGCTGGTACTCTTCGTCTTTTTCATTGGATTGCAGGTAGGTCCCGGATTTTTCTCTTCTTTTAAAAAAGGGGGACTCACTCTTAATGTGCTTGCCATTTTCATTGTACTCTTAGGCGCACTGACCACACTGTTGATACATTTTATTACAGGAACCTCTATCCCAATGATGACAGGTATCATGTCGGGTGCAGTGACCAACACTCCCGGCTTAGGTGCGGCGCAGCAAGCCCTGAAGCAGGTGGCCGACAACACCAATGGTATGGAGATGCCCAACATTGGCTTAGGCTATGCCGTTGCATACCCATTCGGAGTTATAGGAATCATTTTAACCATGCTCATCATCCGCAGGATATCCAGAACCGACATCAGTCGTGAGGCTGAAAAATACGAACAGATGCAGCATCCTCAGGAAGCCCTGCCAGAAAAGACCAGCATCATCATCAGCAATCCGGAAGTATTTGGTAAAGGGATAAGTGAAATCGCCAGGCATTTTAAAAATGATGCCGTGATCTCAAGGATACTTCACGAAGGCATAGACTCCATCGTAAATGCAGAGACCCGATTTGCCGAAGGAGATATAGTGTTGCTTGTAGCCCAAAAAGGCGATATCCCTGACCTGATCAAATTATTAGGCAAACCCAGCGTATTCGATCTGGCTGCCTTCCCCGGCAAGCTTATGTCGAAGCAGGTATTGATCACCAATCGTCATATTATTGGCAAAAATTTAGGGACCTTAAAACTGCGCACCCGTTTTGATATTAATATTACCCGTATTTCCCGCTCAGGCATTGAACTGCTGGCCACACCGGATATCAAACTTCAGTTGGGAGACCGACTTACCATAGTTGGCGATGAGAAATCCATTGACAATGCTGCCCAGGTGGTGGGAAATTCGCTGAAACGATTGAACGAACCCAATCTGTTTCCCATATTTATCGGGATATTGCTCGGAGTGATTGTCGGTAGCATTCCTCTGGCGATTCACGGTATTCCCACTCCTATTAAGTTAGGCATGGCAGGAGGACCGCTTATTGTTGCCATTCTGCTAAGCCGTTATGGATATAAATTTTCCCTGATATCTTACACCACCCCCAGCGCCAATATGATGCTTCGTGAGATCGGTATTGTTTTGTTCCTGTCGAGTGTTGGATTGAAAGCCGGAGGTACCTTTGTTTCAACGCTGGCTTCCGGCGATGGTTTTATGTGGATGGGCTACGGAGCCATTATAACGGTTGTGCCTATTCTTTTGGTGGGATTGTTTACCAAGTTTATCTTAAAGCGCAATTTCTTTGAATTGTGCGGATTGATGGCAGGCAGTATGACCGATCCACCGGCTCTTGCCTTTGCCAATTCTATCTCACAGACGGAAGCACCGGCCATTGCTTATGCCACGGTTTACCCCCTGGTGATGTTCCTCCGCATTGTTATTGCGCAGATGATGATACTGTTTTTTAGCTGATATAGAAATCATTTCAAAATAAATGCCTATCTTTGCAAAAAATTTGACGCTTTTCACCTAAAGCTTTATTGCAGTAGCACTTAATTCAAATTTAACCATTTCACGATATCTGATTTCTTCTTTTAAGCGGAAATCGGTGTAAATTTTTTTGAAACAATAACTCTAATTATAACAATAATGACACTTACAAAACTCAGAAACATAGGAATCGCAGCTCATATCGATGCCGGAAAAACAACCGTTACCGAGCGTATTCTTTTTTATTCAGGCGTAACACGTAAAACAGGCGAAGTTCACGATGGACAAGCTACCATGGACTTCATGAAACAGGAACAGGAACGCGGTATTACCATCGCTTCGGCTGCTATCACCTGTCAGTGGAAAGGCGCACAGATCAATATCATCGACACACCGGGCCACGTTGATTTTACTATTGAAGTGGAACGTTCCTTACGAGTAATTGATGGGATGATCGCTTTGTTTTGTGCTGTTGGCGGTGTGGAGCCTCAAACCGAGACCGTATGGAACCAGGCAGAACGCTACAAAGTACCACGTATCGCTTTCATCAACAAAATGGACCGTACCGGTGCCGATTTCAATGATGTTTTGTGCATGATGAACAAATATCTGGATGCCAAAGCCGTTGCTTTCCAGTTGCCCATTGGTGCTGAAGAAGGCTTCGAAGGCATTATTGATGTTTTGGAACAAAAAGCTTATACTTTTAAAGACGCAATAGGCATAGAAACCGAAATTCCTGAAGAATATCTGGAAAAGGTAAAAGCTAATCGCAACTACCTCGTCGAGAAACTGGCCGATTACAACGAAGAGATCATGGAACTGTATTTTGATGAAAAAGAAGTTCCTACCGAACTGCTTAAAAAAGCAGCCCGCGAAGCTACCCTGAAATTATTGATCACTCCGGTTTTCTGCGGAGCCGCTTATAAAAACAAAGGTGTTCAGATGTTGCTGGATGCTGTGGTGGATTACCTCCCCTCACCAATTGATGTTGGTGCTATTGTAGGTATGGATTGTGACGATCCTGAGAAGACACGCAGTCGCGGACCTTCGACCAAAGAACCTTTTGCTGCATTGGCTTTTAAACTCATTCACGATCCTTTTGTAGGACAACAGACTTTTATCCGTATATATTCGGGAACCATTTCCAGCGGTATGCAATTGCTCAACTCGACCAAACATAAGAACGAGCGCGCCGGACGTATCCTGAAAATACACGCCAAGGACCGTGAAGAATTACAGGAAGCAGGTCCCGGTGATATAGTGGCCCTGATTGGTATGAAATATACCAAAACAGGAGACACCCTTTGCGATCCCAATCATCCTTTGTACCTCGAAAACATTCATATTCCCCCAACCGTTATTGAGCTGAAGATTAATCCCGCCAAACGTAAAGATCAGGAGCGTATGATCGAATCGTTGCGCAAGCTGGCCAACGAAGATCCTTCGTTCAATATGCGCTACGACGACGAAACCAGCGAAACCATTGTTTCGGGTATGGGCGAATTGCATCTTGAGATCATTATCGACCGTCTGCGTCGCGAGTTCGATGTAGAAGTGGTAGTAGGTCAACCTTCGGTGGCTTTCCGCGAAGCTATTACACTGGAATCGGAAAACGATTTCAAATATGCCAAACAGAGTGGTGGTAAAGGTCAGTTTGCAAGAACTTTATTGCGTATTGAACCTAACGAAGGCAAAGGCTACGAATTCGTGGACAAGATCAAAGGGGGTTCTATTCCCAACGAATTTATCGGTTCGGTGGACAAAGGCATTCAAAAAACTCTGGAACGCGGTATTCTTGCCGATTTCCCTATTGTTGATGTGAAAGTAACTCTTCTGGATGGTGCTTTTCACGCGGTAGATTCATCCGATATGGCTTTCCAGATCTGTGCTTCTATGTGTTTCAAAGCAGCCTTCCTGAAAGCCAATCCTGTATTGCTCGAACCTGTGATGAAAGTGGAAGTGAACACTCCCGACGAATATATTGGTGAGATCGTGGGCAACCTGAACCGCCGCCGCGGAAAAATAGAAGCTATGCGTCGTTTCCGCAAAGGCTCACAAAAAGTGAACGGTTTTGTTCCTTTGATGGAGATGTTCGGTTATGCCACACAGTTGCGTAATATTTCGAGCGGACGTGCCAACTACAGCATGGAGTTCCACCAGTACGAAGCGGTTCCCCGTGGTGTGCAGGAAGAAGAACTGAAGAAGATAGCTGAGAAGAAAAGACTGGAAAAACTGCAGTAATCTTATTTTTGATTTAAGATTTAAGAATTGCGATTATAGCAATGCTTCATACCCTGCAAACCAAACAGTTTATCAAAAGCGATATGGAAACTGTTTGGCAGTTTATCAGCTCGCCCAAAAACCTGTCGGTCATTACTCCTAAGAGCATGGGGTTCGACATTATCAGCAATAAAGATGAGGCCGATAAGATGTATGCAGGACAGATCATAGAATATTATGTCAAGCCTCTGCTGGGAATTAAAATGTATTGGGCCACTGAGATCACTCATGTGAAATATCTGGAGTATTTTGTGGATGAACAACGTGTGGGGCCTTATAAGATATGGCATCACCTGCATTTTATCAAAGCAGTGGATGGGGGCGTAGAAATGACAGATATCGTTCACTACAAAGCTCCCTTTGGAATTTTTGGCAGGCTGGCCAATTTTCTGTTCATCAAAAGGCAGTTGAAAACCATTTTTGACTATCGTTTCAATAAGCTGAACGAACTGTTCAATCAATAGCATTTTCAAGCTATGCAGCAGTATTGGGGAGCTTCTTTAGTAGAGAAGTTTCAATCATTTTCTGCCATTTTTTCCGTCACCTTGGTGCGGCACACAATTTGTTTGCACCTTTTGCGTCAGAAAATTCTATTATATGAACACGCTGATCAATTTATGAAAATCATTGATTTGCTTCGCACAATTTTTTTAATTAAACCGCCACAGATTACTCAGATTATTTTATATTTCAGCGGTCTTCGTGAGGTCGCTACGCTCCGTTCGCAGATTAATATTAGCGAAAAATTTGCGCAGAGCGTACTATTTAAAAATTTCATTTTTAAATAGTACGAAGGGAATCTGTGAAATTCATCTTAATTAGGAAAATCTGTGAATCTGCGGCTGATTTTTGAGTTATCGATAAGGATGATATTGAGCGAGCTTAAAAGAAATACTGACATCAAATAATAGGTTGAACAAATAAATTCTGAATTATGACAAGCGTACAATTAATTTCAGTTTACCTGGGCAGTCTGCTGCTCGTTTTTGGGATGATCTATCTGTTTGCACAGATCGCTGAAAAGTCGTCTCAATAGCTTTACGGCAAACGGGGAATACTCCCTTAGCCAAGCATTTTTCTATTCATAACCCATAGGGCAACATCAGTTTTTTCGCTCCTCAGCGAAAAAACTGATAACATTTCATTTGGATTGCCCACAAAGCTATGGAACACATCTGTAGTAGCCAAACAGAAGGCTAGGGTGTGCGTCATTCCGGCCATACACAGCTTGGCTGCATGAATATTATCCCTGACCATACAGCTGCTATGAGGGGCCGCCTGAGCTTTGCGACCCGGATGGAAAATGATTTTCGGAATGCTGTGAGCCGACAACATACGGCTTTCTGTAATGGCACAGTTATTTTTTAAGGTCATGCTAATTCGTACGCCACCCTCAGGTTTGGAATAGGACAACCGAACGGAATCGTGATTGGCCGAACTGTATGTGATGCTGAGATTGCGACTCACCCAAACCGAAATATTCTTTTGGCCGGGCGAATACATATAGCGATGTCCCTGACGCTGCAGTTGCTTTATATAGCTCTCTATGCTGTCGGCATTCAGTTGGGCGAATATCATGGCATAAGCGCTATCGAAACCCGTTCTCTGGGCGGTGTATGAGGGAGGGGTCTCGTCGTCGTGCAACAAAGGCATGCCGGGCAATGCATGAAGGTCGTTCACCGTAAAGTTTTTAGCTGAGGTAATAAGACTCAACCCCAGAAAAATGATCATAAGAGAAATTGTCTTTTTCATAGCTTTTGATTTAATGGTACGAAAATTAGTCAAAAAAAGCAAGCAAAACATCCATAATTAAGTTAACGGCAGGTTTGATTAAGTTAACGGTAAAAAACGACCCTAAAAGGGTTGTAATTAGGATGTCGAACTACCCTTTTTACACTTTTTACCGCATGATGAACTCAACCCGAAAGGTAAGGTACTTTTCCTTTCCCAAACTGTCAAAAACTGATTACTTATTCATAAGACAACTTTCGGAACAAAAAGTTACAAATTGGCGGATCTATTGTTATGAACAGCTAACCCACTTTTGTTAATAAGCATTTTGCTATCTGCCATTCGTATTTTAGAGTTAGGATTTAGCCATGTAATCTTATGATATGTGCTTATGCTCTAATAACTAAAAAATCACTAAAACTCACTAATAACAATACTTTCATAAGAAATAAGAACGGGAATTCAATGAAAAATAAGACTGTTTGTAGTAAATACTATCTTGTTTATATTATTTACTACATTGTTTCTATAATTTTCTGTTTTGTTTTTATTTGATTCTAATTTGTTTCTAATAATATCTGTATTGTTATAAATATAAACTGTCTGGTTTCTATTAGTTTCTAACTTGTAATGCTTTATTACTGTGTAGAAATTATTTGTTACTAAATTGTTTCAAGTTGAAAACTTATTTTGTATATTTGCCATAGCATTCTCAGAAATGATAAAATGGAAATTCCGGAAGGGAAAAACATCCTCTCTTTTCCGTAAATTATTTTGCTGAATTAGCCATCTCATCTCTGAAAATGGGAATAGAAATTGACAAAGTAACATTGTAAGGTTATGAAACAACAAAGAAGAATACCTGCCACACTTCCTGAATTCGATGCTCACTTGAAGAACGTGAATAACTATCTGCATAAGGTTAATGAAGGAACTACCCTTATGCGGGGAATAATATTGGGAATGACTGCTGAAGAATTGGTAACACTGAGCCATTTTAAACAGGTATGGACCTCAGGCGATCCTGAGCATCCCGGCGTTTGGGACCTGCATTTTGATAAGGACAAAAAAAATGTCCTGACCAGAAAAAATGTCCTGCAGGTGATGAAGGATTTTTCTGAATTCTTCCGTCCTTTATTGAACCGAATGAATGGCAGTGCCAATATTACTATTACTGATCGTCAGGCTTTGCGTATTGCCGCCCCTGTGACCAAGCGTTCGCGACCGAAACTGGAGATCAGTGAAAAATGCTGGACTATGGCGAAACTAATCGGGGGAAGCAGGATTAGATTCAGGTGCCGTACTACCACCGACTCCAGTAAGCCCAGCCTTCCTCCCAGAGCCGACGCAGTGGAAATTGCCTACCGCATTGATCTTCCTTATAATTTTGATGCTAATGGAAAGAAAATTCCGGGGATAATTATTGCTAATGCCGAACATGGAACCACCAAACACATTAGTACCAGAGCCAGTTTTTATATGGAACCCGGTCTGGAATATTTGGGATATAAAATGCAATTCTATAGCCGTTGGATCAATATCCGCTATCCCAAGCTCAACGGACCCTGGACGGGGCCATCCTCTATAATTATTGGATAAGAATTATTTGAAATAAAAAAAGGCCCGCAGAATCTGCGGGCCTTTTTCAATATACTAAATACCAGATACTATTTACTAAATACTATCTACTATTTCCCGGCCTCCTTCACATAGTTTACCAGACCTTTGGCTGAAAAAATATTCATTAACTTTCCGGGAAGGGCGTTGAAAGTATAAGCTTTTCCGGCAATGGTGATGGTACCTTTGGCCATATCTACCTCAACACTGTCGCCTACTTTGTAATTTTCTACGGCTTCGGGAACAACCAGAATAGGCAATCCCTGGTTCACTGCTGAACGATAGAAAATACGGTTCACCGATTTGCATATCACTGCCTGAACTCCTGCAAAAGACAATCCCACTGCAGGATGCTCGCGCGAACTGCCGCATCCGAAGTTCAAACCTGAGATAACGATATCTCCGGCTTTCACATTCTCAGCAAAACTTTCGTCAACGCCTTTGAAAAGATAAGGCATAATTTTATCGCCTTCCGAACTGTTGATGTTATAGGTCAGATTGCCGGCAAACATCTGGTCGGTATTCATGTTGTCAATATCGCCGTAGCCCCAAACGCCTTTATCGTAGCGCTGGTCGCCTTTCTGCACCTGCAGAGTATGGCTTTGCTCTTTGCCGTAAGGGAATTTATCAGCAGCTTTTACACCACGCGGATCAGTGATCTCGCCTTTCAGAGCAGAATGAGCCACAGTAGCAGGCGAAGCCAGATATATCTCAGCTTTTTCGTTGCCCATACGGCCGATAAAATTACGGTTGGCCGTGGATATCACCACATAACCGTCGGCGGGTATCCCCTGCCCTGTTCCCAGACAGGGTCCGCACGATGGCGAAAGGAAATTGGCGCCGGCATTGAGCAGGTCGATAACGAGACCTTCCTGCATGGCTTGTTTGTAAATTTCCATTGAAGCAGGAATCACCAAAAGCTGGAAGCCATCAGGAATTTTCTTGCCTTTCAGAATGGCGGTAGCAATGCGGATATCCTCAATGCGTCCGTTGGTACAGGTGCCTATCAGGGCCTGGTTCAGTTTGGTTCCCTGAACTTCCGAAACGGCTTTCACATTGTCCACATGATGCGGAGCAGCCACTACGGGGAAAAGCTGGTTGAGATCGATGGTAAATTCTTTCAGATAATGAGCATCGGCATCGGCCCAGGTTCCGGCAGTCTTGCTTCCTATGAAATCCCACAGAATTTCGTCGGCGGGGAACACGGCGTTCTTGGCACCCATTTCCGAAGCCAGGTTGGCAATGGTCATACGATCGGAAATGCTCAGGCACTTCACTCCTTCTCCGTGATATTCAATCGACATATAATCGGCCCCGTCGCTGCCCATCATTCCGATGATCCACAGCGCGATATCCTTGGCGTAAACGCCCGGATTCAGTTTTCCCGTAAGGGTTATTTTTACAGATTCGGGAACGCGGAACCAGGTTTCGCCTTGTTTCCACAAACCGGCGGTTTCGGTACGGTCGATACCGGCCGCAAACGAATTGAAAGCTCCTGCGGTGCAGGTATGGCTGTCGCTGCCCACCACTATCATATCGGGACGGGCATACAACGACATGATCTGATGGCAAATGCCCTTGCCAACATCATGAAACTTGGTGATGCCTTGTTTGACAACAATATCGCGAATCTTTTGGTAATCGTTGGCCAGCTTGGCATTGGTAGGCGGAGCGTTGTGATCCAATACAATGAGCAATTGTTCGGGAAAGGCCACTTTTTCGCCTCCCATCTTGGCAAAGGTGGCATTGATACTGGCTGTATTATCGTGCGAAAGCACTATATCGGGCTTCTTAAAAACGATGCTGCCGCAATCGGCGCCCAAAATTTTCTCTGCATAGGTTTTTCCTGACATAAAATAGTTTGTTAGAATTTTGATGCAAAGTTATACGCATTTTCCTCACCACAAAATAATTTTGAGACGAAAAAATTAATTCCCCAAACCAAAACTCAACAAGCTTTTATCCGTACTTTTGCCAACAAATAAACACGTATGAAAAAGCTCTTCACTATAATCCTCACCCTGGTAATCATTTGTTTATACGCACAAGTTTCGGCCCAACCCTGGATGAAACCTCCTTTTCTGGAAAAAACCAAAACAGAGGCCGGTTTTTATGATATTCAGAAAGCTTTTTACAAATATTGGGGCGACAGGCCCATTGTGCGCAGCAAGGGCTACAAGCAGTTCAAACGCTGGGAATATCTGATGGAGCCCCGCTGCTATCCCGATGGCAAATTCCCTGAACCTTTGAAATTCTTCAATGAATACAAGAAGTTTCTGGCTCAAACCCCTGTGGATAACAAAGTGAAAGCAGCTTCTTCCTGGCTTCCTTTGGGATTAACCTCATGGACCAACGGACTCAGCGGCTATAATCCCGGCAACGGCCGTTTGAACGCCGTAACTGTGGATATGCAGGACCGCGATAATATCTATGTGGCAGCGCCTTCGGGAGGAATATGGAAAACCAATGATGGAGGCATGTCGTGGAACACTACCTTCGATACCATGGCGGTTTTGGGTACCTCAGCCATTGCCATTCATCCTACCAATCACAACATTATTTATATAGGCACCGGCGACCGCGATGCCTGGGATACCAAAGGCACGGGAATCTATAAATCCACTGACGGAGGCTCCACATGGAATGCTACCGGTATGCATTTTTCGCCTGATTATCGCAACTTCAACAAAATCCTGATCAACCCTCTGAATCCAAATAAAATATTAGCCGCCTCCAACGAGGGTGTCTACCTCTCGAATAATGCAGGTAGCACCTGGCAATTAATATACAATAGCAGTGAAGTAAAAGACCTGAAATACAAACCTAACGACACCACAGTAATTTATGGCAGCGGTTCATTTTTTGTCAGATCGGCTGATGGTGGCAACACTTTCACCAAGATCACCGATGGCATACCCAGCGATACGGTACGCATAGAAATGGACGTGACCAAAAGCAACGCCAACTATGTGTATGCGGTGGTTTCTCGCCCCGACAATACCTTCGAAGGCGTCTATCGATCCACCGATGCCGGACTAACCTTCACCGCACGTTGCAATGCACCCAACATTTTAGGCTATGCCGAAGATGGCAGCGACGATTCGGGGCAGGCATGGTACGATCTGGCCCTGGCCGTTTCGCCATCTAATGCTGACGAAGTATTCGTAGGTGGTGTGAATGTATGGAAATCAAACAACGGAGGCAGCAGCTTTACCGTGAACACCATGTGGAATACCGGAACACCCTACACCTATATACATTGCGACATACACTCCCTGAACTTCTATGGCGATACCTTGTATTGCGGCAGCGACGGCGGCATATTCTACACAGCCGATCATGGCAGTTCCTGGGTCGATCTGAGCAATGGTTTGGGCATAAGCCAATTTTACCGCATGGGCAGTTGCGAAACCGAACCTTATAAGATAGCAGCCGGAGCTCAGGATGTTGGTTCCAATTTATTATACAACGGTCAATGGAGCCATGTATTCGGAGCCGATGGAATGGAAGCCATAGTCAACAACAACGACCCCTACACCATTTATGTATCTTATCAGGGAGGCGGTATCTTGAAATCAGAAGACGGGGGCGACAACTTCAACGGAGCCAGACCCGTGGATACCCTTGACGGGAACTGGGTGACGCCTTATGTGATGGATCCTGCCAACGGCAACAAACTCTGGGCCGGTTACCAGGAAGTATTTGCTACCACAGACGGAGCCTTTTCCTGGACACCCATATCCACTAATCTTACCGGTGGCGAAAATCTCAACAATTTGGTAGTTTCGCCCTCCGACAACAATTACATTTATGCTTCACGCAACAGCATGCTCTATGTAACAACCGATGGTGGCAGCAACTGGCATTCTTACAACGCTGCTCCCGGTCAGTACATAACCGGAATCACCATTGATCCGGAACATGCAGCCAAGATATGGATAACGGCAACTTCAAGCGGTGCCGATAAGGTGCTTGCTTCAAAAAATGCAGGAGTCACTTTTACCAATATCACGGGAAATCTTACCAGCATGGGCCTAAATTGTATTGCTTTTCAGAAAAATGCTAACAATGCTTTGTATGTAGGTACAGAGATAGGAGTTTTTTTCAGGGATTCGACCATGAGCAATTGGATAGCTTACAATACCGACCTACCTAATGTGGGTATACGCGAACTTGAAATTAATTACTCTATAGGAAAGATCAGGGCTGCTACCTATGGCAGAGGTATTTGGGAAGCTGCTTTAAATAATTTTGCCGGAATAGCCGAAACAGATATCTCTCAGGATTTCAACATCTACCCCAACCCTGCCAATGATTATGTTAATATTGATTTTACCGGCAAAAACACCGATAAGATCAGCATTACGGTTTTCAATGTAGTAGGAGCTTTGGTGAAGAATACGGAAAATAGGGTTCCCTCCAAAACGATGAAACTGGATGTATCAGGTCTGGTGGCCGGAACTTATTTCATAAAGATAGCTAATCAAAAAGGAAGTTGCATCAAGAAGATCATGGTCTTGCACTAGATCATTTCCTGACAAAATGGGGCATCTCGTAAGGTATTTCTATTGATAGCTCCACATATCCTTTAAATTCACCCGCCTCAAACCATGGGGTCTGATGGATGATCTTCTTGGTACCATTCTTTTCTATGGTATAAGAATTCTCATTATGAGTCTTAAGCATTCGGCTCAGCATGCTTTTCGAAGGCTCGGGATGACAATCCAGTAGGCTTTTACCTATCAGATCGTTTCCGCCGTACTTGGCAAAAGTCTTCTGCGATTTCTCGTTCATGTAGATAATAATGCCCTTGGCATCACATATGGTGATCGCGAATTGCGATTCTTTCAGATAATCTGGTATCATAATGGGTGTTTTTCGTAATAAAGGCAAACTGAAGAAACGGGACATTGACCGCAAAGTGGTTTTCTTGCCTGGCAAATATATCGGCCGTGCAATATCAGCCAGTGATGGGCCACGGCTATCTTATCTTCCGGAATATGTTTCACCAGTTGTCTCTCGGTTTCCAAAGGAGTTTTGGCATTCTTTGTCAATCCTATGCGTGCTGCCACTCTGAAAACATGAGTATCTACAGCCATAGCCGGTTTTTTGTAAACCACCGAAGCAATCACATTGGCTGTCTTACGTCCCACACCGGGCAGCTTTTGAAGCTCATCTATATCGTCAGGAACAATTCCCTTGAAATCGCGAATCAGCATTTGGGCCATGCCTATCAGATGCTTTGCCTTATTGTTAGGATAAGAGCAGGTTCTGATCAATTCGAAGACCTCAGGCAGGTCAGCTTCGGATAAGGATTGTGCATCGGGAAATCTTTCGTAAAATCCCGGAGTGATCATATTCACTCTCTTGTCGGTACACTGGGCTGAGAGAATTACAGCCACCAGCAATTCATACGGATCGGTATAATCCAGTTCTGTGTCCGCCTCTGGTTGGTGAAGCGAGAAATATTCCACAAAAAAATCATACCTGTCTTTAAGCTTTAACATAAAACGGATTTAATGACAAATATAAAAAAAAGCTCCACACAGGAGCTTTAATTTTAGTTTTGAATTACAAGCCTCAGTTCCGGCTCTGATATATCTACCTCGGCAAGCGCTTTTGAGTACGAAATAATTCTGTTTATTACCTGGTCTGATGGGTCTGTAAAACTATTTTCTATCATTTGCCTGACATCCGTTATTTGCAGATATTCTTCGTAAAGAGTACTGTCGTTGCGTATGGCATGTCCGATAGTTTGTTTTTCTTTTGATTCTGTTATATCCCCGTAAGCGTAAAGTAATAAATTTTCTAGAGTAAAGGTTTTATTCATAGGCAGCATTAATTGTTAGTTTTAATCAATAACGCAGCCCACAAAATAATATTGTGCAGTTTTGAAAAAAAAGTAAAATAATTTTTCGTTGATCTTCCCTATTCTGGAAAACCCTTGCCTATGGCGTCATCACAAGCTGTTTCTGTTCTATGATTTTTCTCAGATTGATCAGCCCGTACCTCATTCTCCCCAACACGGTGTTCAAACTCGTGTCTATTTCTTCGGAGATTTCTTTAAAACTCATGTCATAATAATGACGCATGATGATCACTTCTTTTTGCTCGGGTGGCAAAAACTCCAGCAAGGCCTTTACATTCTTATGAATTTGGTCAATCACCATCTTGTCCTCAGTAGAATGTTCCAGGATATGGATAAATTCGAAAATATCCTTCTCTTCCGAATTATGCACGTAAGGGATACGTTTCGAAATCCTGAAATGATCAATGGTAATATTATGTGCGATGCGCATCACCCAAGGAAGGAACTTGCCCGTATCATTATAGGCGCCCGACCTTAGGCTATTAACAACTTTTACAAAAGTATCCTGAAATATGTCTTCAGCAAGATGTTTGTCTTTCACCACCATATAGATGTATGAATAAACTCTTTTCTTGTGACGGTGGATAAGGACTTCGAGACTTGAATGGCTACCAGCCAGATAACTATCAATTAACTGCTTATCAGTTGTTAACTGCAACGACATATTTACCTCCTTTTTTTAAGAATTAGCTCAAGGTAAATGTGTAATCTATAGCAGTCCTCCAGTTTTTGACGTTAAACAATAAATTTTTAACGACGAATTGATAATTAAATTGTGTTCTTGGGAAATTGTAATGCAAATATACGAAATTATTTTACCAAAAAGCAAGTTTTATTTTCATAATTTTGAAGAAAATTTCACACCACCTCATTCGACTTAAGGAAACTTTAATGGAATCTACTGATATTGACTCATATAGTCCTAAGAAATACATCATCATAAAAAATGCCCGCGTTCATAATTTAAAGAATGTAAGCGTTGCCATACCCCGAAATAAGCTGGTTGTCATCACAGGACTTTCCGGTTCCGGGAAATCATCCCTGGCTTTCGACACCATTTATGCCGAAGGACAGCGTCGTTATGTAGAAAGTCTCAGTTCTTACGCCCGTCAGTTTCTGGGACGTATGCCCAAACCAGAGGTAGATTATATCAAAGGCATCTCTCCTGCCATTGCCATAGAGCAAAAGGTAAAAACCCATAATCCCCGTTCTACCGTAGGCACTTCGACCGAGATTTATGATTTCCTGAAACTGCTTTTTGCCCGTATTGGCAAAACCATCTCACCTGTTTCCGGTCTGGAAGTAAAGAAAAACAATGTTTCCGACGTAGTAGATCATATTCTTACCCAGCCCGAAGGAGCACAGGTATTAGTAGAATGCCCGTTAATCGTACTACATGGTCGATTGATTGCAGAACAGCTGGATATAGCTCAAAAACAAGGCTACCGCAGGATCAGTGTCAATGGCGAATTGTGTAAGATAGAAGACTACAAACCCTCCACCAAAAAGAATTCGAAGGCGGATAGCATCCATATTGTTATCGATAGGATACTGATTGACAAAGAAACTTCATCCAATCAGGACAGGCTCGCCGATTCGGTGCAGACAGCCTTTTACGAAGGTTCGGGCAACTGTATCATCAAAGCTGAGGTATCAGGAAAAACAACTGAAACTACTTTTTCGGATAAATTCGAAATGGATGGAATGGTATTCGAAGAGCCCTCAGTCAACCTTTTCACTTTTAACAATCCTTTCGGGGCTTGCAAAAAATGTGAAGGATTCGGCAATGTAATAGGTATAGACGAAGACCTGGTAATACCTAACAAAAGTCTTTCTATCTACGAAGAAGCCATTGCTTGCTGGAAAGGCGAAAAGATGAGCGAATGGAAAGACCAGCTGGTTAAAAATGCCTATAAGTTTGATTTTCCCATTCATAAACCCTTTCTGGAGCTGACTGAGGAGCAAAAAGAATTGCTCTGGACCGGGAATGAATATTTTGAAGGCATCAACGCCTTCTTCAAATATGTGGAGGAGCAAACCTATAAGATACAATATCGCGTAATGTTGGCGCGCTATCGCGGCAAGACCGTATGTCCCGAATGCAAAGGGACCAGGCTGCGCAAAGATGCTTCTTATGTTAAAATTGCAGGCAAGTCCATAATAGATATTGTACTTATGCCCCTCGGAAAAGTATTGGAATTTCTTCAAAGCCTCCATCTGGGCGATTTCGATCATCAGGTGAGCAAGCGAGTTCTTCCTGAGATCATTCATCGCATACAATTCCTGATGGACGTCGGCCTGCCTTATCTCACGCTGAATCGGGCATCCAACAGTCTTTCAGGCGGAGAATCGCAACGTATCAACCTGGCAACGGCATTAGGAAGCAGTTTGGTAGGTTCTATGTACATTCTGGATGAGCCCAGCATTGGATTGCATCCCCGCGATACCGACCGTCTGATAGGCGTGCTGCAAAGGCTGCGCAATATCGGCAATACGGTAATTGTTGTGGAACACGACGAAGATATTATCCGCACGGCTGACCATATTGTCGACATAGGGCCGTTGGCCGGAAGTCATGGCGGGGAACTGGTGTTTCAGGGAAGCTATGAAGAGTTGTTGGAAGATAAGGTGTCGCTCACTTCAAAATATCTGAACAAACTGACCTCTATTCCTATGCCTAAAGTGCGTAATCCCTGGAAACAATTTATTGAGGTGAACGGGGCACACGAAAACAATCTGAAGAATATAAACGTCAAGTTTCCTCTGAAAGTGCTGACAGTAGTCACAGGAGTAAGCGGCTCAGGAAAGACGACCCTCGTTAAAAAGACTTTCCATTCTGCCCTTAAGAAGATCTATGGCGGACATTCGGAAAAGACAGGAAAATTGTCGAAGATCACAGGCGATATCGACCGCATCACCAATGTGGAGTATGTCGACCAGAATCCTATCGGAAAGTCCTCCCGTTCCAATCCGGCTACCTATATCAAGGCTTACGACGATATACGTGCTTTGTATTGCGATCAGCAACTGTCGAAAGTGAGAGGTTTTAAACCCGGCTATTTCTCTTTTAACATCCCCGGCGGGCGCTGCGAAGAATGTCAGGGCGATGGTTTTGTGACCATAGAAATGCAGTTTATGGCCGATATTTACCTGAAATGCGAAAGCTGCGAAGGAAAACGCTTCAAGGATGAAGTATTGGACATCACCTGGAAAGGGAGAAACATTACCGACATTCTGGACATGACAGTGAACGAAGCACTGGAGTTTTTCTGCGAGGCCGACAAGAAAACCAGCCTCAGCAACCGCATATACGAAAAGCTGGAACCATTGTCTTCGGTGGGTTTGGGATACCTAAAACTGGGACAACCCTGCAGCACCCTCAGCGGCGGCGAAGCACAAAGACTCAAACTGGCCACTTTCCTTTCGAAAGGAAGTGTGGAGAAACCTACCATGTTTATTTTCGACGAGCCTACCACAGGACTCCATTTTCATGACATCCACAAGCTGTACGAAGCTTTTACCGCACTTATTGCCAACGGTCATACCATTATTGTAATTGAACACAACATGGAACTGATCAAATGCGCCGACTGGATCATAGATATGGGCCCCGAAGGCGGCGATGCGGGAGGCTATGTTGTTTTCGAAGGTTTGCCCGAAGATTTGGTGAAATGCGAGGCGTCGTTTACGGGGAAATACCTGAAAGGAAAACTATAAAGAATTTTGATTCTGATCACAGGATCACTGTAAGTGTATTCACCAAGAATTGTAATTAATTTGCTGAAAACAAAAAAATCCTTTTAGGATATACGGATTCAGGCTTTTGTTACCTCTCCATAAAGATCATACGCCTCCGCCTGCGTAATTTTCACCTGATAAAACTCTCCTATGAGCAGTTTTTTCTTAGCAGGGATGAGCACTTCATTATCAATTTCGGGTGAATCGAACTCGGTACGGGCCACATAAAAATCATTTTCCTTTCTATCGACCAGTACTTTGTAGGTATTGCCTACCATAGCCTCGTTGAGCAAAAAAGAAATCTCCTGTTGCAGGGCCATCAGTTTATTCAATCGCGATTGTTTGGTTCGTTGGCTGATCTGAGGAGTGAGCAGAGCGGCGGCAGTGCCTTCTTCGGCCGAAAAGTTGAACACACCCATGCGCTCGAATCTTTGTTGTTTGATAAATTGATATAGTTCCGCGAACTGCTGAGCGGTTTCGCCCGGATAGCCCACTATAAAAGCTGTCCTCAGATGTATGCCGGGAACCGATGCACGAATTTTATCGAGCAATTGAATGGTGCTTCGGCTGTCCAGCGCACGGCGCATAGAATCGAGCAATCCGTCGCTGATATGTTGCAGGGGGATGTCGAGATATTTACAAATATTGGCGCGGCTTCGCATCACATCGAGCACATCTTCGGGGAAACCTGCAGGAAAGGCATAATGCAGGCGTATCCATTGGAATTGTTTTATGTCGGAAAGCTTTTCCAGCAAATGGGCCAGTTTACGTTTTTTGTAAAGATCGAGTCCATAATAAGTGGTATCCTGAGCTACTACGATAAGTTCTTTCACACCTTTATCGGCCAGCATTTGTGCTTCTTCCAGCACTTTTTCTATGGGATAGGAAACATTTTTTCCGCGTATGAACGGAATGGCGCAAAACGAACAGGTGCGGTCGCAGCCCTCGGCTATCTTCAGATAGGCATAATGCGAGGGGGTGGTGATGATACGGTTGGAGGTAAGATC
>CAZRFL010000027.1:0-9022 GCA_964599365.1 uncultured Bacteroidales bacterium
TCGCAGGAAGCGCCCAGTTTTTTCAATTGGTCGAGAATAATGCCCCCGTGTTTTTCTTTCCACACCCAGGCATGTTTCAGAAATTCGTCGCGGCTCAGATCTTTTTTGTCTATGCCTTCGGCTTTGAGCTTGGCCACAACCTTGGCTTCGGTGGCTATAGAGGCATGGTCGGTGCCGGGAACCCAGCAGGCGTTGAAGCCCAGCATGCGCGCACGGCGGATGATGATGTCCTGAATGGTGTTGTTCAAAATGTGCCCCATGTGCAGCACCCCGGTCACGTTGGGCGGAGGTATCACAATGGTGTAGGCCGGCCGGCTATCGGGTTCTGAATGGAAAAAACGGTTTTGCAGCCAATAGGCATACCATTTGTCTTCGGTGAGTTTCGGGTCGTATTTGGTAGGTAGTTCCATAAATTAATAAGTGATCTTGTTTTTCGAAAAACGGCGGCTTTTCAACTTTTCTTTGCCCAGCGTAACCCTGATACGGCAAAAACGACAGCGCTTTCTCACAAACACAATATCGTTGCCCGTAAGCGTGATGCGTATGCCCTCGCTCAGACATTTGCGCAGGAAAGGATGACTCTCAAATTCCTGCAGCAGGCGAGCGGTCCAAACGCCCGTTTGCCTGTCTTTGGTCATACCTTCGGCCAGCAGCAAATAGTTTCGCCCGGATTTAATCCTGACAAACAAAGGATGCGCAAGCCTGTTTTCACCAAAAAGATAGGAAGCCATTTTCGGGGTTGATTTTTAAGAGTGCAAAGATAAGTATTTTTAGGAAGTTGGGAGACCGGAGACCGAAGTGCGGAGAGAGTGTCTATCCCTGAAAATGGTTGACCGTTTTTGTTAATAATTCTTCATTCATTTTAATCGGACAAACATGAGCCGCAGGGGTGGATGGCATACGCTGACGGCACCCATTACATCACTTTCAGGCATCCATTACACCGCTTTCAGGTATGCATTACACCGCTTTCAGGTATGCATTACATCACTTTCAGGCATTCATTACACCACTTTCAGGCATTCATTACACCACTTTCAGGTATCCATTACACCTCTTTCAGGCATTCATTACACCACTTTCAGGCATTCATTATGCTTCTTTCAGACACCCATTATACCTTCTTACGGCATCCATTATCCATCTTTCAGCAACCTATTATATTAGTAACCGCCCCCTAAATTTGGGGGCAGCTTATGTTGTTGTGATGGCAAATAGATGTTTATCAGCTACCTTATGCAGGTATTGTTATTTTTAATCTTGCAGAAACTCCCGTATTTACCTCTTTTACTAAACTGATATCGGGTTTACCGACCGATTGAATTTTAACCTTATAATTGTCGGGGTTGATATTTGAAAAATCGGCTTGTCCCGCTTCGTTGAATAGGAGACACTGATTTAATATGACGTTTATGATTTACGCTGATGATTTTTTATGATGGAAAGGATGGAAGGATTTCTTTGTGAAACTTTGTGGAATAGCTTTTTTAGTTACACAGAGATTCACAGTGTAAAAGGAGATTCACAGAGAATAAATTCTAAGTGTTTCTTAGTGTTTTGGGATGGATGGATTTCTCTGTGAATCTCTGTGTTATAACTTTTCCTCTGCACGGTGTATCTTCTTAGTGATTCTTGGTGTCTTGGTGCCTTGGTGGCATTCCTTTTTGGGACATTTATGACCGATAGGACGTCTGTTTTGCGGGGGGGCTAAAAAAGTTTCCTCTGTGAAATCTCCGTGGTTTCCTTCCCTTGAAAATTGCTAATTGAATATTGAATATTGAAAATTAAAAAAATGCTCAATATTCAACAAACAATGTTCAATGCTCAACGAAGACTCAAAACACTCATGGTGTTACCGTCACCACCCCCTCATCACTAATATTAATCTTCACCTCTGGAAAGTCGGTTTTGGTGAGGTTTTGGATGACTTTTAGTACGCGTTTGTCGGGGTCAATGAGGGGCGGCTGGAATTTTAATTGGTAGGTGGAGGTGATTTGTGCTTTGAGGAAGCGGCCCTTGCGGTCGGTGCTTACCTGCATGATGGGGGCCAGCCCGCAGACACCCGCAATGCTGATGCGGCTGTAGGTGCAGAAATTGCCCATGCTGTAGGCCACAAAACGATGCTTATAGACTTCGATGCCGCGGGTGACGTGGGGGCCATGACCGAAAATGATATCGGCCCCGGCATCTATCATTTTGTGCGCAAAATCGTAGACATTGCCGCGATTATAACCCATAAACATTTCGTCCTTGCGGGTGACATGCTGATGGTCGGGCCCTTCGGCACCACTGTGGAAAGAAACGATGACGACATCGCAGACGGAATCGAGAAAGTGGACAATTTTTATGGCCGCTGGATAGTTGCGAATGTCGCAGTTGCCCGATTCGGGCGAAAAGGCGCAAAAGCCGTATTTGATGCTGTCTTTGGTGAAGATGGTGTAGGGGTTGGTGAGCCATCCGGCATAATGCAGACGGGCGCTGTCGAGGGCTTTGGCTGTGCTGATCTTTCCGGTGGCCCCAAAATCCTTGCAATGATTATTGGCTACACTTATCAGATCGAAACCGGCATCGGTTAGGCAGTAAGCAAATTTCGTTGGCATACCGAAGGTCCAGCAGTTGTCGTTGTTGCAGGGCTTTTTGCCGTTGGGGGTATCGGTAAACACCCCTTCGAGGTTGCAAAAGGCTACATCGGCTTTCTGAAAAATATCTTTCACATTTGTAAACTCTTTGGAACAATCCTCTCCGGCAGGTAAATAAACCCGTGAAGGAATGATGGTGCCCAACATCACATCGCCCACACCAACTATCACCAATGTGTCGTGGGACGTTGAATCGGAAGAATTTTGCGCATATAAAACAGACGGAAATAAAGAAAGCAGGAGCATCAGAACTTTTAAAAGGTGCAAACGGGTCATATCGGATGTTTTCTGCAAAGGTAATCATTAGAATCCGACAAAGAATTAACCCCTATCGCTCGACTGCTGATTGCTTGAAAATCAATCGTTACATTTTGTCAATTTTGTAAATGACATTAATACTTAGGTTTGTTGATAAGAAAAATATAAAGACTGTGTTGTCTTATCAGTAATTCTTTTAATTTTGGTCATTATTTTCAATTTTACCGGCAACTCAGATTCAACATTTCTAGAATTAGTAAAACGAAATTCATTAATAAAACAAACTTAAAGAAGAAATTATGTCAGAACTCGAACCCACCACCAAAAGTTTACCCGAAAATGCCTACCGCGAACTAAAACCCGGCGAAGATTACATACCTGTTATGCCTGCCAACCAGGTGTTCCCTGAAGTAACCACATGGTCGCTGGTGATGGGGTTAATTATGGCAGTTATATTTTCAGCCGCCGCAGCTTATTCAGGATTGAAAATTGGTCAGGTGTTCGAAGCTGCCATTCCTATTTCGATTATTGCTGTCGGTGCCTCGGCCGCCGCACGCAAAAAGAATGCACTGGGTCAGAACATCATTATTCAATCAATTGGAGCCAGTTCGGGCGTGATTGTGGCCGGTGCTGTGTTTACGATACCGGGATTGTATATTCTACAGGCAAAATATCCTGAGATTCAAGTTGATTTCTGGCAGATATTCTTTTCATCGCTGTTGGGAGGCTTTTTAGGCATTCTGTTCCTCATCCCTTTCCGCAAATATTTTGTGAAAGATATGCATGGTAAACTTCCTTTCCCCGAAGCTACTGCTACTACCGAGATCCTCATGACAGGCGAAAAAGGCGGCTCTCAGGCAAAACTGCTCATCGTGAGCGGACTCATAGGTGGATTGTTCGATTTCTGTTTCTCATCCTTCAAACTCTGGAGCGAAGTGATCACTACCCGTGTAATTCCCGCCGGTGAGGTTCTTGCCGACAAGGTTAAAATGGTCTTCAAATTCAACGTCAGTGCACTTATATTCAGTTTCGGATACCTGGTGGGATTGAGATTTTCATTGATCATTGCAGCCGGTTCGTTGTTTTCATGGTTTGTTTTTATCCCTCTGGTGAATGAGGTAGGAAACATTGTGGCTTCCCTCAACGGAGGTATCAATCCTTTCGGCGCGCTTTCGGCAGAAGCCATTTTCAGGGCTTATGTACGTCCCATTGGTATTGGCGGTATTGCTATGGCCGGTATCATTGGCATCATCAAATCATCGGGCGTTATAGTGAGTGCTTTTAAACTTGCTGTTGGCGTGGGTGGCAAAGCACAGGGCGATGTAAAGGTAGAACGTACCCAGAAAGACATGAAAATGTCCTTTGTGATGTTATTCCTTTTACTTACCGTGATTGCCGTATTTATCTTTTTGATTTTGGGTGTTAAGATTACTTTGGTGCAGGCAGTGGTTGCTTTGGTAACCATCTTCATCATTTCCTTCCTGTTTACGACGGTTGCAGCCAATGCCATTGCCATAGTCGGTACCAATCCCGTTTCCGGAATGACGCTCATGACTTTAATCTTATCTTCAGTGGTTCTGGTAGCTGTTGGTCTGAAGGGATGGCAGGGTATGGTCAGTTCGCTTATCATTGGAGGTATTGTTTGTACTGCCTTGTCCATGGCAGGTGGTTTCATCACCGACCTGAAAGTGGGCTACTGGCTTGGAACTACTCCCGTAAAACAGCAGACCTTTAAATTTCTTGGAACTTTAGTTTCAGCGGCTACCGTAGGAGGAGTTATTTTTATTTTAAATAAGGCTTACGGATTTGTACCCACTGCCGAACATACCGACCCAATGACGGCTCCCCAGGCCAATGCCATGGCAGCTATTATTGAACCATTGATGTCGGGTTCCGGGGTTAGCTGGGTTCTGCTGTCGATAGGTGCTGTAATCTCAATTTTATTGAACTGGTTAAAGATTTCTCCTTTGGCTTTTGCACTCGGAATGTTTATTCCTTTGGATCTGAATACTCCTTTGGTTGTGGGCGGTTTGCTGAATCATTGGTTCAACAAGAGTACCAAAAACGAAAAACTCAATACCGCTCGTTCTAACCGTGGTATTCTCATAGCATCGGGATTTATTGCAGGCGCGGCTATCTTTGGTGTAGTAGGAGCCTTCCTGTTGTTCTTCAATGTTAACCTTGATTCACATCTATGGGAAGAAGGAGCCAAAGGAGCACAGATTGTAGCTTTGGTAGCCTTCATAGCATTGATTGCTTACTTCATCTGGGAATCATTCAGAGCTAAAGAAAACGACTAGAGAGGAAAAACCACAGAGTTAACAGAGAAAAAAACAGAGGTACACAGTGGAAATGATAGAAAATCAGATAACAGAAAAGATTTTGAATAGTGCTTTTAAAGTACATTCAAATCTTGGACCTGGTTTGTTAGAATCATCTTACAAAGAATGTTTGTATTATGAATTGAGCAAATCAGGGTTGTCTGCTGTAAAAGAAAAGACATTGCCTTTGGTTTATGAAGAAGTAAAACTGGATTGTGGTTACAGAATTGACATATTGGTTGAAGATTTAGTAGTTGTTGAAATCAAAGCTGTTGAAGAACTGAACGATGTTCATTTGGCTCAGGTTTTAACTTATTTGAAATTGTCCGGATGTCGTGTAGGATTGCTATTAAACTTCAATGTCCTAAAATTAAAAGAAGGAATAAAACGAGTAATAAATGGGTATTAAACTCTGATTCCTCAGTAAAGTCAATGGTTTAATTAAAGAAAGAAATAACAAATAAAAAAAATAAAAACATAAACTCTGTGCCACTCTGTTTTAAACACTGTGTCCTCTGTGGTTAAAAAATAATAAAAATGAAAGAAAAAGTATTAAACCGATTTTTAAAGTACATCAAAATCGACACACAATCGGACGAGAATTCCGAAACAACTCCTTCGACCCAAAAGCAATTCAACCTGGCTAATGTGCTTAAGAAGGAACTGGAAGACATGGGCCTCTCAGATATTTCACTCGACGAGAAATGCTACCTCATGGCTACCCTGCCGGCCAATACTGACAAGAAGATACCTACCATTGGTTTCATTTCGCATATGGATACCAGCCCCGATATGCCGGGCGCTGTTGAAAATCCAAATTTTGTTTATGATTACTTTGGAGACGATATAGTTATCAATAAAGAAAAGAATCTGGTACTTACTACTACCGAGTTTCCTGAACTGAAGGAATATATTGGCAATACCCTGATCACAACCGACGGAAATACATTGCTGGGCGCCGACGATAAGGCAGGCATTGCTGAAATTATGACTGCTATTGAATATTTGGTGCAGCATCCCGAAATAATACATGGAACCATCAAAGTAGGTTTCACACCCGACGAAGAGATTGGTCGTGGGGTGGATCATTTCGATGTGAAGAAATTCAATGCCGATTTCGCTTACACACTCGATGGGGGAGCTATAGGCGAATTAGAATACGAGAATTTCAATGCTGCAGGAGCTAAGATTTTTATTCAGGGCCGCAACATACATCCTGGTTATGCCAAAGATAAAATGATCAATGCAATGTTGGTGGCCATGGAAATGAATGCCATGCTTCCTGTACATCAGCGTCCCGAACATACGCAAGGTTACGAAGGATTCTATCATCTGGTGAAGATGGACGGTACGGTCGAGAATGCCATGTTGCAATACATCATCCGCGATCATGATAAGCAAAAGTTTGAACACAAGAAAAAATTCATTACTGATGTAGTGGATTATATGAACAGCCGCTATGGCGAAGGCACCCTGAGACTCGAAATGAAGGATCAATACTTTAATATGAAAGAAAAGGTAGTAGAGGTATTTCATGTAGTAGAGACTGCACGCCAGGCTATGGAAGAAGTAGGCGTAGAGCCTGTGGTGGTTCCTATACGCGGCGGTACCGACGGTTCGAGGTTATCTTACATGGGATTGCCTTGTCCGAACATATTTGCAGGAGGCCATAATTTCCATGGTAAGTTCGAGTATGTTCCTGTTGAATCGATGGAGAAGGCAGTGGATGTTATCTTAAAGATCATTGAATTGTATTCAAAAAAATAAAGCTGGAAAATTCTAATTTCTTCAATTATAAATAATAAAAAATATTAAGACAATGTCAAAAAAGATTCTTTTGGTCGACGACGACCGTGATTTTATCACAGCAATTGAAATAATGGTGAGATCGCAGGGATACGAAACTAAGGTAGCCTACAGTGGTATGGAAGGCTATATTGTGGCCCAGGGATTTGGCCCCGATCTGATCATTCTCGATGTGAACATGGAGACCTACAGCGCCGGTTTCGATCTGAATAAAAAACTAAGAACCAACGACCTGTTCAAATCAACTCCTATCATTATGCTCACCGGAATTGAAACCATGGCTGCCACCAACCAGATGATAGATATGTATAACGAAATGACAGGCATGGCAAATTTCGATAGCGAAAAGGTGATGAAGGTGTTGAATGCCGATGGAACCGTTTCGGTGGATTACACAACGGCAGAAGGAAAAAAATACTATTTATTGCTCGATAGTTTTATCAGTAAACCAGTTGAAACAGACGTTCTGTTGAAGGAAATCAAAAAGCTCCTCAAGGATTAAGTTGCATGATCTATTTCCCGGATTCAGAGAATCTCGCCCGAAAAGTTCTGTGGTTATGCAACATCCGGTGGTTTGCTGTAGGCGGCATTTTGCTGGCTATAGTGATCTCAAAACTGTTCTTTCATTTGCATTTGAATTTTCCGGTTTTGTTCTTAATAGCAGGTTTCCTGTTTTTAAGCAACATTGCTTATTTTCTGTTTCTGGATGCCCTCCTTACCAAGCGCGACATCAAAAGCCTCATTAAGGTCCGCAACAATATCAATTTTCAGATCCTAACTGATTTTATTTTTCTTACTCTCTTGCTGCATTATTCCGGTGGTATCGAGAATCCCTTCATCATCTTCTATATTTTCCACATGGTGATCAGTAGTATGCTGCTTTCCAAAAGGTGGACCTATATTCATACCACATTCGGTATTTTACTTTTTACTTCTCTTGCTGTTACTGAATATTTGGGAATGATCCCTCATTTTTCTATCAATAAATACATCTCATCGTTGATACAGAATGATCCGGCCTATTTGTTTTCAGCCCTTATGATCTTTGCGGTTACTTCTTATCTGGTGGTTTATATTACCTCTTCCCTTGCCGGAAGACTAAGAAAAGTGGAGCAGAAACTAAAAGAAGCCAACGCCGATCTGATAGAAAAAGACAACATCAAAGACGAGTATGTGAAACGTGTGACACACGATATCAAAGGGCATGTTGCCGCTATCAAAAGCAATCTGGAAGTGGTGTACAAGCATTATGTGGCTCCCATAGATCCCAGAAACGAGGAGTTTATCGAAAAAGCCTACAACCGCACCCAAAAGATCAATGAGTTTATCTTCGAATTGCTGGCTTTGACCAATATGAGGCTGAACAACAAATTCGACAGGGAGTTGATGGACATCAATGAAGTGTTATTGAACGCAGTGAGTACAAATCGGTCGGCGGCTGAGGCCAAAAATATTAAGTTCACTACCGAATTTGTGATAAACAATCCCCAGTATTCCGGAATCAGATCCTCTACAGAAGAAGTAATCAGCAATCTGCTGCAAAATGCCATAAAATACACCCCTGAGGGAGGTTCCGTCGATCTGCAGGCTTTTTCTGATGATAAAGATTTTCGTTTCATTGTCACTGATTCGGGTCTGGGCATACCGGAAGAGGACCTGCCGCATATTTTCGAAGAGTTCTATAGGGCTTCAAATATTAAAAACACCATAAAAGACGGAACCGGATTGGGGCTTTCTTTAGTAAAAGCCATTGTCGACCGACATCTGGGAACCATTCAGGTGGAAAGCACTCTGGAGCGTGGATCGCGTTTCACGGTGAATTTGCCTCATGGATATTAGGACGAAGTGCTTAAAGTGCTTTGTGTTTCAAGTTAATGGGGTGAATGGTCTTCACCCTTTTTTATTTGCAAATTTTATCGGACTGAAAGTTTCCACAACGTCACTGGAAGTTTCCATGACGCCATTAGAAGTTTCCATGACGCCATTAGAAGTTTCCAT